>NZ_JBOHHL010000041.1:0-29098 GCF_050725395.1 Aquabacterium sp. | reverse complement strand
GTCTGGGAAAACGCCTTGCTTCCGGGCGCCGACCTGTGGGTGGCCTACACCCAGCAGTCCATGTGGCAGTTGTGGAACCGCGACCAGTCCGCGCCTTTCCGCAGCACCGACTACCAGCCTGAAGTCATCTACGTGGTGCCGACGCCTGAATCCTGGCAATCGTTGCCACTGGGTTGGAAATGGCGCATGACGCAGGCTGGCATCGTCCACCAATCCAACGGCCAGCCCGACCCGCTGTCGCGCAGCTGGAACCGGGTCTATGGCCAAGTGGGCCTGGAACGCCGTGACCTGATGTTCAACCTGCGGCTGGAGCACCGGCTGGAGACCGACAACTCGGTGGGGGACGACAACCCCGACATCCAGCACTACCTGAAGCGCGCGGAATTGCAGGCGGTGTGGACCCCTGGCCGATCCACGGCCGCGGTGGCGTGGCGTCCGTCCTTCTCGGGCAAGGGCTCGGTGCAGCTGGACTACTCCTACCCGGTGTTCCGTGACCGGCCGGATGGCCTTCGCTGGTATGCCCAGATTTTCCAGGGCTACGGTGAAACCTTGCTGGATTACAACTTCAAGCAGACCAGCCTGAGCCTGGGTTTGAGCATCTTCAAATTCTGAGAAGACGTGTTAGCGTTGAGCCTTCACGTCTTCAAGGGATAGCCTGGATGAGCACTCCACACAGCCTGAAGAAAAACGCTGGCCAGGGCGCGGCCCCCAAAGCCACGGATGCCGCCCCTTTGCGCCTGGTGGCCCCCATCCACATGCGCACGTCCACTTCCACTTGCTGGAAGTGCCAGGCCCTGACCCAGGTGCACGCGGTGGTCGCGGCCGATGTGGTCGACCTGGGTGAATCTGGCGAAAGCCGCACCTATGTGCACGGCATTTCCAACCCCCCCGCCGAATTGACCGATGCCCTGCTGCTGCTGGCGCCCAATTTGCGGGTTGATCAGCCCGGCGACGATGGCGTGAGCCGCCTCACCAACCATTGCCCGCATTGCGGCGCCTTGCAGTCCGACCTCTATTTGTTCGCCGAACCGGGCGGGCCGTTTTTTGGCCGGCCGCCGGAAGGGCACCTGGGCGCCGTCATCCTGGAACATGACATCCAGGTGGACGACGCTTCCTACTCGACCTGACGCCGGTGCTCAGAAGCCCCGCAGGTCATCGACCGGGGTCTTCAACACACCACCACTGATGCGCTCGATGGCGCGCGAGACCACGTCCACGTCGTTGTCGAAGGTGCCGTGGGCGGCCTTGGCCACTTTGTCGGGCCGGGCCACCGTGATCTTGTCCGAGTCCACCAGCACCAGTCGCTCGCCGGGCACCAAGCCCGCCACGGCGGCGGCCTGCCGCCAGTTGCTCAAGGACTCGCCGGTGCTGGACGACCCATCCCAACCCCGGTAGTCGGCCTTGAACACGTTTTCCATGCCCAGGATGGGCGTGCGCAGGTCGGCTTCGAGCGCGTTCGACACGAGGTACAGCAGGGACTTGCGGTAGATGCCCACCACGTTGTCGTCGCGTTCGACGCGGTCGGATAGCACCTGCAGGTAAAGCTTCTTCATCAGGTCGGTGTGGGGGGCGTAGTGCTGGTTGGCGAACTGCACCGTGCAGGCCGGCGCCCACAGCTGGATGGACGAGATCTGGCCCGTCAGGCCGCGCTTGGCCGCCAGGTCGAGCATGTGGCCCAGGATGATGGAGCCGGCCGAGTGACCCACCAGGTGGATCTCCAGGTCATCGCCCCAGGTGCTGATCAGCTTCTGCAAGGCGGTGATGAGCAGATCGCCGCCGCGCGTGGTGTTGAAGGCCAGTTCGGCGTTCTCCTTCATCTCGCTCCACACGGGCTTGACCAGGGGCCGGCCGATGGATTTCTCGATGAGCAGGTCGGTGCGGTCGGTGATCCATTCGCCTACCCCGGCGGCCGTGGGCGGCTGCTTGCGCCAGGCTTCCTGGATGATGTTGCCGATGCTCTCGCCCAGGCCGGTTTTCCAGGCCAGGAAGAGTGGGTAGCAGCCATTGCCGGTGAAGAAGCGGCCCATGGCGCGGGCGCGCTTGATGCCATCGGCCTCGCTGTTGAGGCCGCCGTGCGCGTAGATCACCAGGCGCTTGACCTTGTCGGGCTGGCCGCGAAACCAGGTGTCGGGCAGCACCGAGGCCTGGTGCAGCAGCGTGCGGCTGACCTCGTCCTCGGTCAGGTAGCGGCGCACGCGGCCATCGTTGCCCAGCACGATGCTGTGCTGGTAGGCGCGGCGCTCGTCCCACCAGGCGCTGGTGTCGGCACTGCTGGCGCGGGTCTGGCTGGCAGCGGCGGTGGCCATGCCGCCCACCATCACCCCTGACACACCCAGGGCCACGACCCAGGCGTCCATGCCATTGGCCAGCCAGTCGGCGTACGTGAGCACCGCGAAGCCGCCCGCGCCCCATCCGCTGCCCCAGGAGTTTTGCAACACGAAGCCACGCTCGTTGAAGCCGACCAGCGCATAGGCGTGGCCATCGACCTCGGAGGGGTGGCCGTCGTAAGGGATGACGGGCAGGCCGGTGTGGCCGGACGGGGCCCGGGCCGTGTTCGCGATCTGGTTCCAGCCTTCGTGCGTGGTGCTGGACACATAGATGGCGCCGACCTCGCGGATCGCGGCCTGCAGGTCGGTGATGGATTTGACTTCGATGCGGTAGTACACGCCGAGGGTGTTCTGCGCGGCGCGCTGGGCATAGCCATATTTGGGCTGGACAGGGGCATGGTCGCGGTGCGGCCAATCGCCTTCAAGGCACACGCCATGGTGGAACCAGCCTTTGATGGCGCCTCGGCAGCTGGAGCCTTCGTAGTTCTCGCCTTCGTACTCGTCGTAGCGGCGTGCGAAGGTGTAGAGCATGGCCGGGCTGACCGAGTCCAACGCCTTGGGCATCTGCTGCTTGCGCCAGCGCAGGTAGTTCACGGTGCAGGCCAGGCCGAAGCCGGTGCAGGCGCCTTCCTGGCCTTGGTCCAGGATCAGTCCGGCCTTGGTGTAGGTCGAGAGAAAGCGTTTGATGTCGCTGGAATCGGGGTATTCGCCGGGCAGGCTGACAGGCGGTGGCAGGTAGAAGCGGTCGCGCAGGTCGGCCGGGTCCTTGGCCACGGTGAGGGGGCGTTTTTTCTTGGTGGCATGGGCCAAGGTGGCGGCGCGCTGTCGGGCCGCCACCTTGGTGCCGGCCTGGGCCTCGGCGGGCAGGGGCCACACGGCCTTGGCCAGGTCGAACACGTTCTTGAAGCGGTCCAGGCCATGGGCGCCGCCGTTGACCATCTTGCGGGCCACCAGGTACTTGCCTTCGGCCAGGGCAGTGCGCATGGCGTCGGCGCGTTGGGCCAGGAATGTGGCCAGCAGCATGGCGGCCACTTCGGGGGCATTGGCCAGGTCGGGGTTGGCCACCAAGTCGATGCCCAACTTGGCGCCGCAGGCCTGGTAATTGGCGCGGCCGGTCAACTGGATGAAGCCGCGTCCCTTGAACTTGGCACCGTCGCCGGCACTTTGGTTGCCCAGGTCCTTGCGGTCCTCGTAGGCACTGAAGGGGGCCATGCCAGGCCGGGTGTTGAATTGCGACGGGAACTCCGAGATGGGCAGGAAGCCTTCGCTTTCGGCGCGGATGGTGCCCAGGGCCGCGCAGACCATGCCCCGGTCAGTCAGGCCGGCCTCTTGCAGGGCGGCGGCCACGTAGGGCAAGTAGCGCGCGATGTTCGAGGGCTTGGTGGCCGGGAAAAGGCGGCGCACCGCGTCGGTGTCCAGGGGGACGGCCAAGGTGGCTGGTTTGCTCAATCCCAACAAGGCCTGGCAGCGCGGGCCGACGATGCCATCGGCGATCAGGCCCGAGCCCGATTGCCAGCGGCGCACGGCCGCTTCGAGGTCCGCGTCGAACACCAGGCCGGAGGCCAGCTTGCTGTAATCGCTGCCATCGGGTCCCAATTCCCGGGTCAGTTGCTGCCGCAGACGTTTGACGTCCGCGCCCTGGCTGCCCTTGATCAACAAACTGCCCATGATCCCGCCCCCGTGCTGGTGCCTGTGAATGAAGTGCGCCGGTTATAGCGTGGATGGCGGGCGGTGCCATCCTCCGCAAGGCTTCAAGCTAGGGGGGCGGGAACGCTGTTTGCCACCTCCTGGACGAGGTCAGCGCCGCTGGCCGCAATTCTTGAAAAGGAACCGATTGCCATGAACGCCAACTTCAAATATCTCCTCGCCGCTGGCACCCTGGGCCTGACCCTGTCTTTCGCGCACGCCGCCGACAACACCGCCATGCCCTCGGGCCAAGGCACGCTGACCAGCGAACAGGCCCGCGACCTCAAGACTGAAAGCAAGGCCGAGTACAAGGCCCGCAAGAAGGTGGCCGAAGCCCAGGAAGACCTGGACGTGGCCGATTGCAAGACGTCGAACCTGGACAGCAAGAACGAACGCGATTGCAAGCACGACGCCAAGCAGATCTCGAAGGAATCCAAGAAGGAAGCCAAGCAGATGTACAAGGATGAAAAGGCCGACATCAAGTCCTTGAAGGAATGATGATCACGGCGCGCTGAACAAGCGCGTCAGAAGCGGTCGTCGAGGATGAGCAAGGCCTCGTCGCGCCAGTAGACGGCCGCTGCGAAAAACCCCTCCCACACGCAACCATTGCAGCCGCGCCCGCAGCAAGTCGTGGGCTCGGGTGGTGGCGCGCGCAAGCTCAGGCCTTGGGCCAGGGCTTGCGCTTGCAGCGTGCTGAACATGGTCTGGGCCGATGCCAAGTCGGTGAGCGGAAAGTCCATGGCTTGGGCTCGCTCAGTGGCGCACGCCAAGGCGCCACAAGGACGTCAGTTCGGCTTGCCTGGCTTGGTGCAGCGGGTCGCTGTCATCACCGGCCTTGGGGTGCCGTGGCTTGATGCCGAGGCGGTCGACGACGGTCAGGCCGGCCGCGTCGATCGCTTCTTGCAAGGCCGTGGGTGAGCGCAGGCCCAGGTGCTCGGCCAGGTCCGACAGGATGAGCCAGCCTTCGCCACCGGGCGCCAGGTGGGCGGCCAGGCCATTCAAGAAACCCAGCAACATGCGGCTGTCGGGATCGTAGACGGCGTGCTCGATGGGCGAGCTGGGCCTGGCGGGTACCCAAGGCGGGTTGCAGACGATGAGCGGTGCCCGGCCTTCCGGAAAGAGGTCGGCCTGCACGATGTCGACTTGCCGGGACAAGGCCAGACGCTCGATGTTCTCGCGGGCGCAAGCCAAGGCACGAGCATCCTGGTCGGTGCCGATCACGTGCGCCACGCCGCGCCGCGCCAGCACGGCAGCGATCACGCCAGTGCCGGTGCCGATGTCGAAGGCCAGGCTGGTGTCCGCCGGCAGGGGCGCTTGCGCGATCAGGTCGATGTACTCGCCGCGCACCGGCGAGAACACACCGTAGTGCGGGTGGACGCGGCCTTGCAAAAAAGGGACCTCGACGCCCTTTTTGCGCCATTCGTGGGCGCCGACCAGGCCGAGCAGCTCGCGCAGAGACACCACGCTGTCCCCGCCGGCAGGTCCGCAGGCTTCCAGGCAGGCCTGGCGCACATCGGGTGCGCGGCGAAGCGGGATGCCGAAGTCGGGGTCCAAGGGAATCAGCACCATGGCCAACACGCGCGCGCGCTGCGCCTGGGCCTGGCGGTGCAAGTTGAAAGCCTCGGATGGGACCGAGGAAGTCTTGCGCACCTTGCGGTCGGTGCGCCGGGCCAGGGCTTGCAGCAGGTGTCGGGCGTTCTGGTAGTCGCCCCGCCAGAGCAGGCCGGTGCCTTCGCTGGCGAGCCGGTAGGCCATGTCGGCACTCATGCGGTCGTCGGCCAGGACCACGCGTTTGGGTGGCGGCGCGCTGCTTTCAGAGCGCCAGCGGGCGCTGTGGTTCTGCTCGGCCTCGGTCCAGTGGACCAGGGGGAAGGGCGCCTCGGGCGTGGAAGGGGACGGTGTGGTGGAACTCATTGGGGCTTTCCCAATGAGTGTAAGTCAGACGCTCAGGCTTGCAGATCGATCAGCGTGCCCATCATGTCCTGCTGGGTGCGCAGGGTGTGGAGGTTGGCCTGGAACGAGTAGGTGGACGAGATCTGCTGGACGATGTCGGCACTGAGGTCGTGCCCGATCGTCTGGGTCTGCTCGACGGTCGTGGCCACGCCGCCGTTGGGCAGTTCGCGCTGGTTGACGACCTCGCGTTTGAAATTCGAGGTCTGGCTGTTGGCGATGTTGTGGGCCGAGCTGTCCAGTTGCTGGAGGGCTGCGGTCATGCCGGATCGGCCGATCGATGAGACTGCGTTCATGGAGAACCTCAAGATCAATGACACAAGCTGTCAGTGAAATGTAGGTCTTATCCGGCGACCGCGCTGACCGATGGACGGCCAGGGCGGGAATTGTTCATGGAGATGAAGCGGATGGCGCCATGGGAGCGGGTGGCGAGGCGGGCGCCGGCTTGCAGATCACCGCCATTTGCGCCTTGCTGTTGGTGGGCGTGTTCAGGTTGCCGGTGATGCGGTCCCAGAGGCGCACGGGGTAAAGCTGGTCGTTCGCCAGGCGCTGGTAGTTCTGCCACTGGCGGCGGGTGTCGTGGCCGTGGGGGCACAGGCGCCGGGCTTCGTTGTCCAGTTCGGCGATGCTGGTGCCTTCCAGTTCGTAGGCGGACTCGGGGCCCTCCATGGCCACGCGGCGCACCTGCACGGTGGCACATCCCATCAGGATGGCCAGGGGCAGGGCGGCGGTGAGAACGGGGTGAAGGCGCAGGCGGTTCATGGTGGCGTGGATTCGGCGACGCGTTTGGCCAAGTGTGCCAGCGCCTCTTCCACTTGATCCACCAATATCAGGCACAGATCCCCCGGAGACAAGCGGTGCAGGGCCGTGTCGATGGCAACGAACTCGCCGCGGATCTCGTCGATGTTGCGCGTGCGCTTGGCGTTCTTCAAGCCGTCGCGCAGCAGGGCCAGCACTTCGCCGTCGACGCGGCCGCGTTGGCAGGCATCCTGGAAAAGCAGCACGTCGTCGAAGGCGTCGCCCAGGATGGCGGTCTGCTCACGGATGTCGTCGTCGCGGCGGTCGCCGGCGCCGCTGATGACCACCGACCGGCGCTTGGCCGGGATGCCTTCCACGGCCGAGACCAGGGCGCGCATGGCGTCCGGGTTGTGGCCATAGTCGGCGATGACGGTGGCGCCCTTGTAGTCCATCACGTTGAAGCGGCCGGGGGCGTTGTCGGCGTCGTTCACGAAGCTGGCCAGGCCGCTGCGGATGGCGTCCCAGTCCAGCCCCACGCCCCAGGCGGCGGCCACGGCGGCCAGGACGTTCTCGACCTGGAAGCCGATGGTGCCGTGGCGGGTGATGGGCACATCGCGCAGGGGAATGCGTTCGCGCCAGGCCCCTTGGGCGGCCACCACGGCCTTGTTGTCGCCCTCGCCATCGACGAACACGGTGCGCTTGTTCTGGGCGCGGTGCGTGGCCATGATGGGGTGGTGGTGGTCCTGGGCGAAGAAGATGATTTCGCTTTGGGCCTTGCTGGCCATGGCCGAGACATTGGGGTCGGCGGCATTGAGCACCGCATAGCCGTTGGGCGACACGTTTTGCACGATCACGCGCTTGAGCACGGCCAGGTCTTCGACCGTGGTGATGTAGTTCAGGCCCAGGTGGTCGCCCGAGCCAATGTTGGTGACCACGGCCACCTGGCAGCGGTCGAAGCCCAGGCCTTCGCGCAGCACGCCGCCACGGGCGGTCTCGAACACGGCGGCGTCGACGTCGGGGTGCATCAGCACATTGCGGGCGCTTTTGGGGCCGCTGCAATCGCCGCTGTCGATCTGGCGGCCTTCCACGTAGACGCCGTCGGTGTTGGTCATGCCCACGCGCAGGCCGGTGGCGGCCAGCAGGTGCGCGATCAGGCGGGCGGTGGTGGTCTTGCCATTGGTGCCGGTGACGGCCACGACCGGGATGCGGCCATCGTCGCCAGGACCGAAGAGGTTGGCCACCATGGCTTCGCCCACTTGCCGGCCCTTGCCGAAGGATGGCGTCAGGTGCATGCGCAGACCGGGCGCGGCGTTGACCTCGACGATGCCGCCGTGCTGTTCTTCGAGCGGCTTGAGCACGGTCTCGCAGACCACGTCGACGCCGCAGATGTGCAGGCCGACCATCTGGGCGGCGGCCACGGCGCGCGCGGCCACTTCGCGGTGCACGTCGTCGGTCACGTCGGTGGCGGTGCCGCCGGTGCTCAGGTTGGCGTTGTTGCGCAGGATGACGCGGCGCCCCTTGTCGGGGATTGATTCGGGTTGGAGGCCCTGCACGCTCAGGCGCGCGATGGCGATCTCGTCAAAGCGGATCTTGGTGAGCGAGGTGGCATGGCCTTCGCCGCGCTTGGGGTCGAGGTTCACGATGTCGACCAGTTGGCGCACCGTGTGCTGGCCATCGCCGATGACTTGCGGTGGGTCGCGGCGGGCGGCGGCCACCAGCTTGTCGCCCACCACCAGCAGGCGGAAGTCGTCGCCGGGCAGGTATTTCTCGACCATCACCTCGCCATACTCGAAAGCGGCTTTGTAGGCGATGTCCAGGTGCTCGCGGCTGACGATGTTGACGGTCACGCCCTTGCCCTGGTTGCCATCCTGCGGCTTGACGACCACGGGCAGGCCGATTTCTTGCGCCACGGCCCAGGCTTCATCCGCGCTTTGCACCGGGCGGCCCATGGGCACGGGCACGCCAGCGGCATGCAGCAGTTTTTTGCTCAGGTCCTTGTCTTGCGCGATGGACTCGGCCACGGCGCTGGTCGAGTCGACCTCGGCGGCCTGGATGCGGCGCTGGCGCGAGCCCCAGCCGAATTGCACCAGGCTGCCCTGGGTCAGGCGACGCCACGGGATGCCGCGCGCGATGGCGGCGTCCACGATCGCGCCGGTGCTGGGCCCGAGGCGCTCGTTCTCGTCGGTTTCACGCAGTTGCGTGATGGCGGCATCGACGTCGAACTCGGTGTTGTCCAGGGCGGCGTTGATCAGCGACTGGGCCAGCTCGAAGGCCAGGCGGCCCACGGCTTCTTCGGAATACTCGACCACGGCCTGGTACACGCCGGGCTCGACCGTCGCGGCGGTGCAGCTGAAGGTGACGGGGCAACCCGCTTGCGCTTGCAAGGCCAGCGCGGCGGTTTCCAGCACGTGGGCCAGCGAGACCTTGGTGTTGGCGCCCCGGTGCTGCAGCGCGCCGATGGCCGGGAACAGGGCGCGCACGCGCGCCTCGAAGCCCGGCAGGTTGACGATCGAGCGTTCGGCCTCGGTGCAGGCCACGATGGCCTCCATGGCGGTGTGGCGGCTCCAGAGGTTGGGACCCCTCAGTGCCCGGATGCGGGAAACGTCCATCAGCGTGTCTTTCGTGTGCGTCTTCTTCAGCGGGCGGGGCAGGCTTCAGCGGGCATACGCGAAGCCCAGCGTGGGCCGGGCCGGCGACAGGTCGGCGTCGAAGGTCTCGATGCCCGCGGTGATCAGGTCGGGTTTGATGTCCAGGGCCCAAGCGGCGGCCACGGCGGCGAGCAGCGTGCTGGCCGACACCGGGGTGCCGCGGCCCTGGCGCAGGGTCAGGCTGCTCAGTTCGGTCAGGGTGTTTTCGAAGGCGCCATTGGCCAGCACGACGATGCCCTGGCGCATGAAGACGGCCCGGCCGCCCTCGGCGCGGTGGCGCGCGATGGTGGCCAGTTGCGGGTCTTCGCCATAGAGCACGGCCTGGCCGTCGCACAGCGAGGCCATGTCGGCGATGCGCTCGTCGTGGGCGTTGAGCACGGCCACGCCTTCGGGCAGCACCACGTCCACCTGGGTGCGCATCACCTTCACCAGTTGGTCGGATTCGCGGATGTCGAAATCGGCCAAATCGGCGGCGCCGTCCAGGTCGGTGACCACGCCCACTTGGCAGCGGTCGTAAGGCAGGCCGTCACGCAGGATGGCGCGGGCGCCGCTCTCGAACACGGCGGCTTGCACCGAGCGGTTCATCAACAGCCGGTGGCCGGCTTCCCAGTGCGAGGCGTCCTGGCGCTCGACGTGGCGGCGGTCCAGGAACAGGCCGTCCCGGCAGGCCAGGCCCACGTATTTGCCGCTCAGGTGCAGGAGCCAGGTGACCAGGCGTGACAAGGTGCTGGTGCCTTGTGAGCCAGTGATGCCCACGATGGCGATGCGGCCGTCTTCGTCTTCCGGGAACAGGTGGTCGACGATGGCACGCCCCACCGGACGGGGCGATCCTTCGGCGGGCTTCAGGTGCATCAGCAGGCCCGGCCCGGCGTTCACTTCCACGATCGCACCGCCTTGCGATTTCAAGGGGCGGGAAATGTCTTGCGCGACCACGTCGACGCCAGCGATGTCCAGTCCCACCACTCGGGCGGCCAGGGTCACGGCGTGCTCGACCTCGGGGTGCACGTCGTCGGTGCAGTCGATGGCCACGTTGCCATTGCGCTGGATCAGCACCTGGCGGCCCGGATCGGGGATCGAATCGATGTCCAGGCCCTGGCGCTGCAGGTCCAGCAGCACGGCTTCGTCTTCCAGTGGCTTGATGACGTTGAGCGGGAAGTCCTCGTTCAGGCCACGGCGCGGGTCGGTGTTGAGCTGCGCGTCGATCAGCTGCATGACGGTGGATTGGCCGTCACCCGTGATCCAGGCGGCTTCGCCCCGGGCGGCGGCGACCACCTTGCCACCGACCACCAGCAGGCGGTGCTCGTGGCCCTTGATGAATTGCTCGACCAGCACCTCGCTGCCGTGCTTGTCTGCCACCTCGAAGGCGGCTTCGATGTCTTCGCGTTTTTTCAGGTCCAGGGCCACGCCGCGGCCATGGTTGCCATCGCTGGGCTTGACCACCACCGGCAGGCCGATGTCCTGGGCGGCTTCCCAGGCGGCGGCCGCGCTGTCGACCACTTCACCCTCGGGCACGGGCACGCCGCAGGATTTGAGCAGGCCCTTGGTCAGGTCCTTGTCGCCAGCGATGCCTTCGGCGATGGCGCTGGTCAGGTCGGTTTCGGCCGTCCAGATGCGGCGCTGGCGGGCGCCATAGCCCAGCTGCACCAGGTTGCCGTCGTTCAGGCGGATGTGGGGAATGCGCCGGTCGGTCGCGGCCGAGACGATGCAGGCGGTGCTGGGGCCGAGGTAGCAGCAGTCGACCTCGTCGCGCACCTTGGCCACCGAGGCGGCCACGTCGAAAGGCTGGTCGTTGATGGCGGCCATCAGCAGGCGGTGCCCTTCGGCCAGGGCGGTGCGGGCCACGTGTTCCTCGCGGGCGCGGAACACCATGCGGTAGACGCCATGCTCGGAGGTGCTGCGCGTCTGGCCGAAACCGGTGGGCATGCCGGCCAGGTTCAGCAGTTCGATCACCACGTGTTCCAGCACGTGGCCAGCCCAGGTGCCTTCTTTCAAGCGTTCCAGGAAGCCGCCGCGCTCGCCGACGCCGCAATGGTGCTCGATCAGGGCCGGCAGTTGGGCCACCAGGCGGTCGTTGAAACCGGGCAAGAGGTTGGAGGGGTAGTCTTCCAGCACACCCAAGTCCAGCCAGACTTCCAGCACAGGGCGGTAGGTCCAGACATTGGGGCCGCGCAAATAGTTGATGCGCAGCAGTTTGATGTCGTCCATCTTTTTCATGTTTTTGTGCGTTCTGGCGACCGGTCAGGCGGCGCGCAACCCGGCATTGTGCTTGAGGCGACGAGGGCTGTTCAGGGCAATGTCACCCGAAAGGGACACCGATTCGGCGAGAATCCGCGATTGCGCTACGAAATCAAAATGCAACATCACCATCCTGTCGACGCCCGCCGGGCCCTGGCTGAATTCGCTCAGGCCGGCCTGGCGGCCCAGCTTGCAAAAGAAGAGAACGTTTTAGCCACCCTGTCGGTTGACCTGGACCCCCATTTGCGGTTTTCACAGGGTGTGGTGGTGCTGAGCGATCGGCAATTGCTGTGCCTTGAGGGCCCTGAAAACACCTGGCGCGCCTGGCCACTGGCTGAAAATCTGAGCTTGCGCCACGCCGACCACGCTGGCGTGGGCACCCTGGAATTGCACGATCTGCAACGGCGCCTGGCGGTTTGGCGTTTCACCATGGCCATGGGGCCGGCTGCCCAGGGCTTCGTGGCGGCGTTCGACCGGCAGCAAGCGCAACGCCGGGCGGGTGTCCTGGCAGGGGGCGACGACGATGGCCCGGCCCTGTGTCCCAGCTGCCAGGCTCCCCTGCCACCCGACAGCGAGGATTGTCCCGCCTGCGACCGAACGGAAGATGAGCCACCCTCGACCTGGGTGCTGCTGCGCCTGTGGCGTTTTGCCCAGCCCTACCAGGGCAAACTGGCCCTGGGTTTCGGCCTGACCCTGGCTTCCACGGCCGCGACCCTGGTGCCGCCCTACCTCAGCATCCCCTTGATGGACAAGGTGCTGATTCCCTTCCAGAGCGGCCAGACCATCGACACCTGGCTGGTGGCGGGTTTGCTGGGCGGCCTGCTGGTCTCGGCCCTGCTGGCCTGGAGCCTGGGTTGGGCGCGCACCTATGTGCTGGCCTTGGTGTCCGAGCGCATCAGCGCCGACTTGCGGACCAGCACCTTCGAGCACTTGCTGAACCTGTCGCTGGAGTACTTCGGCACCAAACGCACGGGCGACCTCATGTCGCGCATCGGATCCGAGACCGATCGCATCAGCGTCTTCTTGTCGCTGCACGCGCTCGATTTCGCCACCGACGTGCTGATGATCACCATGACGGCGATCATCCTGTTCTCGATCAACCCGTGGCTGGCGCTGGTGACCCTGTTGCCGCTGCCCTTCATCGCCTGGCTGATCCACCTGGTGCGCGACCGCCTGCGCACTGGCTTCGAGAAGATCGACCGCGTCTGGGGCGAGGTCACCAATGTGCTGGCCGACACCATCCCCGGCATCCGCGTGGTCAAGGCCTTCGCGCAGGAGAGCCGCGAGGCCAAGCGCTTCAAGGACGCCAACCTGCACAACCTCGACATCAACGACAAGCTCAACAAGACCTGGTCGCTGTTCTCGCCCACCGTGTCGCTGATGACCGAGATCGGGCTGCTGGTGGTGTGGGCCTTCGGCATCTGGCTGGTGTCGCACCAGCAGATCACCGTGGGGGTGCTCACGGCCTTCATCGCCTACATCGGGCGCTTTTATGGCCGGCTGGATTCGATGAGCCGCATCGTGTCGGTCACGCAGAAGGCGGCGGCGGGCGCCAAGCGCATCTTCGACATCCTCGACCACGTGTCGAACGTGCCCGAGCCGACGCAGCCGGTGGCGCTGCCCACCGTGCAAGGCCGCTTGCAGATGGAAGGCATCGGCTTCCGCTATGGCAGCCGCACGGTGATCCGTGACTTGAGTTTGGACATCCAGCCCGGCGAGATGATCGGCCTGGTGGGGCACAGCGGTTCGGGCAAAAGCACGCTGGTCAACCTGATCTGCCGTTTCTACGACGTGAGCCAGGGTGCCATCCGCATCGATGGGACCGACATCCGGCGCGTGGCAGTGGCCGATTTCCGGCGCCACATCGGGCTGGTGCTGCAAGAGCCTTTCCTGTTCTTTGGCACCATCGCCGAGAACATCGCCTACGGCAAGCCTGGCGCCACGCGCGCCGAGATCGTGGCGGCCGCGCGCGCGGCACATGCGCACGAGTTCATCCTGCGCCTGCCGCAGGGCTACGACTCACTGGTGGGCGAGCGTGGGCAGGGCCTGTCGGGCGGTGAGCGGCAACGCATCTCGATCGCCCGCGCGCTGCTGATCGACCCGCGCATCCTGATCCTCGATGAGGCCACCTCGTCGGTCGACACCGAGACGGAAAAAGAGATTCAAAAAGCGCTGGACAACCTGGTGCAGGGCCGCACGACCATCGCCATCGCCCACCGCCTGTCCACCCTGCGCAAGGCCGACCGCCTGGTGGTGATGGACCGGGGCCGCGTGGTCGAGGTCGGGCCGCACGACGAGTTGATGGCCAGGCAGGGCGCTTACTGGCGCCTGTACGAGGCCCAGGCCCGCAAGGAGCAACAGGCCCAGGCCGACAACCCGGAGTTCCTGGCATGAGCAAGCATGATGCGATGACTTTCACACTGGACCGCGATGCCTTTGGCCACCTGGTCCTCACCGATGCGCAAGGCGTGCGACACGAGGGCGTCACGCCGGTTCGGGCCTTCCCCATCGAGGCGCCCGGCGAAGGCGTGTCCTTGGTCGACACCCATGGCCATGAGCTGGCCTGGATCGCGCGCCTGGATGCATTGCCGGAAGCGCCCCGCCAGTTGCTGCAGGACGAGCTGGCGCACCGCGAGTTCACCCCGGTGATCGAGCGGCTGGTGGCGGTGTCCACCTTCGGCACGCCCAGCACCTGGACGGTGGCCACCGACCGTGGGCCGACCACCTTCGTGCTCAAGAGCGAAGACGACATCCGCCGCCTGGCGGGGGGCGCCTTGCTGATCACCAGCAGCCATGGTGTGCCCTTCGCGGTGCGCAACCGCCTGGCCTTGGACATGGCCTCTCGGCGTTTGCTGGAGCGCTTTCTTTGAGGCCCGGGCTCAGTTCGACAAGCTGACCTCGCTGGCCACCAGGACTGAGTCCACCAGGCGGCCTTTGACCGGCGCCCCTGTCCGGGTGCTCTCTTTGCATTTCGGGTCTTCGGACGGTAAGCTGCGCGAAATGTTGCGCCGCAGCAAATGCCATTCGAACCCAGGGAGCCTCCTCATGTCGCCTCATTTCGCGCTGTTTCGCACCTCTCGGCTTCTCGCATGCCTGGTGGTGGGTGCTTTGGCCGGCCTGGCGGTGTCCACCGTCCAGGCCCAGGTCTTGGCGCGCTTGCCCGCGCTGGGGTTGCAGCGCGATGCGGTGACCGTGTCGGGGCTGTCTTCCGGCGCCTACATGGCAGGTCAGTTCCAGGTGGCTTACTCGGCTTCGCTGGCCGGGGCCGCGGTGTTGGCGGGCGGCCCTTATGGATGTTCGCGGGGCAGCGTGTCGACCGCCATGTTCAATTGCTCGTGCCCGGCCGAGCAGAGCTTCGCCCTGCAGGTGGCACACGCGTTTGGTGGCGGCTGCCAGGTGTTCAATCCCGAGGTCTACCTCCTGTTCAGCCAGAACGCGGTGGCGGGCAATGTCGAGGTCCATGGCATCGACGACACCTTCCACCTGAAAACACACCGCGTCTGGCTGTTTTCGGGCGACCAGGACCATGTGGTCGATCCCCAACTGGTCACGGCCGCGCAGAAGTTTTACGAACGGGTGGGCGTGCCCGCGGCGCAGATCCACCGCGAAGCGAACCGCGAGGCCGGGCATGGCTTTCCCAGCCCCCAGGCCAGCCAGGCGTGCAGCCTGACCCACACGCCGTTCCTGACGCAATGCAATCTGGACGCGGCCGGTGAGTTGCTGAAGTGGCTGTACCCCGGCAACCCCGATTGGCAGGCCGGCACCTTTGACGAAGGGGCCTTGAAGCCTTTCAAGCAGACCGCCTACGATGACAAGAAGGTCTTCAGCAGCCTGGACAGCACGGGCTGGGTCTACGTGCCCAAGGCCTGCGAGCAGGCGGGGGCGCATTGCCGCCTGCACGTGGCCTTCCATGGTTGCGAGCAGGGCCAGAGCTTCAAGGTCGGTCGCCAGAAGTTCGGCTTGCAGTTCGTCAAAGAGACGGGCTACAACCGCTGGGCGGAAACCGGCCACATCGTGGTGCTGTTTCCACA
The DNA here is from genome assembly GCF_050725395.1 of Aquabacterium sp. Lineage (GTDB taxonomy): Bacteria > Pseudomonadota > Gammaproteobacteria > Burkholderiales > Burkholderiaceae_C > Aquabacterium. Next base: position 13,483 of record NZ_JBOHHL010000041.1, on the reverse strand, counting down.
GGTCAAGCCCAGCGATCCCAAGGGGCGCGACCTGACCGACCCCTACCGTTTCAATCCCAAAGGGTGCTGGGACTTCTGGGGTTACACGGAGAAGTTCGCGGCCTTGAACCCGTCGGCGCCGAACTTTGCCAAGCAGTCGGCGCCGCAGATGAAGGCAGTGAAGGCGATGATCGATGACCTGTTGAAGGCGCAGTGAGGATCGCCGTTCCGCCAGACAGTCTTTAAAACCCCACGAGGGCGAAGAATGTTGCGGTGCAGCACAATGGCCGAACGGTGACGTGGTCACCCCTTGCTTGCAGTGCCATGAGCCCCGTTGTATCCACGTCCCATCCCTCCGGTCCTGACCCCTTCTGGCCTTCGGTCATCGCGCTCGGTGTGGGGGGCTTCGCCATCGGCACCGGCGAGTTCGTCATCATGGGCCTGCTGCCCGAAGTGGCTCGCGACCTGGGCGTGACCATCCCGCAGGCGGGCCACGTCATCAGTGCCTACGCTTTGGGCGTCGTCATCGGCGCACCGCTGTTGGCGGTGATGGCGGCCCATTGGCCGCGCCGTACCCTGCTGGTCGCGCTGATGGCCTTGTTCGCCATCGGCAATTTCGCCAGCGCCATGGCGCCGGGCTACCTGTCGATGAACCTGCTGCGCTTCGTGGCGGGTTTGCCGCATGGCACCTTCTTCGGCGTGGCCGCGTTGGTGGCCGCGTCGCTGGCCCCGCCTGACAAGCGCGCCAGTGCTGTGGGCCTGGTGATGTCCGGCCTGGCCAGTGCCACGCTGATCGGCGTGCCCATCGCGGCCTGGCTGGGTCAGCACCTGGGTTGGCGCGCGGCCTTCGTGCTGGTGGGCGCCATCGCGACCCTGGCGGCTTTCTTGGTGCACCGGCATGTGCCTAACCTGCCGGTAGCGCAGGGGGCCGGCCCGATGCGCGAGCTGGGCGCCTTGAAGCGGCCGCAGGTGTGGCTCACGCTGGGCATCGGCGCGGTGGGCTTTGGCGGCATGTTCTCGGTGTTCAGTTACATCAAGCCTTTGCTGATGGAGGTGACGGGCTTGTCCCTCGCGTCCGTGCCGCTGGTGCTGGGCCTCTTCGGCCTGGGCATGGTGGTGGGCAACCTCGTGGGTTCGCGCCTGGCCGACAAGTCGCTGATGCGGACCATCGCGGGCCTGCTGGTCTGGAATGCGCTGGTGCTGGGGGCGGTGGTGTTCACGGCCTCCAATGTGGTCGCGGTGTCGGTCAATGTCTTCCTGGTGGGCACCGTCGTGGCCATTGCCCCGGCCTTGCAGATTCGACTGATGGATGTGGCGGGGGATGCGCAGACCTTGGCCGCGGCGCTCAACCACTCGGCCTTCAACATGGCCAATGCGCTGGGGGCCTGGCTGGGGGGCGTGGCCATCGCGGCGGGCTTTGGCTGGACGTCGACCGGCTGGGTCGGCTTGCTGCTCGCTCTGGGCGGCCTGGGGGTGTTCGCGGCGGCGGTGTGGCAACAGCGTGCCGCGGCCACTGCCCGGAGGATGGCCTTGAACCCGCGCTGAATCAGGCGGTTTCTGCGAACAGCTCGCGCCCGATCAGCATGCGCCGGATCTCGGACGTGCCCGCACCGATCTCGTACAGCTTCGCATCGCGCCACAAGCGGCCCAGCGGGTAGTCGTTGATGTAGCCGTTGCCGCCGAAGATCTGGATGCCTTCCCCGGCCATCCAGGTGGCTTTCTCGGCGCACCACAGGATCAGCGAGGCGCAGTCCTTGCGGACCTGGCGTGCGTGCGTCGGGCCCAGTTTGTCGAGGTTCTTGGCCACGGTGTAGGCGAAGCTTCGGCCGGCCTGCAGGGTGGTGTACAGGTCGGCCACCTTGGCCTGGATCAGCTGGAATTCACCGATGGCCTGGCCGAACTGCTTGCGCTCGTGGATGTAGGGCACCACGTTGTCCATCACGGCCTGCATGATGCCCAGTGGCCCGCCCGACAGCACGGCACGCTCGTAATCCAGGCCGCTCATCAGCACCTTCACGCCGCCGTTGACCTGGCCCAGCACGTTCTCGACCGGCACCTGCACGTTGTTGAAGACCAGCTCACCGGTGTGTGAGCCGCGCATGCCCAGCTTGTCGAGCTTTTGCGCCACGCTGAAGCCAGCCATGCCTTTCTCGATGATGAAGGCGGTGATGCCCTGGGCATTCTTCTCAGGCTCGGTCTTGGCGTAGACCACCAAGGTGTCGGCATCCGGGCCGTTGGTGATCCACATCTTCGTGCCGTTGAGCAGGTAATGGTCGCCTTTGAGCTCGGCTCGCAGCTTCATGCTGACCACGTCGGAGCCTGCGCCGGGTTCGCTCATGGCCAGTGAGCCGATGTGCTCGCCGCTGATCAGCTTGGGCAGGTACTTGCGCTTTTGCAGATCGGTGCCGGTGCGGTGGATCTGGTTGACGCAAAGGTTGGAGTGCGCGCCATAGCTGAGCGCGACCGAGGCCGAGGCGCGGCTGATTTCCTCCATGGCCACCATGTGGGCCAGGTAGCTCATGTTGGCGCCGCCGTACGCTTCAGAGGTGGTGATGCCGAGCACGCCCAGGTCGCCCAGTTTGCGCCACAGGTCCATGGGGAACTGGTCGTCGCGGTCGATGCTGGCGGCGCGCGGCGCGATCTCGGTCTGCGCGAAGTGGCGCACCGCGTCTCGCAGGGCGTTGATGTCGTCGCCAAGCTGGTGGTCGAGTCCGGGCAGGTCGTGCATGGTTGGTCTCCTCGGTGAGGTGTGTCGGGCTGGTTCAGGCCGCGGTCTGTGCCGCTGGGCCTTGTGTTGCTCTTTTGGCCAGCAAGGCATTGCTCACGCGCGAGACCGGCTTGCGGCCCAGCACGTTCGAAATGAAGGCGCCAGCGTCGACCAGCAGGTCCAGGTCGAGGCCGGTGTGGATGCCCAGGCCATGCAGCAGGTACACCACGTCTTCGGTGGCCACATTGCCCGTGGCGCCCTTGGCATAAGGGCAGCCGCCGAGGCCGGCGATGCTGCTGTCGAAGGTGTGGATGCCCAGTTGCAGGCAGGCGTGGATGTTGGCCAGGGCCTGGCCGTAGGTGTCGTGGAAATGGCCGCTGAGTTCGGTGCGCGGCACGCGTTTGAGTGCGCGCTCCATCACGGCTTGCACGCGGCCGGCCGTGCCCACACCGATGGTGTCGGCGATGCCAATGTGGTCGGCGCCGATGTCCAGCAGGCGCTGCACCACCTCGTCCACCTGGTCGATGCTCACTTCACCTTGATAAGGGCATCCCAGCGCACACGACACGGCCGAACGCACCTTCATGCCGTGGGCATGGGCCGCGTCGACCACGGGCTTGAAGCGTTCGATGGATTCCGCGATGGAGCAGTTGATGTTGCGCTGGCTGAACGCTTCACTGGCGGCGGCGAAGATCACGACCTCGTCGGCGTTGGCCGCCAGCGCGCCTTCGAAGCCTTTCATGTTGGGCGTGAGCACCGAGTAACGCACGCCGGGCTGACGCTGGATACCGGCCATGACCTCGGTGTTGTCGCCCATCTGCGGCACCCACTTGGGGCTGACGAAGCTGGTGACTTCGATCTGCACCAGGCCCGCGCCTTGCAGTCGGTGCACCAGTTCGATTTTGTCGGCGGCGCTGACGGTTTGCGCTTCATTTTGCAGGCCATCGCGCGGGCCGACCTCGACGAGGGTGACGTGTTGGGGGAGCATGTTCGTGGAAGTTTTCAAGGTTCTTGAAGGCGCAGCAGTTCGGCGCCCTCGGGCACCTGGTCGCCCACCGCGCACAGCAGTTCGGCGACCACGCCATCGCGTGGCGAGGTCAGGGTGTGTTCCATTTTCATGGCTTCGGTGACGGCCAGCGCGTCGCCGGTTTTCACCGCGTCTCCCGCCTGCACCAGCAAGGCCACGACGCGGCCTGGCATGAGCGCGGCCAGGCGGCCGTCACTGTGCTGGGCGCTGGCCTGGGCCAAGGGGTCGACGAGGCCGAGCGCGGCCCGGCCTTGCGGCGAAAAGACCTCGAAGTGATCGCCGTTGCGGTAGACCGAGACGGTGAGGCGTTGCTCACCCAGCATGAGGTCGAAGCGGTCAGGGCCCAGGGACTGGAAGACCAGGGCGACTTGCTGTGCGGCCAGTTGGAGTTGGCAGGGCTGGCCACGCTGGTGATGGAGCCAGGCGGTGACCTTGTCATCGCCCAACTTGAGGGCCAGGTGCCGCCGAGAGGTGCCGTGCAGGCGCCAGCCATCGCGTGCCGACCAGGGGTCGGGCGTGATGGTGTTTTGCTCATCGTGCATCAGCCGAGCGGCCACGGCGGCCACGGCCACCAGGGCGGGCAGGGTTTCCGGCGAGAACAGCGCGTCTCTTTCACGTTCGATCAGGGCGGTGTCGAGGTTCGCTTGCCTGAAGGAAGGTGTGCCGATGATGCGTCGCACGAAGGCCGTGTTCGTGTGCAGGCCGGTGATGTGCAATTCGCTCAAGGCCGCGTCCAGCCGGTCCAGCGCCTGCTCGCGCGTGGGGCCCCAGGCGATCAGCTTGGCGATCATCGAATCGTAGTGCGGCGAAATCTCGTCGCCTTCGCGAACGCCACTGTCCACGCGCACGGGGCCGACGGTGAAGCTGGAGGCCGAAGGCAGGCGGTAGGTGTTCAGCGGCCCGGTGGCGGGCAGGAACTGCTGCAAGGGGTTCTCAGCGCAAATGCGGGCTTCAATGGCATGGCCGTTGATGGACAACTGGTCTTGCGTCAAAGGCAAGGGCTCGCCGGCCGCCACGCGCAGCTGCCACTCCACCAGGTCGAGGCCGGTGATGGCCTCGGTGACCGGGTGCTCGACCTGCAGGCGCGTGTTCATCTCCATGAAATAGAAGCGACCGTCCTGTTCGGCGATGAACTCGACCGTGCCGGCGCCCACATAGCCCACGCTGCGCGCGGCGGCGATGGCCGCCAAGCCCATCTCGGCTCGGCGCTCCGCCGTCATGCCGGGCGCGGGGGCTTCTTCCAGCACCTTCTGGTGGCGGCGCTGCACCGAGCAGTCGCGCTCGAACAGGTGCACATGATGGCCATGCTGGTCGCCGAACACCTGGACCTCGATGTGCCGAGGCCTCGTCACGTAGCGCTCGATCAGCACGTGGTCGTTGCCGAAGCTGTTGATGGCTTCGCGCTGGCAGGAGGCGAGGGCCGCCGCGAAATCTTCGCTGCGTGCCACCGTGCGCATGCCTTTGCCGCCGCCACCCGCGCTGGCCTTGATCAGCACGGGGTAGCCGATGCGGTCCGCTTCCAGTTGAAGAAAGGCGGGCTCCTGCCGGTCACCGTGGTAGCCGGGCACCAGGGGCACCCCGGCTTTCTCCATCAGTGCCTTGGCGGCAGACTTGTTGCCCATGGCCGCGATGCTGGCAGCCGGCGGGCCGATGAAGACCAGGCCCGCGTCGAAACAAGCCTGGGCAAAGTCGGCGTTTTCGCTCAGGAAGCCATAGCCGGGGTGGATGGCTTGCGCGCCCGTGGACTTCGCCGCGGCGAGGATGCGCTCGCCCAGCAGGTAGCTGTCACGCGGCGGTGCCGTGCCGATGCGCACGGCCTCGTCGCAAGCGCGCACATGGGCCGCCTGGGCATCGGCGTCGGAGTAGACCGCCACGGTGCGGAGGCCCAGGCGGTGCGCGGTGCTGGCGATGCGGCAGGCGATTTCACCGCGGTTGGCGATCAGGATCTTTTTGAACATCATCGTCGTCAATGGTTCGAGCCTTGCCAAGGCGGTGCCAGCTTGTTCAGGAAAGCGTTCACGCCCGCCTTGCCTTCCTCGCTGGCCCGGATGTCGGCGATGTAGCGCGCGGTCTCATCGCGCAGGGCGTGGGTCAGCGGCTTGCCGGCCACGTCGTGGATCAAGCGCTTGCTGGCCCGCACCGCGTGCGGGCCGTTGGCCACGATGGCATGCAACAGGCCATCGACCACCGCGTCGAGCGCATCGACCGAGCACACCTCTTGCACCAGGCCCAAGGCTTGCGCGCGCTGGGCCGACAGGCGCTCGGCCGTGACGAAATAGCGGCGGGCCGCGCGTTCGCCGATGGCGCGGATCACGTACGGGCTGATGGCCGCCGGGATCAGGCCCAGCTTGACCTCGGACAGGCTGAAACCAGCGGTGTCCACCGCCACGGCCATGTCGCACGCGGCGACCAGGCCCACCCCACCGCCATGGCAATCACCCTGCACACGCGCGATCACGGGCACGGGGCAGTGGGCGATGGACCACATCATGTGGGCCAGGTGCGTGGCGTCGGCGTGGTTCTCGGCCCAGGAGTAGTCGGCCATGGCGCGCATCCAGTTCAGGTCGCCGCCCGCGCTGAAGGCCTTGCCGTGCGCGCCCAGCACGATGGCGCGCACCTGCGGGTCTTGCGGCAGCGTTTGAAAGGCGTGGGTCAGTTCCTGGATGGTCTCGTCGTTGAAGGCATTGCGCATCTCTGGCCGGTTGAGCCAGACGTGGACCACATGCTGGTGGCGTTGGATGTCGAGCGTGGGCATGGTGTGCTCCTTGGACTCACATGCGGAACACGCCAAAGCGTGTGTCGCCGATCGGCGCGTTCAGGCTGGCACTCAGGCCCAGGGACAGCACGCGCCGTGTGTCCGCCGGGCGGATCACGCCATCGTCCCACAGGCGGGCCGAGGCGTAGTAGGGATGACCTTGTTGCTCGTATTGTTCGCGGATCGGGGCCTTGAAGGCGGCTTCGTCCTCGGCGCTCCACTGGCCGCCCTTGCCCTCGATGCCATCGCGCTTGACCGTGGCCAGCACGCTGGCGGCCTGATCGCCGCCCATCACACTGATGCGGGCGTTGGGCCACATCCACAGGAAGCGCGGGCTGTAGGCCCGGCCGCACATGCCGTAGTTGCCGGCGCCAAACGAGCCGCCGATGATGACGGTGAACTTCGGCACGGCGGCGCAGGCCACGGCCGTCACCATCTTGGCGCCAGCACGCGCGATGCCTTCGTTCTCGTACTTGCGACCGACCATGAAGCCGGTGATGTTCTGCAAAAACACCAGCGGGATCTTGCGCTGGCAGCACAGCTCGATGAAATGCGCGCCCTTGTTGGCGCTTTCCGAGAACAGGATGCCGTTGTTGGCCACGATGCCCACGGGCATGCCGTCGACGTGCGCGAAGCCGGTGACCAGGGTGCTGCCGTAGCGCGGCTTGAATTCGTCGAACTCGGAGTCGTCCACGATGCGCGTGATGACTTCGCGCACGTCGAAGGGCTTGCGGGTGTCGGTGGGGATGATGCCGTTGAGCTCGTCCTGCGCATGGCGAGGTGGGCGCGAGGCGATGCAGGCCAATGCCGGCGCCTTGCGCCAGTTGAGCTGCGCCACGCTGCGGCGGGCCAAGGCCAGCGCGTGCGCGTCGTCGTTGGCGAGCTGGTCGGCCACGCCGGACAGACGCGTGTGCACGTCGCCGCCGCCCAGGTCTTCCACGCTCACGACCTCGCCCGTGGCGGCCTTTACCAGTGGAGGGCCGCCCAGGAAGATGGTGCCCTGGTTCTTGACGATGATGGCCTCGTCGCTCATGGCTGGCACGTAGGCGCCACCGGCGGTGCATGACCCCATCACCACGGCGATCTGCGGGATGCCCTCGGCGCTCATGTTCGCCTGGTTGAAGAAGATGCGGCCGAAATGTTCGCGGTCCGGAAAGACCTCGTCCTGGTTCGGCAGGTTGGCACCGCCGCTGTCGACCAGGTAGATGCAGGGCAGGCGGTTCTGCTGGGCGATCTCTTGTGCGCGCAGGTGCTTCTTGACCGAGACAGGGTAATAGGTGCCGCCCTTGACCGTGGCGTCGTTGCACACGATCACGCACTCGACGCCCGCGACCCGGCCGATGCCGGCGATCACGCCCGCGCAAGGGGCCTCGTTGTCGTGCATGTTCAGCGCGGCCAGGGGGGCGATCTCCAGGAAGGGCGTGCCCGGGTCCAGCAACAACTCGACCCGGTCGCGGGGCAGCAGTTTGCCGCGCGCCACGTGCTTGGCGCGCGGGCCTTCGCCGCCGCCCAGGGCGATGCGGGCCAGTTGCGCGTCCAGGTCGTCGATCAACAGCTGCATGGCCTGGGCATTGGCCTTGAAGGTGTCGGAACGGGGGCTGATCTGCGATTCAAAAGGCATGGTCATTTCCTTGCGCGCTTGGGCTTGCCCGCGGCTTTGTTCTCGGGCCGCTGGGCGTCCAGTTGTTTCAGCGCGGTGCTGACCTCGTCACGGAAGCGCGCCAGGGCGTCGAGCGAAGCATGGCGCGGCATCAGCGCACTCCAGATGAGGCTGGTCAACTGCTCGGCCGTTTCGTCGATGGGCGGGCGCTTGTGCGTGGTGATGCTGTCCCACAGCACGTGCTCCATCGAGCCATAGACCAGGTCGCGCATCAGGCGCAGCGGCATGTCCTGGCGCACCTCGCCGTCAAGCGTGGCCTGGGCCAGGCAGTCCATCAGCGGCGCGGTGTAGCGGCGCTTGCAATCGGTGATGACCTCGGCCAGCTCGGGGGCGCTGGTGCGGCCTTCGCCCAGCACCAGGGCGCACATGCCCGAGCCGTCGGCCAGCAGGGTGAACAGGTGTTGCCGCACCACGTGGCCCAGCTTGGCATGCACGCCATGCAGGCGCGGCACCTCGCGCTCAAGTTCGCCGCTGATCTCGTCGTACCAGTCCTTGATGACCTGGATGCACAGTTCGCGCTTGCCGGGAAAGTAGGTGAAGACCGTGGCCTCGGACACCCCGGCGGCCACGGCGATCTGGGCGGTGGTGGCGCGGTGAAAACCCTGTTCGGAAAAGACCCGGCGCGCGGCGGCCAGCAACTCCGTGACCCGGAGTTGGGATTTCACACGGCGAGGGGCCAAACGTTGCAGGGCGGTCATGGTCTGATAATTTGAGTGCCACTCAATTATTGATCCATGTTGGCAAGCCGTGGCAGCCTTTTCAAGGAAAAACACACACCTTCGCCTTGAGTGAAAGTCAATTCCAAGGACCAAAACAAGGTGAAATGGATGGGGTTATCCCGGGTGGAGGCGGCGCCAGCGCGTCCCCAGATGAGGCTCAATGGCCAAGATTGACCCCAAGGCTGCGGACTATTCGGCACATCGGCAGATGACGTTCAGCGCCAAGATCCTTACACTGGTTCTGCAGCATAGGGCTGCTTGGAGTTCGTCATGAACGCTCCGCTACCTGATTCGGTCCTCAAGGCGCTGGCGTCCCTCACGCTGGACGACAAGTACGCCGTCGAACACGGGACCGCTTTCATGAGCGGCGTGCAGGCGCTGGTTCGGTTGCCCATGCTGCAGCGCACCAGGGACGTGGCCGCTGGGCTCAACACCGCGGGCTTCATCAGCGGTTACCGCGGCTCGCCTTTGGGCGGCTACGACCAGGCCTTGTGGAACGCCAAGGAACACCTCAAGGCCCATCACGTCGTCTTCCAGCCGGGCGTGAACGAAGAGTTGGGCGCCACCGCGGTGTGGGGCACGCAGCAGCTCGACCTCTACCCCGATCACCGGAAGTTCGACGGCGTCTTCGGCCTCTGGTACGGCAAGGGCCCGGGCGTGGACCGCTGCTCCGATGTCTTCAAGCACGCCAACATGGCGGGCACGGCGAAGCATGGCGGCGTCATCGCCGTGGCGGGCGACGACCACGTGGCCAAGAGTTCATCCGTGGCCCACCAGAGCGACCACATCTTCAAGGCCTGTGGCCTGCCGGTGTTTTTCCCGAGCAGCGCTCAAGAAATCCTGGACCTGGGCTTGCACGCCTATGCCATGAGCCGTTTCTCCGGCCTGTGGGCCGGCATGAAGGTCATCCAGGAAGTGGTGGAGTCGTCCAGCAGCGTGTCGGTCGAACCCGACCGCGTGCAAATCATCCTGCCTGAAGACTTCGCCATGCCACCTGGCGGCCTGCACATCCGCTGGCCCGACTCGCCCTTGGAACAAGAAGCCCGGCTGATGGACTACAAGTGGTACGCCGCGCTGGCCTATGTGCGCGCGAACCGCTTGAACCGCACGGTGATCGATTCCAGGCACGCGCGCCTGGGCCTGATCGCCAGCGGCAAGGCCTACAACGATCTGCGCCAGGCTTTGCATGACCTGGGCCTGGACGAGATCACCTGTTCGCGCATCGGCTTGCGCGTGCACAAGGTGGCGGTGGTGTGGCCGCTCGAAGCCAGCGCCACGCGCGAGTTCGCCACCGGCCTGCAAGAGATCCTGGTGATCGAAGAAAAGCGCCAGGTCATCGAATACCAGCTCAAGGAAGAGCTTTACAACTGGCGCGAAGACGTGCGCCCCAATGTGCTGGGCAAGTTCAACGAACCGCATGGCGACCAAAGCGGCGGCGAGTGGTCCATGTCCAACCCGGCGTCCAACTGGCTGCTGCGCGCCAAGGCCGACCTCAACCCCTCGCTGATCGCCAAGGCCATCGCGCAAAGGCTGGACAAGCTGGGCATGCTGGCCGAACTGGGCCCCGATCTGCGCGAGCGCATCGCGCAGCGCCTGGCCATCATCGAGGCCAAGGAACAGCCCGTCCTCCAAGTCACCACCGCGCCAAAGGCCAGTGCCGAGCGCGCGCCCTGGTTCTGCAGTGGCTGCCCGCACAACACTTCCACCAAGGTGCCCGAAGGTTCGCGCGCCACGGCCGGCATCGGCTGCCACTACATGGTGGTCTGGATGGACCGCAGCACCACCACCTTCACGCAGATGGGCGGCGAGGGCGTCACCTGGGTGGGCCAGGCGCCTTTCACCGACGAGCAGCACGTGTTCGCCAACCTGGGCGATGGCACCTACTTCCACTCCGGCCTGCTGGCCGTGCGCCAGAGCATCGCCGCCAAGGTCAACATCACCTACAAGATCCTCTACAACGACGCCGTGGCCATGACCGGCGGCCAGCCCGTGGACGGCACCTTGCGCGTGCCCGAGATGACGCGTGAACTGGAAGCCGAAGGTGTGACGCGGCTGGCCATCGTCACCGACGAACCCGAGAAATACCAGGTCGTGCCCAACCTGGCCCCCGGCACCACCGTGCACCACCGCGACGACCTGGACGCGGTGCAGCGCCTGATGCGCGAGGTCAAAGGCTGCAGCGTCATCATCTACGACCAGACCTGCGCCACCGAGAAGCGCCGCCGCCGCAAGCGCGGCACCATGCCGGCCGTGACTGAGCGCGTGGTCATCAACGAGCTGGTCTGCGAAGGCTGCGGTGATTGCTCTACCCAGTCCAACTGCCTGAGCGTGGAGCCGGTCGAGACCGACTTCGGCCGCAAGCGCCACATCAACCAGAGCACCTGCAACCACGACATGTCGTGCGTCAAGGGCTTCTGCCCCAGCTTCGTGACGGTGAGCGGCGGCCAGCTCAAATCCCCCGCCAAAAGCCAGCAACGTGTCGATCCCTTCACCTTGCCAAAACTGCCGGAGCCCCAGATCCCATCGGCACACCAGGCCTACGGCATCATCGTCGCCGGCATTGGCGGCACGGGCGTCATCACCATCGGCCAGTTGCTGGGCGTGGCCGCGCACATCGAAGGCAAGGGCATCGTCACGCAGGATTCGGCGGGCTTGGCGCAGAAGGGCGGCGCCACCTGGAGCCACGTCCAGATCGCCGACAGCGTGGGCGCCATCCACACCACGCGCGTGCCCATGGCCTCGGCCGACCTGGTGATTGGTTGCGACCCCATCGTCACGGCCAACGCGGCCACGCTGGGCACCATGCACGCGCAGCGCACGCGCGTGGCGCTCAACACCCACGGCACGCCCACCGCCGCCTTTGTGCAAGACCCCAACCATTGGCAGTTCCCGGCCGGCCACTGCGACGACGTCATCGGCCAGGCTGCCATGCCGGGCCAGGTCAGCCGCCTGGACGCCAACCAACTGGCCACGCAACTGCTGGGCGACACGATCTACGCCAACCCGCTGATGCTGGGTTATGCCTGGCAAAAGGGTTGGGTGCCCTTGAGCCGTGCCGCCTTGTTGCGCGCCATCGAACTCAACGCCGTGCAAGTGGACAACAACAAGGCCGCCTTCGAATGGGGTTGCCGCGCCGCACACGACCTGGCCTCGGTGCAGTCGCTGGCCTTGCCGGCCCAGCCCTTGCAGTTCATCCGCAAGACCGCCACCAACCTTGAAGCCCTGATCCAGTCGCGCGTCGAATGGCTGACCGACTACCAAGGCAAGGCCTACGCGGCCGATTACCTGGCCTTCGTCAACCGCGTGCGCGCCGCCGAGCAGAAGCTGGGCACGACCAAGCTGACGGATGCTGTCGCCAGGCAACTCTTCAAACTCATGGCCTACAAAGATGAGTACGAAGTGGCACGTCTGCTGACCGATCGTCGCTTTCACGACAAACTGGCCCAGGAGTTCGAAGGAGACTACCAACTCTCGTACAACCTGGCGCCGCCGTTCATGGGCCCGACGAATCAGCAAAGTCAGCCGATCAAGCGGCGATTTGGCCCGTGGATGCGCTGGGCCTTCAAGGCCTTGGTGCCGTTCAAGATCTTGCGTGGAACGTTGCTCGATCCATTCGGCCGCACCGACGAACGGCGCCTGGAACGTCGTTGGATTGCACAATACCGGCAAGGCATCGGGGCCTGTGTGGACAGCTTGAGCGCGGACCATCTGGACAGCGCGCTGGCCTTGGCGCGCATCCCCGACGACATCCGTGGTTATGGACACCTCAAGAAAGCGAGCATGGACAAGGCACAGACCCGGTGGGACGCATTGATGTTGAAGGCAAGGGGCGAGGGCTGACTTGATCCAACGACTCCTGGCGGTGCTGCTCGGCACCGATTCCAAGCAACGGCTGCGCATCATCCGTTCGCTGATGGCCGCCAATGTGTATGTGCTGTGCATCGGCATCATGGCTTTTGCGTCGCAGCAGGGCCTGATGCGGGGCGAGGCAGGGAGCTTCCTGTCCGGCCTGATCACCCTGAACGTGGTGTTCTGGTACGCCTTGTTGCGCAGCGGCCTGAACCTGCGTTTCAAGGAGCCATCGCTGACCTTGCCGCAGATCCTGGCCGCCCTGAGCTGCATCGTGGCCGCCTACGCGATCACGGGGGTCTTCCATGGCGCCACGATGATGTTGCTCACCCTGGTGCTGGTCTTCGGCATCTTCAACCTCAATGCCCGCGACGCCAAGATCGCCGGTGGCTTTGCCGTGCTGCTGACCGGCGTGGTCATGGCCTACAAGACGATGACCGACCCCCAGACCTACCCCATGGCGCTGGAGGCCGTGCATTTCGCGCTGGTGGTGTCCTCGGTGCCCACGATCTCGGTGCTGACCGCCCAGCTCAGCAACCTGCGCGCGCGCCTGCGCCTCAAGCAAGACGAGCTGACCAAGGCGCTGGACCGCATCCAGGTGCTGGCCACGCGCGACGAGTTGACGGGTTTGTACAACCGCCGCCACATGATGTCCGTGCTGGACGAACACCAGCGGCGCCTGTCGCGCTCCTCGGGCCATGAGTTTTGCCTGGCCATCCTCGACATCGATTTCTTCAAGCAGATCAACGACACGCATGGCCACAACGTGGGCGACGAGGTGCTGCGC
>NZ_JBOHHL010000040.1:0-29994 GCF_050725395.1 Aquabacterium sp. | reverse complement strand
TGCTGTCCATTGCGAACACGAGCGACACCGTGACCGTGCAGGACTTCTTCTACCAGGACAACCCGGCCAACACTTGGACCCCGGTGCAGCAAATCCGTTTCAGCGATGGCGGCTTCTGGCAATTGAATGACATCGTCACATTGGCCACCTCTGCACGCCAAACAGGGTCTACCACCGCCAATGCGTTGACAGGCATCGCCAATTCAGACGCTCTGTATGGCCTGGACGGCAGCGACACCCTGACCGCCCTCGCCGGAAACGACTTCCTTTTCGGTGGCCTTGGCGACGATTCCCTCGATGGAGGCGCCGACAACGACTGGCTCTTCGGCGATGCAGAAAATGACACCTTGGCCGGCGACATGGGCAATGACACCCTCTACGGTGGTGACGGAGATGACTTCCTGATCGGAGGAGCAGGCAGCGACTCCATGGTCGGAGGCACAGGCGATGACACCTACATCGTGGATGCCACCACCGACTCTGTCATTGAGCAAGCGGGCGACGCCAATGGCATTGACGACCAAGTGCGCTCCAGCGTCACCTATTCCCTCAACCAAACCACCACGCAAGGCATTGAAAAACTGACCTTGACAGGCACTGCCAACATCAATGCCACTGGCAACAGTGCCAACAACTTCCTGCAAGGCAACAGCGCCAACAACGTGTTGGATGGCGGATTGGCGGGAACCGACACGATGGTAGGTGGAGCCGGCAATGACGTCTACATCGTCAACTCGCACGATGATGTGGTTTACGAGTTCGCAGGCGCGGCCAATGGCACGGCAGACGAGGTTCGTTCAAACGTATCCTTCTCCATCGACCAGCAGTTCACGCAGGGCATCGAGAACCTCACGCTAACGGGCACGGGCAATATCTCGGGCACCGGCAATGCATCAAGCAACGTGCTTGCAGGCAATGGCGGCGCCAACAGCTTGGCGGGTGGTGGCGGTAACGACACCTACCGTGGCGGCCAAGGTGCTGATACTTTGACCTCTTTCGCCACCACGTCCAACGACACTTACCTTTGGGGGCGGGGCGAGGGCGCCGACACCTTGGCCGACGCCGGCGGTATGGATCAGCTCAGCGTGCTGGCCGGCGTCACGGCCGACCAATTGTGGCTGCGCCATGTTGGCAACAACCTGGAACTGTCGGTGATCGGCACGGCGGACAAGTTCACCATCAACAACTGGTACTCGGCTGCGGCCAACCAGGTCGAGAGCGTGAAGCTGTCGGACGGCAAGGCGTTGATGGCGAGCAAGGTCGAAAATCTGGTCAGTGCCATGGCGGGTTTCACGCCGCCTGCGGCCGGCCAGACCACCCTGGCTGCCAACTACCAGACGTCGCTCAACCCCGTGATCGCGGCCAACTGGGCGTGAGGCCATTGTTGCCATGAAAATGCGCCAAGCCCACCCAGGCACGGGCTTGGCGCCACTGAACTGAGGGGGCTTGGTCCCCTGCAAGGCTGAAGATCGGGAGAAACAGGCGAGAATATCTGGCTTGTCACGCACTATTTTTGTGCAAACCTGTTTCCCAATGATGCCTTTGCTCCAGCACCTCAAGCGCTTCACCGCGCGGTGGCTTTCGGCCTTCACCGGTCCACGCATCGTGTACGGCTGGCGCAACGCGAATGGCACGTATTGCCCCCACACCCGCGTCAGCACCCATTCCGCCGTGGAAGACACCGCCGGCCTGGTGCTGGGCGACCACGTCTTCATCGGGCACTTCAACCGCATCGACGGCTCCAACGGCCTGGTGATCGAAGAAGGCTGCCAGGTCACCAACTACGTGTCCATCCTCAGCCATTCCAGCCACAAATCGGTGCGGATCATGGGGCGGCGCTACGTGAACAACCCCAACCCGGCGGGCTATGTGCGCCGGCCGACGCGCATCGGGGCCTACAGCTTCATCGGCCCGCACAGCGTGATCGCGCCGGGCGCGCGCATCGGCAAAGGTGTGATCGTGCAGGCCTACTGCTTCGTGTCTGGCGAGGTGCCCGACTTCGCCATCGTGGGCGCGGGCTCGCCCGGCCGGCCGGCCGAGGTGATCGGCGACAGCCGCAAGCTGGATGGCGCATTGCTGCAAAGGCACCCGGAACTGCACCCGATCTACGCCCATTGGGCCGGCCAGGACAACCTGCGCCGCGCCCTGGGCGGTGAACGTCCATGAGCCCGACCCGGCAGGCGCCGCTGCGCATCTTGTTCTTCGCCGACGCGTCCAGCGTGCACACCCGCCGCTGGGTCGCGTCCGCCGTCGAGCGCGGGGCCGAGGCGGTGGTCATCACGCGCCAGCCGGGCGAGGTGCCAGGCGCGCGCCAGGTCATCGCCATCCGCCCGGGCAGCGACAAGGCCTCGTGGTTCAAGGCCCTGCCCGAGGTGCGCCGCGTGGTGCGCGAACTGGGCCAGACCTTCAAGCCCGACATCGTCCATGGCCATTACGTCACCTCTTATGGTTTGTGGGCGGCGGCCTGCGGCCTGAAATGCCCCAAGGTGCTCACCGCCTGGGGCTCGGACATCCTGGTCACGCCCAAGCAGAGCCGCCTGATGCGCTGGGTGGTCCGCTGGTCATTGCGCCGCGCCGACCTGATCACGGCCGACTCCATGGACATGGTCGAGGAGATCGCCAGTTACGACCCCACCGCGCCCGTGCATCAAATCTTGTGGGGCGCCGACACCGACAAGTTCACCCCGGCCACCCCGGCCTCCGACTTCGAGGTGGTCAGCCTGCGGTCCTGGGAGCGCAACTACAACATCGACCTGGTCATCGAGGCCTTTGCGCGCTTCCTGACCCTGCGCCCGCATTCGCACGCCTTGCTGCACCTGTTGGGCGGCGGGCCGATGGAAGCGGGTTTGCAAGAGCGCGTGGCGGCCTTGCGCCTGTTGCAGCAGGTGCGCTTCCACGGGCGCGTGGGCGACCAGGCCATGGTCCAGGCCATCCAGCGCAGCCGCGTGTCGGTGTCCGTGCCCAGCAGCGACGCCACCTCGGTGTCGGTGCTCGAGTCCATGGCCTGCGGCCTGCCCATCATCGCCACCGACTTGCCGGCCAACCGCCAGTGGATCACCGAGCGGGGTGGCTGGATCGTGCCGGTGCGCGACGTCGATGCCGTCGCGCAGGCCTTGCTGACGGCCTACGATCACCCCGAGCGTGTGGCCCAGATGGGCGCGCACAACCGCGACCTGATCGAACGGCAAGCCTCCCGGCGCGGCCAGATGGACGCGATGTGGCGCCTGTATGAAAAGCTGCTGATGCCGGTGGCCAAAGGCGCCAGGCGCACCGTGGCGGACAAGGCGCGCTGAGGCCATGGCGATGCGCATTGTCTCGGTGATCGTGCCTTGTCGCCATGAGCGCGACCACATCGAAGCTTTTTGCCGCAGCGTGGCCGCGCAAATCGTGCCCGAAGGCTGGTCGCTGGAAGTGCTGATCGCCGATGGCCAGAGCCAGGACGGCACCCGTGAACGCCTGGCCGCCTGGTGCCAGAGCGACCCGCGCTTCGCCATGCTCGACAACCCCGGGCGCATCGTGTCCTGCGGCCTGAACCGCTGCATCGAACGCGCACGGGGCGAGTTCATCGTGCGCCTGGACGTGCACACGGTCTACGCGCCAGACTACATCGCCCAATGCCTGGCCACCTGGCAAGCCACCGGCGCCGACAACGTGGGCGGACCCTGGCGTGCCGAAGGCGTTGCCGGCCCGCAGGGCACGGTGCAGCGTGCCATCGCGGCGGCCTTCCAGTCGCGCTGGGTGGCGGGTGGTGCCCTGTCGCGCGACCTGGCCTACGAAGGCGAGGTCGACACCGTGTACCTGGGTGCCTGGCCACGCCAGACCTTCGAGCGCTTTGGGGGCTTCGATGAAACCCTGGTGCGCAACCAGGATGACGAGCACAACCTGCGCATCCACCAGGGCGGCGGGCGCGTCTGGCAATCGGCCAGCATCCGCTCGACGTACTTCCCCCGCGCCAGCACGGCCGACGTTTTTCGCCAGTACCGCCAATACGGTTACTGGAAACCCTTCGTGATGAAGAAGCATGGCCAGGCCGCGGCCTGGCGCCACCTGATCCCCGGTCTGTTCGTGGGCGTGCTGAACCTGCTGCTGGTCCTGCTGTTCGTGCTGAGCCTGTGGGCCAGTTGGGGGATCGAACCCGGGGCGGTCACCCAGGACGCCGTGGCGCGTGCCGTCTGGGTGGTGCTGGCCCTGTGCGCGGCGCAGGCCTTGCTGTACGTGGGGGCCGTGGGCGCCGTTTGCCTGCTGATCGCCCGCCAGCAGGGCATGGATTTGTTGCCCCATTTGCCGCGCGTGATCGCCGCCTACCATTTCGGCTACGGCCTGGGTTCGATCCGGGGTTGGTTCGACGCCCTGCTGCGCGGCCGGCCCGACCCCGCCTTTGGCCGCCTCACGCGCTGACCGTTTGACGACGACGATGAATTGGACGAGACCCCATGAGCCCAGCTGACTTCCTGCCATTTGCCCTGCCCGAGATCGGCGAAGAAGAGATCGCCGAAGTGGTCGATACCCTGCGTTCGGGCTGGGTCACCACGGGGCCCAAGGCGCGCCGCTTCGAGCAGGATTTCATCCAATTCCTGGGCGACGATTCGCTGCAGGCCATCGCGGTGAACTCGGCCACGGCCGGCCTGCACCTGGCCCTGGAGGCCATCGGCATCGGCCCTGGCGACGAGGTCATCACCACCACGCACACCTTCACCGCCACGGCCGAGGTCGTGCGCTACATGGGCGCCGACGTGGTGCTGGTCGACATCGACCCGGCCACGCTCAACATCGACCCCAGGGCCATCGAAGCCGCGATCACGCCCAAGACCAAGGCCATCATGCCGGTGCACTACGCCGGCCTGTCGGTGGACATGGACGCGGTGATGGCGATCGCACGGCAGCATGGCCTGAAGGTGGTCGAGGACGCGGCCCACGCCCTGCCCACCACGTTCAATCAGCAGACCATCGGCACCTTGCAAAGCGACGTGACCGTGTTCAGCTTCTACGCCAACAAGACCATCACCACCGGTGAAGGCGGCATGGTGGTCACACGCGATGAAGCCATCGCCGCGCGCTGCAAGGTCATGCGCCTGCACGGCATCAGCCGCGATGCCTTCGACCGCTTCACGGCCAAGGTGCCCAGCTGGTACTACGAGATCGTGGCACCGGGCTTCAAGTACAACCTGACCGACATCGCCGCGGCCTTGGGCCTGCACCAGTTGAAGCGCGTGCGCGGCTTCCAGCTGCGCCGGGAGCAGATCGCCACGCGCTATGACGAGGCCTTTGCCGACCTGCCCATCATCGCGCCACCACGCCCGGCCAACCCGGCCGATCTGCACTCCTGGCACCTGTATGTGGTGCGCCTGTCGGACGACGCCAAGATCAACCGCGACCAGTTGATCGAAGCGTTGTTCGCCGATGGCATCGGCGTGAGCGTGCACTACATCCCCTTGCACCTGCACCCTTACTGGAAGGAACGCTACGCGCTCAAGCCGGCGCAGTTTCCGCACAGCCAGCATGCCTACGAACGCATGCTCACCTTGCCGCTGTACACCAAGATGACGGACGCGGATGTCGAGCGCGTGATCGCTTCGGTGCGCAAGGCGCTCAAGGCAGCGTGAGCAAGCGGCTGTTCGACCTGACGCTGGCCTCGCTGGGCCTGCTGCTGCTGTCGCCGGCCTTGTTGCTGGTGGCCTTGGCGATCAAGCTGGATTCACCCGGTCCGGTGTTCTTCCGGCAGGAAAGGGTGGGGCGCTTTGGCCAGCCCTTCCGCATCCACAAGTTCCGCACCATGCGCCACGACCCGCAAGGCGCCGGCCCCCAGATCACCGTGGGGGCCGACCGCCGCATCACGCGCATCGGCCATGCCTTGCGCGGCAGCAAGCTCGATGAACTGCCGCAGCTGATCGACGTGTGGCTGGGCCGCATGAGCCTGGTCGGACCGCGCCCCGAAGTGCCGCGCTACGTGGCCCACTACCCCGCCGAGGTCCGTGCCAAAGTGCTGTCCGTGCGCCCGGGCATCACCGACATCGCGTCCATCGAGTACCGCGATGAAAGCAGCGTGCTGGCGCGTGCGAAAGACCCTGAACACGCCTACATCCACGAGATCCTGCCGCACAAGCTGGCCCTGGCCGAACGCTACGTGGACCAGGCCTCGGTGTGGACCGACCTCCGCCTCATCCTGCGCACCATCGCCGCCATCCTGAAGGGCTGATCCCTGCTCAGCATTCCACGATGTTGACGGCCAGGCCGCCGCGCGCGGTCTCCTTGTACTTCGTCATCATGTCGGCCCCGGTGTCGCGCATGGTCTTGATCACCTTGTCCAGGCTGACGCGGTGCGAGCCGTTGCCGTGCAGGGCCAGCCGCGCCGCGTTGATGGCCTTGACCGAGGCGATGGCGTTGCGCTCGATGCAGGGGATCTGAACCAGGCCGCCGACCGGGTCGCAGGTCAGGCCCAGGTGGTGCTCCATGCCGATTTCGGCGGCGTTCTCGACCTGCTCCGGCGTGCCGCCCATCACGGCGCACAGGCCGGCGGCCGCCATCGAACAGGCCACGCCCACTTCGCCCTGGCAGCCCACTTCGGCGCCCGAGATGGACGCGTTTTCCTTGTACAGCAGGCCAATGGCGCCAGCGGTGAGCAGGAAGTCCTGCACGCCCTGGTCGGTGGCGCCGGGCACGAAGCGCGTGTAGTAGTGCAGCACGGCGGGGATGATGCCCGCGGCACCGTTGGTGGGGGCGGTGACCACGCGTCCGCCGGCCGCGTTTTCTTCGTTCACGGCCAGGGCGTAGAGGTTGACCCAGTCCATCACCGCCAAGGGATCATCCAGGGGCGCTGTGGCCGACGAGAGTTTGGCAAACAAGGGCGGCGCTCGGCGGGCCACCTTGAAGCCGCCCGGCAAGGTGCCCGGTGTGTGGCAGCCTCGCTCGACACAAGCTTGCATCACCGACCAAAGCCGCATCAGGCCATCGCGGGTGTCGGCCTCGGGACGCCAGTGCAGCTCATTGCGCCGCATCACCTCGGCCATGCCACAGCCCAGCTCGGTGGTCAGGCGCAGCAGGTCGGCACCGCTGTGGAAGGGGTGCGGCAGCACCGCACTATCGGGGGCGATGCGCTTGTGCCGGGCGCCATCCGAGGCGACGTCTTCGCTGACCACGAAGCCACCGCCCACGGAGTAGTACTCGTGCGTCCACAGCGCGGCGCCAGCCGCATCGAAGGCAGAAAAACGCAGGCCATTGGGGTGAAAAGGCAGGCTTTGCCGCTTGTGGAAAACCAGGTGTTGCGTGGGGTCGAAATCCACCGTGTGACGGCCCATCAAGGCCAGCGAATGTCCTTGCTGAACCTGGGCCAGCAGTGCGGGGATGCCGTCCACGTCCACCGTGTCGGGCTCGTGGCCCATCAGGCCCAGCATCACGGCCTTGTCCGAACCATGTCCCTTGCCGGTCGCCCCCAGCGAGCCGAACAACTCCGCCTTCAGGCTGGCCGCGCGCGGCAGCCACCCATCGCTGGCCAGCCGGGCAGCGAACAGCCGTGCGGCCCGCATCGGCCCCACCGTGTGCGAACTGGAAGGGCCAATGCCCACCTTGAAGAGGTCGAAGACGGAGAGGGCCATGGTGGCCAGCATAGTCCTTTCACCTTGACCCCGTGCATGGGCACATGCGCCAGGTGTCATGGAATGCCAGATGGCCGCCCCTTTTTTGCACCAAATCCAGGCGAGCCCACCCCGGCATGGCATCGCTTGCAGCATCTTGGTCCAGGCCGAAAAGGACCTCAAAGCCTTCACCGGCCATGGCATGTACGAAGCCATCGACCCGATCGGGCAGGTGCTGGACCAGCTGATCGAAGTGCAGCTGGACGTGGCCAGGAGCGAGTACGACGCCAGCCAGGTGGCCTACCAGCACACCCTCTGGACCATCACCGTGCTCACTGCGCTGGCCTTGCTGTCGGGCATGGGGCTGGCCTGGTACATCATCCGCTCCATCACCGGGCCCATTGGCCAGGCGGTGACCGTGGCGCAGACGGTGGCCTCGGGCGACCTGACCTCACGCATCGACGTGCGCTCGACCGATGAAACAGGCCAACTGCTGGCGGCGCTCAAGCTGATGAACGATGGCTTGAGCACGCTGGTCAGCAGCGTGCGCGACAGCAGCGAGTCCATCGCCACGGGCACGGCGCAGATCGCCACGGGCAATGCCGATCTGTCGCAACGCACGGAAGAGCAGGCGTCCAACCTGCAGCAAACCGCGGCGTCGATGGAGGAACTCACCGGGGCATGCCGTGACACAGCTTGACCAGGTCACGCAACAGAACGCCGCCTTGGTGGAAGAGTCGGCCGCCGCCGAAAGCCTCAAGCACCAGACCATCAACCTGGCGCAGATCGTGTCGGTGTTCAAGGTGGCCTGATGTGCCTTTAGCATCCGGGGGGATGAGCAGCCCCCTGAGCGCCCCCAGCCGGGCTTTTTTTCGCCAACTTCGCCCGGCCTCGGCCTGGCTGTTGTGCCTGGGCCTTCCTTGTTTTTTGGCGTTGGCTTTTTTGGTGACGACGCAGGGTCACGCCAATGGCCTGGATGCCCTCGCCGCCGAATGGTCGATCCGGATGCGTTCACAGGGCCTGACCCGCGTTTTGCTGGTCATCACGCACCTCCACTCGGTCATGGCGATCACCGCTTACGCGGTCGGCCTGTCGGTGTTCCTCATCGTGGTGCCTCGCCATCGGCATTGGCTGCTGCCCCTGTGGCTGATCGTGCCGGGTGGGGCCTTGCTCAACGCCGTGATGAAGCAGGCCTTTGCACGCCCGAGGCCGGTGGTGGACGAGCCGCTGCTGACCTTGGCAACCTTCAGCTTTCCCAGCGGACATGCTTCCGGCACCACGCTGCTGTACGGTTTCCTGGCCCTGGTGGCGCTGGTCCACCTGCCCCGCTCACCCTGGCGGTGGGTGGTGGGCACCATGGCTTTGCTCGCCATTGCGCTGGTGTCCTGGAGCCGGGTCTACCTTGGCGTGCATTTCTTCACCGACGTCCTGGCCGGGGTGGCGGAAGCCTGGGTGTGGCTGGCCCTGTGCGTCATCTTGCTGTCGGCACGCACGCGTCCAGGCGACTGAGCAGGGCAAAGTCCTGTTGTTCGCCCCGGAAGTCCCAGCGCTCGATCGACACGGCCTGCCCAGGCTGGGCCGGTTGACGGATGAGGTTGACGGAATTGGCCTGGCCTCCGCGAACGCGCGTCGACAGCGCGGTGCCCGCCTGCACCACCCAGAACGGACGCTGCCCCACCGCCACGCCGCCCGCCTGTTCGACCACATAAGGCAGGTGGATGTGCCCGCCGAGGATCAGGTCGACCCCCGCGGCTCCCCAGCGTGACAAGGCCTCTGGTGCGCCGCGCAGCAGGTTCTCGTCGTCCTTGTCCAGGGTCACGCAGACCGGTTGGTGAACGACCACCACCCGCACCTGGCCAGGCGTGGCTTCGCGAAGGCGTGCCGCGACCCGATCGATTTGTCCGTTCGACACTTCACCGTTCTTGTGGCGCCAGGGCCGCGTGGTGTTGACGCCGATCACCAGCCAGTTCGGGGTCGACAGGCAAGGCTCCAGGGGCCGGCCAAAGGCCCGCTGGAAATTGGCGTAGGGCCACAGCAGCCGCGCAGGCAGGTTGAACAAGGGGATGTCGTGGTTGCCGGGAATCACCAGGCGGTGCGGCGAGGGCAGGCGATCGGCGAAGCGGCGTGCCGCCTCGAACTGCGCTCGTCGCGCTCGTTGCGTGATGTCTCCGGACCACACGATGACCTCGGGTTGTTCGGCCTGGGCCAAGCTCAACAAGGCCTCCATCACAAGGGGCTGCTCGGTCCCGAAATGCGGGTCCGAAATCTGCAGCAGCACGCTCACGTCGGTACCAGCAGTTGCAGGGCTTGCGGCGCAGGGCGGAAATGCAGGGGCGTGTCCATCCAGATGACCTCGCCATCGGTGGCCACCTTCAGGCGGCGTGGCTTGTGAGGCCGGCGGGGTGTCAGCACCAGGCTGCTGAAGGCAAAGCTGGACACCTTGTCGGCATCGCCCAGTTGTCCGATGGCGCCGCGCAGCAGCAAGCCCAACATGGCCAGCTTGCCCAAGGGCTTGACGGCGATGCCCACCAACTGGCCATCTTGCAGGGCAGGGGCCTCGGGGATGCCGATCTGCTCCATCTGCAGCGCGTTGTTGCCCACGAACAAGGTGGGCGTGACGATCGTCTGCACCCTGTCGTCCAGGGACAGCTTGACCACCCAGTCGCGGTGCTCGCGCCACATGGTCGCCAAGCCGGCCAACAGGGCCACGAGCCGGCTGCGCCCGAAGCGCTGCTTGAAAGCCTCGCGGTCCTGCAGCAGTTGCGGGTACAGGCCCATGCTGGCGTTGACGATGAAGGCCCGGTCATTGATCAAGCCCACTTGCACCGGTTTGATCCGGGCGGTCAGCAGCCTGCGTGCGGCTTCTTCGATGTCGGACGAGATGCCATGGTTGCGCCCGAAGTAGTTGAACGTGCCCTGGGGCAGCACGCCAAAAGGCAGGCCCGTGGGCAAGACTTGCTGCACCAACGCGTTGATGGTGCCGTCGCCACCAGCGGCGATCACCGCGCCCCGGTGTTGCCGGGCCAGGTCGATGGCGCGTGAAATCGAAGCGTCCAAGCGGGCGGTGTCGCTGACGTGGATGACCTCGTGGCGCCGGCCGGCTTCGCGGAACACGCGCTGGAGTGTGTCGATGCGCTCTTGGGTTTCCAGGTGACCGGATCCGGCGTTGAGCACCACGTACAGCGGTGCGGTGGCAGACCAGGGCGACAAGTCGTCGTCTGAGGGAATCAATGCGGCGGCGTGCTTGGGCATGGGGGGCGGTCAAGTGGTCATGGCAAACCCTAGCATTTGGTGTTCCCGCGGCGTTGGCGGTGTGATCACCGCACGTGCCTCAAAAAACCCCCTTGAAACCCGCATAAGCATCCCTATAATGTGTTTAGCACTCATGAGTCTTGAGTGCTAACAACCCCAGGGTTGCCTCATTCGAGTCAGTGTGATGTGAGCAATCACTCTCATTGCAATTACTTCAAACCGTTGTCTGACACAGACAGGAGATACGATGAAACTTCGTCCTTTGCACGATCGCGTGATCGTCAAGCGCTTGGAACAAGAAACCAAGACCACTTCCGGCATCATCATCCCTGACAACGCTGCCGAAAAGCCCGACCAAGGTGAAGTCCTGGCCGTCGGCCCCGGCAAGCGCAGCGACAAGGGCGAATTCGTGGCCCTGAACATCAAGGTCGGCGACCGTGTTCTGTTCGGCAAGTACAGCGGCCAGACCGTCAAGGTCGATGGCGAAGAACTGTTGGTCATGAAGGAAGACGACCTGTTCGCGGTCGTCGAGAAGTAATCACTTCTCCCTTTCCAAGCACCACCCCACCCAATTTCAAGCATTTTCGGAGAATTCCAAATGGCAGCTAAAGACGTCGTTTTCGGCGGTGAAGCCCGCGCTCGCATGGTCGAGGGCGTGAACATCCTGGCCAACGCGGTCAAGGTGACCCTGGGCCCCAAGGGCCGCAACGTGGTCCTCGAGCGCTCGTTCGGCGCCCCCACCGTGACCAAGGACGGTGTGTCCGTGGCCAAGGAAATCGAACTGAAGGACAAGCTCCAGAACATGGGCGCCCAGCTCGTGAAGGAAGTGGCCTCCAAGACCAGCGACAACGCTGGTGACGGCACCACCACCGCCACCGTGCTGGCCCAGGCCATCGTGCGCGAAGGCATGAAGTACGTGGCCGCCGGCATGAACCCGATGGACCTGAAGCGCGGCATCGACAAGGCCGTCACGGCCCTGGTCGCCGAGCTGAAGAAGCAATCCAAGCCCACCACGACGTCGAAAGAAATCGCGCAAGTCGGCACCATCTCCGCCAACTCTGACCTGGACGTGGGCGAGATCATCGCCAGCGCCATGGACAAGGTCGGCAAGGAAGGCGTCATCACCGTTGAAGACGGCAAGAGCCTGGCCAACGAACTGGACGTCGTCGAAGGCATGCAGTTCGACCGCGGCTACCTGTCGCCTTACTTCATCAACAACCCTGAGAAGCAAGCCGCCCTGTTGGACAACCCTTTCGTGCTGCTGTACGACAAGAAGATCTCCAACATCCGTGACCTGCTGCCCACGCTGGAGCAAGTTGCCAAGGCTGGCCGTCCTCTGCTGATCATCGCTGAAGAAGTCGATGGCGAAGCACTGGCCACCCTGGTGGTCAACACCATCCGCGGCATCCTGAAGGTCGTGGCTGTGAAGGCCCCTGGCTTCGGCGACCGCCGCAAGGCCATGCTGGAAGACATCGCCATCCTGACGGGCGGCAAGGTCATCGCCGAAGAAGTCGGCATGTCCCTGGACAAGGTCACCCTGGCCGATCTGGGCCAAGCCAAGCGCATCGAAGTCGGCAAGGAAAACACCATCATCATCGACGGTGCTGGCGAAGCTGCCGACATCGAAGCCCGCGTCAAGCAAGTGCGCGTGCAGATCGAAGAAGCCACGTCCGACTACGACCGTGAAAAGCTGCAAGAACGCGTGGCCAAGCTGGCCGGCGGTGTGGCCGTGATCAAGGTCGGCGCTGCCACCGAAGTCGAGATGAAGGAAAAGAAGGCCCGCGTGGAAGACGCGCTGCACGCCACCCGTGCCGCCGTTGAAGAAGGCATCGTGGCTGGCGGCGGCGTCGCCCTGCTGCGCGCCCGTCAGGCTGCTGGCACCATCGCTGGTGACAACGCCGACCAGGACGCTGGCATCAAGCTGATCCTGCGTGCTGTCGAAGCGCCTCTGCGCGAAATCGTGGCCAACGCCGGTGGCGAGCCTTCGGTGGTCATCAACGCTGTGTTGGCTGGCACGGGCACGTACGGCTTCAACGCTGCCAACGACACCTACGGCGACATGATCGAAATGGGCATCCTGGATCCCACGAAGGTCACCCGCACGGCCCTGCAAAACGCTGCTTCCGTGGCCGCGCTGCTGCTGACCACCGAATGCATGATCGCTGATGCACCCAAGGACGAGTCGCCTGCTGGCGGCGGCGGCCACGACATGGGTGGCATGGGCGGCATGGGTGGCATGGGCATGTAAATGCCGGCCTGAGCCCTCAAGCTCTTGTCATGAAAAGGGTCGCAGCGATGCGGCCCTTTTTTCATGGGCGGTCGATTTTGCGAAATGCCGTTGTTTATCCGCATGCCGTTAACCGTTTGAGACAATTCCCACCGGAACGGGCGGTTGGCCTGGGCGCGCCTTCTCGACACACTCCTTCGCATCAGCACGCTTGCTGTCTTGCATCCACAAAGAGGAGATCTGTTCCCATGAAAAAACTCGCTTCCCTGGCCGCCTTTGCTGCCCTGACCGCCTTCGCTGGCGCCGCTTCGGCCCAGGCCTATGTGGGTGGCACCGTTGGCTTCAGCAATTTCAGCGTTGACTGCCCTTTCGCCTCTGATTGCGACACGCAAGACACGGCCTTCAAGGTCTATGGTGGCTTCACCTTGGCGCCCCACATTTCGATCGAAGCGGCCTACATCGACTTCGGCGGCACCAGTGTCAGCACGCTCGGCGTCGGCACGGGCAACATCGACGTGTCGGCCTTCGTGGTCAACGGCGCCTACCGTTGGGACTTCTCGCCCAAGTGGGCAGGCATTGCACGCCTGGGCCTGGCCAATGTCAGCTCCGACCCCAGTGGCGTTCGTTTCATCGGGGTGGGTTCCGACAGCTCCATCAAGCTGTACGCTGGCCTGGGCATCGAGTACGCCGTGGCCAAGAACCTCAAGATCGTGGGTGCTTTCGACCTGACCTCCTTTGAAGTGCGCGGCAGCGATGGTTCGCTCAACGCCCTGAGCGGCGGTATCCAGTTCTCGTTCTGACCGCGTGCTGGGCTGCGATGCCTGCACAATGCAGGCATGAAGCAGCAGCGCGTCGAACAGCATTGGCGGGCAGGGAGTTGCTTGCTGGCCTTGCTGGTGCCCTTGGTGGCCAGCGCACAGCAAGTCACGCCCGTCCCTGACGAACCCTCCCGTCCCCGCATCGGCCTGGTGCTGTCCGGGGGCGGCGCCCGTGGCCTGGCCCACGTGGGTGTGCTCAAAGTGCTGGAGCGCGAACGCATCCCCGTCGATGTGATCGCCGGGACGTCCATGGGTGCCATCGTGGGCGGGCTCTATGCCAGTGGCCTGTCGGCCGAGCAGATCGAGGCCGAGGTGCTGCGCCTGGATTGGGGCAATGTGTTCGCCAGCCGGGTGGATCGGCGCGAGTTGTCGCAACGCCGCAAGGAGCAGGACTTCGAGGTCTCGCCCTTGATTGAAGTCGGCATCGATGCCACCGGGCTCAAGGCGCCCCTGGGTCCGGTGTCCAGCCGGGGCTTGGAATCGCACCTTCGGCGCATGACCTTGCCCGTGCGGCAGTTCAGCAACTTCGACCAGTTGCCCACGCCGTTCCGTGCGGTGGCCACCGACATGGAGACCGGCAAGCCCGTGATCCTGGGCGCTGGCGACCTCTCCACCGTGCTGCGTTCCAGCATGTCGGTGCCCGGCGTGTTCGCGCCGGTCGAGGTCGATGGGCGCATCCTGGGCGACGGTGGGCTGGTCAACAACACACCGGTCGACGTGGCCCGCGACATGGGCGCGCAGCGCCTCATCGTGGTCAACATCGGCACGCCCCTGTCCAAGCGCGACACGCTCAATTCCTTCACGGGCGTGACGGGGCAGATGATCAACATCCTGACCGAGCAGAACGTGCAGCGCAGCCTGCAAAGCCTGCGCCCTGACGACGTGTTGATCGCCCCCACGCTGGACAACCTGACGGCGGCCGACTTCGAACGCGGCGCTGAGTTCGTGGCGCTGGGTCAACTGCAGGCCGAGGCTTTGGTGCTGCGCATGCAGGACCTCAAGCTGAGCGAGGCCGACTACGCACGTTGGAAGGCTCGGCGCCAGCAGAAGATCACGCCGGCCGCGCCCCTGGCCTTCGTGACATTCGAAGGCAGCAAGCAGACCAAGCCCGAGAGCCGCGACGACATCCTCGAGACCAAGGCCGGCGACACCTTCGACATCGCCAAGGCCGAGCGCGACGCCACGCGCCTGGCCGCCACGGGCGACTACCTGCGCGCCGACTACCGCCTGGTGCGCACGCCCGAAGGCGGTGAGGGTTTGGTGTTCGACCTGGAAGACAAGCCCTGGGGGCCCAACTACCTGCAGATCGGCTTGGACTTCAGCGCGGACAGCCGAGGCCGCAGCCTCTTCAACCTCAAGCTGGTGCACAACCGGCATTGGCTGGACTCGCATGGCAGCGAGTGGCGCAACTTCATCAAGGTGGGCACCTCACCCGCCATCGGCACCGAGTGGTACCGGCCCATGGACTGGAAGCTGCCCGACGGCCTGCGTGGTTTCGTGTCGGCTTCGGCCACGCTGCAAAGCCGGCGTTTGGGCCTGCACGACGACCCCGAGGGGCCGCTGTCGGCCGAGCTGGAACGCAAGCGGCGTGGCATCAGCCTGGACCTGGGCACCACTTGGCGCGAACTGGGCGAGTTCCGCCTGGGCTGGGTCGACGACACCTTCCGCGACGATCCCGACATCGCCTTGGCCAGCTACGCCGGGCCCTTGACGCCCGTGCGCTGGACCGAGCGCGGCTGGCATCTCGGCGCCGTTTTCGACCAACTCGACCATGCCTTCTTCCCGACCCACGGCTGGCGCCTGGAAACCAATTGGATGAAGGGCCGCAGCTTTGGCCATGGCCTGGCCCAGACCGGCGAACTCAGCCATTTCGAGGCCCAGGCGCAAGGGGCGTGGTCGTGGGGGCGGCACACCGTGAGCGCCTATGCCCGATTGGGCCTGTCCGATGGCGCCGAGCAGCCCACGCCACGCTATGGCCTGGGAGGTTTCCAGCAGCTGTCGGGCTACGAACCTTTCCAGGTCAGTGGTTCGCAGATCGCGTTGTTGCGCCTGGGCTACCAGCAGCGTGTGGCCAACCTCTACCTGACGCGCGGCCTGGTGGTGGGCACGAGTCTTGAACTGGGCAATGCCTGGGATCGCCCCGCCGACCTGGGCGCCGGGCGCCTGCGCAAGGGCATGAGCCTGTACCTGGGCGCCGACACGGCCTTCGGCCCGGTGTACAGCGCCGTGGCCTACAGCCCGCGCGTGGGCTCGACCCTGATGATCTTCGTGGGCCGGCCCTGATTGCTCAAACGCGGCTGAGGGCCGAGCCCGCGGTGGCGCGCAGGTGGTCCATCAGGTGGCCGGTGATCTTGGTCAGCGGCAGCACTTCCTGCACCGCGCCGGCCGCGATGGCCTCGCGCGGCATGCCGAAGACCACGCAGCTGGCCTCGTCCTGGGCCACGCAGTAGGCTCCGGCGTCGCGCATCTCGCGCATGGCGGTCGCGCCATCGGCGCCCATGCCGGTCAGCATGATGCCGACGGCATTGGGGCCCACCACGCGGGCGGCCGACTTGAACAGCACTTCCACGCTGGGCTTGTGGCGGTTGACGGGATCGCCGTCCTGCACGCGGGCCAGGTAGTTGGCGCCCGAGCGTTCCACGCTCAAATGCATGCCGCCCGGCGCGATGTAGGCGTGGCCCGGCAGGATGCGTTCGCCATCCACGGCCTCTTTCACGCTGATCTTGCACAGGCCATCCAGGCGTGCGGCGTAGTTCCGCGTGAAGCCGGGCGGCATGTGCTGGGTGATCACCACGGCGGGTGAATCGGCCGGCAAGGTGATCAGCACTTCCTTGGTGGCTTCGGTGCCGCCCGTGGAAGCGCCGATGAAGATGATCTTTTCAGTGGACAGCCGCCCCAGGCTGGCCGTGACCGGCCGTGGTGCCGCGCTGGTGGCAGGGTGCGTGGCACCCGCTGGGGTGGTGGCGGGCGCATGCAAGCGGTTGATGCGCGCCTTGGAGGCGATGCGGATCTTGTCCGTGATGTCGTCTTGCAGGTGGCGCAGGCCATCGGCCACGCCGATCTTGGGCTTGGCCACGAAATCGATCGCGCCCAGCTCCAGGGCCTTCAGGGTGACCTCCGCGCCGCGCTCGGTCAGCGTCGACACCATCACCACCGGCATGGGCCGCAGGCGCATCAGCTTCGACAGGAAATCGATGCCGTCCATGCGCGGCATTTCCACGTCCAGCGTGATCACGTCGGGGTTGAGGTTGCGGATCATCTCGCGCGCCAGCAGCGGGTCGGCGGCGGCGCCGATGCACTCCATGTCGGGCTGGCGGTTGATGATCTCGGTCAGAAGGCTGCGAACCAGGGCGGAGTCGTCGACGACCACCACACGTGTCTTGGGCATTGTTGTTCTCCCTGCTCAGAAAAGGTCGATCGAACCACCGGCCGCGGCAGGGGCGGCGGCCTTCTGGGCGGCCATGCGTTCCTGGGCCACGATGGCGTCCGGGTTGCTGGCGGCCAGGCGCTTGACCATGGCTTTGCCGCTCTGCGGAAAGAAGCAGACCTTGCGCGGGTAGATGTCCATCACGTCTTTCGAGACGATGGGGATGCGCTCGGTCTTGAGGTAGTCCATCACGAAGCTGGTGTTGCGCTCGCCCACGTTCAGGCTGCTCATGCCGCTGATGACGGCGCCGCCGCCAAACACCTTGGCTTCCAGCGTCAGGCGCGAGGCGCCGCGCTTGAGCATCTCGTTGATCAGCAGTTCCATCGCGAAGGAGCCATACCGGCCCGAGTCGCTGCTGCCGCCGCCGTTGTCGGGCAACATGAAGTGGTTCATGCCACCGACGCGCGCGTTGCGGTCCCACAGGCAGGTGGCGATGCACGAGCCCAGGGTGGTCATGATGATGATGTCTTCGTCGAACACGAAGTATTCGCCGGGCAGGATCTTGACGGCCTCGTTCTGGAAGTGTGCGTCGTAGAAGAAGAAGGAGGCCTCGCCCGGCTTGGGCGTGCGCGCCTTCAGGGCGCCCAGGCGGTCCTTGCGGGCGCCCAGGTTGGACGCCAGACCAGCGATGGGGGGCGGGGTGCCGAGGCGCGAGGCGCTGGCGGGAGTCGTGCTCATCATGGCGGATCCAGGGTTGGCGCTGGTGGGTGTCTCAGACCTTGTCGTAGACCGTCTTGCCACGCAAGAGGAAGAGGTCACGCGATTCGGTGAAATTTTCCGAATGGCCCACGAACAATTTGCCTTTCGGCTTCATGACCCGGTGGATGCGCTCAAGCACCTTGCGCTGGGTCGGCGCGTCGAAATAGATCATCACGTTGCGGCAGAACACGATGTCGAAAGGCTCGCCCATCTGCCACTGTTCCTGCATCAGGTTGAAGGGCTTGAACTCGACCAGCGAAGCCAGCTCGGGCTTGACGCGGATCTGGCCAACGTTGGCGCCCTTGCCCTTGAGGAAGAACTGGCGCAGGCGCTGCGGGCTCAGGCCCCGGGCGGCGGCGTCGTAGGCCCCGCGGGAGGCGGTGGCCAGCACATTGGTGTCGATGTCGCTGGAGACGATCTTGACGGGGGCGTGCAGGCCCAGCGTCTCGGCCACGGTCATGGCCAGGGAATAGGGCTCTTCACCGGTCGAGGCGGCGCAGCACCAGATGCGGGTAGGCTGCGGTCCGCGGGCGCTGAGCCACTCGGCCAGCACGTGGAAATGGTGTTCCTCGCGGAAGAAGGAGGTGAGGTTGGTGGTCAGGCAATTGACGAACTCCTGCCACTCCTGCTGGGCGGCGGCGCCGGAGCTGCCCTCCAGCCACTGCAGGTACTGCTCGAAGGAGTTGTAGCCCGTGTCGCGCAGGCGTCGCGACAGCCGGCTGTACACCATGGCCTGCTTGCCATCGTGCAGGCTGATGCCGGCGCGTTGGTGAATCAGGGAGCGAACCCGTGAGAAGTCCTTCGCGTTGAAGGAAAACTCGCGGTCTGTGACCAAGCCCATGGAATCCGACATTGAGGCACTCTTGCAGTTGGCTGTGAATCTGAAGGCGGCGCCCACAGGAGCCCCGACTTGATATCGGCAAACAGGACGCGTGCTTGAGCATGACGGTGGTAACAGCGCCATGGCCGTGGAGTTGGTCCGGGAAACCGTGTCTTATTGACCCTTTTCCCCAAGGGGTGCTGATAGACTGGCTGATGGATCTCTTTGCTGGTTTGGAGCCCCCCATCACTTCCGATTTCGCCCCTTTGCTTGGCCTGGATGGTTCGTATTGTTCAGGCATGAGGCTGGAGCCGGCGTTGAACCTGTTGGCTCAGGCTGGCTGGAGCCTGCCTGAGGGCCTGGCCATGGGCTCCCAGCCCTGGTTGCAGTCGGTCATCGACGGCCTCTGCGAGATCTCCAGCCGCGACGCGCTCACCGGCCTGTCCAACCGCCGGCTGTTCGAAGCCGCCATCGGCCGCGAGGTCGACCGCGTGGCCCGCATCGGCGAGCCCGCCCTGTTGCTGATGGTCGACATCGACCACTTCAAGAAAGTCAACGACACGCATGGCCACGCCGCCGGCGACGTGGTCATCCAATCGGTGGCCGCTTCCCTGCAGGATTGCGTGCGCCCCATGGACACCGTGGCCCGCATCGGTGGCGAAGAATTCGCCATCATCCTGCCCAACTGCCCGCCGGCTTTTGGCCAGACCGTGGCCGAGCGTGTGCGCCACAAGGTCGCCATCTCGCCAGTGGTGGTGATCGGTGGACACGAACTGTCGATCACGATCAGCATCGGGGGAGCCTTCGCCCCGCAGTGGGTGCGTTCCTCGGCGACGCTGTGGTGCGAGCGCGCCGACCAGCAGCTCTACCGCGCCAAAACCGAGGGCCGCAACCGCACCTGCCTTGAAATGCCGCCGCTCACGGTGGTCAGCGCCGAGGAGAAAAGTTTGCTATTTGCCGGATTTGCGCAATCCGACTTCATGATGGACTCAGGTCTTGTCGACTTTGCGCCGAAAACCACGGAATGATGGTCACCATGTCCAGCCCCACTTCCACCCCTGAAACGTCCAAACCGGCCGCCGCGCCACGCCTGGCCCGCACCCTCGCGGTCACCAGCGGCAAAGGCGGCGTCGGCAAAACGTTTGTCAGCGCCAACCTGGCCGCGGCATTGGCCCGTCAAGGCCTGCGCGTGCTGGTGCTTGATGCCGACTTGGGCCTGGCCAACCTCGACGTGGTGCTGAACCTGTACCCCAAGATCACGCTGCACGACGTGTTCACCGGCAAGGCCCAGCTTGAAGAAGCGATCCTGCCCGCGCCCGGCGGCTTCTCGGTGCTGCTGGCCGGCTCTGGCCTGGTCGAGTATTCGCGCCTCACGCCCGAAGTGCGCGACCAGTTGCAGCACATCATCGAAGTCGTGTCTCCCCGTTTCGACGTGCTGATCATCGACACCGGCGCTGGCATCTCCGACGTGGTGCTGTACGCCGTGTCCCTGGCCCACGAGATCATTGTGGTCGCCACGCCCGAGCCCACCTCCATGACCGACGCCTACGCCACCATCAAGGTGCTGTCGTCGCAGCAATCGCGCGAATCCCTGCACCTGGTGGTCAACCAGGTCAGCCGCGCCGGCGAAGGCCGCGCCATCTGCAACCAGTTGCAGCAGGTGGTCGATCGTTTCGTGCAGGGCCCGAACGGTGTGGCGCCCAAGCTCAACTTCCTGGGCGATGTGCCTTCCGACCCGGCCGTGCGCCAGGCCATCCAGAAGCGCCAGTTGCTGATGGAACTGATGCCGGGCAGCCCCGCTGCCCAAGGCATCGTCCAGATCGCCACCAAGCTCACACCCCGTTGATCCCGTGACTGAAGACGCCATCACTCCCTATGAGACGATGGGCGGCGATGCCAAGGTGCGCGCCCTGGTTGACCGCTTCTACGACCTGATGGACCTGGAGCCCGCCTACACGGAGCTGCGCCAGGCCCATGGCCCCTCGCTGGACGACGCGCGGGACAAGCTCTACTGGTTCCTCAGCGGCTGGTTGGGTGGCCCTGACCATTACATCGAGCGCTTTGGCCACCCACGCCTGCGGGCCCGGCACCTGCCGTTCTCCATCGGCATCAAGGAACGCGACCAGTGGCTGGCGTGCATGTTCCAGTCGATGAAAGAAGTCGAGGTCGATCCGGTGCTGGCCGAGCGGCTGGAGCAGTCTTTCTTCCAGACCGCCGACTGGATGCGCAACAAGGGCGTTTGACGCGCTGTACGCCAGCCTTACTGGTTGCCGTTTGAAGCCGCCTTGGCGGGGGGCTTGACCGCCGTCGTCGGCTTGGCTGGGCTTTTGGCCGGCGCCGCCGCCGCGCTCTTGCCACCCGGGTTGAGCAATACCACCAGTGCTCCCGCCCCACCATCGTCGCCCCGCGCCTGCACAAAGGCCAGCACGCGGTCGCTCTGCACCAGCCAGCGGCGCACCTTGTCTTTCAGCACGGGCTGCTTGCCGGGCGAGCCCAGGCCCTTGCCGTGAACGATGCGCACACAGCGCCAGGATTTGGTCTTGGCTTCGCGCAAGAAGGCCCCCACGCGCTCGCGGGCTTCGTCGGTGCGCAGGCCGTGCAGGTCGAGGTGGCCTTGCACCGCCCACACGCCGCGCCGCAGCTTGCGGGTCACGTCCTGGCCCACCTCGGGGCGGCGGAAGGACAGGGATTCATCGGTTTCCAACAGGCTTTCGACGTCGAACTCGTCCGAGAGGGATTCCTTCAACACCGAGGCTTCGTCCTGCTGGCGCAGCTTGGGCACCGGGGCAGGGCGCGCTGCCGAGCCGACCGTTCGGCCGTTGGGCGCCATGGCGTAAACGGGCCCCACCGCGTGCTTGAACAGTTGGCTCTCTTGTTCGCGCGTGCGCTGCTCTGCCTCGCGCGCGGCACGGTCGGCCTGCTCTTGCGCGAGCTTGGCCGCCGTCTCCTTGGCGGCTTTTTTCAAAGCGCGCTTGAGGTCGGCGAAGTCGCTCAGGGGCGTGTTGGTGGAGGACTTGCGGGCTGGGCTCACGGCCCCAAGCCTACCTCAAGCCCGCGCTGATTCTGGAATCACAGCAAACCTCGTTCGGCGAACGAGAGGGCGCCCGCGTTGCCCACCACGAAATGGTCCAGCACGCGCACGTCCACCAGGGCCAGGCTGCTCTTGAGGGTTTGCGTCAGCAGCTCGTCGGCGCGCGAAGGCTCCAGCACCCCCGAGGGGTGGTTGTGCGCCAGGATCACGCTGGCCGCGTTCAGGGCCAGGGCGCGCTTGACCACCTCGCGCGGGTAGACCGAGGTCTGGCTGAGCGTGCCCCGGAACATTTCCTCGCAGGCGATCAGTTTTTGCTGCGCGTCCAGGAACATCACCGAGAAGACCTCGTGGGGCAGGGCGCCGATGTGGATGCGCAGGTAGTCTTTCACCATCTGTGGCGAGGTGAACACGGGTTGCTCGCTCAACTCGCGCGTCATGGCGCGGCGTGCCAGTTCCATCACGGCGATCAGTTCCGAGCGCTTGGCCGGCCCCAGTCCCTTGATGCCGGACAACTGTGCGGGTTGCGCCCGCAGCAGCCCCGACAATCCGCCCAGGTCGTTCAGGACTTTTTCCGCCAGCTGCAACACGCCCAGCCCTTGCAAGCCGGTGCGCAGCAGCAAGGCCAGCAGTTCGGTGTCGGCCAGGGCCTGCGGTCCCAGGGACAGCATTTTTTCGCGCGGGCGCAATGCCGCGGGAAGATCTTTCATGGAAACGCTCCCTGATCTGGTGACTCAAACTTAAAATTGTCGTTTTTCTCCCTTGATCGCCCAATCCTCCTGAAGGGTGGGCACGCCTCCATGACCACTGCTGCGCCCACCGTCGTTCCCGGCTCCTTCTTGACCCTGCACTATCGCCTGGCAGGCCCCGATGGCGGGGACATCGTCAACACCTTTGCCGACAAGCCCGCCACGCTGTCCCTCGGCTCGGGTGAGCTGTCGCCGGCCCTGGAAGCCCGCATGCTGGGCCTGGAGGAGGGCACCCGCACGGTCATGACCCTGGCGCCCGGTGAAGCCTTCGGTCCGCGCAACCCCGAGATGGTCCAGCGCGTGGCCCTGTCGCTGCTGCGCCAGTTGGGCGACCTGGACGAAACCTGGAGTGTGGGCGACGTGGTGCAGTTCCCCACGCCCGATGGCCAAGGGGCTTTCGCGGGCGTGCTGCGCGAAATGGGCCCGGCGGGTGAAGATTGGGCCTTGTTTGATTTCAACCACCCGCTCGCGGGGCAAGTCGTCACTTTCGAAGTGCAGCTGATCGGCGTGCTGTGAACGCCGCCAACATTGAGGCCCAAGCCATGAGCAGCAACCTGGTCGAAGACGTCTTGCTGGCCGAACCGCGCGGTTTCTGCGCTGGCGTCGACCGTGCCATCGAGATCGTCGAGCGCGCACTGGAGCAGTACGGCGCGCCCATCTACGTGCGCCACGAGATCGTGCACAACACCTACGTGGTCAACGACCTCAAGGGCAAGGGCGCCATCTTCATCGAAGACCTGGCCGAGGTGCCACCCGGCGCCACGCTGATCTTCAGCGCGCACGGCGTCAGCCAGGAAGTGCGCCGCGAGGCCGACGAGCGCGGCTTTCAGGTTTTCGACGCCACCTGCCCGCTGGTCACCAAGGTGCACATCGAGGTGGCCAAGCTGCGCCGCGAGGGCTATGAGTTCGTGATGATCGGCCACAAGGGCCACCCCGAGGTCGAAGGCACCATGGGCCAGTTGTCCGAAGGCATCTACCTGGTGGAAGACATCGACGACGTGTCCAAGGTGGAAGTCACCACGCCCGACAAGCTGGCCGTGGTCACGCAGACCACGCTCTCGGTGGACGATGCCGCCGCCATCCTGGAAGCCATCAAGCAGCGCTTCCCCAACATCCGCGAGCCCAAGCGCCAGGACATCTGCTACGCCACGCAAAACCGGCAAGACGCGGTCAAGGTGCTGGCGCCCAAGGTGGACGTCGTCATCGTGGTGGGCAGCCCCACCAGTTCCAACAGCAACCGCCTGCGCGAGCTGGCCGAGCGCCTGGGTACGCCCGCCTACATGGTCGACTGCCCCGAAGACCTGAAAGAAGCCTGGTTCGAAGGCCGCCCCCGCGTGGGCCTGACCGCCGGCGCTTCCGCGCCCGACGTGCTGGTGCAGCAGGTCATCTCGCGGCTCAAGGATTTGGGCGCCGTGTCCGTGCGCCGTTTGCAAGGCGTGGAAGAATCGGTGCGTTTCCCCTTGCCCAAGGGCCTGGGCGGCACTGGCCTGGACCGGCCCCTGCCATCGCAGCGCACGCCTGTCTGAAGCGCCTTCCATCCCATCGCTCTTTCATCTCTTTTCACTGAACCAACATGCTTGACATCACCCTGCTGCGCAAAGACCTTGACGGCGTGCTGGCGCGCCTGGCCACGCGCAAGAACCCGCAGCCCTTCCTGGACGAAGCCCGTTTCCGCACCCTGGAGGCCGAGCGCAAGACCATCCAGTCCCGCACCGAAGAACTGCAATCGCAGCGCAACAGCCTGTCCAAGCAGATCGGCGCGCTCAAGGGCAAGGGCGAAGACACCTCGGCCGTGATGGCCCAGGTGGGTGGCATCGGTGACGAGCTCAAGGCCAGCGCCGATCGTCTTGAAGTGATCCAGGCCGAGCTGCAAGACCTGCTGCTGTCACTGCCCAACCTGCCGCACGAGAGCGTGCCCGTGGGCAGCGATGAATCTGGCAATGTGGAAGTGCGCCGCTGGGGCACACCGCCAACCTATGCTTTCGACGTGAAAGACCACGTCGACCTGGGCGGCCCGCTGGGCCTGGACTTCGAAACCGGCGCCAAGCTGTCGGGGGCCCGTTTCAGTTTCCTC
Source organism: Aquabacterium sp. (assembly GCF_050725395.1). Classification (GTDB taxonomy): domain Bacteria; phylum Pseudomonadota; class Gammaproteobacteria; order Burkholderiales; family Burkholderiaceae_C; genus Aquabacterium. Next base: position 5,329 of record NZ_JBOHHL010000040.1, on the reverse strand, counting down.
AAAGGCCCCATGGCCCGCCTGCACCGCGCGCTGGCCCAGTTCATGCTGGACACGCAGACGCAAGAGCACGGCTACACCGAGTGCTACACGCCCTACCTGGTGCAGGCCAAGGCCCTGCAGGGCACCGGCCAGTTGCCCAAGTTTGAGCAAGACCTTTTCCACGTCACCTCGGGCGATGGCGATGCCTCGGGCAGCAAGTGGTACCTGATTCCGACGTCGGAAGTGACGCTGACCAACACCGTGGCCGACACCATCGTGCCGGTGGACCAATTGCCCATCAAGCTGACGGGCCACACGCCGTGCTTCCGCTCTGAAGCCGGCAGCGCTGGCCGCGACACGCGCGGCATGATCCGCCAGCACCAGTTCGACAAGGTCGAGATGGTGCAGATCACCCACCCCGACCACAGCTACGAAGCGCTGGACGCCATGGTGGGCCACGCCGAGGCCGTGCTGCAGAAGCTGGAGCTGCCTTACCGCGTGATGTCGCTGTGCACGGGCGACATGGGCTTTGGCGCCACCAAGACTTTCGACCTGGAAGTGTGGCTGCCCGCGCAGAACACCTACCGCGAGATCAGCTCGGTGTCGAACTGCGAAGCCTTCCAGGCGCGCCGCATGCAGGCCCGCTTCAAGAATGCACAGGGCAAGAACGAGCTGGTGCACACCTTGAACGGATCGGGCCTGGCCGTGGGTCGTGCGCTGGTGGCCGTGCTGGAGAACCACCAGCAAGCCGACGGCAGCATCCGCGTGCCGGCGGCGCTGCGCCCCTACCTGGGTGGTCAGGACGTGCTCAAGGCCTGAAAAAGCTGAGCTATAATCTATGGCTTTCCAGCGTTGGCTGGACGCTGACTAGACCCCAGCGAGCCCCGAATCAGGAGAGGTGGCAGAGTGGTCGAATGTACCTGACTCGAAATCAGGCGTACCGCAAGGTACCGTGGGTTCGAATCCCACCCTCTCCGCCAAAATGAACTAAGCCCTTGTTTATCAAGGGCTTTTTTCTTTGCGTGGCATGACTTCGAAGTTGTTTGTCCAAAACGTCCAACTTCCATGTCCAACTCCACGTGTTCTGCATCTCCGCCAGCGACAACTCAGCCGGGCTCCGATGCGCTTGCTACCGAGCCTGTTTCCTCAACGGTCGGCGCTTCCACTGGCAACCCGAAAGTGGCGCTCAGCGACCCTAACGCGTCAACTACCGACTATTCGGGCTGGACACCTCGTCTGGGTTCAACCCATCTTTCCAGGGGCGCCAACGGCATTTGGTACATGCGCCTGGTCGTGCCCGAGCACATTCGAGCTCGCCATCCCGAACTGCCTCGCGAGCTGAGACGGTCAACTAAGGTGGCCCTAAAGAGCCTCGCGGTCGCCAAATCTCGAGAAATGTGCCTAGACTTCTTTGTCAAGTACGGCTCTGGAGCTCCCATGCTCACACTTGACGAGAAACCTGACGAATCCTTCGCGCTCTTCTACGAGAACGGCAAGATTCGCATCGACCATTCGCCATCCGCGAGCGTCGAGACGATCATCCTGATGCAACGCTGCTTCAATCGGATGATTGAGCAGGTCGTGGGGCGCGTGCACCGATCCCCGGTACATCCGCCCATGTCAGAGGCTACCGCTGCAGCCATTTCTGTGGTGCCCATGACCATTCAGCCGGTCGCATCGCCGATTCCAGCAGTCGCGGCTGACGCCTCGCCTCAAGAAGTTATCCCGCCAGAAAAAAGGCGCTGGCTGTCCGACGCCATCGAAGACTGGCGCATCAACGGCGGCACCAAATTCTCGGATCACTCCTGGCGCTTTTCCTATGAGGCGTCCTTCCGCGTGTTCCGCGAAATCGTGGGTGACACGCGGCGAGATTTCACGCACAAGGATGGGACGATCCAGCCCGGGATGCTCGACATCGAGATGCACCGGCTGACCCGCAGCCACATTGAAGCCTATTTTCAAGGGCTCAGACGTCTGCCCCCCAACCAGGGGAGCAACACGAAAAACACCGAGGCACACGAACGCATCCGGCAAGGCATCGAGACCAAGGCGAAATGGCCCAGCCTCACCAGCGTGGAGAAGAAACTTGTCCACGTGGCCCCCTTCATCACCTATGCCAGCCTGAAGGAATGGATCAAACCCGAAGTGCTTTCGGAAATGAAACTGTCGGTTCAGGCGGCCAGCGCCAACCTGATCAAGGCAGAGAAGCAATCGCCCAAGAAGAAGGGGGCGGTTGCACTCTCCGACGCCGAACTGAAGTCGATGTTCGAGCAGCCAGCCTTCCTCAACGGGGCCATGTTCGCCCCCTGGTGCTACTGGGTGCCGCAGATTTGCCTGTATCAAGGCGCGCGGGTCTCTGAAAGCTCCGGTCTCCATACCGATGACATCATCACGATCGGTGGGGTGCCGTGCATGTCGTTCATTTCCGATGATGCGAACGACGAAGACGAGCCCGACGGCCAGGCGCCAAAGAAGGCACGTGGTCAGAAGGTGGTGCTGGCGAGAACCAGCGAAGAGTACCGCCGGGTCAAGAACAAGGCCTCGCGTCGGGTGGTGCCGATCCACCCGAAATTGATCGAACGCGGCTTCATGGACTTTGTCGAGCTTGTTCGGAGCTACTCGCGGTGGTCAGGCCCTCTGTTCCTCGGCCTGCGGTGGGACGACAAGATGATGTTCGGACGCAAGCCCGCCCGATTCATGAAGGCGTTGATCCAGCAGGCGGGCTTCTACGAGCTGCGCAGGAAGGTGCCGCATTCGCTGCGGTCGAACTTCCACCAGTGCCTCAAGAACACCATGCTGGATTCCAACCTGCAAAAGCAGCTGCTGGGTCACTCCACAGGCGATATGAAGGACTCCAACTACAACGAGACGGACCAGGGGCCAGCCTTTCCGTTTGCCGAGGTGCTGCCGTACCTTCAGAAGATGGACTTCGGCATCGACATTCCGAACTGGTCAGAGGTGAAGCGGCTCGGGGCCATCGCGCGCGCCGATGGCACTTTGAAGCGTCCTGTGTCGAGTGCGTAATGGGTAGCGTGGTCGGGTTGAAGGCCCGGTTGGTTGGATTCGGCGAAACACAACATGTCGAGTTCGACCCGAACGAGAACGTCTGTTTGCTGTATTACCGCCGAAGAACATCGTTGGGTCGTAGGCGCACAATACGCATCACACCTTGAACAAGGCAGATCTATGAACCTTCCCGCCGTCATTCAATCGCCAATCAATGTTGTCTGTGCGCTGCTTGGATCTCTGGTTGGCTCCGACGTGGCTTACTACCCGCGGAGAGCGGACAGCGGGGAGAACATTAGCCCAGAAGATGTGCTTGACGAGATAGGTAAGCCGTTCGGCAGCTTTGCATTCAGCTCCGGTGACCCCAAGTTGCTGCTGGACTGTGCAAGGAACTCCTTGGAGGAGGCGAGAAAGCAGACCGAGTACCAGGATGCGAAGGCGGGACGTCTGCTGACAATAGTGGCTTTTCTGACGGCCGCTATTGGCACGGTGTTCGGTAAGTTCATAGACCTCTATCCGCTTCATAACATCGGGGCATCCGCTAGCGGTACCTCACTATTGGTGACAACTACTTACGGACTGTTTGGCCTATATCTGTTCTTGGTGGCAGCCGGGGCATTGGTGACATTTCATGCTATGTCGACACGTTTTGTTTGGCCTGGGGACAAAGACCAGGCTGACAAGGTTAAGGTTGGATCGTTGCTTTTCTTTAAGCAAGTTATTCGAACGCAGCCTGGGGCATGGGGAAAGCTGTTTGTGGGCGATCAAGACGTTCTGCTACGGAAATACTATGAGAACTACGCGGCGGAGGCCTATCTCATTTCCGCCAAGGTGGCAGATAAGCTTCGGTATCTTGACCCCGGGCAGCGCCTCCTGAACTTGAGTATCCGCGTCCTGCTGGGGCTGTTTTGCTCGCTCATTGTGACCTTCGCCATGGTGGTACCGCCGCCCAAACTTAGTGTCGAGACTGTCCGTTCCGGACTAGCAGCATCTGCCCCACCTTTAGCCGCACCTCGCTCTGATGCTGCTGCCCTCACTTTGCCGTCGATTGAACAGTCGATTGCCGGACCTGGCGCTTCCGCCGCTTCATCCCAGGGCGCTACGCCTTTGGTCGATTCCATGTCCCAGCCGACGTCGAAACCCTCTGCTGAAAAGAGATAGGTGGCTCATGTTATGAGCAGCCCGGGCCGTACATTGGCCTCAATTGATCAACGGAATCCAAGCCATGTCGCGCAAGCCCACCATCGTCCTTGTAGATGCTGACAACACGCTGTGGGATACGGACGCGGTATTTCGCGACGCTCAGTTGCTGCTGCTCTCGCTCATCGAAGCACAGACACAAATCGCCTGTAAGGCTCCTGATCGCCTCGCGTTTATCCGGGCCTACGACCAAGCGTTGGCTCAAAAACACCATCTGCACCTGCGCTACCCTCCGCAGCTACTTGTGCGCAGTGTCGAGGCTGGCTTGACTGGGCGCGGTCCCGAGGCGGCATCACACCAGGCCATTGCCGGTCAATTGAGTCTGAGCGTTCTGGTGAGTCAGTTTGCGGTGGACAGGATCGTCGCGGAGTACCTGCAAGCATTAAGCAGCACTCCACGGCTACTCCAAGGTGTAGCTGTCGGGGTACGTGCCGCCAAAGCCGCCGGCCTCAGGCTGTTTGTGATGACAGAAGGGCGCGTCGAAAAGCAGAAGGCGCTCCTCGAATTGTACGAATTGACGGGATCGTTCGAGGGTGTCTGGGAAATGACGAAGGAGCGGAGTCAGTTCGACCGTGTCGTCACTAGGTTTGCAGAGTCGCAGGTCGTAGTCATCGGCGATCAACCTGATCGCGACATCGTTCCTGCGAAGGCCGCTGGTTGTTCCACAGTCTTGATCCCCAGCCGCTTTAAGCCGACTTGGCAAAGGGATAGCGACCACGAGACCGCGGACCATCTCGCCACGGACTTCCTCGATGCCGTAACTTGGTGCATTAGGGCTGACTGGGAAGCAGCAGTCGAGGCCCGATAGGGGCTAGTGAATTACGAGGATCCCGCCCGCGTACCTCGCCACTTGGGAGTCCGCTTTATGAGAAAGCTGATGGATTATCCCTGTGCATCCAACAGCTTGTGGCTGCAATCCAAGATTCCTTACCTGTTGGCCTAGCGGTACATCGTGCGTTTTCCAGGCTCTCGTTTGCATGAGACTTTAGGTACGCGGAGCACAATGTAACGAAAATCTGAAACGGCCCCCTGATTCACCGGACACGGACTATCGCTTATCTTACGGATAGGAATAGGACTGTGAGTATGACTAGGCGTACAGAGACCATAGAGGTCATCACCACTGATCAGCGCCGCAGGCGTT
>NZ_JBOHHL010000039.1:0-36142 GCF_050725395.1 Aquabacterium sp. | reverse complement strand
GGCCAATCCGGTCGACTTGGGTTCGGCGTTCAGCGTGAGGCAGGTGCCCAGCGTGGACTTGCCGGCGAAGCGGTCACCCAACCAGGTCAGCACCGTGGGCGCGGCCTGGAACTGGGTCACGATGTGCTCGCTGGGGTACACGTCGAAGGTCACGTTGCTGAACTTGGCGCAGTACTTGCGCTTCAAGGACACGTGCTGTTCGATGGGGATGAACTCGTCGGCCTGGCCGTGGTACTGGTACAGCGGCACCGGCACCTTGTTGGCACCCAAGTCTTGCGCCTTCAGCGTGGCGTTGATGGCCGGCACGGTCAGCAACTGGTCCAGCGACTGGTTGCCCACCGTGTACTCGGACAGGCTGTGGTTCATCAGGTCGAACAGCGATTCGAACACGCACTGCGACTTGCCACGGGCCACGGCCGCCTGGCCGTTGGCGTTGGCCAGCGTGTTCAGCGGGATCTGGGCGGGGTACTGCTCGGCCAGGCCGATCACGCCACCGAACAGGAAGGAGGCGCCATTGGAGCCGTCCAGGTACTTGGCCGTGGTGATGAAGTCGGCCGGGGTGCCACCGGCGGCCACGGCCACCAGGTTCACGTTGGGGGCGTAGCTGGCCTTGCGTTCAGCGGCCCACGAGGCGCTCTGGCCACCTTGCGAGTAACCCCAGATGGCGGTCTTGGCGGTGGCGCTGATGCCGACCGACGGGATCTGCGACGCGGCCTTGACGATGTCCAGCACCGCATTGCCTTGCGACGCGCCGGCCAAGTAGGTGGGGGTGCTGCCCGTGGTGTAGCCCGCGTAGTCGGTGACCAGCACGGCGTAGCCGGCCTTCAGGGCGGCGTTGATGTTGGCGGTTTCATAGTCGGTGCCACCGGCCAGTTGCAGCGAAGGCGCGCAAGGCTGGGCCAGGCCATGGGTGCCCACGGCGTAGGAGATGACGGGGCGGTCGCCCGCGCCGGACCAGGCGGCGGTGGGGACCAGCACGGTGCCGGTGACCACGTTGGCCGCGCCGACCGAATCGGTCGACTGGTACTGCACGTTCCAGGCCTTGACGGCGGGGGCGCCGGCGCCCAGGTTGACGGACGCGGTGCGGTAGGAAATCAGGTCGCCGTGGGCGCCGTTGGGCGTGGCGGCGTCATAAAAGGCGAGGCCGGACGGGCCTTGGGTCGGGGCAGCATAGGCCGAGGACACCGCCAGGGCGATGGCGGCCAGCGGCAGGGCCAAGGCAGACTTGCGCAAGAAGGGGCTGATCATGGGTCTCTCTCCAATTTGTATCCGGCGCATTGATCGTTGACCAATTGCCAGCGATCGATTAATCGCATGGAGATAGTTTGACAAACTGATTAAGCAGTTTCTCAGAGGGTTTGCGCCAAGGCGCCTGCCTTTCCCCCTGAACATGGGGCATTGCGCGCCAACGGTACTTATCACGACAAAATGTGGGTTTTGATGGACATCAAAAGCCCCCCTTCCCCGACAGACACGCGATACTTGACCATTCAACCCAACTGGCAAGAACCATTGTCCAATTTGCGGATGTCCTTGCAACCCACCCCCTCCGAACCGTCGAAATCCCGCACTTATTCCGGCGTGCCTCGGGAAGAGCGCACCAGGCTTCGGCGTCGGCGGTTGCTGGACGCGGGCATCGAGGTGTTCGGGCGGCAGGGCTTGGCCCAAGCCACGATGCGCGACATCTGCGCCACCGCGCGCCTGAGCGAGCGCTATTTCTACGAATCGTTCAAAAGCACGCACGACATCTTCGACACCGTGTTCTCGCTCCTGGTGCGCGACCTCATGGCCGCCGTGAGTGGCGCCATCATGGCCGCCCCCCTGGTCGAAAGCGCCATCCTGGAATCCGGGTTGCGGGCTTTCCTCAGCTTCATCCACCAAGACCCGCGCCGGGTGCAGATCATCCTGATCGACGGCGTGTGGCGCGAGCAGACCCGGCAGCGCGAGGGCCAAGCGCAATTGCTGGCCTACCAACAGGCCATCCAGACCTTGACGCAAGGGCTGCACCCCCGGCTCAGCCCGGAGATCGACCTGAAACTGGCCGCCAGCGGCCTGGTGGGCACGGCCATCCACACCGCCATCGCCTGGTCGGACGAAGGTTTCAAGACCGACCTCGAATCGGTCGTGAAACACAACCTGTCCGCGTGGGGCGGCTTGCGTCGGTGGATGAAAATGACCGCGCCCGGGTCCGAGGCCATGCCCGACCAGGCCGCGCTGGTCGAACACGTGAGGCAGGTGTTCCAGCCGCCGGAACCCCGCTGACGGGCGCGCAGCGCTCAGACCGTGGCCACGGCCACTTGGTTGCGGCCACCGTGCTTGGCGCGGTAAAGCGCGGCATCGGCCGCCGAGATCAGGCCCAATTCGGTTTGCGCCGGTGCGGCGGCAGCACCGGCCACGCCCACACTGACCGTCACCACCGAGGCGGTGTCCGACCCCTCGTGCCGCACCTGCATCGACTGCACGGCGAGCCGAATCCGCTCGGCCGCTTGCCGCGCCAGTTCGGCGCTGGTCTGTGGCAGCACGGCGATGAACTCTTCGCCCCCGTAGCGCGCAACGAGGTCGCCAGGCTGGCGCAAACAGGCCTTCATGGCTTGGGCCACCTGGACCAGGCAGCGGTCGCCAGCGGGATGGCCGTAGCGGTCGTTGTAGTTCTTGAAGTGATCCACATCCAGCATGATCACCGCCACCTCGCCTTGCCCATGCTGGGCCCGCTGCCAGGTCTGATGCAGGTAGGCCTGCAGGTGGCGCCGGTTGTAGGCCCCGGTGAGCACGTCCACCCGGGCCAGGTTCTGCAAGCGGTGGTGGACTTCGTCCAGCTTTTGCAGCAACTGCTTCTGCCGCACGAACAGCAGGTAGCGCTTGCGTTCGTCCCGCTCCATCGCGTAGTTGGACATCAGCGTCAAGACCACGGTGGCCCCGACCAGCGAGATCACCGGCAGGATCAAGCGCTGGTTGAACGCAGGCACTATCAGCACGCCACCGATGTGCATGGCCAGGATGGCCACCGAGCAGGCCACCGCATACCAGAAGCGCAGCCGCTGCACGATGTTGGCGTAGATGACCACGACCATCAGGCCCACGTGGTAGTACTGGCCCGTCGGGCTGTGCGTGGCAGCCAGGATGCAGGCCAGACAGGCGGCCGCGAACACGCCACTCACCAACACCAGGCATTCCACCGCCACGGGGGGCACGGTGCGCAACACCCAGGCGTGGCCAAACCAACCCAGCAGCAGCAAGGCGATGGCGATGGGCGTGAACAGGCCCAGTCGGATCTTGAGGGCCAGGCCGAACACATCCGGCGCCATCAGGTAATCGATGCCGAGGAAGCCGTTGAACACCACGAGTGACAGGATGCCGCTGAGCACCATGTAGCGCAGGCGGGCCGCCGCGCCCTCGTTCAGGAACTGCTGCTCCAGGGCGGTCGGGAAGCGCAGCCAGGAGTTGCTCGGATCGAGCAGCGGCTGGGCCTTCGACACCGCGTCAGGCTTGGCGGGCTGGTGACTTACCTCTTCGGGCATGCCCTGGTCGGGCCCCATCGGCGAGACGTCACCGCGCACGGCGTTTCGCCCTCCGGCCTTGGCCTTGTACAAGGCCCGGTCGGCCGCGGCGACCAAGCCTGCTGACGAACTGCCCGGTGTGCTCGGCCGCACGCTGGCCACCCCGACGCTCACTGTGACCGGGACCGTGCCAGCGGCCACGGCCACCCGCACCCGCTCGGCCGCCAACATGGCCGCGGCCAAGTCCGAATGGCTCAGCAAGGCGATGAACTCCTCGCCGCCATAGCGTGCCACCAGGTCTTCCGGCTGGCGCAAGCAGTCTTTCAAGGTCTCGGCCACGGCCTGGAGGCAGGCGTCTCCGGCTGGGTGGCCATGCCGGTCGTTGTAGGCCTTGAAATGATCGATGTCGATCATCAGCACGGCCAGGTCGTCGCCGTCATGACTGGCACGCGACCAGGTCTGCTGCAGGAATTCGTCGAAGTGGCGGCGGTTGGCCACGGTGGTCAGGGGGTCGAAGCGCGAGAGCTGGTCCAGCTTCTGGTTGGCTTGTTCCAGACGCCCCTGCAGCCATTGCTCGTTTTCCAGCATCAGCCAGTTGGTGCGGTCTTCGTGCTCGAGCCAGTAACTGCCATACAGCGTGAACACAGTGACGGACACCATGACCAAGGTCATCCCGATCAAGACCGCCACCGGGGGGTGAGGCAAGGCCAGCGCCGCCCCGGCGTACATGAGCAGGATCACCGTGTCGACCCCCACGGCCCGCCAGAAGCGCAGTTGCATCATGCCGCCATTGATCAACTGCACCAGGCACAGCACGACGAGGTAAGACGGCGCCAGTTCGTCCTCGCTGGACAGACACAGGAAAACCGTGATCGCCGCGCCAACCGGGCCCATGGCCGCCGCCACCCACTCACGCGCCACGCCACCAAGGCGCCTGGTGCCCAGCACCCACATCAGGCACAGGGGGGTGTAGAACAGCAGCCGCAGTTGCAAGGCCTTGCTGAACTGGTCGTGCACCATCAGCCAGTCGGTCAGCAACAGGGTGTTCGACAGCCACAGCACCCACAAAGCGCCACGGTGGATCAAACGGGAACGCTCGGGCGAGCGGTCTTGCTGGTAGCGCGACTCCAGGTCGGAGGGAAAGCGCAGGCCATTGAAGCCCCGCTTCAAAACCTGGCCAAATGCGCTGGCATCCCGGGCATGAGGCGGATCCGGCGGCCCCATGGGCCCGTCGCTCAAGGGATCGCGCGCTTCGGCGGAGGAAGGTGAGGAGACCACTGTGCGCATCAGTATCGCCGGCCAGCCCAGGGGGAAAACCTGGGCGAGCCGCCCCATGCATGACTTATTGCCACTTCGATCATGCTTTTGCGACCTGACAGCCGCTCATCAGCTGGGTCAATGCCTCGCTGCAGTCCTGGTCCAGCTTGGCGGCCAGCAAGGCATCGGCGCGGGTCACACCCTGGTTGATGGCGATCACCGGCTTGCCCAACCGGTGCGCCTGCTCGGCAAAGCGGAAGCCCGAGTACACCTGCAAGGAGGACCCCACCACCAGCATGGCCGAAGCGCCTTCAATGGCCTGGCTGGCGGCGGCCACGCGTTCGCGCGGCACATTGTCGCCAAAGAACACGACATCGGGTTTCAGCAGGCCCTGGCAAGCGGGGCACACCGGCACCTGGAAGCCGGTGTAATGCTGGTCTTCAAGGTGGGCATCGCCATCCGGAGCAGCCCTGGACACGGCGGAGGGCGGCGGGTCGAAAAGAGGATTGCCGGCCTGCAACAGCGCCTGCACCTGCGCGCGCGGGTAGCGACGCTGGCACGACAGGCACAGCACGCGGGCGATGCTGCCGTGCAGTTCGATCACCGACTGGCTGCCCGCCTGGTGGTGCAGGCCGTCGACGTTCTGGGTGATCACGGTGCCGACCAGGCCCAAGCGTTCAAGCTCGGCAATGGCCCGGTGCCCCGCATTGGGTTCGGCGCGCGACATGGCTTGCCAACCCACATGGCTGCGGGCCCAATAGCGCCGCCGCACCAGCTCTGATGCCAGAAACTCCTGGTGCTGGATGGGCTTGGCGTGCTGCCATTGCCCGTGCCGATCACGGTAAGCCGGGATGCCGCTGTTGGTGCTGAGCCCGGCCCCCGTGAGCACCACCCAAGGACCCGCGCCCAGCAGCGCGAGCAAGGTCGCGGTGTCGGGCGCGGTGGTCGGGTCGGCGGCGGGCATCCGGTCAGGATACCCGTTCGCGGCCTCAGGCCGGCAAGGCGGGGTAGTCGGTGTAGCCGTGGGCGCCCACGCCGCCGTACAAAGGCGCGTCCTTGAACAACTCGTTCAACGGCGCGTTTTCCTTGAAGCGACGCGGCAGGTCGGGGTTGGTCAGCATCAAACGGCCGAAGGACACCAGGTCCGCCTTGCCCGAAGCAACCGCGTCCACGGCCATGGCCTTGTCGTAGCCATTGTTCAGCATCCAGACGCCGTCGTACAGCTTGCGCAGCGCGTCGTAGTCGAACGGGGCGATGTCGCGCGGACCGCCAGTGGCGCCTTCGACGATGTGCAGGTACACAGGCTTGAGCTTGTTCAGCTCGCGCACCACGTGTTCGAACAAAGGCTGAGGCTTGCTTTCGCTCGAATCGTTGACGGGCGAGACGGGCGACAGGCGCACGCCGACCTTGTCCGCGCCGATCTCGTCGATCACCGCGGCCATCACCTCGACCAGGAAGCGGGCGCGGTTCTCGATGCTGCCGCCATAGCGGTCGGTGCGCTGGTTCGAGCCATCGCGCAGGAAGGCGTCGAGCAGGTAGCCGTGCGCACCGTGGATTTCGATGCCGTCGAAGCCGGCTTCGATCGAGTGGCGGGCCGCCGTGCGGAAGTCGTTGACGATGCCGGCGATCTCTTCGGTCTCCAGGGCGCGAGGGACGGAGGTGTCCACATAGCCCGCACCGGGGATGTAGGTCTTGGCGTTGGCACGGATGGCCGAGGGCGCGACGGGCGCCAGCTCACCCGGCTGGAAGGCCGTGTGCGACATGCGGCCGGTGTGCCACAGCTGCACGAAGATGCGGCCACCACGGGCATGCACCTCGTCGGTCACCTTTTTCCAGGCGGCGATCTGCTCGGGGCTGTGCACGCCCGGCGTGGCGTTGTAGCCCTGGGCCTGGGCGGACACCTGGGTGGCCTCGGCGATGATCAGGCCGACGGAGGCGCGCTGGGCGTAGTACTCGATGGTCATGGCGCCAGGCACGTTGCCGGCTTCGGCTCGGTTGCGCGTCAGGGGGGCCATCACCATGCGGTTGGCCAAGGTGATGCCGCCCAGTTGGAAAGGCTGGAACAGCGCGGCATCAGGGGAGGTGTGATCGGGGGCAGACATGCAGTGGACTCCTAATTGGGAAGCGAAGCGGGAAAAGCCCGTGTGGTCAGGGCAGGAAGAATTTGTCGAGCAAGAGGTGGCGCACCTCGTGCAAAGGCCGCACGCTGTGCTCGACCTTGCTGCGCAGCACGGCGCCCTCCCAGGCATCCCAGAAGAAGTTGGCCAGAGCCTGGGCGTCCACGTCATCGCGCACCTCACCAGCCTGCTGGGCTTGCAAGATCAGGGCGGCCAGGCGGTCGCGCCAATCACGCAGCACGTCGGACAGCACGGTGCGGCAGGTCTCACTGGCCTCCACGACTTCAGCCGCGAAATTGCCCACCAGGCAGCCTTGGCAACCCGTCCGGTCGTGGTGCTGGATGAATTGGCCAAACACGTGGTGGATGGCGGCCACCGGGTTGGCCGGCGCGTCTTTCAACGCCGCGCTCCAGGCGTCGCCCGTCCACTTGGCATAGTTGCGCAGGATCTGCGCGGCAAAGGCTTCTTTGCTGTCGAAGTGGTTGTAGAACGAGCCCTTGGGCACCCCGGCCTTGTCGGTGATCTGCTGGATGCCGGTGGCGTTGTAGCCTTGCAGCTGGAACAGGGCGTAGCCCGCGTCGCTCAAGCGGCGGGGGATGTCGGTGGGGTCTGCGGTGCGGGCCATTCGCAAACTATATGACCGGTCGTCTTAGAATAATCGGGAGCCCGACTTAAGCACTGTTGGGCGCAGGGTTTTAGCCAGACGACAATGCGGCCATGCACTACGCCAACCTGCTCAGCCTGACGCGCCGCCACCCTTCCGCCATCTTGCTGCTCGTTCAACTGGCAGGCCTGCTGCTCTACCCTTTGTTGGAGACCACGCCGGGCGGGCCGGTGGCCTTGGGCGCCTTTGGCGTGGCGGTGCTGGTCATCACCACGGGCATGGTCGATCGCACGCCTGGCCACACCTGGATCAGCGCCTGCATCGCCCTGCCGGCCATCGTGTTGCTGGTGCTTCAATCCACGATGGACATGCCGGGCTTGCTGCCGTGGTCGGCCGCACTGGAGGCGGTGTTTTACTTCTACGCCGCGGGCAGCTTGATCGCTTACATGATGAAAGACATGCGCGCGACGGCGGATGAACTGTTCGCCGCGGGCGCCACTTTCACGCTGCTGGCCTGGGGCTTCACCCACCTGTTCGTGCTGGTGCAGGAGTGGCAGCCGGGCAGTTTCGCGGCGGCCGTGGACCCGCAAGCGCCACGCACCTGGACCGAACTGATGTTCCTCAGTTTTGCCTTGCTCTCCAGCACCGGCATTGGCGATGTGATCCCCATCAAACCCCTGGCGCGGGGCATCAGCACACTGGAAATGTTCGCGGGCGTGATGTACCTGGCGGCGGTGGTTTCGCGGCTGATCGGCCTGACCTTGCTCAGGCGCTGATCAACCCACCCGGCCGTGAATGCTGCCGGACAATTAAATGGGAAATGCGCAAGAATCGATGCCCCGAAGAGTGCCCATCCGTCACAAAGGGAGGCTCAATGCTCCGATCATTGTCCGACGCCGTTCGACGCACCGGTTCACAAACCAGGGTGGGCGTTGCATTCTTTGTTCTGGCGCTGGTGCTTTTCTCGATCACGGGTGGGCTGTCCGGCCTGTCCGCCCGCCGCGAGGCCGAGCGAGCCAGCGGCGCGATGCTGGCGCAGTTGGCCACCGCCGTGGCAGCCCGCCTTGACGCCGATGTCGCCGAGCGCTTTCGCGAGATCCGCCGGCTCACCGAAATCGAAACCACGCTGGCACTCGACATGACGCCAGACCGCTGGCGCCGCACGCTGGAGCGCCTGCAAAGCTCGACCAAGCATTACAGCTGGATCGGCGTGACCGACCTGGATGGCACCGTGCTCGCCTCCACCGGCGGGCTGCTGCAGGGCGTGAGCGTGCAGCAACGCCCGTGGTTCAAGGCGGGCCTGGCCAAACCGTCGGTGCTGGATGTGCACGATGCCAAACTGCTGTCCAGCCTGTTGCCAGCCTCGCCCACCGGCGAGCCCCACCGCTTCATCGACGTGGCCGCCCCCTTGCTTCATGAGGGGCGTCAGCGCATGGGTGTGTTGGGCGCCCACTTGAACTGGGATTGGGCCGAGCAACGGCGCCGCGCCACGCTGGCCACGCTCGATGCCCGACAGGCCCTGGACATCGTCATCGTGAACCGCCAGGGTCAGGCCGACCTGGGGCCCAAAGAGCCCGCGCTGCGCGGCGTGTCCGCGGCCGAGCTCAGCCTGGCCCCGGTGGTGCGCACCTGGTCTGACGGCCGGCAGTACCTCACGGCCGCGGGGCCCAGTCAGGCCGCGGACGACTACCCAGGCATGGGCTGGACCGTGGTGGTTCGCCAGCCGGTGGACGTCGCCTTCCAGGCCGCGAACAGCCTGCAGCGCCGCATCTGGATCTTTGGCGGGTTTGGCGCGCTGATGTTCGGGGTGCTGGGCTGGTGGCTGGCGGGGGTGCTGAACGAACCCCTGCGGCGGGTTGCCGTGCGGGCCCGCGTGCTCACGCCATCGCCCTCGGGCGTGCCGATGGTCGGCGCCAATGAGGTGGACCAAGTCGCGGACTCCATCTCGAAACTGATCGAAGAACTGAGAAGCCGAGAGCACGAACTGCGCGAGTTCAACGAGCGCCTCGAGGACATCATCCGCCAGCGCACCAGCGAGCTCGAGCAAAGCAACAAGGACCTGCAGAGCTTCACCAACAGCGTGTCGCACGATCTGCGCAGCCCCTTGGGCCAAATGGCGGTTCTGTTGCGCTTCATGTTGCAGCATGAAGGCGCGGACCTGCCGGCCGGGGTGAGCCGAAAGATCGAGATGGTGGCCGCCGAATGCGATCGCCTGCGCCACCTGTGCGAAGAGTTTCTGGACCTGGCCTTTGCGCAGCAGCGCAAGCTGGAGCTGAGCACCGTCGACATGGAGCAACTGGTGCAATCGCTCGTGGCCGAGATCCAGTCAAGCGGGGAAGGCCACGCCGCGCAGGTGGTCGTGGGCCCCCTGCCCCCCGTCAAGGCCGACCCGGTGCTGGTGCGGCAGGTGTGGGCCAACCTGCTGTCCAACGCCTTCAAGTATTCGTCCAAAGTGGCCGAGCCCCGCATCGTGGTCAGCGCGGTGACCGAGGGGGCGAACGTGGTCTACACGGTGAAGGACAACGGGGCCGGCTTCGACGCCCAGGAAGCCTCGCGGCTGTTCGGCGCTTTCCAAAGGCTGCACGACCAGCGGGACTTCAAAGGCGTGGGCATCGGACTGTCCATCGTCAAGCGGGTGGTGCAGCGGCACAAAGGCCGGGTGTGGGCAGAGTCCACACCCGGCCAGGGCGCGCAGTTTCATTTTTCACTGCCGACAAGTTCCCGCGATCAAGGGATTGGCATGTAAACAGATGTAACGGATAGTGCCAGCACGAGCAGGCCATGGTGGCGGCTTGCTTCGGCCCCTGGCCTACCCCGTTGCCACGATGTCCCGCTGTGTTGTTGCCTTGCTGTTGATCTTGCAGACCGTGCTGGTGCATGCACAGCCCGTGGCCCTGCGGGGATTGGCACTGCTGGACCACCACGGCCAGGCGCTCACCCCGGATGGCCTGGCTGGCCGGCCTGTGTTGCTGCACTTCGTGTTCACCCACTGTGCCAGCACCTGCCCAGCGCAGGTCCATGAGCTGACCGAACTCCACGCGCAACTGCCGGGGCCCGCCAGGCAGCGGCTCGTCCTGCTGTCAGTGACGGTCGATCCGCTCAGCGACACGCCCACCACGCTGCGGGCCTATGCACAGCGACTGGGGGCAGACCGCCCCGGCTGGCGCTTCGTCACGGGCACCCCCACCGCCGTGCAGACCCTGGCGGACCGCATGCAGGCCCTCAACACGCGCCGCCTGCCCGCAGGCCAGGGCGCCCTGCCCGGCGACCACCGCACATCCCTGTACCTCTTCGACGCCCAGGGCGCGCTGATCCAGCGTTTCAACGGCGTCCCGGTGGACCGCCCGCGCCTGCTCCACGAAATCACATTGGCCTCATCCCGATGAACACACGCACGCTGCCCGACCTGGCCAAACACCTGCTATCGACCTTGGCCGTCCTGACCCTGTTGGCGGCTTGCGGCGGGGGTGGCGACAACACGCGCAGCAGTGCCGGCCCCTCCGACACGGCAACGGGCCGCTCGCGGGGCATGGCGGTGGCCTCGGGCAGCGTGGCCACCAGCCTGAGTGTGCCCATTGCACCGATCGACGACCCGCTGATGCAGAACCTCGCCATCCCCGCCGATGCCGCCACCCGCGGCATGTGGGGCGGCACGAAGGCCTGGCCCATGAACGGCCTGCACGCGGCGCTGTTGCCCGATGGCCGGGTGCTCACTTATGGCACGCCGAAGAACACGCCTGATACGCAGAACGGCCGCACCGACGACCTGTGGACACCCTCACTGGGCTTCGCCGACGCGGCGCACCAGTCCACCTACAACGCCAATTACCTCGACAGTTTCTGCAACACGGCGGCCTGGCTGGCCGATGGCCGGCTCATGCTGACCGGCGGCAACTCACCCGTGAACAGCGCCTTCTTCAGCCCCTCCGCCTCCAGCCGGGCCAACGATGTGTTCGCCCTGGCCGACCAGCGCTGGTACGCCACCTTGCTGCCACTGCCGGACGGCCGCATGGTGATGCTGGGCGGCATGGACCCGTACCAGGAGGGCATGGTGGACAACCCCGAGACGGCCATCGCCAATGGCACCGTGTCGATGACCCCCGAGATCTACAAACCAGGCACGGGCTGGACCAGCCTGGCCGGGGCCCGCAGCCGCGATGCCTTTGGCCCGGACTACCTGCGCGCCTCTTACCCACGCGCCTGGGTCGCGCCCAATGGCAAGGTCTTCGGCATCTCAGCCGAGACGCTGTGGAGCCTGGACGTCAATGCCAACGCGGGCACCGGGGCCATCACCGTGCTGGGCAAGTTCAAAACCCCGGCCAGCAACACCGCGCCCGTCAATGTGGGCGCCACCAGTTCGGCCGTGATGTACGCGCCGGGCAAGATCCTGCAGGTGGGCGGCAACGGTTACTTCAATGGCGATGGCTACCCGGCCAGCAACAAGGCCAGCCTGATCGACATCAACGGCGCCACCCCTGTGGTGACCGAAACGGCGGCCATGGCCCTGCCTCGCCGATACGTCAACACCGTGGTGCTGCCCGACGGCAAGGTGCTCGCCACGGGCGGCACCAAGCTGGGCAACAACGGTGGGGCCGACGCCGTTTATGCGGCCGAAATCTGGAACCCGGCCACCGGCACCTGGACCACAGGCGCCAGCGCCGCGCAGATCCGGGTCTACCACTCGGCCACGCTGCTGCTGCCCAATGGCACGGTGTTGTCCACGGGTGGCGGCGCGCCAGGCCCGGTGAACAACCAGAACGCCGAGGTCTACTACCCGCCCTACCTGTTCACCACGGTGGGCGGCGCAGCACAACTGGCCACGCGCCCAGCCTTGATCGGCATCAGCGCCAAGTCCTTCAATGTCGGCGCGAATGTGGTCGTGCAGATGAGCGACGCCACTGCCATGGCGCGCCTGGTGCTGATCGCCCATGGCACGGTCACGCACTCGTTCAACAACGGACAGCGCTTCATCGAGCTGCCCTTCACGCAATCCGGTGACATGTTGACGGCCACCTTGCCGGCCAGCGCCAACGTGGTCCCGCCGGGCTATTACCAACTGGCGGTGCTGAATGCCAATGGCGTGCCCTCGGTGGCCACCACCGTGGCCATCGGCATGTCGGTCAAGTCCGTCGCCGAGACACCCGCCCTTGCCGTGGGCAGCAGCTATGCGCTGTCCACCCTCACTCCCGCCAATTACGCCATGGCCACCGATGCCACCGGCCTGGGCGTCATCGTCCCCGCAGCCACGGCAGACTCCGCGCCGGCCAACGCGCAGTTCACCGTGCGCGCGGGTTTGGCCGATGCGGCCTGCGTGTCCCTGGAAGCCACCGCGCAACCGGGCAAGTTCATGCGCCACGCCAACTACCGGCTGCAGCTGGGGGTCAACGACGGTTCGGCCCTGTTCGCCAATGACGCCACCTTCTGCCGCGAACCCGGGCTGGCCAGCTCAGGGTTGACACTGCGCTCGAAGAATTTCCCCGGCTATGTGGTGCACCACCGCAATGGCCAGCTCTGGCTGGACACGCAGGCCAGCGACGCTGACTTTGCCAACACCGCCAGCTTCCTGCCCCGCACGCCCGCAGGCGGCACCGCGCTGCCCCCACTGGCCAGCACCGCGATCACTGCCAAGGCCATTGGCAGTGGCGCCACCGCCAGCTATTCGGCCAGCGGCCTGGAAGCCGAAGGCCTGAGCTTTGCCTGGGACTTTGGCGATGGCGTCAGCAGCGCCTACAGCGGCAGCAGCAGCGTGACCCACGCCTACAACGCACCCGGCCTGTACACCGTGACGCTGACGGCGCGCACGGCCGACGGCCGCACCGCCAGCAAGGTGTTCGTGCAGGCGGTCTATGGCTCGCGCACTGGCAACACACCGCGCGCATCCAGCGCCTTGCTGCTGGAGCCACGTGGCACCGGCGCGGCCCGGCTGTGGGTGGTCAACACGGACAACGACACGGTCAGCGTCTTCGACACCAGCGCCGGCGGCAAGCTCAAGGAGATTGCCACTGGCGCCGCCCCACGCACCGTGGCCCTCGCGGCCGACGGCTCGGTGTGGGTCAGCAACCGTGACGGCGCCAGCATCTCGGTCATCAACCCTGGCACCCTGGCCGTCAGCAACACCATCCAACTGCCCCGAGCCTCGCAGCCCTGGGGCCTGGTCATCGCGCCCGATGGCCAAGCCTACGTCAGCCTGTCCGCCACCGGCCAGGTGCTCAAGCTCAATGGCAGCACCGGCGCCATCCTGGCCACACTGTCAGTGGGCAACAGCCCGCGCCACCTTGCCGTGAGCGCGGACTCGGCCACGGTACTGGTGTCTCGCTTCATCACCGCCCCGATGGCGGGGGAAGGCACCGCCACCATCGACCCCACCGGCGGCGGCGGTGAGGTGTGGATCGTCAATGCCGGCGACCTCACGCTTCGCCAGACGGCCAGGCTGACCTACAGCAACAAAGCCGACACCGAGACCACGGGCAGCGGCCTGCCGAACTACCTGGGCGCGGCCGCCATCTCACCCGATGGCCAGACCGCCTGGGTGCCCTCCAAGCAAGACAACGTGGCGCGCGGCATGCTGCGCAATGGCCAGGGGTTGAATTTCCAGAGCACCGTGCGCGCCATCAGCAGCCGCATCACCCTGGCCTCGGGCCTGGAAGACAGCGCCCTGCGTGCGGATCACGACAACAGCAGCCTGGCCTCTGCCGCCACTTTCGACCCCACCGGCACCTACCTGTTCGTGGCCCTGGAGACCAGCCGCGAGGTGGCGGTGCTGGACGCGGCCAGAGGCTCGCAGCTCTTCCGCATCAACGTGGGCCTGGCCCCCCAGGGCCTCGCGGTGTCGCCCGATGGCCAGCGCCTGTACGTGCACAACTTCATGGGCCGCAGTGTGAGCGTGGTCAACCTGGGCCCGCTGGTCAACAACGGTGAACTGGCCAGCACGCTGGCGGGCACCTGGACCAGCGTGGGCACCGAAAAACTCGGCGCCACCGTGCTGCTGGGCAAACAGCTTTTCCACGATGCCCGCGACCCCCGACTGGCCCGCGATGCCTACATGAGTTGCGCCAGCTGCCACAACGATGGCGAACACGATGGCCGAACCTGGGACCTGAGCAACCACAATGAAGGCCTGCGCAACACCATCTCACTGCGCGGCCACGCGGGCATGGGCCAGGGCCTGCTGCACTGGAGCGGCAACTTCGATGAAGTGCAGGACTTCGAGAAGCAGATCCGCGATCTGGCAGGCGGCACAGGGTTGATGACCGATGCTGCCTACAACACGGGCACGCGCAACCAGCCCCTGGGCACCACGAAGGCCGGCGTCAGCGCCGACCTGGATGCCTTGGCGGCGTACGTCACTTCCTTGTCAAGCTTCAACCCCAGCCCCCTTCGCCCTGCGGCAGGCACGCTGAGCACGGCCGCCCTGGCGGGCAAGGCGGTGTTCGCCAACGCGGCCTGTGCGAGCTGCCATGGTGGTTTGGCCTTCACCACCAGCGCACTCAGCGGCGGCATGCGCAACATCGGCACCCTCAAGCCCAGCAGTGGGAACAGATTGGGTGCAGCGCTGACGGGGCTGGACGTGCCCACGCTGCGCGGCCTTTGGGCCACGGGGCCTTACCTGCACGATGGCAGCGCCCCCACACTGGCCGCGGCCGTGCTGGCCCACGCCGGCAACACCGTGGCAGGCACCGACCTGGGCAACCTGGTGGCCTACCTTCAGCAGATCGATGGGGACGAGCCCGCACCCGCCGACCCGTTCGGCGATGGCGTTTACCGGCTGATCAACAAGAACAGCGGCATGGCGTTGAGCATCGCGAGCGCATCCACGGCCAACCTGGCGGCGACCAACCAGTTGCCTTGGGCGGGCACCGACAACCAGCGCTGGAAGCTCATCAACCTGGGCAGTGGCAAGTACCAGTTGAGCGCCCAGCACAGCGCCAAGCGCCTTGAGGTGTCTGGCTGCAGCACCGCCGACGGCGCCACCGTGCAGCAATACACCGCCACCACTTCACGCTGCCAGACTTGGTTGCTGACCGCCGTGGGCGATGGCAGTTACCGCGTGGTCAACAGCAACAGCAACAAGGTGATCGAGGTCACCGGGTCTTCAACCACCAGTGGCGCCACGGTCAAGCAACGCACCTGGGCCGGCACCAACAACCAGAAGTGGACCATCACGCCCGTCAGCGGCAACTACATCGCGGCGGGCAACTACCGGCTGACGCCCAGCCACAGCGGCAAGGCACTGGATGTGGCGGGCGCGGCCGTGGCCAGTGGCACCAACGTGACGCAGTGGACGTGGCTGGCCGGGGCCAACCAGAAGTGGGCCATCACGGCGTCGGCCGACGGCTTTTATGAATTGAGCCCCAACCACGCCGCCGGCATGCGCCTGGAAGTGGCCGGTGGCGGCCTGCTCAACGCCGCCAACGTGCAGCAAGGCCTGGCCAGTGGCTCGGCGGCGCAGCGCTGGAGCTTTGAAGTGCAGGCCGATGGCAGCCATCGCCTGGTCAACCGCAACAGCGGCCTGTCGCTGGAGGTGGCCGGCGCGAGCACGGCCGATGGTGCCAATGTGCAGCAGGGCCTGTGGTCGGGCGCGTCCAACCAGAAATGGAAACTGGTGAAGCAGTGAGCCTGCGGGCGGCCGGGGCCTAGCCCGCCAGGCCCGCGAACACGTTCTGCACGTCTTCGTTGGCGTCCAGAGCGGCCAGGAAGGCTTCCACCTCTTCCAGCGCCTCGGCGCTCAGGCTGGCCGGGTTGACCGGGTTCTTGGGCTTGTAGCCCAGCTTCGCCGACAACACCGTGAAACCCTGGGCTGGCAGCGCCCGGCTGACCAGGTCCAGGTCGGTCGGGTCGGTCAGGAAAACGGTGGCACCATCTTCGTCGCCGGGCTCGAAATCCTGGGCCCCCGCCTCGATGGCGGCCAGCTCGGGGTCGGCGCCCTGGGTGCTGGGCTCGGCCTCGATCAGGCCCACGTGGTCGAAATCCCAGGCCACCGAGCCGGAGGTGCCCAACTGGCCTTTGCGGAACAGCACGCGCATTTCAGAGGCGGCACGGTTCACGTTGTCGGTCAGGCATTCGACCATCACCGGCACGCGGTGGGGCGCGAAGCCCTCGTACACCACGTGCTCGAAATGAACCGCCTCGCCGGTCAGGCCGGCCCCTTTCTTGATCGCCCGGTCCAGGGTGTCCTTCGGCATCGACACCTTGCGCGCCTGCTCGACCACCAGCCGCAGGCGCGAATTGGCGGCCGGGTCGGCGCCATGGCGTGCCGCGATCATGATGTCCTTGGACAACTTGCCGAACAGCCTGCCCTTGGCATTGGCGGCCAGATCCTTGTGTTTTGCTTTCCACTGCGCGCCCATGGCCGGTGTCCTTTGTCGTTCGTTGCCTGCTTCCAGGGCGGCATTTTGTACCAAGGCACGGTGGCACGCCAGTTCACGCATCCGGCGGGTGCGAGGTGCGCGATGGGGGAGCCTCGCAAGGCTGGCTGGACAGCCATGGCAGTGTGTCCCACAGGCGCACTCGGGGGGGCAGATCGCCCCGGCGCGGCACGCACAGGGCCAGGCGGTAATCCGACTTCAAGGTCCACTGCCAGAAAAGCCAACGCGTCGCGTCGTCCTTCAAGGCTGGGTCGATGCTGAGCCCGATGCGGGAAGCCTGTGTCAGGTCAAAGCTGAACTGGTCGAGCGGGATGGACAAGCCCAGGCCCAAGGCCTTGATGTAGGCCTCTTTCAAGGTCCAGTATTCAAAGAAGCGAGCATGCTGCTCGGGCGGGGGCAAGGACCTCAGTGCCGTCTTTTCATCGGGAGAGAAGTAATGGTCCGCCAGGTGCATCAGGTTCTTGCGCCGGGCCACGTTCTCGGTGTCCACGCCCAGGCCGCCGTGCGCGCTCACCCCCACCACGACGAGGTTCTTCGTGTGCGAGATGTTGAAGTCGAGGGCGTTGGCCAGTCCATGGCCGGCCGCGATGCGCGGGCGCCCGTGGTCGCTGACCTCGAAACGCCAGGCCGCTGGATCGACATCGGCGTACCTGGACAAGGTGCACCGCAGCAGGGCCCGCGTGACCAGGTGCCGCCGCTGGTCGGCCTCGAAATGGAAGCGCCGCGTCTGCGCAAGCTCATCGGCCGTCAAATGGCGGCGGTAGTCGTCCAGCAGGCCATCCAGCCTCGGGTCGTCGACGAACGTCAGCCACAGGTGCACTTCGTTGGCGCACAGCCGAGGGGACACCATCTTAGAACGTCACCTTCACCGAAGGCGCGCTGCGCTGCGCCTGGCCGTGGAACACCGCCTCGATGTTGTTGCCGTCCGGGTCCAGCGCGAAGGCAGCGTAATAGCCCGGGTGATAAGGCCGCTCGCCAGGTGCCCCATTGTCCTGGCCACCATGGGCCAGCGCAGCAGCGTGAAACGCCTTCACCATGGCCTCGTCCCGGGCCTGGAAAGCCAAGTGGTGACGGCCGGTCAGTTGGCCTTGTGCGGCCTGGCTGCCCGAGGTCGAGATGAAGAGCTCGTCCGCCCAGAAGAAGTCCTCGCCTTGCCCCCCGATCGGGATCTCAAGGACACCGAAGACGGCCTGGTAGAACGACCGGCTGGCCGCCAGGTCGCGAACCACCAACTGAAGATGATCGATCAAACGTCCGCGGTGCAGTTCTTGCGTTTCCATGCCGGGCTCCTTCCAGTTTTGGTTGATGCCGACCATCGTAGCGACGGCTCATGCCCAGCATCCGGTTCGGGTTTCTGGCACTTTCCCGAGCCCCGGGTGGCTAGCGGTTGACCGTGCTGATCGGTGGAAAAGTTCGCCCAGGAAGCCCTAGCCCAGCGCGCGCAGCTTGCGGACGATGTCATTGACACGGTAGGGCTTGCTCAGGAAGTGGAAGCCCTCCAGCTTCCCTCCTGAGGCCGTCGCGAAGGCAGCGCCGGCATAGCCGGACGCCAGGATCACCTTCAGGGTCGGCGCCAGCTTGCTCGCCGCCTTGGCCAGTTCCACACCACTCATGCCGCCCATGACGACATCGGTGACCAGAAGGCTGATCCGGGGCGTGCGCTTCAACACGTCGAGGGCCTGCTCGCCAGAGCTGGCGGAGAACACCTCAAAACCCAGGCTCTTGAACAGCTCGGCCGTCACGTCGAGGACTTCTGTCTGATCGTCCACCACCAGCACGGTTTCGAGCTCCGAGTCGGCGTGCTCCTCGGCACCGCCTTGCGAGACCGGGAAGTACAAGGTGATGACCGTGCCCCGTCCCTCCTCGGATTCGATGGTCAGGTCGCCACCAGACTGCTGAACCATGCCATAGACCTGGCTCAAACCCAGCCCCGTGCCCTTGCCGACTTCCTTGGTCGTGAAGAAAGGCTCCGTCGCGCGGTCGATGGTCTGCGGGGGCATCCCATGGCCGTTGTCCGCCACGGACAGCGCCACATACCGTCCCGCCGGCAGCTTCCTGACCTGGTTCGCCTCCAGTTCAAGGACCTGCGTCGACACGATGATCCGGCCCCCTGGAACGCTGATGGCGTCATAGGCATTGACCACGAGGTTGAGCAGGCCCGTTTCGACCTGCGCCGTGTCGATCTCGACAGTGGGCAATGCATCGGCCAGGTTCAACTCGAAGCTGGCGCCACTGCGGCCCGCGCGCTGCAACACGGTTTCGAATGAACTGATGACGCGGTTGAGGTTCTTGTGCTCTTTGACCAGGGGCTGCTGCCGCGCGAAGGCCAGCAGTTGTTGCACCAAGGTGGCCCCGCGTTTCAGGGCTTTGTCCATGGTGTCGATCAGCCGGACGTCATGCGCCGTGGTGCTGGTGCGGCGCAGGAGCGCCAAGCCGTTGTTGACCACGTTCAACAGGTTGTTGAAGTCGTGCGCGACCCCGCCGGTCACTTTGCCGATGGCTTCCATTTTCTGGGCCTGGTAGAGCGCCTCGCGCGCTTTCTCCAGTTCGGCCTGGGCATGCCTTCTTTCAGTGATGTCGCGTGTGACCTTGGCAAAGCCCTCCAGCTCGCCATGCTCGTTGCGGATGGCGTCGATCACGACGTGGGCCCAGAAACGGCTGCCGTCCTTGCGCATCCGCCAGCCTTCGGCCTCGAAACGCCCCTCGGCTGCCGCCCTGGCCAGGGCCCGCTGCGGCGCCCCGTCCGCCTGGTCTTCCGCCGAGTAGAAGCGGGCGAAGTTGGTGCCCACGACCTCGTCTTGCTCGAACCCCTTGATCCGCCGGGCGCCCGCATTCCAGTTGGTGATCTCGCCACTGGGGGAGATCATGTAGATCGCGTAGTCGGTGACGCCCTGCACCAGGATGCGAAAGCGTCGCTCGCTGTCCCGCAATTGATCGGCCGCCACCTTTTGCTTGGTGATGTCACGGGTGACCTTCGCGAAACCCACCAGCACGCCGTGCTCGTCGCGGATCGCGTCGATGATCACATGGGCCCAGAAGCGCGAACCATCCTGGCGAACGCGCCAGCCTTCGGCTTCAAAGCGCCCACGGTGCCGGGCCTCTTCGAGCGCGCGGACGGGCACCCCGGCGGCGCGGTCTTCGTCGGTGTAGAAACGCGAGAAGTGGTGGCCGATGATTTCCTGCGCGGTGTAACCCTTGAAGCGTTGCGCCCCCGCGTTCCAGCTCGCCACCTCACCCGTGGGTGTGAGCATGTAGATCGCGTAGTCGGTGATGGACGAGACGAACAACGCCAGCCGTTCGACTTCCTGACCAACCAATTCATGGCTCGACTTGCTCAAGCGGGGCGTCCTTCTCGGCGTTTCAAAAGGTGCCCAGGGCACCGGTCGGCCAATTATGCGGCGGGCTGCCGCGATTCACCCAGCGCGGTGGAATTGGCGCCAGAATGGTTGGAGAATCCATGTGAATTCTTCAGTTGACCGAACGGAGTGACATGAGCAATGTGATGCAGGAAGTGCTGGACCTCCTCGACCTGGAAACCATCGAGCGGGGCATCTACCGCGGCACCAGCCGCAACTTCTTCGGCAAGAACGTCTTTGGCGGTCAGGTGCTGGGCCAGGCCTTGATGGCCGCCGGCCGCACGGTGGAGGGCCGGTTGCCCCATTCCATGCACGGCTACTTCCTGCGCGCGGGCGACGTCAACGCGCCCATCGTCTACCAGGTCGAGAACATCCGGGACGGCAAAAGCTTTTGCACGCGCAACGTGAAAGGCATCCAGCATGGCGAAAACATCTTCCTGATGTCGGCCTCGTTCGCGGTGCACGAAGACGGGCTGGAGCACCAGACGGCCATGCCCGAGGTGGAGGGCCCGGAAGGCGTTCCCAGCGAGCACGAACTCCGCAAGCTGATCGCGCCCATGATCCCGGAAAAGATCCGCGCGGTGTTCGAGCGTGAACGACCCATCGAGATCCGCCCCATCGACCCGGTGAACCCCTTCGCCCCCGTGAAGAAGGAGCCGAAGCGCCGCCACTGGATGAAGGCCCAGAGCAAGCTGCCGGACGACCCGCTTTTGCACATGTGCGTCCTCGCCTTTGCCTCGGATTTCGTGTTGATGAGCACGGCGATGCTGCCCCACGGGGTCTCTTATGTTCAGTCGAACATGCAGTCGGCCAGCCTGGACCATGCCATCTGGTTCCACCGCGACTTCCGGGTCGACGAATGGCTGCTCTATGACATGGACGCGCCGAATGCGTCGGCATCGCGGGGCATGAACTTCGGGCGCATCTTCACGCAGGGCGGCGCCCTCGTCGCGACCGTGGCCCAGGAAGGGCTCATGCGCCTGCGGGAAGTGCCCGAGAAGTACTGAACGGAACGCGCGGCCATCGGACGATCGCTTCGATGGCGCGATGCATTAGGATAATCAGCCACGGCCCGCCTCCTGCCTGGGCAAGTCGTGTGGTGACGGCGCGCTGCCAAGTTCGTTTTACCCCTTGACGAGGTTGTATGAAAGTCCTGGAAACCCCCCACCTTCCCACGACTTCCACCGAGCAGGAGCTGTTTCAGCTGCTGTCGGCCCTGACGGCCTTGCACCGGGGTGATGCCAGCGTGCGATTGCCCAGCCATTGGTCAGGCATCGCCGGCAAGGTGGCCGATGTCTTCAACGACGTGGTCGATCAAAACGAGAGCATGGCTTTCGAGCTGGCCCGCCTGCGGCAAGTGGTGGGCAAGGAGGGCAAGCTCAAGCAACGCGCCTCTCTGCGCGAAGCCCGGGGCTTCTGGGGCGAGTCGGTGGAAAGCATCAACGCGCTGATCGACGACCTGGTGCACCCGACCAGCGAAGTGGCGCGGGTGATCGGCGCCGTGGCCCAGGGCGACCTCTCCAAGAGCATGGCGCTGGAAGTCGAGGGGCGCCCACTGGAAGGTGAATTCTTGCGCACCGCCAAGACCATCAACAAGATGGTGGAGCAACTGGGCAACTTCTCGGCCGAAGTGACCCGCGTGGCCCGTGAAGTGGGCACCGAAGGCAAGCTGGGCGGCCAGGCCCGTGTGAAAGGCGTGGCCGGCACCTGGAAAGACCTGACCGACTCGGTCAACTCCATGGCCGGCAACTTGACCGACCAGGTGCGCAACATCGCCGACGTGACCACCGCCGTGGCCAAGGGCGACCTCTCCAAGAAGATCGAGGTGGACGTGAAGGGCGAGTTCCTCACGCTGAAGAACACCATCAACACCATGGTGGACCAGCTGCGAAGCTTCGCCTCGGAAGTGACCCGGGTGGCCCGCGAAGTGGGCACCGAAGGCATCCTGGGCGGCCAGGCGCGGGTGGAAGGCGTGTCCGGCACCTGGAAGGACTTGACCGACTCGGTGAACTCCATGGCCGGCAACCTCACGTCTCAAGTGCGGAACATTGCCGACGTGACCAAGGCCGTGGCCGCTGGTGACTTGTCCAAGAAAATCACCGTGGACGGCAAGGGCGAGATCCTGGAACTGAAGAGCACCGTCAACACGCTGGTGGACCAGCTGCGGTCATTTGCGGCCGAAGTGACCCGCGTGGCCCGTGAAGTGGGCACCGAAGGCATCCTGGGCGGCCAGGCCGATGTGCAGGGCGTGGCCGGCACCTGGAAGGATTTGACCGAATCCGTGAACTTCATGGCCGGCAACCTCACATCCCAAGTGCGCAACATCGCCGAAGTGACCACCGCCGTGGCCGCCGGCGACTTGTCCAAGAAAATCACCGTGGACGTGAAGGGCGAAATCCTGGAGTTGAAGGACACCATCAACACCATGGTGGACCAACTGCGGTCATTTGCGGCCGAAGTGACCCGCGTGGCCCGCGAAGTGGGCACCGAAGGCAAGCTGGGCGGCCAGGCCGATGTGCAGGGCGTGGCCGGCACCTGGAAGGATTTGACCGACTCGGTGAACTCCATGGCGTCGAACTTGACGTCGCAGGTGCGCAACATCGCCGACGTGACCAAGGCCGTGGCCGCCGGTGACTTGTCCAAGAAAATCACCGTGGACGTGAAGGGTGAGATCCTGGAACTCAAGGCCACCATCAACACCATGGTGGACCAGCTGTCATCGTTCGCGGCCGAAGTGACACGCGTGGCCCGCGAAGTGGGCACCGAAGGGCGGCTGGGCGGCCAGGCCGATGTGCAGGGCGTGTCAGGCACCTGGAAGGACCTGACCGACAACGTGAACTTCATGGCCGGTAACTTGACCAGTCAGGTGCGCAACATCGCCGACGTGACCAAGGCCGTGGCCGCTGGCGACCTGTCCAAGAAGATCACCGTGGACGTGAAAGGCGAGATCCTGGAGTTGAAAGCCACCGTGAACACCATGGTGGACCAACTGCGCTCCTTCGCCGCCGAAGTGACCCGCGTGGCCCGTGAAGTGGGCACCGAAGGCAAGCTGGGCGGCCAGGCCGACGTGCAGGGCGTGGCCGGCACCTGGAAGGATCTGACCGAGTCGGTCAACTTCATGGCCGGCAACCTGACATCCCAAGTGCGCAACATCGCCGACGTGACCAAGGCCGTGGCCGCTGGCGACCTGTCCAAGAAGATCACCGTGGACGTGAAGGGCGAAATCCTGGAGCTGAAGAACACTGTGAACACCATGGTGGACCAGCTCTCATCCTTCGCCGCAGAAGTGACCCGCGTGGCCCGCGAAGTGGGCACCGAAGGCAAGCTGGGCGGCCAGGCCGACGTGCAGGGCGTGGCCGGCACCTGGAAGGACCTGACCGAGTCGGTCAACTTCATGGCCGGCAACCTGACATCGCAAGTGCGCAACATCGCCGACGTGACCAAGGCCGTGGCCGCCGGTGACCTGTCCAAGAAGATCACCGTGGACGTGAAGGGCGAAATCCTGGAACTGAAAGCCACCATCAACACCATGGTGGACCAGTTGCGAAGCTTCGCCGCCGAAGTGACCCGCGTGGCCCGTGAAGTGGGCACCGAAGGCAAACTGGGCGGCCAGGCCGACGTGCAGGGCGTGGCCGGCACCTGGAAGGACCTGACCGAGTCCGTCAACTTCATGGCCGGCAACCTGACATCGCAAGTGCGCAACATCGCCGACGTGACCAAGGCCGTGGCCGCTGGCGACTTGTCCAAGAAAATCACTGTGGACGTGAAGGGCGAAATCCTGGAACTGAAGAACACCGTGAACACCATGGTGGACCAGCTGCGAAGCTTCGCGGCCGAAGTGACGCGCGTCGCCCGCGAAGTGGGCACCGAAGGCAAGCTGGGCGGCCAGGCCGATGTGCAGGGCGTGGCCGGCACCTGGAAGGACCTGACCGACTCGGTGAACTCCATGGGCTCGAACCTGACGTCGCAGGTGCGGAACATCGCCGACGTGACCAAGGCCGTGGCCGCCGGTGACTTGTCCAAGAAGATCACGGTGGACGTGAAAGGCGAAATCCTCGAGCTCAAGGCCACCATCAACACCATGGTGGACCAGTTGTCCTCCTTCGCCGCCGAAGTGACCCGCGTGGCGCGGGAAGTGGGCACCGAAGGCCGCCTGGGCGGCCAGGCGCAGGTGCAAGGCGTCTCGGGCACCTGGAAGGACCTGACCGACAACGTGAACTTCATGGCCGGCAACCTCACATCGCAGGTGCGCGGCATCGCCAAGGTGGTGACCGCCGTGGCCGACGGGGACCTGAAACAAAAGCTGACCGTGGAAGCCAAAGGCGAGATCGCCGCGCTGGCCGACACCATCAACTCCATGACCGACACACTGGCCATCTTCGCCGACCAAGTGACGACCGTGGCCCGCGAAGTGGGCGTGGAAGGCAAGCTGGGCGGCCAGGCCAAGGTGCCGGGCGCCTCGGGCACCTGGAAGGGCCTGACCGAGAACGTGAACGAGCTGGCGGCCAACCTGACCACACAGGTGCGCGCCATCGCCGAGGTGGCCACCGCCGTGACGCAGGGTGACTTGACCCGCTCCATCACCGTGGAAACGCAGGGCGAGGTCGCGGCCTTGAAGGACACCATCAACGAGATGATCCGCAACCTCAAGGACACGACGCAGAAGAACACCGAACAAGACTGGCTCAAGACCAACCTGGCCAAGTTCAGCCGCATGCTGCAAGGCCAGAAAGACCTGGTCACCGTGGGTCAGCTGATCCTGTCCGAGCTGGCCCCCGTGGTCGGCGCGCAGCAGGCCGAGTTCTACGTGCTCAGCGGCTCGCCCGAAGGCGCCATGCTCAAGCTCTTCGCCAGCTATGCCTCGGGTGGCCAATACACCCACGGCAAGGAGGTCGGCCTGGGCGAGGGCCTGGTCGGCCAGTGCGCCATCGACAAGCAGAAAATCCTGCTGAGCAATGTGCCCACCGCCGCCTTCCGCATCGCCTCCGGCCTCAGCGAGAACGCGGCCATGGACGTGCTGGTGCTGCCAGTGATCTTCGAAGGCCAAGTGCGCGGCGTGCTCGAACTCGCCTCGCTCGACCGCTTCAACCCGGCCCACCAGGCCTTCCTCGACCAGCTGACCGAATCCATCGGCATCGTGATCAACACCATCGAGGCCAACACCCGCACCGAGAACCTGCTCACGCAGTCGCAATCGCTGGCGCAAGAACTGCAAAGCCGCCAGCAGGAGCTTCAGCAGACCAACCAGGAACTGCAGGAAAAAGCCCGCCTGCTGGCCCACCAGAACCACGAGGTTGAGCGCAAGAACCAGGAAGTGGAACAGGCGCGCCAAGCCCTGGAAGAAAAGGCCGAGCAGCTCGCGCTCACGTCCAAGTACAAGTCGGAGTTCCTGGCCAACATGTCGCACGAGCTGCGCACACCGCTCAACAGCCTGCTGATCCTGTCGGACCAGTTGTGCAAGAACCCGGAAGGCAACCTCACGGGCAAGCAGGTCGAGTTCTCCAAGACCATCCACTCGTCCGGCAACGACCTGCTCATGCTCATCAACGACATCCTGGACCTGTCCAAGATCGAATCGGGCACGGTGGCCGTGGACGTCAGCGAGTTGCGGCTCGACGACCTGCAACGCTCGGTCGAACGGAGCTTCCGCCACTTCGCCGAATCCAAGCACGTCGAGTTCCTCGTCAACATGGCCGCGCCTTTGCCCAAGAGCCTGGTCACCGACGTCAAGCGCCTGCAGCAAATCATCAAGAACCTGCTGTCCAACGCCTTCAAGTTCACGCACCAGGGCCAGGTGGTGTTCTCGGTGGCCACGGCCGACTCCGGCTGGTCGATCGACAACGAAGAGCTCTCGCGCGCCAACCAGGTGCTGGCCTTCTCGGTCTCCGACACCGGCATCGGCATCTCGGCCGACAAGCAGCAGATCATCTTCGAGGCCTTCCAGCAGGCCGATGGTTCAACGTCGCGCAAATACGGCGGCACCGGCTTGGGCTTGGCCATCAGCCGCGAATTGTCTCGCCTGCTGGGTGGCGAGATCCGCCTGGTAAGCGCGCCCGGCAAGGGCAGCACGTTCACGCTGTACCTGCCGCAGAACTACAACCCTGCGCGCATGGCCCGCCCGCCCCGCCTGGCCGCTGGCGACATGTCGCCAGCCGCGATCACGCCAATGTCGCCGCTCGATGCACGCCCCGTCCCACGGCCGGCCGCTCAGCCTGCGCCTTCGGCCAAGGACGCCACGCTCTTGAGCGCCAGCATCTTGGCCCGTTCCACGGCCTTGCCGGTGGCCGACAGCACGGCTTTCGCCAATGTGGCCGACGATGACCGCGAGGCCATCAACCCAGGCGACCGCGTGTTGCTCATCGTCGAGAACGACCTGGCCTTCGCCAAAGTGCTGCTCGACGCTGCGCGCCAGTGCGGTTTCAAGGGCCTCGTCAGCACCACGGGCGCGGGCGCCTTGTCGATGACCCGGGACTACCACCCCATGCTGATCACGCTGGACATCCACCTGCCGGACATGCAGGGCTGGCGCATCCTGGAGCGGCTCAAGAACGACCAGGACACCTCGCACATCCCCATCTGTGTCGTCTCCACCGACGACTCGCGTGAGCGGGCGTTGCAGGCGGGCGCCGTGAGCTTCCTCAGCAAGCCTTTGCAATCGCGCGATGTGGTCGACGAGGCCCTGGAACACCTCTACCAGTTCGCCGAACGCCCCTTGAAGACGCTGCTTCTGCTGATGCCGCCGTCGATGCTGCGCACCGAGTTCGTCAACGCCCTCGACGCCGAGGTGGAGGTGCTGATCGCCGACAAACCCGAAGCAGCACGCCAGGCGCTCGAGAATGCCGATTGCGTGGTCGTGGACGCCAGCCTGGCGGTGATCGACCCGCAGGATGTGCGCGACGCGATGGAGCAGAAGCCGGGCTTCAAGCAACTGCCCGTGGTCTTCCACGGCCAGGGCGACGACTCGGCCTGGCAACGCCCGCACAACGGCTTCGGGCTTCGGCAGGCGAGTTCACTTGAGACGCTGCTGGCGCACGCCGCCTTCTTCCTGCACCGCAGCCCATCGTCGCTGTCCGATGCGGAACGCGACGCCATCCAGTCGGTTCGCGGCGCGCACAGCGTTCTGGCGGGCAAGAAAGCGCTCATCGTCGATGACGACATGCGCAACATCTTTGCCCTGGCCACCGTGCTGGACGACGAGGGCATGGTCATCGTCTCGGCCGACAACGGCCGCGAGGCCATCCGCCTGGTCGAGACCGACCCCGACATCGACATCGTGCTGATGGACATCATGATGCCCGAGATGGATGGCATCGCCACCATGCAAGAGATCCGCAAACTGCCCCGCGGCAAGGACCTGCCCATGGTGGCCGTCACCGCCAAGGCCATGAAAGGCGACCGCCAGAAGTGCATCGAAGCTGGCGCGTGGGACTACCTGTCCAAACCCGTCGACCCCATGCACCTGCTCGCGGTGCTGAGGGGCTGGCTGTGCCTGTGAAGTTCGACCTGACCATGCCCCCGGACAGCGAGGATGACAAGGTCAACATCCTCATCGTGGACGACCTGCCCGAGAAGCTGCTGGTGTTCCGAACCGTGCTGGAAGAAATGGGGCAGAACCTGGTGTTCGTGCGGTCCGGCAGCGAGGCACTGAAGGAGGTGCTCAAGCGCGAGTTCGCCGTGATCCTGCTGGACGTCAACATGCCGGACATCGACGGACTGGAAACGGCCCAGCTCATCCGCAACTACAAGCGTTCCGCGCACACGCCCATCATCTTCATCACGGCCTATGCCGATGAGATGCAGACCTCGCGAGGCTATTCGCTCGGCGCGGTCGACTACATCCTGTCGCCGGTGGTGCCTGAGATGTTGCGCAGCAAGGTGCGCGTGTTCGTCGACCTGCACAAGCTGCAGCGCCACACGCACCGGCAAGCGGAAGAGCGCGTGGCGCTGGTGGCCGCCGAAGCGGCCCGGCGCCTGGCCGAGGAAACCACGCAACGCTCGAATTTCCTGGCCCAGGCGAGTCGCGCGCTCAGTGGTTCCCTCGACGTGCGGGTGGGCATGCGCCGCCTCTTGGAATTGCTGGTGCCTGACGTGGCCACCCAGGCCACCGTGACCGTGCTCGACGAGGTGCTTCATTGCGAAGCGAACGAGGCCACCGGCACGCGGGTGTTCCACGATGGGGGACTGGCCCACTTGCCTCAGCATGGCAGGGCCGCGGTGACCCAGGCCTTGGCCTCATCGACGAGGGCCCCCTTGCCACCACCTCATTTTGGCGGGGCCATCCCCATGGTGGTGGGCGAACGTGTCCTGGGGGCCCTGCTGGTGGTGATGGACACCGAGGACCGAGACTGGTCCACGCTGGAAGACGTCGCCGGACGCGCCGCGATGGCCTTCGAAAACGCCCGGCTGTACCGCACGCTCGAGGCCGAGATCGACGAAAGGCGCCAGGCCGAAACCAAGCTGCAATTGTCCAACCAGCGCAAGGACGAATTCCTGGCCATGCTTTCGCACGAATTGCGCAACCCCCTGGCCCCCATCCGCAATGCCATCGAGGTGATCCGCAGGGTCGTGCCGCCCGAACCCACGCTCGACTGGGCCAACGATGTGATGGACCGCCAGATCAAGCACCTGACAAGGCTGGTCGAAGAGTTGCTCGATGTCGCGCGCATCAGCCAGGGCAAGATCGTGCTGCAGATGGAGCCGGTGGACCTGCAGACGGTGATATCGCAAAGCATGGAAACCGTGCGTCCCTTCATCGAGGGACGCCGCCACACCTTGACGCACAAGCTGCCGGCCACCCCCGTGTGGATGCGCGGCGATTTCGCCCGCCTGCTGCAGATCGTGTCGAACCTCCTCAACAACGCGGCCAAGTACACCGAGGAAGGTGGCGCCATCCACCTGACCCTGACCGTCGAGAACGGGCAGGCTGAGATCACGGTGACCGACAACGGCATTGGCATCGAGGAAGACCTCCTGCCCAATGTCTTCGAGCTGTTCGAGCAGGGCAAGCGGTCACTCGACCGCAGCCAAGGCGGGCTGGGCGTGGGGCTCACGCTGGTGCACCGCCTGGTGCAGTTGCACAGCGGCCAGGTGCTGGCTTTCAGCCGGGGGGCCGGCCAGGGTTCGGAGTTCCGCGTGGTCCTGCCCTGCCTGGTCGAAGTCAATGCGCCCGCCGAGCCTGCCCAATTGGTGGAGCCCGAACGCCAAGCCCTGGGATGCCGGGTGCTCGTCGTGGATGACAACGTCGACGCGGCCGAGTCCATCGCCATGTTCCTCAAATTTTCGGGCAACGAGGTCAAGACCGTTGGCGACGGCCCCCAGGCCCTGGCGTGTGCGCCGGTGTACGCGCCCGAGGTGGTGGTGCTGGACATCGGACTGCCGGGCATGAATGGCTACGAAGTGGCGGCCCGCCTGAGGCAGTTGCCCCAGACCGCCGATGCGCTGTTGATCGCCTTGACAGGCTACGGCCAGGAAAGCGACAGGAGCCATTCGCAAGCCGCTGGCTTCAACGCGCACCTGGTCAAGCCCACCGATCCCGGCGCACTGGCCGACCTGATCGAGGCCCATCACCAGAGCATCCAGCGCAAGGCCCCCGTCAACGTGCCCTTGGATGCCGCGAACGACATGTCATGAGCGAACGTGGGTGGCCGGCAGGCATGGCAGCGCAACTTGCGGCAAAAGTTTCTCGGCATGGGCGGACCTGCGGACTCCGGACGAACATCCAAGGCCCATCAGACAGCGCGGCGTGGGAACGAGAACTGCTAAAGCCATGTCATGGCTTACTCAACGACCACCCAACTCCATCAACCATCGACAAGCACCTGGGCGCGCAATCCACTGCGTGGTGATGCCCGCGCCACTGGCCAAAGCTGCTACTTCGAGCCAGAGGTCAACCACTGGAACCACGCCCCTGGTTCTGGCGTTGGCGCCGAGGCGATGGTCATTCACGATCGCCTGAAAAGCAAAGTCCTCGATCAGGGCTTTCCATGCGTCGCCGCACGTTCGGTCATCAACCGCCAAAGCTATCGCCTGGGGGTCTATGCATCGCTGGGGACCGAGGAGGCCGCCTTGGCGATCTGCCACGACCTCTATGAGTTTTCGCAGGCCTTGAAGGATGTCCGCGCACCTTTCACCAGCTTCATCGCTTCGTTCAAGAACCCGACTCACCTGACCGAACCCGAGTTCGAGGCACTGCTCTGGAGGCAGCTCCAGCTCATCCATGACGTGGATGTGCGCCATTTCGACTGGGACCCATCGGTCAGCAATGACCCGGACGATGCCAAGTTCTCGTTCAGCGTGGGTGGCCGGGCATTCTTCGTGATTGGCCTGCACCAGGCTTCATCGCGCCTGGCCAGAAAGGTGGACCAGCCCTGCCTGGTGTTCAACCCCCACGAGCAGTTCGAATCCTTGCGGGCGGAAGGCGGGTACGACAAGTTGAAGACCGCCATTCGCCAGCGCGACATGGCCTACCAGGGATCGGTCAATCCCGTGTTGACCGACTTTGGCCATCAAACCGAAGCACGGCAGTATTCCGGCCGCCCAGTGTCCAGCCAATGGAAGTGCCCATTCCACCACCATCCACAGGAGCTCACATGACCATCAACCTCGAAAAATCATTGGACATCGATGCGCCCGTCGCGGACGTCTTCGCGATCTGGGCGGACGTTGAGTCGCATCCAGAGTTGCTGCCGAATGGCCGTGGCGCCCACCTGGAGGTCACGGAGAAAATCGCAGGAGAACGCCTGAGCTGGCGGATCACCGGTCCGGAGGTCGTCAGCACTGCCCGCATCCAGCTTGCGCCAACGGGCGAAGATGGCGCTCACACGAAGATGACGCTGACCGCCCACTATCCGAGCGGCCTCGGCCTGAGCGAGACCATCGCCCACGTCACCGCCTCCATGGAACATGGACTGGCCAATGTGGGCAGGCTTCTTCGCGGAGAGAACATGACCATGGAAGAAGCGCCAGCCAGCGGAACGCTGAGCGAGTCCGGCTATCCGGAAGTCACCGAGTCCGCGGCCATCTTGCAGCGCTCCTTGTCATCGGCCACCGAGGCCTGGACCACGTCGGTGAACAAAACATTCGAGGTTTTTTCCACCCTGGCATGGCTGCCTTTCCAAGGCGTGTTCGCTCAAGCCTTGCAAACAGCTCAGACGCCACAGAGTTCATCCACATGACCGCCGAGCACACGTGCAACCACACCCGCATCGCGCCACAAAGTGGCACGGGCTTCCGTTTGAAGAAAGGCCAAACGCTCCGGATCATGGATCCCATGGGCGAGCAAGTGGCCGACCTGTTTGCGGTGAGCGAACACGACCACCGCTGCGCCCTGTCATCTGGGCGCAGCCTGGACTACGCCAGCAAGATCTACCTGAGCAAAGGCGACCTGCTGTATGCCAACGACAGCCAAGTGATGTTCACCATCCTGGAGGACAGTGTGGGCAAGCACGATTTCCTGCTCACGCCCTGCAGTCAGGAAATGTTCGAGATCTTGTACAAGCACGTGGGGCACCACCCCAGCTGCTTCGAGAACTTGAGCAAAGCCCTTGCCCCCTTCGGCATCGATGGTGCACAGATCACCACCACGTTCAACGTGTTCATGAACGTCAACATCCACGAAGGCGGGCGCATCACCGTTGATGTCCCCACGTCCAAGGCCGGCGACCACATCGACCTGCGGGCCGAGATGGACCTGGTGTGCGGACTGACCGCGTGTTCGGCCGAAGGGTCCAACAATGGCACGTTCAAACCCATCGATTTCAAGATCTTGTGAGGCGCAAGACGGTATCCTGCCAAAACTGCACCGACACCCGTTCCAGAGGAAGCGGATAACAAAGTCTCAAAACGACTCAAGAGGGAAATCTGCTTGGAGAGGCCGCCAGGTGGGCGACGCAGAGTTTCAAAATTCTCGGCGCGAAGCGTAGTTGAACGGTCCTCGAAGCAAAACATTGTCTCAAAACCCTCTGTCACCACTAATGATTCCGGCATTCCCGTCTGACGCCACCATCTTGTCCATTCACCTTGCGTGCCTGAGGTCCGGACGTGAGTCCAGCCTGGCGCGCTCGGTCCAGACCTTCTATCAGGGACCGGTCGACAGCGTCAACAACCGCTTCGGCTACAAAACAAGAACGTTCGCAAGGTTTGCATTGGATGATCGGGTAAGCGGAGAAGAGCTGATCATGAGCCACTCCCTGTTCCCAATGCTTTCAAGCATGTTCACTGCTGACATCACATCTCGATGGCGAGACGCCTTGGCTGACGGAAATGCGAATGCATTGATCCGATTCGCGCTATCGACCCGTCGTGACTTTAAGCATGTACTTCGCCTTTGCCCAGATTGCGTTGCCAGCGATACCTTGCAGTTTGGGCTTGCGCATTGGCACGTCCCCCACCAATCCCCTGCAATGCGTTTTTGCCCTAGCCATAAGCAGCTTTTGCATAGTCGCTGTAGAGCATGTGAGACGCCATTCGGTGAAAACAAGAAGTGGTTGCTACCGGGGGATCCATGCTGTCATTGCGGCGGCCAAGCCACGTCATCAGCACTGTCCTCACAAGACAGTGAAGGCTACCAGAGCCTAGCGGATCTTGTCACCCGTGCTCTCGCTGGAAACGCACCTGAAATTGCACCTTCAGTTAGGCACCAAGTGCTGAGACACATGTTTGCCACTTTAGGAACCAGTACAGAAGCACTACTGAGTCTGTTTCTGGCTTGGTGGTCCGTTCACTCACTAGAAGAACTTGCCGTTCTTCTAGAAACAACGATCCGCCCCAAGACTGTTTTAAAGCTTTTTGAGGATGGCCACGCCCAGGTAAGTACGTTGCTACTGCTGGCTGTCATCGCGTTCGCCTGGGCTCATACAGCCGACTCTGATCGCGCACTTTTCCTTGAGGGCCGCCCCGCCGAGAACGATCTCTTTGTCAGCGGTTCTCCTGTCAGCCTTGAATACGACGAAGTATTCACTGAGCTGGTTGTCATGGCTCAACAAATTCATCTGCCATCTCAGGCCGCGCAGCTATTAGCACAAGGCAACCGACTCCAGGCTACTGAACAGTTCGGGGGGACCAATGTGTTCCTTCTTCTTGAAGGCGTTCCGCCTCGCGTACGCCAGCAGATTGACGATCGCACTCTTGCCTTTAGAAGTCAGAATCGCCGACGGAAATACATGGCCCATGTAACTCCCAGTTCATCTCGGAAGAGAAGACCATGATGAAGGCACCGTGGTCTGGTGCTGCCCCCCCCCGCTGTTCCCGCCTATCGCGGCATGGAGCGAAGGCGTTCGTACGCTGCGTGACGTACTGAAGCCCGAAGGCCTGGAGCTGCCCGTGCCGCTTCAAGACGAAAGCGAAAAAGTGACGACCTGGATCTTGCTGGCACATCACGCCAGAACGAGTTGCGTGCGGAGTTGTCGTTGCCGCTGGACGTAGGGAGTGACGGCCGCGTTTCTGTGTGGCAGGAACGGATCATCCTACTGGCTCAGCCGCTGGCTGATGTTCGTTCTTGGCAGCGTTGAACAGCTTGCCCAAGATGCGGTCGTGCAGGTCGATGATTTCGTCGGTGACGGTGGCCACGCCGTGCCCGGCCCGACGTCGCATGCAACGGCCGAGCACCGTGGTGCCATGGCGTCGGAAAAAGACCTTGAAGGGATGGGACTCAATCCTCGAGCGCGATCAGCTCCGCCACCGTCTGCCGCCGCCGGATCAGGCGCGACACGTCGCCATCGACCAGCACCTCGGCCGCCAGCGGCCGCGTGTTGTAGTTGGAGCTCATCGAGGCGCCGTAGCCCCCGGCGTCGTGGAACACCAGCAGGTCGCCGACTTCGGCCGACGGCAGCGCGCGGGCTTGCACCACCCCGTCGGCGTCCTGCGTAAACACGTCGCCCGATTCGCACAGCGGGCCGGCGACCACGCTGGGTCGCGGCGCGTCCCGCCCGGCCGCGTCCGCGCGCGCGACGAGGCTGATCGCGTGGTGGCCGCCGTACATCGCAGGGCGCACCATGTCGTTGAAGCCGGCGTCGCACAGCACGAAGTGGTTGCCGCCCATGTCCTTGACGGCGCGCACCTCGGCCAGCAGCGCGCCGGCCTCGGCGACGAGGAAGCGGCCGGGCTCGATTTCCAGTCGCAGCGGGTGGCCCAGCTCGTCGGCCAGGCGGCGGCGCGCGTCGTCCCACAGGTTGAAGTAGTGGTCGGTGTCGACGACGGCGTCGCCGACGCGGTAGGGGACGGACAGCCCGCCGCCGGCCGAGATGGCACTGACGTCGTGACCGTGCACGA
Source organism: Aquabacterium sp. (assembly GCF_050725395.1). Lineage (GTDB taxonomy): Bacteria > Pseudomonadota > Gammaproteobacteria > Burkholderiales > Burkholderiaceae_C > Aquabacterium. Next base: position 1,678 of record NZ_JBOHHL010000039.1, on the reverse strand, counting down.
CGACCTCGCGCACGTGCTGCACCATCGCGTCGCACACCTGCGCCAGGTGGCCGTAGTCCGCGCCCGAGCCGATGTGCATGTGCAGGCCTACCAGCCGCAGGCCGTGGCGGGCGATGGCCTCCAGCGCGGCCGGGATGTCGCCCGGCCAGATGCCGTGCTTGCTGTGCTCGCCGCCGGTGTTGGTCTTGCGGCTATGGCCGTGGCCGAAGCCGGGGTTGATGCGCAGCCACACGCGATGGCCGGCGGCGTGCTGGCCCAGGTGCGCGCCGAGCTGATCGAGCATCGCCACCGAGCCGGCGTTGACCGGGATGCCATGCGCGGCCACCAGCGCCAGCGTGGCGCGGTCGATCACGTCGGCGGTGAACACGATGCCAGCGTGTTCGTCGCGGGCATCGTAGCCGGCGTGCAGCGCGCGCTCGATCTCGCCGCCGGAGACCGCGTCCACCTGCACGCCCAGGCCGTGCATCAGCCGCAGCAGGTGCGTGTTGGAGCAGGCCTTCTGCGCGAAGCGCACGGTGTCGAACCGGCGCAGGCGCTCGACGCGGGCGCGGATGGTGCCGGCGTCGTAGACCCACAGCGGCGTCGCGTGCGCGGCGGCCAGCGCACGCAGGCGTTCCGGCGTGAAGGTGGCGGGGGCGGGGTGTTGCAGCGTCGTCATGGCGCCATGCTGCCCTCCGAAACCATATCCGTCCAATGCTTTGATTTCGCAATCTCGTACAAATTTGATATGGTTGGCGGATGCTCTCTTCGCTCACCCACCGCCACGTCGAGGTCTTCCGCGCGGTGATGACCGCCGGCAGCGTCACCGGTGCGGCCGCGGCGCTGTCCACCTCGCAGCCCACCGTCAGCCGCGAGCTGTCGCGCATGGAGTCGCTGCTGCGCCTGGCGCTGTTCGACCGCGTGCGCGGGCGGCTGCAGCCCACGGCGCAGGCGTATGCGTTGTTCGAGGAGGTGCAGCGCTCCTACGCCGGGCTGGAGCGCGTGGCCGACACCGCGCTGCGGCTGCGCCAGTTCACGCAAGGGCAGTTGTCGCTGGCCTGCCTGCCGGCTTTTGCGCACGCCTTGCTGCCCGGCGCCTGCGCGCGTTTCCAGGCGGCGCACGCGGGCGTCAGCGTGTCGGTCAATCCGTACGAGTCGCCGCTGCTAGAAGAACGCCTGGCGGCACAGGCGCATGACCTGGGCGTGGCCGAGCACGACGGCGCGCTGGCCGGCGCGCAGGCCTCGCTGCTGCTGGAACTCAACGAGGTGGCGGTGCTGCCTGCCGGCCATCCGCTGGCGGCGCGGCGCCGGCTGGCGGCCTCCGACTTCGCCGGCCATGCGTTCGTCAGCTTCCACCCGCGCGACCGCTACCGGCAAGGGGTGGACAAGGTGTTCGCCGAGGCCGGCGTCGACCGCCGGCTGGCGGTGGAGACCGACAACGCGGTGGCCGTCTGCGCGATGGTGCGCCACGGCCTGGGGCTGGCCATCGTCAACCCGCTGACCGCCCTGGCGCTGGCGGGCGAGGGCGCGGGCATCGTGGCGCGACCGCTGGCATTCCAGATTCCGTTCCGGGTGTTCGCGGTGCGGCCGGCGCATCGGCCGGGCAACCCGCTGGTGGCGCGCTTCCAGGTCGCGTTGGCGGCCGAATGCGCGGCGCTGGGCCAGGCGGTGGCGCGCGCATGGGGCGGCGGTTCGCGGC
>NZ_JBOHHL010000038.1:0-36940 GCF_050725395.1 Aquabacterium sp. | reverse complement strand
CATGGTGCCGGCGCACATCGTGGTGCTGCCCAGCCTGCCGCTCAACGCCAATGGCAAGATCGACCGGCAGGCCTTGCCCGATCCCGAACTCGGTGCTTCACCCACCCATGAAGCGCCGCAAGGCGAGCTGGAAAGCGCGCTGGCCGCCATCTGGGCCGAGGTCCTCGGCGTGCCACGCATTGGCCGGCGTGACAACTTCTTCGAACTCGGTGGCCACTCTTTGCTGGCGATCCAGTTGCTGGAACGCCTGCGTCGAGGAGGCTGGACCGTCACGGTGCGCACCCTGTTCCAGCATGCCGTGTTCGCAGATTTCGCCGCGCAACTGGCTGGCATGGGCGAGAACGCTCCCGCCCCACTGGCGGTGCCCGCCAACCTCATTCCCCCGGCGTGCGAGGCCATTGCGCCAGAAATGCTGACCTTGGTGGCGCTGAATCAAGCCCACATCGACAGCATCGAGGCCGCGGTGCCTGGTGGCGCACGGAACATCCAGGACATTTACCCATTGGCCCCCTTGCAGCAGGGCATCTTCTTTCACCACCTGTTGCAAACCGAAGGCGATGTCTACGTCAACGCCTTGCTGCTGAGCTTTCACACGCGGGAGCTGTTGCACCGATTCATCGATGGCCTCAACCAAGTCATCGCGCGCCACGACATCCTGCGGACGGCCTTCCACTGGGAGGGCCTGCCCGAGCCGGTGCAGGTGGTGCATCGCCATGCCAGGCTGGACATCGAATGGTTCGACAAGGCGGGCGACGAGGACCACGTCGCTGAGCGGCTCACCGCCCATGTCGATTCCAGCCACTACCGCCTCGACGTGCGCCGAGCCCCCTTGCTCCGGGCCATCGCGGCCCATGACCCGGGTCACGACCGCTGGCTGCTGCAGTTGCCGCACCACCACTTGACGCTGGACCACACCTCGGACGAAATCCTCATCGAGGAAGTATCCCTGGTCCTGCAAGGCAAACAGGCCGATTTGCCCGACCCTGTGCCCTTCCGCCGCTTCGTCGCGCAATCCCGCCTGGGCTTGAGCAAAGACCAGCATGAGTCCTTCTTCAGAGGCATGCTGGGCGATGTGGAAGAGCCCACCATGCCATTTGGCTTGAACGATGTGCAGGGCGATGGCCGCCAGATCGAGGAAGTCCGCTTGCCGCTGGACGCTGCGCTGAGCCGCCAGTTGCGCGACAAGGCACAGCGCCATGGCGTCAGTGCCGCCACCTTGTTCCACCTGGCCTGGGCCCTGGTGCTGTCCAAGGTGTCTGGCAAGGACGATGTGGTGTTTGGCACCGTGCTGTTCGGGCGCATGCAAAGTGGCGCCGAAGCCGACCGCGCCTTGGGGCTGTTCATCAACACCCTGCCCATCCGCATCAAGCTGGGCGCGCGCGCGCTGGAAGCCTGCCTGAAGCAAACCCAGTCCGCGCTGGTCGATTTGCTGGCCCACGAACATGCCAGCCTCACGCTTGCCCAGCGCTGCAGTGGCATGCCTTCGGGGGCCTCGTTGTTCTCGGCACTGCTGAACTACCGCCACATCGGCCATGAAGACCGCAGTGGCGAAGCCGGCGAGGCCTGGGCCGGCATGGACCGGTTGGATTTCAAGGAACGCACCAACTACCCCTTCACCATGTCGGTGGACGATCTGGGCACGGGCTTCGACCTGGTCGCGCAGGTGACGGATGAGATCGGGGCTCAACGCCTGTGCGACTACATGCAGGCCACGCTGCAATGGCTGACCGATTCATTGGGCCAGGAACGCCTGGCCTGTGAACTGGATGTGCTGACCGAACAGGAGCGGGGCGCGCTGAGGCAACGCGGCACCAACGATCGTCACCACCTGGGCACACCGCCCGTGCACCAGCTGATCGAACAGCAAGCGGAACGGCGTGCCCATTCGATCGCACTGGTCTTTGGTGAAGCGCAACTGAGCCATGGTGAACTCAATGCCCAGGCCAACCGGCTTGCGCACCGCCTGATCAGTTTGGGTGTGGGGCCAGAGGTCAAGGTGGGGATTGCGCTGGAGCGCTCCATCGGGATGGTGGTCGGCTTGCTGGCCATCCTCAAGGCCGGTGGCGCCTATGTGCCGCTGGACCCGCAACTCCCAGTGGATCGACTCTCGTACATGGTCGAGGACAGCGGCGCCGCGCTGCTGCTCACGCAGGGCTCGGTCGACATCAGCCTCCCGAGCGGCCAGCCTCTGCCGATCCTGTCGATGGAAGGCCTGGATCTGCAAGACGAGCCGGACCACAACCCGGACGTGGCGCTGCGGCCAGACAGCCAGGCCTACCTGATCTACACCTCGGGCTCCACCGGGCGGCCCAAGGGCGTCATGCTGAGCCACCAGGGCTTGAGCCATTTCCTGTTGAGCATGCAAGCCGCGCCCGGCATGACCGAGGCCGACACCCTGGTCGCCGTCACGTCGCTGTCCTTCGACATCGCGGCGCTCGAACTGTACCTGCCATTGATGGTGGGCGCGCGGATCGTGCTGGCGCCGCGCGAGGTCACCCGGGATGCGGAGGCCTTGGCCCATCTGGTTCATGAGAGCCAGGCCACGGTGCTGCAATCGACGCCGGCCGGCTGGAGGCTCTTGAGGGCCGGTGGTTGGCCGCAGGCTCCCCTGTCCGGGTTCAAGGGCCTGTGCGGTGGAGAAGCGTTGCAGACTGACCTGGCCGAAGACCTTGCGGCGCTGGGCGTCGAACTGTGGAACATGTATGGCCCCACCGAAACGACCATCTGGTCGTCGGCGGACCGTGTCGAAGGCGGCGTGCCCGACCTGGCCGCGCCGATTGCAGGCACTCGCTTCCACGTGTTGGATGCGGGCTTGCAACCCGCTCCGAGCGAGGTGCCCGGAGAGCTCTACATTGGCGGCGTGGGCTTGGCACGGGGCTATGGCCGCAGGCCGGGCCTGACGGCCGAACGCTTCGTGGCGGATCCCTTCGATGACACGGGGGCAGGGCGGCTCTACCGCACGGGCGACCTGGTCCGCTGGCGCACCGATGGCCGGCTGGAGTACCTGGGCCGTCTTGACCACCAAGTCAAGGTGCGGGGGCACCGCATTGAGTTGGGCGAGATCGAGGCCCGGCTGCTGGCGCAGCCCGAAGTCGGGGACGCGGTGGTCGTGGCCCGCCAGGAGCCGGGTGGGGTCCGCTTGGTGGCCTATGTGTCGCCGCACGCAGGGCAGGCCATTGACACGGCCGCCTTGCGGGATCGCCTGGGCCTGGGCCTGCCGAACTACATGGTGCCCGCGGCGATCGCGGTGCTGGACCGGCTCCCGCTCAACGCCAATGGCAAGATCGACCGCCGAGCACTGCCCGATCCCGGCGCGGTGGTGGAGCGGGCCCATGAGCCGCCGCAAGGCGAGGTCGAAACGATGCTGGCCAGCATCTGGGCCGAGGTTCTGGGCCTGGAGCGTGTGGGCCGCCATGACAACTTCTTCGAGTTGGGCGGACATTCCCTGACGGCTTTGCGCGTCCTCACGCGGGTGCGGGCCAGCGGAGACGCCCGGCTCAAGTTCGAATTGCCCGACTTGATGCGCTCGCCGACCATCGCCTCGCTGGCCGGCCGCGGCCAGGGCCCAAAATCCCTGACACCGCTCAACGGCTTGGCGGGCAACCGGCCGCTCTACTGCATCCACCCCGGCATGGGCACGGTGATGGAATACCTGCCGCTGGCGCGCAGCCTCAAGGCGGTTCGCCCGGTGCATGGCCTGGCGTGCCGCACGCTGTTCGACCTGAACCACCAGGATCGGTCGATGTCGCAGATGGCCGATGACTACGTGGCCATGCTGAGGGCGGCCCAGCCGCAAGGGCCGTATGCCTTGCTGGGTTGGTCCCTCGGTGGGGCGCTGGCCGCCATGATGGCCGCGCGCCTGGAGGCCCAAGGCCAGGCCGTGGCCTTCCTGGGCCTGGTGGACACCCATGTGCCGGGCATCGGTTTGTCCGAGGCCGAGGATTGGAGCGAGGCGTTCAACACCAGCCTCCAACTGGTGTTGCCCGGCCTGGCCCACGCGCACCGGCTGCCCGAGGAAACCGGTGACCTGCAGCGCGACGAGGCCGCGGTCGTGGCCAAGCTGAAGGAGATCCTGCTGGCACTGGGTGACGCGGTGGACGCCCGTTATTCAGGCATCGGGGCGGAAGAAATCGCCCGGATCTTCATGGCCGGCCAAGCCATCGCGCGCGCGGTCTCGGGGCCGGTCGCGGAATGCTTGCCGGAGCGCTTGGCCACGGAGGTCCGTTGCTGGTGGTCCGCCTCACGGCCGGGCGATGAGATCGCGGAACTGGTGCGCCAGATGCCGGCCTGCCAGTTGACGCAGCGCCACATCGATGCCGACCACTTCGGGATCATCCACCATGCCCTGCTGCTGGAGGAGGTGAGCCAGGCCATGGCACTTCGCTGAACCAAAGAGAAATGCCCCTGGAGGTGAGCAAGCTCCAGGGGCATCAGGGCAGGCGGGCCGGTCGCCTTACCAGCGGTAGGTCACCGTGCCGATGACCTTGCGTGGTTCGCCGTAGAAGCAACCGAAAGTGCAAGAGGCCACGTAGTATTTGTCCGTGAGGTTGGTGGCATTGAGCGCCAGACGCCATGGTCCGGTGCGGTAGCTGACCATGGCGTCCACCAGCACAAAGGACGGCACGGTGACACTGGGCGTACCTGACACGGCGGTCGCATCAACATAGCGCAGACCTGCGCCGGCCTTGAAGCCTGGCAGGCCCAGGCCGGCCATGTCATGGTCCGCCCAGAGCGAGAACTGGTTGTAGGGAACGCCGCCAGTGCGCGTGACCTTGGGCCCCGCCGCGAGCGGATCGGTGGTGCGCGCATCCGTGTAGGCATAGGCTGCCGACAGGTTCGTGTGACGCCCGATGCTGGTTTTTGCTTCCAGCTCCAACCCGCGAGAACGCACTTGGCCCACCTGTCGAATGGTCGTTCCGCTTGGGTCAAGCGGGTCATAGACGATGACATTGCTTTTGGTCAGCTGGTAGATGGCCGCGGTCAGCAAAAAGTCACTGCCTTTGGGCTGATACCGCAAGCCGGTTTCGTATTGTTCGCCCTTGGTGGGCTTGAGCCGATCGTTGGTGACGCTGTCGAGGCCGGACGTGGGCTCGAACGACTGGCTGTAGCTGAGGAAGGGTGCAAGACCGTTGTCAGCCAGGTAGACCAGGCCGGCTCTGCTGGTGAAAGCCTTGCTGTCCTCGTTGAGCCAGTCGGCGGCTGGAACGGCAGCCTGCCTGCTGTCGTTGTGCGACCAATCCTGGCGCCCGCCCAACAACACCACCCACTTGTCGTGGACCTTCATCTGGTCTTGCGCGTACAGCCCGACCTTGCGGTCGCGAAGCTGCTTGGTGCCCGCGTAGCTTGGGGCGCTCAAGGGCGAACCGTAAACAGGGGTGAACAGATCCAGGTCTGGGGCTGAGCCAAAGCTGTTGATCTGCTGGTGCTTCTGGTAGCTGTAGTCGAGGCCCGCCAGCGTGGTGTGCTGGGTGCTGCCCATGGACCACTTGTATTCCAGCGACGTGTCGGTGTTGATGGCGTTGGAGCTGTCTTCCACCATGGCCGTGCCGCGCTGGATGCTGCGCAGGTCCGGATTCAATCCGGCGAGGTAGGAGAAAGGTCTCGCATTGGCCTGGCTGTACAAGCGCAAGTTGTGCCGCAACTTCAATTGCTCATCGAATGCGTGTTCGAACAGGTAACCGATGGATCCCCGCTTGTTGTCGAACTTGTCGAAATCCGGCTCACCGATGAACCGGCTCCTGGGCACCTGCCCATTGGGATTGGCTTTGACCATGCCCTCGGGCGGGATGCCAGGCACATACTTGGTGCGATCGTGCTGGAACTCGGACAACAGCGTGAGCGAGGTGGCGGCAGAGGGTTGCCATTTGAGGGCCGGGGCAATGTAGGTGCGGTCGTCCGGCACAAAGTCGACGAAGGTATCGCTCTTGCGCGCCAGGAAGGTCAGGCGGTAGGACCATTCGGCGTCCTTGTCCAGCGCGCCCCCGAAATCACCCGACACCTGCTTTCGGTTGAAGCTGCCGATCTCGGCGTTGAGCTCATGCAGTGGCGAGGTCGTGGGGCGCTTGCTGACCGTGTTGATGATCCCCCCCGGAGACGCGGCGCCATACAGCACAGAAGCGGCGCCTTTGAGCAATTCGACGCGTTCAAAGCCATAGGGCTCTTGCGTGCCATTGTTGACATTCACGCTGTACTTGAGCCCATCGCGGTAAATGCTGCTGTTCTCGGCCCAGACCTCGAAACCGCGGATCAAAAGCGTTTCCGTCGTGCGGTCGCTTCCTTCCACACGCGACACCCCCGCCACATAACCCAGGGCATCGATCAGGCTTTGGGCTTTGATGGTGTCGATTTCCTCGGCGCCGACCACCGAAATGGACTGGGGCGTTTCGACCAAGGGCGTGTCCGTCTTCGTGCCTGTCGCGCTGCGCTTGGCCACGAAGCCGTTGATGTGGCTGGTGGCGGTCTCGCTGGGTCGGGTCGCACTCACCGTCACGGCGGGCAACTCGCTCACCCGGGATGCCTTGTCCACCCGGCGGATGGCAAACGCGTTGTCGGCACTGCGGACGGCCTGCAAGTGGCTGCCCGCCAACAGGGCGGACAGCGCTTGCTCTGCCGTCAGACGCCCTTGAACGGCCGGCGCCCTGACGCCTTCGGTCAGTTCAGTGGCCGCGAGCAACTGGATGCCCGTTTGCCTGGACAGTTCGTTCAAGGCGCTGGACAGAGGTTGCGCGGTCACCTTCAGGTCAAAGAGCCGTTCCGTGCTGGCAGTGGATTGGGCCATGGCCGAGGGACTGAGGGACAGGCTGCCAGCGCTGAACGCGGCACCCAAGGCGGCGGCCAGCAAGCGCTGGCGAGGGAGGTAATGCATGTGATGACACCCAAGGATGAAAAAGAGAAACAGGCCCTACTTTTTCCTAGACGTTTCAGCGTCGGAAAAGTAAGACAGCCTTTTTCGAGGACTTGCCGGTTTTGTTGCGCTAGCGGGGCCGCAAGGTCACGACGCCATCCGGGCTCGCGTCGGCGGCAATGGGCAAAATGGCCAGCAAGGAGGTGAGCAGGCCTTGGGTGTCGGAAGCGCGAAAACGTCCCGAGAATTTCATCTGGCTGACGCTGGCGAGGGCCGTGACCGGCACGCGCCGATAGGCATTGATGGTGGCCAGCGCTTCGCCCAGCGGCGTGTCCTGGAACACAAGCCAGCCGTCTTGCCAAGCTGACAAGGACGCCACATCGACGGCTTGGACCCGCTCAGGCCGCCCGCCCCGCACCGTGAGGCCCTGTCCCGGCAGCAGATCAATGGCCTGATCCACCAGGCTGGTCGGCTGGCCGGAAGCCTGCGGGCGTAGCCTGACCCGGACTTTGCCGTGGTCCACCCCCACGAAAACCGGCCCGCCACGGTCGCGGACCGTGAAGGCGGTGCCCACGACCTCGATGGCCACCTCCCGGGTCAGCACTTCAAAGGGGCGCTCGGCATCGGCCTGAACGTCGAAACGAACCTCCCCCTGCCTCAAGTTCACCACCCGGCGCTGGCGGTAAAGCCTGACCTCCAGGTCACTTTGCGGGCTGAGCGCCAATTGGCTGCCGGGCGACCCGTCGTCCAGGTTGACTTTGCGCAATTGGGCCGTGGCGGTTTGATGCCGGGCCATGGAAATCGGTTGCAGCCATTGCCACCGTATGCCCAAAGCTGCCAGGGTGCCCGTGCCCACGATCGCCGTGGCGCTCAGCAGAAGATCGCGCCGTTGCTTGGCGTGCTTCGAGCCAGCGCCGCCGCCAGGCTCCTGGAACCGCGTTCGCAACTCGGACGACAAGGAGAACAAGGCATTCCACCGCTGCCGGGCTTCTTGCTCGGCGGCTTTGTTGTCGGGGGATTGTGCGCGCCACTGTTCCAGGGATGCCCTGGCCTGTCGGGCCGCGTCGGGACTGGCGCCCTCGATCAACACGATCAAAGTGAGGGCGTGTTCCACCAGTTTCTCAGGGCGGGCGCGGGCCATGGCAAGCCTTCAGCGGTCTTCCGCCAGGTCTCCGCCAAACTCACCTTGCAAGCAGACGGTTTGGGGTTCCAGCAATTGGGTGCGCAATTCCGCCAGTGCACGAGAACAGTCGATCACCGACCTGACCAGGTGCTTGGCGACGGCCATCTCCGTGATGCCCAGCCGTTCGGCAATTTCGGCATGGCTGTAGCCATGGGCACGGAACAGGAGGAAGACCTCGCGACGGCGTGGCGGCAGCCGTTCGATTGTTTCAACGACCCGTTCCAGCAGTTGCCGATGGGCGAACAGGTGTTCACTGGAAGGTTGCGCGTCATGCAGGTCGGCATGGTATTTGTCGCGCGCCCAGTCCTGCGCGACCCGGCGATGACGCGCTTCGTCGATGCACAGGTTTCGGGCCACCTTGAACAACATGGCACGGGGTGAATCGATGTGGATGGCGGGCAGATTCAAGGCGTGGGTGTAGACGCGCTCGAACGTGGATTGCGCGATGTCCGCCGCATGGTCGGCATCACGCAGTTCGCGCACCAAGTGCCTGCGAAGGTCATCGTAGTGCCTGATTAGATCCTGTACCAACGTCTGCATCAGGCCCCCTGCCTAACTTGCCATTGCCGATAATGAGAATTATTAGCATTCATTGTAGCCGAAGCTTTTGGCTGTGCGGCTCAAGGCAAGTGGGGCGGGGACGACGCGCTGGAAACGATTCCTCCAGGTCAGTCAGGCATGGTGCGCCGGGTTACCACCGCCAGCGAGACGGCCATGATGTCCGCGACCAGGTCGATCTCCTGTTCCGAGATGATCAGCGGCGGCAACAGCCTCACCACGCTGCCGTGCCGGCCGCCCAACTCCAGGATCAGCCCGCGCTCAAGGCAGGCGCGCTGCAACTGGGACGCCAAGGCCGATGCCGCCACGGGCTGGCCCAATGAATTGGGCTGAGCGTCCGGGTCGATCATCTCCATGCCGATCATCAGGCCTCGACCACGCACATCGCCGATGCAGCGGTGGTCCGACTGCAGATGCCGGAGGTGGCTCCGCAGACGCTGGCCCATGCGTTCGGCGTTGTCTTGCAGTTGCTCATCACGGATATGCCTGAGCGTGGCACTGCCGGCCGCCATGGCCAACTGGTTGCCTCGGAAGGTGCCGGCATGCGCTCCCGGACGCCATTGATCGAGTTCGCCGCGGTAGACCACCACCGACAGCGGCAGGCTGCCGCCAATGGCTTTGGACAAGACCAGAACGTCGGGCAGGATGCCGGAATGCTCGAAGGCGAACATCTTCCCGGTGCGCCCGAAGCCACTTTGCACTTCATCGAGGATGAGCGGCACGCCCGCGCGGTGCGTGATGTTCCGAATGCCCCGCACCCAGTCATCTGGCGCTGGAATGACACCGCCTTCGCCCTGGATGACCTCCATCACCATGCCCGCGGGCAAGGACACACCGCCTTCCGGATCCGTGAGGATGGTCTCGATGTAATGCAGGCTGGCGGCAACCGTGCCCTCTGACGTCAGTCCGAAGGGACTGCGGTATTCATAGGGGTAGGGCAGGAATTGCACGCCCGAGCCCGATCCGCCGATCGCGGCCTTGGGCCCCAGGTTGCCCATCAGGCTGAGCGCGCCTTGCGTCATGCCATGGTAAGCGCCGTGGAAACTCAGCATGGTCTGACGGCCGGTGGCGGTTTTGACCAGTTTGAGCGCGGCTTCGATCGCATCGGCGCCGGTCGGGCCGCAGAACTGGATGCGCGCGTCACGGGCGAACTCCGGCGGCAGCAGGCTGAACAAGGTCTCGACAAAATCGTCCTTGACGGGCGTGGTCAAGTCCAGCGTGTGCAGGGGGAGCTCGTCGCGCAAGACCTGCTGGATGGCCTGCACGACAACCGGGTGGTTGTGCCCGAGGGCCAGGGTGCCGGCGCCAGCCAGGCAGTCGATGAAGACGCGGCCTTCAATGTCCTCCACATAGAGACCTTGCCCGCGTTTGAGTGCGATGGGCAAGCGGCGAGGGTAGCTGCGGGCGTTCGACTCGCGGGCACTTTGCCGCTCAAGGATCGGGCTGGGCCCGAACCGATAGGGTTGTGCCAGCGCGTTGTGCCTTGGCCCAAGGCGGTCATCGCCATCCAAGGCATGGTCGATCAGAAGTGGCAGCACACTGGACATGGGTTTCTCCGTTGGCGACGACAGGTCGGGCTTGTTGGAGATGACGCCTGCTTGGCTTGTTTGTTTAGTGCTGAACAAAATGCGTGCGAATCCGTCTACCAATGTCGAGGGTTCTTTTCAAGTTCATGGAGAGGCGCATGCGCGTGGGATTTCGCAAGATGTCGGTGGGATGGTTGGCCTTGTCGCTGATGGCCAGTCCGCTTTCATGGGCTGGGGCCCAAGCCCGCGCCACCTTCGTGGACGTTCGTCGCACGACCGATGGCATTCCTCACATCCGGGCCGAGAACTGGCGCGGCCTTGGCGTGGGCCTGGGACATGTGCAGGCACAAGATGCCTTGTGCACCCTGGCGGAAGCCTTTGTCACCTACGAAGGCCGGCGCTCATTCTTCTTCGGGGCCGAAGCGCAGCCGCACCACAACGCCACCTTCGGCCGTGGCCGCAACCTTGACCTGGACACGTTTTTCCGTGGATTCGTGGATGCCCGCGCGGTGGCGGCTTACCGGTCGCAGCAGTCGCCCGAGGTCCTCGATGCGCTGGCGGGATTCGCCGACGGCTACAACCGCTCACTGAGCGAGCAGCGCCAGCAGGGCCGCCCCCATCCTTCACGGCCTTGCCTGTCAGAAGCGTGGGTGAGGCCCATCACCACCGATGACCTTCTGCGCCGCTTGTACGCCGCCGGCCTGGCCGCGGGTTACGCCCACTTCATCCCTGAGTTGGTCAACGCCCAGCCGCCAGGCACGCCGGCCGCGGCCCTCACAAGGCCCACCTCTCAAGCATCTACCATTGGTGAAAGACCCGGCATTGGGAGCAATGTGATGGCGTTTGGCCGCGAAGCAAGCGGTGAGGGCGGTGTGCTGTTCGGCAACCCTCATTGGTACTGGGGCGGACCTGACCGCCTTTACCAGGCCCACCTGACCATCCCTGGCCAGGTCAATGTCGCTGGCGCGGCATTCCTGGGCGTGCCCGTCATCATGATCGGCTTCAACGCCGATGTGGCTTGGTCGCACACGGTCTCCAATGCCATCCGCTTCAGCTTCCATGGGCTGCAACTGGACCCCAAGGATCCGATGAGTTACCGCGTTGACGGCCAGTGGCAGCGGATGGAGGTTCAAAACATCGCGATCCCGGTTCGGGGCGCGGATGGCCAGCCTTCGGTCGTCGAGCGCAAGGTCTACCGCACCCGCTTTGGCCCGGTCATCAACCTGGGAGGCCAATCCCCAGCGCTGGGATGGACGCCAAACACGGCCGTCGCCATCCATGATGTGAACGCGGACAACCACCGCGTTTTTCAGAACTACCTGGACTGGAACAAGGCCCGGTCATTGGACGAGTTTGTCCTGCTGCAGAAACGGGCCTTGGCGATGCCGTGGGTCAACACCGTGGCCATCGGCCGGGGCGATCCACGGGTCTGGTACGGAGACGTTGGCGCTGTGCCCAATGTCCCGGACGATCTTCGCCAAGACTGCAGGACCGCCCTGGGGGACGCTTTCGGACAGATCGATGCCAAGACGCCTTTTCTGGACGGGAGCCGTTCCGCTTGCGACTGGCGGATCGATGCCTCGACACCTCAAGCCGGGGTCATGCCCGCCGACAAACTGCCGGGCCTGTTTCGCCAGGACTATGTGGCCAACATGAACAACAGCCATTGGTTGGCCAATCCGCGCCAACCCCTGACGGGCTACGCCGCCTTGCTTGGCGGCGAGGGAGAGCCTTTGTCCCTGCGGGCGCGCCACGGCCACGCGATCGCTGGCCATGCGCTGGCCAGGCATTTCACCTCTTCCGAAGCCTTGGTGCGGTCGCTCAAGCAAGACGTCTTGACGGAACGCGACTTCGCCGCGGACCAATTCAAAGGCCCATTGTTGGCAGGTGCCTGCGCGCAAGGCCAAGTGACACTGGCCACGAATCCCATGGATGGGCTCGCCTATGACACGCCACGCGAGGTGGATGTCCGCCAAGCTTGTCAAGTGTTGGCAAGGTGGGGCAACACAGCCGGGCCGGATGACCGTGGCGCCTTGCTGTGGGCCGCATTCTGGGACCGGCTCGAAGCCATTCCCGCGGAAGAGTTCTACGGGCAGCCATTCCAGGAAAGCCGCCCTTTGAACACACCGGCTGCGCCCCAGGCCAAAGATCCCCGGGTGGCCCAGGCCTTGGCCGCGGCCGTGGTGCAATTTTCATGGCAAGGGCGCCCGCTCGATGAACCGCTGCGCCAGCGTCTTTTTGTCAAAACGGGCGGCTCGACCGTCGCGTTGTTCGGAGGTTGCGGCGCCGGCTACTTCACCGTGGCCTGCGGCGAGGAAACGTACATGCAAGGCGCCCTGGATGGCCGCAGCCTGGCCAATACCTACCTGCAACTGGTGCGATTTGGCAAACGGGGCGTCGAGGCCGACACCCTGTTGGCCCACGGACTGGACGAAGCCGCTGTGGAAGGCGGGCAGGGTGGGCAAGGCATCCGGCGCTATGCGCGAAAGCAGTGGCTCAGGGTGCCTTTCACGGAAGGCGACATCGCCAGGCAGCTCATTCGGCGGCAGCGCCTGACGGTGCCCGGCACACAAGGGCAGGGGCCTGTTAAACATCCGCGGCCCTGAACCGTCTTCTCCTGCAACATCCCACTGAGTTGAGGTTCCCGTGCTCATTTATCTGATCAAACGGTCACGCTGGCTGCTGCTGGCAGCGTCGATCGCCAGCATCGTGTCCGGGATCTGCGGCGTCTTGCTGGTCACCCAAATCAACGCGGCCTTGACCGCCACCGACGAGGGGCGCGCGCAACTGATCTGGTCTTTTTCCGCCGTGGTGCTGGGCGCGCTGATCTGTGGGGTCTGGTCCAAATTGCTGTTCGAACTGCTGCGCTTGCGCGCCATGGCGGAACTTCGCCAGTTCGTGTCAGGACGTGTGATGGACGCGCCCATGCGTTTGTTGGAGCAACTGGGCGCCGCAAGGGTCCAATCGGCCTTGGCCGATCACGTGACTGATGTAGCGCGCTTCTTCGTGAGCGTCCCCAACATCCTGACCAATGGGGTCGTCGTGGTGGGCTGCCTGCTGTACTTGGCCATGCTGTCTTCTCAAGTCTTCCTGGTTGCCATTGGCGTCATTGCTTTGGGCTCCGCGGGCTATTTGTGGGCCCAGCGCGTTGCCGCACGCCATCTGGATGCGGCGTCCAAAGAACAGGATCGGTTGTTCGGGCACTTCCGAGCCTTGACCGAGGGCGCAAAGGAATTGCGCCAAAACCGGCAAAAACGCGACCGTTTCGCGTCGGCGATTTTGGGAACGTCGATCCACAGCGTGACCCGGCATCGCATGCGCGGCATGGCCATTTTCGAGGTGGCCGCAGGTTGGGGCAATTTCCTGATCTATGCCTTCATCGGCCTGGTCTTGTTTGTGCTGGTGGGCGAAATGCCGGACAAAGCCCGCGTCATGACGGGCTTCGCGCTGGTCTTCGTGTACATGGTCACGCCTCTCCAGAGCCTTCTTGATTGGCTGCCCGAGGCCAACCTGGCCAGGGTGTCTTCAGCCCGGATCGAAGAAGTAACCCAGCAAATGGCAACGCAGGAAGCGGCGGTGGATCCGGGAACGAGCCACCGCTTTGCGGCCATTGAGCTCAAGGGCTTGAAGCACCGGTACTACCACGAGCAAAGCGGCGATTTCTTTAAGCTGGGCCCCATCGACCTCCGGTTCACGCCCGGCGAAGTGGTCTTTTTGGTGGGCGGCAACGGCAGCGGCAAGACGACCCTGGCCAAACTGATCGTGGGCTTGTACCCCCCGGAGTCGGGTGAGCTGGTGCTCGACGGGCGTCCGGTGAACAACGACAACCGCGACCACTACCGCCAATTGTTCTCGGCCGTGTTCTCCGATTTCCACCTGTTCGATCAACTTCTTGAGGGCGGCCATGCCGAGATCGACGAAGAGGGCAATCGCCTGATCGAGAAGCTTCACCTTCAGCACAAGGTGAAGATGGTGGATGGCGCGTTCAGCACGCGTGAACTGTCCCAGGGGCAGCGCAAGCGTTTGGCCTTGATCGTGGCGCACCTCGAGGACCGGCCTTTTCTGGTGTTCGATGAATGGGCGGCCGACCAGGACCCCTTGTTCAAGCAGTTTTTCTACAACGAAGTGCTGCCCGAGTTGCGGGCCTTGGGCAAAGCCATCCTGGTCATCTCCCATGACGATCGCTACTTTCACGTGGGGGATCGGGTCGTGAGGCTGGAGAGCGGGAAAATCCGCTCGGTGGAGGTGTCCCATTTGCGGGCGGTCAGGCGCAGCGGGTATTGACGGGCAATTGGGCAACGAAAGACCGGTGGTTGGCGGCGGCCCGCGCTTCGCCACGGGCGTGGTGATGCTCAAAGCGGCAGCCTCACGCAATCATATTTACTTTCTACGATGTATATTATGTAAACTCCTAGACGCCGAAAGGAACGGCGGAAACGAGGCGCCAAGTCCGTCCTTGATCAGCGCGCCAGCTAATGGGCGTCACCAGCCCCGGTGCGGTTCAAAGCGGGATGCACCGGCAGCTCGACGCGGATGCGCGTGCCCCCGCCCGTTGAAGCATCAATCCGCAACTGCCCCCTCAATTGCGCCACGCGACGGCGCATGTTGGGCAGGCCATGGCCACCGAAATCGTTCGAGGGATCGAAGCCGATGCCGTCGTCGCTGATCTCGATCACGTGGCTTACCTGATCTTTGTCGGTGAAGGCCCGCACATGCACCTGGGTGGCCCGCGCATGTTTGAGGATGTTGGAGAAAACTTCGTGCAGCAACCTTTGCAGGCTGGCCAGTTCGGCCGGCCCCAGGCCGTCTCCGATGGGCAACTCGTCCACCTGCCAGTCCAGGCGGATGCCCAGCTTGCGCCAGCGCGGTGCCAGCCTGAAGCGCAGTTGACCCAGCAGGCTGGACAAGTCTGCGCCAGCCGATGACAGCGAATCAATGGTCAGCCGCAGTTCATCCATCGCCTCGCCCAGATCCTGCGCCAGTTCCTCGCTCGTGAAGGTGCCCGATTGCACCGTCGACATCAAACCCACCAGCCGCGATCCCAGGCCATCGTGCATGTCCTGCATGAGACGCGCGCGTTCATCGGCGACAGCCTGCTCGCTCGCGCGTGCCTGCTCTCGTGCATGCAGGGTTTGCAGTTCCTGACGCTGAGCTTCGACCTGCCGCTCCAGCTCATGCTTGTGCACGGCCTCCAGCGTCATGGCGCGGTCCACCCGCAGAAAGGCCGCCACGCTGATGCCGAGCATCATGCTCACGCCCATGTAGGAAGTCACCGCGATGCCTTCATAGCCCAGAGGGTTGCCCGACAGGAAGAAGCGCCAGTTGTCGATGAAGGCCAGGGCCACGCATCCGGCACCACCCAGGGCCATCGCCAACTGCGATGCGCCGGGATGGCGAAGCAGGTTCCAGAATGCCAGCGCCGCCGTGACCGTGCCGACGCTGAAGACCGCCAAAATCCAACGCGTGAAGATGAACACATGCCTGTCGGGCGCCAGGAAGGCTTCCACAGTGGCCCAGGGAAAGGCCAGCAGCACCAGCAGCATCGGCACGTACATCCAGCGCGCGCGGATCTGCATCCGCATCACTTGCAAGCAGCATCCCAGCAGCACGGTCAGGCCGAAGGCACCCACCGTGATGGCATGCCAGCCGACCGGGTCAGGCCAGGGCATGACCTGTATCCGCATGACCTCGCGCAGCGCCCACAGCACCGAACACAGCGTGAAGATCCAGACTTGGATGTGCCGGGTTCGCCAGGCCACGACCGCGCCCACCAACGCCGTCAGGCCGGACAGCATGATGGTGGCCACTGAGCCACCAGTCTCGGTCCAGATGCGCCACTGGTAGCCTTCGCTCACCTCGTCAGACGGCCCCCACCGCAGCCGCGAAAGGCCAGGCAGGTCACCATGGGTCGATGTGGCGACAATGCGCAGCTCATTGCCTTGCGGCCGCATCCAGGCCGGACTCACGGATAGCCACAGTGGCCATCGCGCATGGCTGTGATCGCCATCATGGATGTGACCCCGCCAGCTCAGGGGCTGGCCGTTGAACCACGGCATGAGTTGATCGCCAGCACGCGGCAGCCACAGGCCATGAGGTAGCGCGGCATCGACTGCATCGGGGGTGGGCAGGTCGATGCGGTAGGTCCAGGTGCCTTTGCGCTTCTCGATGCCCCAGTGATCCGGCAAGGAAACAGGCCGCCATGCGCACAGGGTGTCCGGCCTGCTGCAATCGCCTTTGGCGATCCAGGCTTGGTCGATCAGCGTGGACCGCGGTGTCGGGGCTCTGCCGTCGTCCGCCCGCGCGGGGCGCATCGAGGCGGGTGCCAGAATCGCTGCCAGAAGCAAGACCATTTGCACCACCAGTGAGCGGCACGCCAAGATGACCATGCGCGCGCGCCGCATCAATCCATCCTGATCCAGCCTCGGCGTGTCGCCTCGAAGATGGCCTCGTTCTTCGAATGCACTGACAGCTTGCTGTAAATATTCTTGATGTGATGCCGGACCGTGTTGGGCGACAGCGCGGCCTCGGTGGCGACCTCGTCGTAGCTGTAGCCTCGCGCGATCAGTTGAAGCACCATCTGCT
The DNA here is from genome assembly GCF_050725395.1 of Aquabacterium sp. Lineage (GTDB taxonomy): Bacteria > Pseudomonadota > Gammaproteobacteria > Burkholderiales > Burkholderiaceae_C > Aquabacterium. Next base: position 20,247 of record NZ_JBOHHL010000038.1, on the reverse strand, counting down.
CGCGCTCGGTCAGGGGCGGCGGTGACTGCCCGGTCGCACCGTCGGTCGCGCGAACGAAACTGCGGCTGGCCTTCATTCGCAGCAGCAGCTGCCGGGCGATCATCGGCGAGATGGGCGAGCCGCCATCGAGCATGTCGTCAATGTGCTCGATGAGGTCCTCGTCGCCCTGCCCCTTGAGCAGATAGCCCGTCGCGCCAGCAGCGATGCTGTCGAGCACCTTGGCCTCGTCGCCGAACATCGACACCACCATGATCTGGCTGTCCGGGCAATGGTGAGACGCGGCCTTGATCACATCGAGTCCGTTGCCATCGGGCAGGCCAAGGTCCACCAGCCAAACGTGAGGCGGCTGGCTCATGTAGTCGTGCATCCAGAGCAGGGCCTGCCCGGCCTGGTCCGTCTGATAGACGAGCTGCATTCGGCCCGATGCCTCGATGGCGCGTGCCATGCTGCGTCGCACGCGCTCGTCGTCCTCCACCATGGCGATGCTGATCTTCATCCTGCCAGTGTAGTCAAGCGGGCAATGGCTGTCGCCACATGGGCGTGTGATCTCGAAGCCCCTCTTGTCGGCACTGGCGGGTTTGAGGACCATCACCCGCATCGTCACCAACCAAGGGATCGAGATGACCACCAAGATCAGCGGTACTTTCATGGGCAGTCTGGCGCTGGCCACGGCGGCCTTGTCCTTCATGCTCTGCACCGCGGCGCGGGCCACACCAGCCTGCACGCAGTGGTCCCCTCCACCCTTGACCGAGGCTGAACAGCTGCAGCAGCAGGTTACCTGGGGTCCGTGGCGCTCTTACGAGGAACGATTCGTGCGGTTGGACACGGCCCAGGCCCCCACACCCACCTACCACGTGCTGATGAAACGCAAGCCAGGTCCCGTCGATACCACCCGGCCGGTGGTGCTCTTGCTGCATGGTGTGCCCGAGTTCGCCCGTTCCTGGGAGACCTGGATCGACCTCATCGGCGAACACTACGACGTGGTGGCCGTCGATTTCAAAGGCTTCGGCGAATCATCGCGCCCGCTGGAGATCAAAGCCTACGATGTCTTTCGCTCCACTGGCGAGATCCACGACGTGGTGAGCTGCCTAGGCTACAGGAAAGTCATCCCCGTGGGGCATGACTGGGGCGGCGCGGTGGCCTGGCTCTACAGCATCTTCTATCCCATGAAGACGCAGGCGGTGGTCGTGCTCTCGACGCCGCATCCCTACACCTACTTCCGCGAACTGGCCAAGCCCGATTCCGAGCAACGCCAGCGCAGCATCTACATCGACCTGGTCCGGCAGAACACGCCCGAGGCCACAGCGCAGTTTCACGCGCTGATGGAACCCCAAATTCAGGCCTTGTTGCAACCCTATTACGCAGGTTCGCGCGCTGCACGCCTCTTCGACACCAACATGAAGACCGACTGGCATTGGGACCGCATGCTGAGCCTGTACCGCGCCATGGCGTATCCGCCCAGTCCCTGGCTCTACCCTGACCGCGCCAACCTGGTGATGAAGACCGTGCTCAAGGTGCGCGCGCCGGCCCTGGCCTTCTATGGGCAGGACGATCCCCTGTTCGCGATCGAATCCTGGCGGGATGTCGAATCCTTCGTGCCGAACCTGGACTTCCAGGTGCTGCCTGGGCAGGGGCATTTCATCAACCACAGCGCGCCGGAACTACCTCGCAAGGCGCTGGCTTTCATCCAGCAGCACGCACCTTGATGAGGTTTGATCAGTGGAACCGATCCCCTTGGGAAACCACCCACCCGATGACCCCAGCCTGATGTGCTGGCTGGAGACAATGCAGCCATGGCTGCATGCAAGAGACGAATTGGCTGAACGCGTGGTCAGTGAGCTGCGCGGGCGACGCGGCTCAATGGGTAATCCCGGGCAAAGCCTGCAACAGCTGGCTGACGAAGGACACCCTGCCTCGCAGGCTTTGCTCACCGAGATGTCCTGCGTGCCGGACTGGGTGGATTTCGATGTAATGCGTCTTGGCGGCGCCATGGCGCAGCGCCATTTCCCCATGCTGATTCTGGCTTTGACCTACGGTTGCATGCCACTGACATTCGCCAACCCAGACGCTGCGGTCGTGTTTGCGCGCACAGGTCGCATGGCGGCCAACATCAGCCGCCGCCTGAACGAATCTGGCACCTTGTTCTTTGGCGTGTGCAACAGCGATGGCGCGTGGCCATTGCATGATCTGGCGCCATGTCACGTGCTTGTTGGGTGTGCCGGAGGCGCTGATCGGAAAAACGCAGACACAACAAGACGAATTTGACCGGCACATCTCCAGCTCCTTCTTCGCGCCAGATGAAACCGCCAGGTCCGTCATGGCCGCCTTGATCGAAGGGCTCTGCACCCTGCCCCCTACGGCGCGCATGCCACGCTCGTTTCAATTGGCCTTGTTCCGACGCATGCTGGGTGATGCGGGGGCAAATGCCTACGGCATTCCGAAGAGCTTGATGGGAGAACGCTTGCTGAATGCAGCCTTGCCACTGTTGTCCGGCTATGGCCGCCTGACGACCTGGCCTGCGTTGGCGGGTCCGCTTCGCCGCAGCGGGCAGCGTATCCTGCAGCGATTGAGCACGGAAGGCCTGGTCAAGCTCGATGTCGCCGGCGCGCCTGGTGACTAGCGCAGTCGTAAATGACAGCCACCGCAACGCAGCGATATTTTGTCGCGGGCTTTTTTCCAACCTGTTTGTTGTCGCACCCGCAGCGACAACATGTTGTGTCGGTCTGGACTAAGTTGTTGATTCATCTAGGAGTGATGGATCCAATTTGTCGTCGGCCGACTGCAGCCTGGGAAACCTTCTATCAGTATTCGCAGGGATAAGCCCGAGGTTGCTGACGATACCAACTCTGTATCATCCGCAACCAACAACAGGCACGCAGGGAGCTTTGATGCCTATCACATGGCTTTTATCTATTTTCAAGCCAGCCGCGCAGTTAGCACCGCTCACACCTTATCAGCGCGGCAAATCAGACTTTTGGAACGGAACCACCGCCAATCCCTTCCCAGCCGGCTCAGTTCAGGCCATGGAATGGGATCATGGCCGCGACGAAGCGGAAACGGAGCGGGCTTGGTGACGAGAGAAATTTCCTTTCTCAAGGTATTCAACAACTGTCTGGCGGCGGGCTGCCGAGTCCGCGCAGACGCCGCAAGTCATCCGTGGTCTGCCCTCGGCCATCTGGTGCCCACCCTGGCGGCGCGAACAAATACCCAAGTACCTCCCGAACATTGCGCGCGCGCTTCAGGTCGCGCAGCAAGGGGCCGTATTCCCACAGGCAGATCCTGATCGGGTTGTAGGTGTTCACGGGCTGGACCAGGCCATAGCGGGCCTGGATGTCATCGCGCTCCGGCACATAGGTGCCGAAAATCCGGTCGAAGATCATCAGGACACCACCATAGTTGGCATCCAGGTACTCCACGTTCGACGCGTGGTGCACCCGGTGAGCCGAAGCCGTGTTGATGATGCCTTCCAGCCAGCCCAGCTTGGGAATCCACTCGGCATGGATCCAGAACTGGAACAAAAGATTGGCCACGAAACTGACCACCACCACCTGCGGCGTGAAGCCGATCCAGCACATGGGCAGGAACCACAGCAACATGCCGGTCACTTTGCCGGTGATGCCCAGCCGGTAGGCCGCGCTGAGCGTGTATTGATTGGGCGTGTGGTGCACCACATGGTTGGCCCAAAACCAGCGGATGCGGTGGCTCGCCCGGTGAAACCAGTAATAGCAGAACTCTTGCGCGACCAGCAGCACCAGCAGCCCCCAGGCAGTGTCGAGCGGGATCTCGAACAAGCGGCGCTCGTACAACCAAGCCCCACCCGGCAGCAGGAAGGACAAGGGGATCCAGTCGGTGGCGCCTCGCAAAACGGTGGTGGCCAAAGAGGCATGGTGCCCTTTCCAGTCGTAACTGCCCGGCTTGAGGCGCGACAGCACGAAGGCCTCCAGAGCGCCCAGCGTGACCAGGCCCAAACCGATGGCGATCACCACCTGGCTGGTGTTCATGAAACCCACCACCAGCGCAGCAAATGGTAGAAGGCCGGCGCCGACAGCACCACCGAATCCAGCCGGTCCAGCACCCCACCATGCCCCCCGATGAGGCCGCCCCAATCCTTGACGCCCCGGTCGCGCTTGATGGCCGACATGACCAAACCACCCAGGAATCCGGTGGAGCACAAGGCCAAAGCCACGGCGCCGGCCTGCCAGGGCACGAATGGCGTGATGGCCGACAGCGCCGCGCCGATCAGGGATGCTCCGGCGATGCCGCCCACCAGCCCCTCCACCGTTTTCGACGGCGACCAGCGTGGCGCGGTCAGGCGTCGGCCCAGCAGCTTGCCGCAGACGTACTGCAGCACATCGGCCAGTTGCACCACCATCACCAAAAAAATCACCAGCAGGATCTGCCGGCCCTCGAAGCCGTCCACACCGAGCGTCAGCAATGCCGGCACGTGCGACAAACAGTACACCGCCATCACCGCGCCCCACTGCATCTTGGCCACGTGCTCCAGGTAGCCAGACACCTGGCCTTGAACCAGCATCACCACTGGCAGCACGGCGAAGACCCCCACAGGGATGAAGAGCAGGCTGAGCATCTCCCACTCCAGCCAGACCCACAGGTATTGCAGCGGCAGCACCAGGTAGAACAGGCCGATCAGGGCCGCACGGTCGCAGGGGCGGTGGCCAGCCACGGTCGTGTACTCGCGCAACGCCATGAAGGACAGCAGGGAGAACAGGATGACCACGCCCGTCTTGCCCCACACGAAGGCCCCGGTGCCGATCAGGATCATCACCCACCAGGCCTTGTTGCGGCTGTTCAGGTTGTCGATGACGGCGTGCGGTGCCCCACGCGCCACCTTGTGCTTGAGCACCACGCCCACCACCGAGGCCAGGGTGAGCGCGCCCAGCACGCTGGACAGCAGCATCAGGAACGTGGGCAGTAGTGCGGCATCGGTCAGCATGGCACGGCCGCCTGCGAATCGGGCTTCAAGGCCAGCACGGCCTCCTGCGCGCGCTCCAGAAAGGCCAGGGTCGGCTCCGAGGGCCGCAAGGGCAAAGGGGCGCCCATGCCCACGCTGCAGACAAGGGGCAGCGGCAACCACGCGCCCTTGGGCATCACGTTGCGCAGGTTGTCGATCCACACCGGGATGAACTGCACCTGCGGGTGCTCGCAGGCCAGGTGGTACAGGCCGCTCTTGAACGGCGTCAGCCAGGCCGCGCTGGTGTTGCGCGTGCCTTCGGGAAAGATGATGAGGGACTCGCCGCGCCGCAGGGCTTCGGTCATGCGCTGCGCCCCGCCCTGTCCGCAGCGGCTGATCAGCAGCGCGTTGAACACATTCAGCGCCAGAAAACGGCGCAAGGCCGAGCTCGTCCAGTAGTCCTCGGCGGCCACGGTGCGCGTGGTGCGGCGCAGTTCGGGCGACATCACGGCCCAGATCAGGATGAAGTCGCCAATGCTGGTGTGGTTCGAAAAGTAGACGCGCTGGGTGAGCCCCGGGGGCAGGCCGGATTCGCGCAAATGCACGCCGGTGGACAGCCGAACAAAAGCCAGCAGGGCCTGCCCGACCACGAATCCCACCATCTGGCCCACATTGATCTTCGGCATTTCCCTGTCCCTGGTGTTGAATGCGACATGTTAAAAAGCGCGACACCCGACCGTGAGAGGGTGACTACTTAATTCCGCATGAGTCTTTCCCTCTATCAACTGAAACCCGGCTTCCAAAGCCTGTTGCGCCCCTCGGTGCGGCTTCTGGCCCGCCGGGGCGTGACCGCCAACCAGGTCACCCTGCTGGCCTGCGCCGTGTCGGTGGCCCTGGGCGTGGCGCTCTACGCCGACCAGGCTCGCCATCCCGCTTGGTTCGCGCTGGTGCCCGTGTGGATGCTGGCGCGCATGGCCTTGAACGCCGTCGATGGCATGTTGGCGCGTGAGCACGGCCAGCAAAGCGTGCTGGGCGCCTACTTGAACGAGTTGACCGACGTGCTCTCGGACGCCGCTTTGTACCTGCCTTTTGCCTGCCTCGGCGCCCTGCCCGCCCTGGGCATTGGCCTGCTGGTGCTGCTGTCGGCCATGTCGGAAATGGCCGGCCTGCAAGGCCTGACGGTGCGGGCCAGCCGCCGCTACGACGGCCCCATGGGCAAGAGCGACCGCGCCTTCGTGTTCGGCGCGATGGGCCTGGCCGTGGCGCTGTGGGGCACCTTGCCCGATTGGACCGCCTGGGTGCTGCACGCCATGGTGGCGCTGACGGCCTTGAACATCGTCAACCGGGTGCGTGCCGGCATCGCCGAGCAACAGCAGCAGGTTTCTCCATGACGGCCGACCTTCGCGGGGCGAGCTGGGCCCTGCTGGCCGGCAACTTCTTCATCGGCTGCGGCGTGATGGTGGTCAACGGCACGCTCAACGACCTGACGCAGTCGCTCGGCGTGTCGGTGGTGCAAGGCGGGCAGTTGATTGCCCTGTGCGGCGTGATGATGGGCGTGGGTGCCCCCGTGCTGGCCACGGTGCTGAGTGGCGTGGACCGCCGCTGGCTGCTGAGCCTGACCATGCTCTGGTACGCGCTGGGCCACGGCCTGAGCGCCTTGGCGCCCAACTACGAAACCCTGTGCGTGGTCCGCGCGGCCACCGTCCTGTCGGCCGCCGTGTTCACGCCCCAGGCGGCCGCCACCATGGGCTTTCTGGCCCCGCCGGAGCAACGCGGCCGGGCCATCACCTTCGTCTTCATCGGCTGGGCGCTGGCCTCGGTGCTGGGCGTGCCCCTGAGCGCATGGATCGGCGAGCGCCTGGGCTGGCGCGTGGCCATGGGCCTGATCGCGGCGGGTTCGCTGGCCTCGGCGGTGTGGGTTCACGCGAGCCTGCCCCGCAAGGTGCTGCCCCCGCGCCTCACGCTGGCCTCGTGGCGACAAGTGTTCGGCTCGCCCGTGCTGGTGGCGGTGGTGCTGGTGTCCTGCCTGCAAAGCGCCGGGCAGGTCACGGTGCTGGCCTTCATCGCGCCCTATTTCAAGCAGGTGCATGGCGCCAGCCCGGAACAGATCAGCCTGGTGTTTGCCTATTTCGGCGGCGTGGCGCTGCTGGGCAACATCATCCTGAACAAGGTGATCGACCGGGTGGGCGCCGGCCGCGCCGTGACGGGCACGCTGGCCTTGATCGCCGTGGGCATGACGGCCTGGCCATTGGCCGGCAGCTTGGTGGGTTTGCTGATCGTGTTCGTGCCTTGGGCGCTGAGCAGCTTCGCCACCAACTCGGCGCAACAGGCCCGGCTGGGGATGCTGTCCCCTGCCCTTTCACCAGCGCTGATGGCGCTGAACACCTCGGCCATCTACACCGGGCATGCCTTGGGGGCTGGGGGCGGCAGCTGGATGATCGCCAGCCTGGGTGGCTACGCGCAGTTGCATTGGCTGGCCCTGGCCTGGATCCTGGTGGCGGTGGGCTTGAGCGCCTGGGCGCAGCGGCAGGCCGAGGGTCCGCTCACGGCCGCATCGTGGCGTGCCAGTAAATGGCGTAATTCATGACCCAGAACAGCGTCCAGCAGGCGGCGATGACGCGGGGGCTGGCGCCCCAGTGCCTGAGCAGGCGAGACACCAGGTTGAAACCCAGGCAGGTGATCAGGAAGCGCGTGATGCGCGCAGGGATGGTCATGAGCATGAAGCCCGGCAGCGACAAGCCCAGCGCCCCTGCCTGCACCGCGTAGATCTTGTAGGGGATGCCGATCAGCGGCCCCCACAGCATGGCGGCCAGACCGTCGGCGCCGAGTGCGGCGCGCACCCTCACCAGCATGTCGGCGGGGATGGCGGGCACGGCGTCGACCATGCTCAGGGCCGTGGCTGAATCAACCGCACCCCACCCATACATCAAGCTGCCGCCCCCGATGGCACCCGCCACCGCCCACAGGCAGCACCACAGCGAACGGCGCAACCCATGCACCGCGACCACCGACAGAATCATGTCGGGCACCAGGAAGAAGAGCATCGATTCGACGAAGCCCCAGGCGAAGGCAGCGCCTTCGGCTTTGTCGATCAAGTGTTGGTGGAGTCGCTTGGCATGCATGGGCGGCAGGATAAGGCATGGGGCCAGAGGAACTGGTGGCTCAAGCTTTGCTTGTTGGCGTCGATGAAAGGACATGAGCTTTGCCCACACATGGATCCAGCGCGTCGCTTCGGTGTTCAAGGATGCCGAGACGCATGCATCGCCCGAGGTGCGCAATGCGCGCGCCCTGATCGCGGCCATCGACCGAGGTGGTTTGCCGCTGAACCCTGCGCGCGTGAACGTGATCGCCCGGCAGCTGGGGCTGGAGGTGTCGAGCCGCGCGCCTATGGACGAGACGATTTCGCGAATCCGCAAGGCCTTGATGCGGGCGTGAGGGGTGTTTTGCTCATATTCACTTGGCGCACCGGAAATGAAGTAGGCTGGGGGCCACAACAAATCCTGAGGGGGTGGACATGGTCGGCAGCATTTTGCTCAAGCAGTGCCAACGCTCGGTGATGCTCATCAAGGCGGAGCTGCTGAAAGCGCTGGAGGACGCCATCAAAGAACACCGCAATGGTGATGTCTACCAGATCAAGGCGGCCTTGCTGCAGCACACGGATTGGACCGAGCCCGAAGAAAGCTTCGTCGATGACAACAGCAGCGTCACCCCGGAGATCAAGGAAAAGGTCGAGAAGGATCAGTACTACCGGCTTTACGATGAGCTCAAGAAGAAATGGGCCCCTCGCAAAAAAGCAAATCCCGCAGACTGGCAGATTTCCACGGCACTCAATCCACTGTTGAACAAGCTCTGCTTGTTGGTGAACGCCTTGTCGGTGGCCAATGTCGGCTCTGATGGCAAGGTGGCTCACCGCGAGCTTGGCATGAGCGAAGCCGACCAACTCATCGCGCAAAAGATCCACTTGGCGCAGTCCAACATTCTGATCTTCATCGAGATGATCGTGACCAAGTCGGAGGAGATGGGCGATGCCGACATGGAGTTGTTCAACGCCCTGCGAATCAGCGGTTTCCTCAATGCCCTGCTCGATTACCTGACGGAGCAAGGCTGCAATATGCAGGGCGCGGCGGTCTTGAAAAAGGCCTTGGACCGCATCCACTGCACGCGCAAGAGCTGACACCTTGCATCATCGGGCCGGCCTCATGCCGTTGGAGGCGAGTTGATGCCCTGCGCCACGCTCGCCACCCGCCCCGGCTCATACAGCACCAGCGTGTCGGCGAACAAGCGCACATCGTCCAGGTCGTGCGAGATCATCACCATCGGCACGCCAAAACGCCGCTGGATCGCGTCCAGCTCCGCGCGCACCCTGCCCCGCAGCACCACGTCCAGCGCCGAAAAAGGCTCGTCCAGCAGCAGCACCTCCGGCTCGCGGATCAAGGCCCGGGCCAGGGCCACGCGCTGGCGCTGCCCGCCCGACAGGCTGCGCGGCAATCGCTCCTGCAAACCGTCGATGTCCAGCGCCTTCATGATGTCGGCCACTTGCCTTTGATGAACGCTGCTCATGCGCATCGGCAGCGTTGGCAGCAGGCCAAAGGCGATGTTGCGGGCCACGCTCAAGTGCGGAAACAGGGCGTAGTCCTGGAAAACGTAGCCAACGCGGCGTTCGCGGGCCGGCACATCGATGCCCAGGCGGTGGTCGAACAGCACGCGCTCGCCCAGGCGCACGTGGCCCCGGTCCGGACGCAACAGGCCGGCGATCGCCTGGATGGTCATGGTCTTGCCCACGCCCGAGGGGCCGAACAGCACGATGCGGTCTTGCGATGACTCGAAGCGGGCTTGCAGCGTGAAGGCCTGGTCGCCACGGCCCACGGTCATGCTGAAGTCCAGGTCGATTTTCACCGGTCGCTCCTGGGGTTGAGCAGGTGGCTGGCCGAGACCAGGATGACGATGCACAGCGCCGAGATCACGATCACCAGCACATTGGCCAGTTCATCGTTGCCCGACTGCACGGCGTCGTAGATGGCCATGGACAGCGTCTGCGTCTTGCCGGGGATGTTGCCGGCGATCATCAGCGTGGCGCCAAACTCGCCCATGGCACGGGCGAAGGCCAGCATGCTGCCGGCCGCGATACCGCGCATGGCCAGGGGCAAAGTCACGTGCAGGAACACCTTCAACTCGCCCGCGCCCAACACGCGGGCGGCCTTTTCAAAATCGGCATTGACGTTTTCAAAGGCCGCGCGGGCCGAGGTGAACACCAGTGGAAAAGCCACGACCGACGCCGCAATCACCGCGCCCTGCCATGTGAACATCAGGTTGATGCCGAGGTGCGTGGACAACCAGCGCCCCAATGGCGCGTTGCGACCCAGCACCACGATGAGGTAGTAACCCAGCACCGTGGGCGGCAGCACCATGGGCAGGGTCAGCAGGGCTTCGAGCAGGCGCTTGCCCGGCCAACGCCCACGCGCCACGACCCAGCCGCCCGCCACGCCGAGCATCAGCGCGACCACGGTGGCCCAGCTCGCGACTTTCAGCGTCAGCCAAAGTGCCTGAAGGTCGATGTCCAAGGGATTGCTCACCGGGCCAGCATCAGGGTGCCGTGCTGAACCCGTGTTTGCCCAGCACGGCCTGGCCTTGGGCCCCGGTCACGAACTTCACGAAATCGCCGGCCGCCGCGTTCCTGCTGGCCGCCACGAGCGCGATGGGGTAGACCACGGGCTTGGTGGTGGGCACCACCAGGTCGATGCGCACCTTGTCCTTGTCGACGATGGCGTCCGTCCGGTAGACGAATCCTGCGTCGGCCTCGGCGCGGCTGACGTAGTTCAAGGCCTGCCGCACGTTTTCGGCGAACACGAACTTGGGCGTCAAGTCAGCCCACAAGCCTTGCGCCTCCAGTGCCGACTGGGCGTAGCGGCCCGCGGGCACGGTGGCCGGCGTGCCTACCGCGATGCGGGCGATGCCCGGACGCTTCAGGTCGGCCAGGCTTTTCAGGCCCGCAGCCCGGGACAGAGGCGAGACCAGCACCAGCTCATTGGTGGCGAAGTTCGCCCGCGACTCGATTTTGACCAGGCCCTGCGCCTGGGCCTTGTCCATGGTCTCCACATCGGCGCTGGCGAAGACATCGACCGGAGCACCTTGGGCGATCTGGGCCAGCAAGGGGCCCGAGGCCGCGAAATTGAAATTGACCTTGCTGCCAGGGCGGGCCGCCTGGTAGGCCGCGCCGATGTCGCGCATGGCATTTTGCAGGCTGGCCGCGGCCGAAACCGTGATGTCCTGGGCTGCCGCGCCCAACGAGACAAGCGGGGCCAGGGCAAGCGCAAGGAGGCGTTGGCGGTGTTTCATGGCATGCTGGTCGAAGACCTTCAATCGATGTGTAATCAACTATACAACGCCCGGTTCGCCAACCATGCCCAGCAAGACCGCCCAGCCCGCCAAACTCGCCCTCAATGGCAGCCTCTGGATCCAGCAAGGGGCCGATCTGTTGGGCGGGGCCGATCGCATTGCCCTGCTGGAGGCCATCCACGAAACGGGGTCGATGACTCAGGCGGCCAAGGTCGTGGGCATCAGCTACAAGACCGCCTGGGACCGCGTGCAGGACATGAGCAACACGGCGGGCCATACCCTGGTCGAGCGCCTGACCGGTGGCGCTGGCGGTGGGGGCACCTTCCTCACCCCCTACGCGCTGGAGCTGATCGAGGCTTTCAGGCACATCGAGAAAACGCACGAGCGCATCCTGGCGCAGCTGACCAAGTCCCTGGCCAGGCCGCAAGAGGTGCTCAAGACGCTGTCCCTGCTGGGGCTGCGGACCAGCGCCCGCAACCAATTGATCGGCACGGTCAAGCGCGTGCAGGCGAGCGAGGTCGATGCCTTGGTCGAACTGGCCCTGCCAGGCTCCGCGGACATCCTGCAGGTGTCGCTGACCATGGCTTCGGTGAAGGAATTGAAAATCGCCAAGGGCGCTCAGGCCGTGGCGCTGATCAAGGCGCCCGCGGTATTGCTGACCTTGCCCACGGCCTCCGCTGATCTGTCCGCGCGCAACCAGTTGCGTGGGCAGGTGGCGTCCATCCATGCCGGCGCCAAGCAGACCGAGGTGCAGGTCCGCCTCCGGGGCGGGCAGGTCATGGTGTCCACCTTGAACGCCTTGCAAGCCACCCGCCTGGGCCTGAAAGAAGGCAGCGACGTCGTGGTGAGTTTTCACGAAAACAGCGCCATCCTGGGGGTTGTCTGATCTAAAGCCTTGAATGGCCCGAAAAGCCCAGCCTTAAAAGGCCTTTCCAACACGGTGGATTGATCACAATAGACACGATCTAACCGGCGGATCCATTGCTCAATGACCGGTTCTTTTCAATCAAGGACGGTCTTATGCGCGAGAACCTACCGGTCACTCAACGTGAGTTTGAGTTCCCCGACGATGCCACTTTGATGTCCACCACGGACACCCAGAGCCACATCACCTATGCCAACGATGCCTTCGTTTCGGTGAGTGGCTACACCCGGGAAGAAATCCTTGGACAGCCCCACAACCTGGTGCGCCACCCCGACATGCCCAAGGAGGCTTTCGCCGACATGTGGGCAACCCTCAAGTCTGGCGAACCCTGGACGGCCTTGGTCAAGAACCGGCGCAAGAATGGCGACCACTACTGGGTCCGCGCCAACGCCACCCCGGTGGTGCGCCATGGCAAGTCCACGGGCTTCATGTCGGTGCGAACCAAGGCGTCCAAGGAAGAGATTGCGGCGGCTGAAAAGCTCTACCGCGCCTTCCGCGAGGGCAAGGCCGGCGATCAGAAATTCCACAAAGGTCTGATCGTCAGAACGGGCTTGGCAGGATGGACCTCCCTGCTCCAGACCATGCCAGTGCGCTGGCGCATCCGGTCCACCCTGTGGCTCATGGTGCCGGCATTGCTGGCCATGGCTTGGGCATCGGGACTGGCCGTGGGCATGAACTTCCTCGGTTTTGCAGCGGCCGTGGTCACGCTGTCCTTGCTGGCCAACGGATGGCTCGAACACCAGATCGCCACACCACTCGAACAAATGCGCGCTCAGGCCTTGCGCATCGCTTCGGGCGACAGCCGCCAGGCTCTTCACATGAACCGCGTCGACGAGATCGGCATGACCATGCGTACCATCGGCCAGCTCGGCCTGATGTTCCGGTGGGTGATCGACGACGTGCGCAGCCAGGTGCTGAACGTGCAGACTGCCACGAACGAAATCGCTCAAGGCGCTTCGGACCTCAGCTCGCGCACCGAACAGGCCGCGGCCAGTGTCGAAGAAACCGCATCTTCGATGGAACAGATGACCGTAACCACCAAGAACAACGCGGACACCGCCAGCCAGGCCAATGAACTGTCCGGTTCGGCCAGCGAAGCCGCGGCCAAAGGTGGTCATGCGGTGTCTGACGTGGTCGCCACCATGAACGAGATCACGCACAGCTCCAAGAAGATCGCCGACATCATCGGCGTGATCGACAGCATTGCCTTTCAGACCAACATCTTGGCGCTGAATGCCGCGGTCGAGGCCGCCCGAGCCGGAGAACAAGGACGCGGATTTGCGGTGGTGGCCAGCGAGGTCCGCAGCTTGGCCCACCGCAGCGCGGGCGCCGCCAAGGAAATCAAGACGCTGATCAATGAGAGCGTTGAAAAGGTGGAATCCGGCTCCAAGCTGGTCAATGACGCCGGCCAGACGATGGAAGAGATCGTTGCCCAAGTTCAGCGTGTCTCGGACCTGATCGCGGAAATCAGCTCGGCCACGCACGAACAAACCGCCGGCATCGTGCAAGTGGGCCAGGCCATCGGGCACCTCGATCAGATCACCCAGCAAAACGCGGCCCTGGTCGAGCAAAGTACCGCGGCCTCTGAAAGCGTCAAGCAGCAGATGGCTTGCCTGGCCGATGCCGTGGGTGTCTTCCGCTGACCGGAAAAAGCCTCAAAACGAGGTGTGCTCAAGGTTTGCTTGAAGGCACCGAAATCAGTGGCTTCAAGCCTCATTCATCCTCGGTCATGCCTTCCCGCCGTTTCCAGAAAGTCACCGGGGCCCTTCGCAAGGAGGGTCAGCGACACGGGGCCCTGTTCAAAGGGCTTTCGCTGTCGAGCCACTTTCAGCCCATCTACAGCCTGTCGCACAACCGCGTGGTCGGGCATGAAGGCCTGCTGCGCGCTCACGACGAGCATGGTGGCAATGTTCCGCCCCTGGACCTTTTTGCCGGATGCGTTGACGAGGCCGAAGCCCGCTGGTGCGACACCCTGGCGCGCGCCGTGCACATCACGAACTTTTCATCCGCGCAGGCCGGTGACCAGTGGTTGTTCCTGAACATCCGCCCGCAAGCCATCCTTGAGTTGGCAAGCGAGGACGACGGCCGCTACCTGCAGGAAGTCCTGCGGACACTGACCATGCCCGCCGGCCAGATCGTGCTGGAATTGCTGGAAAGCGAAATCCCGGACGACGGGCCGTTTCTGCAAGCCATGGCCAAGGTCCGTGCCTTGGGCTTCCTCGTCGCGCTGGACGACTTCGGTGCTGGGCACTCCAATTTCGACCGGGTCTGGACCATCAAACCCGACATCGTCAAGCTGGACCGCAGCCTCCTCATCGACGTCACACAGGACCGCAGCCGCCAGCGGGTCATCGCGCAGATGGTGTCGCTGCTGCACGAATGCGGTTCATTGGTCTTGATGGAAGGCGTCGAGACGCACGAAGAAGCCCTGGTGGCCCTGGAGGCCGACGCCGACTTCGTTCAGGGCTATTACTTCGGCCGGCCACAGCCGGATCTGCTGCCGATCGACCTGGGCACGGCCCGCATCACGGACCTGCACGCCAGCCTGGCGGACTACCGCGAGCAACGCCGCCGCGATCAGAAGCTCCTGGTCGCGCCCTACCAGAATGCCATCGGCTATGCCGGTGCCTTGCTCAGCGCCAACCGCTCCATGCAGGAGGCCTGCCAGTCCTTTCTGAGCCTGCCGCATGTGGAGTTGTGCTTCGTGCTGGACGAGCGAGGCTACCAGGTGGGACCCAACCTCTGGGCCGAAATCCAGCTCCCCAGCCGAGAAAAAACCCATGGCCCGCTGTTGCAGGCCGAAGGGGCTTGCTGGGCTCGCAGGCCTTATTTCAAACGCGCCCTTCAGGCGCCGGGCAAAGTGCAGGTCACCCGGCCTTACCGGACGCTCAACGGCGACCGGCTCTCCATCACCGCCTCGGCGGCTTTCCGCTGCCGCATCGATGGACAGGAAACCTGGCGTGTGGTGTGTGGGGACATCATCTGGGATGGCGGCAACTCCGGGCTGGGCCGGCCATTGCCCAACCTGGACGGGCTGTAGAGGCCGCGTCAGCGCCTCTCGGGCAGCAGCTTGTCGACGATGTTGATCAAGCGAGAAAAATCCACGGGCTTGGAGATGTATTCATTGCAACCGGCTTCGAGTGCGCGCTCGCGATCACCGGGCATGGCGTGGGCCGTGACGGCCACCACCGGGATGCCGCTGGTGGCTTCGAAGCCCTTGAGGTGGCGTGTGGCCGTGAGGCCATCCATGCCGGGCAGATGGCAATCCATCAGGATCAGGACCGGATGCACTTCCTTGACGATCGCCAAGGCTTCTTCCGCGGACGCCGCCTCGCTGACCACATGCCCTTGCTGCTCCAGCACCAACCGCAATAACTCGCGATTCAGGGCATTGTCGTCCACCACCAAAACCATCTGTCCCATGGGAACCTCATGCAACTGCTCCCGGACATCTTCCGTCCCCACGACGACTGCTTATTAAGGGCCACTGAAAAATTCCTGAAAGCCGAGGCTTTAACAGAGCGTAAAGCCTGCTTCTGGCGAGGGTTCACCTGCAGGTCCTGCAAAAAGAGGGCAATGGGGATTTAATCGGTGCCCATCCGGCAAACCGAAGGTCACAGGAGTTTTCATGAGTCAATTCAAAGTCGCGGTCGTGGTGGGCAGCCTCCGCAAAGATTCGTTCAACCACAAGCTGGCGCTTGCCTTGGCCAAGCTGGCCCCGGCGGATTTCGAGTTTGAACATGTCCGAATCGACGATCTGCCGCTGTACAACCAGGACGACGATGCCCATCCAGCCGAGTCGGTCAAGCGCCTGAAGGCTTCGGTCAAATCCGCGAAGGCGCTCCTGTTCGTGACACCCGAATACAACCGGTCCTTCCCCGGCGTGCTCAAGAACGCCATCGACCACGCGTCGCGTCCCTATGGGCAAAGCGTCTGGGGTGGCAAGCCGGCCGGGGTCATCGGGGTGTCGATTGGCGCCATCGGCACGGCCCTGGCCCAGCAGCACCTGCGCAATGTGCTGGCCTACCTCGACGTGCCCACGCTCGGCCAGCCCGAGGCCTTCGTGCAGGCCAAGGAAGGCTTGTTCGGACCCGACGGCAGCATCGCCAACGAGGACAGCCAGAAATTCCTGCAAGCCTGGGTGGACCGCTACGTGGCCTGGGTCAGGAAGCTGGCCGTTTGATTTTCAGGGCAGCCCTGGCTGCCAGGGCTGGCTTGCGCGCGCCACAGCCTTCGATGTGGTCGTTGACCAAGCCCATGGCCTGCATGAAGGCGTACATGGTGGTCGGGCCCACGAAGGTCCAGCCACGCTTTTTCAGGTCTTTCGACAAGGCCGTGGCTTCGGCCGCCAGGGGCAAGGCGCGGAGGGCCTCGTGGGTGACCGACTTCGGGCGAGACGACAAGCTGGGCTCGAAGCGCCAAATGTAAGCCGCCAGCGAGCCAAACTCCTCGCGCAATTCGATTGCCCGCTTGGCGTTGTTGATGGTCGACGCGATCTTGCCGCGGTGGCGCACGATGCCCGCGTCGGCCACCAGGCGTTCAATGTCGCTCTCGCCGAAACAGGCCACCTTGTCGATGTCGAATAAGGCAAAGGCGTTTCGGAAAGCCTCGCGCTTGTTGAGGATGGTCAGCCAACTCAGACCGGCCTGGAATCCCTCCAGGCTCAGCTTTTCGAACAGCTGCCGGTCGTCCATTTCCGGCAAGCCCCATTCTTCATCGTGGTACTGGCGGTAGGCCGGCGTGGCTTGGCACCAAGCGCAGCGCAGCACGCCGGGGGTGTCGGAGAAAAGACCTGAAGGGACGGACATGGCGAAATTGTGAGGTTTGAAACAGCCCAAGGGTAACCCCGGAAAACTGGCCTGCCAAAGTCGCTTTGATCGAGTGTTTCAGATGTAACCACGCCGGGTACGCTAGGTCCCATATGAAAACGCCGCCCCCACCTTACCCAGTTGAACGCCCTCAAGAGCCGGCTCCTGGCTTTGTGCAGTGGGACGCCCCGCCCTCTTTGGCCGACTCCATGTCCTGGCGGCTCCAACGAGCCGGAGAGCACAACGGCCCCGTCGTCAACTTCGCCGACACCGTGCCTGCGGCCCTGCTGCCCGCCCAGCCCTCGACGCCTTTCCGCGAGCCGGTCGATGGGCTGTCTGTTCGGGAAATTTCGGACGACGACCTCTTCGTTCACCTGTTTGGCCAACCCGACGCTGAATGATCGTGACGCATTGCACGTGATGTGATTTGCGGCAACCATGCTCGCGAAATCCCTCTTGATTCCCAGGCCGAAGCAGGGAAAATCGCCGCGTAGTCCATGGTGAGCTCTCTCGACCATGTTGTACGCATGACGGTTTAAAGCAGCAAACGCCTGGATCTGCCTCGGTGTCCATCAGTTCTTCCGCTCGAGATTTCCGCCCCACCACCGATTTTGGGGTGCTTGACCTTGGCCCCATCGACCTGGGCCCGGTCTCCGCGGATTCGGCCGAACAG
This sequence comes from Aquabacterium sp., assembly GCF_050725395.1. GTDB lineage: Bacteria > Pseudomonadota > Gammaproteobacteria > Burkholderiales > Burkholderiaceae_C > Aquabacterium. Next base: position 2,593 of record NZ_JBOHHL010000038.1, on the reverse strand, counting down.
ATCGACGGCCTGCTGTCCAAGGGCTTCCCGACGCTGCGCTTTCCCCCCGAACTCGAACGTCGCTTTCAACTCGACACCGCCGCCGACCGGCTGCGCGTCATCATCATCACCGCCGTGCTGGTGGTCGTTCTGTTCAACGGCTACCTGCTGACCGACGCGCTCATGATCCCCGACGTGATGGCCCAGGCTGTGACCTTGCGCGTGGGCCTGTTCACGCCTGTTTGCCTGATCGGCCTCTACATTCTGATCAAGACGCCGTCGCCTTTTTACCGCGAAGTGCTGGTGTTGCTGGCAGGCGTGTTGGCCACCGGCATCACGCTGTACCTGTTGTCCATCAGCAAGGATCCGCTGGCCGGACCCTACCTCGTGGGCATGGCCATGGTCGTGATGTTCAGCCACTCGGTGGCGCAGATGCGTTTCTGGATGGCCGTGGTGCTGGACATCGTGATCGCGCTGGGCATCGCGGTGGCCTGGCCCTACATCCCGCCTGCGCCCATCGAGGTCATGATCCCGCTGGCCATGGTGCTGATCTCGACCGTGACCTTCACCCTGTTCGGCTGCTACAGCCTGGAACGTGACGAGCGCCAGAACTGGCTGTTGCGGGTGAGGGAAAGCAACCTGATGGCCGCCTTGAAGACCGCCAACGAGCGGCTCGACAAGATCTCGCGCGCGGACCTGCTCACGCAAGTGGCCAACCGCCGGCACTTCGACGAGTTCCTGGCCAAGGTCTGGGACCGCGCCGAAATCGACGGCAGCGAGGTCGCGCTGATCATGGTCGACGTGGACCACTTCAAGGCTTACAACGACCAGTACGGCCACCCCGCCGGCGATGAATGCCTGCGGCAAGTGGCGGCCACGCTCAAGCGACGGCTGCGGCGGCCTGGCGACCTGGTGGCGAGGTTCGGCGGCGAGGAATTCATCGCGGTCCTGACTGGCACCAGCCTGCCTGTGGCCCTGCAGGCGGCGGAGCGCATCAAGGTGGCCATCGAAAGGTTGCGTTTGCCGCACGTGGGATCGCCCACCAGCTCGTTCGTGACCATCAGCGTTGGCGTGGCGTCCCTGCGGCCCATCGACCGGGGCGTGACCCAGAAAGGCCTGCTGAGCCAGGCCGACCAGGCCTTGTACCGGGCCAAGAACAGCGGCCGAAACCGCGTCTGGCCTGATCCCGACAGCGGAGGTGGGACATGAATGGCGCAGCGGCCCAAGCCGTCATCGAGGTCGAACAGCAGCGCATGAGCCTCGTGCAGGATTTGTTGAGCCTGGGCTTTCGCTGGATGAAATTTCCGGACGCGCTGGAGCAAGAGTTCCTGAGCAAGGACCCCGAGCAACGCCTGCGGCACTTCCTCGTCAGCGGCTTGATCGCGCTGCTGGTGTACGACGGATTCCTGGTCGCGGACTACCTGCTGATCCCCGACGTGTTCTCGGTCGCGGTCAAGTTGCGCCTGGTCATCTTCACCCCCCTGAGCCTGCTGGTCTTGGGATGGATGTGGTTCAACCGCGACAACCCCGTGGTGCACCAGCCCTTGCTGCTGGATTCGGCCGTGCTGCTGAGCGGCTTGTTCGCAGCGGTCACGCTGGCCTATGCCCTGTCGATCACCCACAGCCCTTTGAGCGACTTCTACCACGCTGGTTTCGCCATCGTGGTCATGTACGGCAACTTGGTGCAACGCCTGCGCTTCTGGTGGGCTGTCGGGTTCTCGCTGGCGATCTTGATCATCCAGGTGGGGGGCGTGATCGTGTTGCCCAACTTCAATCCTCGGCTGGTGTGGCCCATCTGCTCGCTCACCATGGCCACGGTGGCCTTCTCGCTTTGCGCCAATTACGTCATGGAGCGTGACAAGCGCCGCCGTTATCTGTTGAGCGAGCGTGGGCACGAACTCGTCCGGAACCTGAGCGATGTGAACCTGCAGTTGCAGCAGCTGTCGCGCGTCGATGTGCTGACCACGCTGTTCAACCGCCGGCATTTCCAGGAATACCTGCAAGGCATCTGGGAGCGGGCCCGGCACGAAGGCAGCGAAGTGGCCATCGTCATGATGGACGTGGACCACTTCAAGCGCTACAACGACCACTATGGCCACCCCGCCGGCGATGAATGCCTGAAACAGGTGGCCAGCGTGATGCAGAACAGCCTGCGACATCCCGGCGACATGGTGGCCCGGTATGGTGGCGAGGAATTCATCGCCGTGCTGCCGGGCGCCACCAGGGCATTGGCGCACCAAGCCGCCGAGCGGGTGCGCCAGGCCGTGGAAACCATGGCGATGCGCCATGAGTCCTCGGAAACTTTGCCCTTGGTCACCGTGAGCCTGGGGGTGGCTTGCTGCAATGCGGCAGAAGCAGGTGCCTCGGCCGATGGGCTGATGGCCCAAGCAGATCGGGCGCTGTACGAGGCCAAGCGCCAGGGTCGCAACAGAGTGAGTCAGATCTAGCCCTTGACTTGCCACGGCCTCTCAGGTCACACTGGCGGCATGAACTTGTCACTGATCGCCCTGACCCTGCTATCGCTAGCCATCCTGGCTGGCGTGGGTTCGCGCGTGCTCGTCAAATCGGATTGACCACTTTTCAACCGTTCTGACGCCCGACACACCCTCCAGCC
>NZ_JBOHHL010000037.1:0-41953 GCF_050725395.1 Aquabacterium sp. | reverse complement strand
GGCATCGCACAGCTTCTGCGCAGCGGCCGTGCCTTGCTTGGGGTCGGCAGCGTCGTCTTCGGCCACCAGTTCGAACCTCACCTTCTTGCCGCCGATCTCGACGCCCTGGGCATTGAGTTCATCGACGGCCATGCGGGCACCGTTTTCGTTGTCGCGGCCATAGTGGGCCTGCGCGCCAGACACAGGCGCCACATGGCCAATGCGGACCACGGTCTGGGCCTGTGCACCACTGACCATGCACAGCGAGGACAACATCGCGGCGGCGGCAGTGGCCACCGGGAACAAAGCAAAGCGTTGGGTCATATCCACCTCGTCGTTGAAGGTCATTACAAAGAAATCGATCAGCGGTTGTTGCGCAGCTTGGCCACTTCCTGGGCCACGGCACGCGTCACCACGTCGCGCATGGTTCGCGACAACTCATCTCGCAAATCCTGCATCAGGGTTTCGGTGAACTGGGCCAGCAGAGGCTGCATGGATTCGCGCAGACGAAATTCGAGCATCGAGTCGATCTGGCGCTGCACGTCGGTCAGGATGCGCTGGGACAACTGCGCTTCGGACACCTCGGGTTCGATGGGTTCGAACGTCGTCAGGGCGTTGACATGGGGGATGGACGCCAGCGGCACCATCGCCGAGGGCAACACGCCTGGCACCTCTGCCATGGGATCTGGGGTGCTCCCCACCGGGGTGAACCCAACGTCAGGGGCCAGCAATGGCGACGCCACCACCAGGGGCGCCGCTTGGTGGATCACCGCACCGCCATCGGGCGTGAGTTCGATCACCTCGGTGAGCGTGGGCACATTGGCGGGATGAGGCCGCGTGGGCAAGCTCATGCCGTCACCTCGTGCGGCTGAATCTGCAGGCCCAGGGCTTCGTATTGCTTCCAGCGCTGGCGGCCCAGTTGGCGGTCATGCGGCTCGCGCGACACGATCTCGAAAAGGCGCTCGAAACGCTCGGGTTGATCCGGCATCTCGGGCCCCAGGTTGACCAGGATGCTGCGCTGGCCGGGAACCTTGGCGTCGGCGCCATGCGGCGCCAGCCACACCGGCGTTGCATGCAGGCGCTCGGGCATGTCCTGCCCCGGCAGGGCAAGCACATGGGGCAGGAACTCCTGCTCGTCGAACACCCAGAGCTGGCGATCAAGGGCTTTCAGCGTGCTGACATCGCCCGTGACCAGCACCCCTGCACCGCTGCGGTAGGCCTTGCGCAAGAGCCGGCAAGCGTAGGCCAGCTTGTCGGGCATGCCATGGTGGAACTCAACGGCGTTGTTCATCAATCGCTTCAGGATCAGGTGGCCTTGGCTTTTTTGGCCGGGGCCTTCTTGGCGACCACAGGCGCGACAGGCTTGAGCGCGCCCTCGCCCGCCTGCGACAGCACGAACTGGGTCAGCAGGCCGACGGGCCGGCCCGTGCCGCCCTTGGCGCCGCCCGACTTCCAGGCCGAGCCAGCGATGTCGAGGTGCGCCCAGCGGTAGGCTTTGGTGAATTTGCTCAGGAACACGGCGGCGGTGATGGCACCACCCTCACGCCCACCCACATTGCCCAGGTCGGCGAAATTGCTCTTGAGCGAATCGCCGTATTCCTCGTCCAGCGGCAGGCGCCAGGCGGTGTCCTGGGCTTGCTGCCCAGCCGACAACAGCGATTGCGCCAGCTCTTCGTCGGCGCTGAACAGGCCACTGTGGATGTGGCCCAGGGCCACGACGCAAGCGCCCGTCAAGGTCGCGATGTCGACCACGGCCGCGGGCTTGAAGCGCTCGGCGTAGGTCAAGGCATCGCACAGGATCAGGCGGCCTTCGGCGTCGGTGTTGAGCACTTCGATGGTCTGGCCGGACATGCTGGTCACCACATCGCCCGGACGCGTGGCCGTGCCACTGGGCATGTTCTCGCAAGTGGGGATCAAGCCGATCAGGTTGACCTTGGGCTTGAGTTCGGCCACGGCCCGGAAGGTGCCCAGGACGCTCGCGGCGCCGCCCATGTCGAACTTCATCTCGTCCATGCCCGCGCCGGGTTTGATCGAGATGCCGCCCGAGTCAAAGGTGATGCCCTTGCCCACCAGCACCACGGGCGCTTGCGACTTGGCCGCGCCTTCGTAGTGCAGGATGATGAACTTGGGCGGTTCGTCCGACCCGTTGGCCACGGACAGGAAAGAGCCCATGCCCAGTTTTTCGAGGGCTGGGCGGTCGAGCACCTGCACCTTGAGGTGCTTGAACTCTTTGCCCAGGCGCTTGGCCTCGGAGGCCAGGAAGGTGGGGGTGCAGTAGTTGCCGGGGCGGTTGCCGCACTCGCGCGCCAGCGTCACGCCTTCGGCCACGGCCTGGCCCTGCGCCAGCCCGGCCTTCACCGCCGCCAGCTGTTCGGCGCGGCCCAGCAGGGTCACCTTGTTCAGCCCAGTGGGCTTGGGCGCGCTGGGCTTGGTGTGGCGGTAAACATAAGTGGCATCGGCCACGGCCAGCACCAGGCCCTGCGCATGCGTGGCATCCAATGGCCAGCCGGCGCCCGCGGCCACCGCCAGGTGGGCCACGCCCCGGTCCTTGATTTCGGCCACGCCCTTGCCCACCGCCGCCTTGAAGGCCTTGGGCGAGGCATCGGCCGCGGCCACCAGCACCAGCCGAGGTGCCTTCACGCCCACCGGCCGGTGCGCATACAGCACCTTGCCACCCTTGAGCGCCCAATCGTTGCCTTTGAGGGCTTGCTCGGCCACGGCATCCAGCGCTGGATCACCCGTGGTAGCGTGGTCGCCGGTCAGGATCACCAAAAGGGCGTCGGCATTGATTTGGGACAAGGCGGGCCCTTGAGCCACGGTGTAGCGGTAGTCCATGCGGTGCGCGTCCATAATGGACGGATTGATTTGAGCTGAGCAATGTTATTCGATTCCTCTGTGCGCCGAGAACTCTGGCGAAGCTTTGTCGGGACACTGGTGGTGCTGCTGACCGTGGTCTTGACCATGGTGCTGATCCGCATGCTGAGCCAGGCCACCAAAGGTGCCTTCGCGGCCAGCGACGTGAGCCTGATGCTGGGCTACACCCTCATCAGCCAGGCCCCCATGCTGGTCAGCCTGGCCCTGTTCGTGTCCATCGTGGCCGTGCTCAGCCGTTTCTGGCGCGAAAGCGAGATGGTCGTCTGGCAGGTCAGCGGCGCCCGTCAATTGACCTTCCTGCGGCCCCTGGCGCAAATGGGCTGGCCCGTGTTGCTCAGCGTGGCTTTGCTGGTGCTGGTGGCGCGCCCCTGGGCCCATTCGCAGATCCAGGTGCTGAAAGAACGCTATGAAAAGCGCTCCGACATCGCCCGCGTGCAGCCCGGGCAGTTTCAGAGTTCGTCCAATGGCAGCCGCGTTTTCTTCATCGACAGCCACAGCGATGGCGAGAAAGTCGGCAAGAACGTGTTCATGGTGCTGACGCAGAACGGCCAGGAAGCCGTCATCACCGCCCAGGAAGGCCAGCTTGAAACCATCAAGGGGCAGCGCTACCTCAACCTCACGCGCGGCGAGCGCACCCAGACCGACCTGAGCACCGGCGAGAAAGTGCTGTCGCGCTTCAACTCCGCCAGCATCCTGGTGGGCGAGGTGGAACAAAGCCTGGACAACAGCCCCATCGCACGCAGCGCGTCCACGCTGAACCTGCTGTCTTCAACCGAGCCCGACATGCGGGGCGAACTGGTCTGGCGCCTCGGCATGGTCTGGGCCGCCCTGAACATGATGCTGGTGGGCCTGGGCCTGGCTTCCGGCAATGCCCGCAGGTCCAGCAACTGGAGCCTGGTGTTCGCCTTGCTGGTGTTCGTGATCTATTTCAACCTGCTGTCGATGAGCCAGACCTGGGTGGCCAATCGCCAGTTGAACGCCTGGGTCAGCCTCCTGGCGGTGCATGGCCTGCTGACCGGGCTGGCAGCGGCCCGCATCTGGTGGCGCGATGGCGGTCGCTTGCCCTTGCTCAAGGGGAGCGCATCATGAGAACGGTGCGGCGCCTTCTGTACAGCCAGATCATCGCGGCCGTGGTCTTCGTGGCCCTGGCTTTCCTGGCCTTGAGTTTTTTCACTGACTTCGTCGACGCCCTGCGCGACGTGGGCCGCCATGGCTACACCTTGACGGACGCCATCTGGGACTGTGTGCTGGAACTGCCCAGTCACCTGTACGACGTCTTCCCCATCGCCCTGCTGATCGGCACCACGCTGGCGCTGGCCCGGCTGGCGCAGACCTCCGAGTTCACCATCCTGCGCACCGGCGGCCTGGGGCCAGCACGGGCCCTCGGGCTGCTGGGCGGCCTGGGCCTGGCGGGCGCCCTGCTGATGATCGGGGTGGGCGACTGGCTCATGCCCTTGGCGGAACGCCAGGCCTCCTTGCACCGTGCCCAGTTCAGCCAGGGACAAGGCATCCAGCTGGGCCAAGGTGGCGCGTGGCTGCGCGAACGCGCGCCCCAACCCGATGGTCAGGTGCACACCGTCACCGTCAATGTGGGTGCGGCCGAAGGCCAGGCCCATTTCCGGCGGGTGCGGATTTTCGAATTCGATGCCCAGGGCCGATTGGTGCGCCGCGTGTCGGCCCAGCAAGCCCAGGTTCAACCCATGGGCTCTGGCCGCGCCGGCTCGGTGTGGCACCTGCAAGCCGTGACCGACACCCGCTGGCCGGGCCAGTTCGCCATGCCGGGTTCGGCCACCGACCTCGACATCGCGGGCATCGAAGAACGCCGCCTGCCCACGATGGACTGGCAAAGCAGCCTCACGCCCATGGTCGTGGCCGCGTCCGTGCTGCCGCCCAGCACCATGTCCACGCTGTCCCTCTGGCAGTACACGCAGCACCTGGCCAACAACGCGCAAGCCGCGCAGCGATACGAAATCCAGTTCTGGAAACGTGCCTGCGCCCCACTGGTTTGCATGGTGATGCTGGCCCTGGCGCTGCCCTTCGCCTACCTCCATGCACGCAGTGGGGGCATGAGCCTGAAGATCTTCGGGGGCGTCATGCTGGGCATCAGCTTTGTGCTCGTCAACCACATCTCCAGCCACCTCGGACTGCTCCACCAATGGACGCCGTGGATCGCGGCGGCGTTGCCCAGCCTGGCCTACCTGGGCTTGTCGATGAGCGTCTTCGTCTGGCTGGTCCGCAACCGCTGATGAACCTGGGCAGTACCTCATGAGCTCGCACGGCATCCTCCTGTTCGCCCATGGCGCCCGCGACCCGGCCTGGGCCCAGCCCTTCGAGGCGGCCACGGAACGCTTGCGCCAACGCCTCGCCCCGCAAGGCGACACCGAGGTGCGCCTGGCCTTCCTGGAATTCATGGTCCCCACCCTGCGCGATGCCGGCGCCGAACTCGCGGCCTCGGGCTGCCTGCACATCACGGTCGTGCCGCTGTTCCTCGGCGCCGGTGGCCATGTGCGCAAGGACCTGCCGGCGCTGATGGACGAACTGGCCGCACGGTATCCCGGCGTGCAATGGCGACTCAGCCGGGCCGTGGGCGAAACCGAACTGCTGATCCAGGCCCTGGCCGACAGCGCCTGGTCCCTGTCCCGGCCCGACTGAAAAGCGAACCCGAGCATCCATTCATGAACCTGCACCAGTTCCGGTTTGTTCACGAAGCGGCACGCCGCAACCTCAACCTGACCGAGACCGCCAAGGCCTTGCACACGTCGCAGCCGGGCATCTCCAAGGCCATCCTGGAACTGGAAGAAGAGCTGGGCGTCGACATCTTCGTGCGCCATGGCAAACGCCTCAAGCGCGTCACCGAGCCCGGCCAGCAGGTGCTCAAGTCCATCGACCTGATCCTGCGCGAAGTGGGCAACCTCCGGCGCATCGGCGATGAATACGCGCTGCAGGATGCCGGCACCCTGTCCATCGCCACCACCCACACACAGGCCCGCTATGTGCTGCCCGAGCCGGTGGCCGCGCTGCGCAAAAAATACCCCAAGGTGGCGATCAGCCTGCACCAGGGCACGCCCGAGCAGGTGGCTCAGATGGTGCTGGACGAAACCGCCGACATCGGCCTGGCCACCGAGTCGCTCAGCGATTTCCCGGAACTGGTGACCTTGCCTTGCTATGAGTGGCAGCACGTGGTCGTGATGCCCGCCGCCCACCCGCTGGCCCAGGCCCCGCGCCTGACGCTGGAGCAACTGGCCGAGGAGCCCCTGATCTCGTACCACCCGTCGTTCACCGGCCGCAAACGCATCGACCAGGCTTTCGCCCAGCGCGGGCTGTCGCCCAATGTGGTGCTGGAAGCGATCGACGCCGACGTCATCAAGACCTACACGCGACTGGGTCTGGGCATTGGGCTGGTGGCGGAAATGGCCGTGAAAGACGATCCGTCCATGACCCCGCAAGGCGACTTGGTGTGGCGTCCGGTGGGACACCTGTTCGGGCCCAACATGGCGCGACTGGCTTTCAAGCGTGGCGCCTACCTGCGCCAGTTCGTGCTGGCTTTCGCCGAGCTGATCTCGGACCGCCTCACCCGCCAGTTGATCCTGCAGGCCATGCAGCCCGGTTCGGGCAGCACCATGGGCAGCGACGACGGGCTGTGAGCCGTGGCCGAAGGACGACGGCTCAATCCTTGTTCTTGTCAGGCTTGTGGCTCAGGTCCACGTGCTCGAAATCGATGCCATTGCCATCCTGGCCAGGCTCAGCCTCGGCCACCGGCTCCAGCGGCTCCAGATCGTCCAGTGACAGATCCAGGCTGATCATCGGCTGCGCCTGAGGCTGGGCCTTGACTGGACGCGTGGCCATCAAAGGCTCGATGGTCTCGGGCTCGGACGACACCGTCACCATGGTCGGGTCGACGAAAGGCAGGCTCAGGTCCACCGCCTCGCGGCTCTCAGGCTCGCGCTCCGACAGGTCGCGGGCGACGGCGTAGAGGAACAGCAGTTCACGGTAAGCCGGCAGGTCGAAGGTTTCCGCCTCGGCATCGGGGCGCGTGAGCGAACGCTCCAGCACGTCCATCGCCTTGGATGGCGATGCCCAGAGGGCCTGCAAACGCTCGACGATGCCTGGGTATTCCGACAGGCTGTGCCCTTGCAGCAGGTCGGACTCCCAGGCGGGCGCATAGCCATTGAAGCGCTGGTTGAACTCGGACTGGATGCGCTCGTAGTCCTGGCGCTTGCCCAGACGCTGGTAGATTTCCAGCAACTTCAGGAAGGGCAAGGGGCTCGCGCCCGTGGTGCTTTGCACATGGCTTTCCAGCAGGTCGAGCGCGGCATCGTCCTGGCCCAGCACGACAAAGAATTCGGCCTGTTGCTCCAGGTCGATCAGTTCCTCGACCGAGACCTCTCGCGGGGGGTCCTGGAGCACGGGCCTTGGGGCGCGTGCAGCCGCACTGGCCGAGGACGCCAAAGGCGCCGGGGCGGTGGTCACCGGCGGGATGTTGAAGGTGGGCGCAGGCTCACGCGCAGGGGCAGGCGTTTCGATCACCGGCGCAGTCGCTGCGGGGGCCGTTGCAGCGACCGCCGGCGTGGTACCGCGGCGGCCATCGTCAACAGAACCCGGTTTGAAGCTCGCCAGGGTTTGCTCCAAAGGCGAAGCATCGGGCTGCTCGCCATGGGTGGGTTCAGCAGGGGGCGCCCCATCCGATTTCCACCAATCCGCCCCGGTACCCTTGCGGCGATCCTTGAGGAAGAGCACCGCCACGGCCGCGGCCAGCAGCGCGGCCAGACCACCCAGGGCATACAGCAAGGTGGGATTGGACTGAACCGATTCAGCCTGTTGGAGTTTGGATTGAAGCTGGGCGATCTGTTGCTGGGACTGGGCGGACTCCTGCTTCAAGCTGGCCAACCGCTTTTCAAGTTCCTGCACGCGCGCTTGATCGCGCATCAGCTGCTCTGGCGATGTGTTCATGGCCAGCCACAAAGCCGCCGCGGCCGCACGCCGCTCCTTCACTTCTGGCGAAGGCTCGTCGCCTTCAAACCTGCCTTGCGGAATGGTCGTCATCGTCAGGTTGGGCTGGACCAACGCATCGGCATCCATTGGATCCAGCATCAAGCGCTCACCCGAAGAGCGCTTGGCTTCCAAAGTTGGTGCCTTGCCTGACGTGGCACCACGGTGCTTGCCAAGGCTTGCCTCGTCAGTCACCCGGACCTCCTGGGCCTGGGCACGGGAGGACAAGGCCAGACTGGGGGCGCCCTGCAGCGCATCGGCGCCTGACTTCACGGCCTTGGCCGAGGCCGAGGCAGACGCGGATCTGGTTGCGGATTTTTTGGCGCGCGAAGCAGTTTTGGCTCCGCCTTGGGCATCGTCCACACTCGGCGCGATGGCCGAGCCACTGGTCTCAATGGTCAGCCCGCCCACCTTCACCGTGCCGGCCTTGGCCGCGTACGCCACGGGAGGTGCTTCGACCTGGATCAGGCTTTGGGAAGGGGCGACCGCGCTGGGTGGGTCGGCGAATGCCACGAACTTGCGGCTGATCTTCGCATTGCAACCGGCCGCCAGGTAAATGGTGACCACGGGTTCATTGACGAACTTCCGGGTGGTCACCTTGATGATGCGCTCGCCACCCGCGCCGGGCAACAGCACGGCCGTGACGTCTTCGCCCGCCAGTTTGTCGTCGCCGAAATAGACATCTGCCGCCACGCACTCGTTGGCGATGTCGTTGGCCGAGTCCACATTGATGGGAACGGTCACACTGAGCGTTTCGCCCAAAATGGCGCGACTGGTGGGCCGGCCGTAGCCCAAACCGTGGGATGCCCCAGACGCTCCATAAAGCGCCATACCGGCTAGAACCGCGGCCGATATTCTGTTGAATTTATTCATATCGGTGCATGCGAGGCCCAAGATTTCACTCTAGCATGAAGCCCAATGCTTCCATGCCATGGGAAGCACCTTAACTTTCCAGCTATTCGTTATCGATTGCCACATTTGAATGACCACTGAATTGCAAACCGAACGCGTCGGCGCCACCCAGGTCATGACCCTGGTCGGTCCCGCCACGCGAAATGCCCTGTCTCCTCAGGCGTACGCGGCCGGCATCGAGATCCTCAACATGGCCGAGTCCAACGATGATGTTCGCGCGGTGATCCTGACCGGGGCCGGTGATCATTTTTGTGGCGGTGGCGATCTGCAGCGTTTAACCCACAACCGCCAGCACGATCTGCCCAAGGTGGCCGAGCACATCGACGCGTTTCACCAGTGGATCGAGGCCTTGCGGAGCTTTCCCAAACCCGTGATCGCCGCGGTCGAGGGCGTGGCAGCGGGCGGTGGACTGTCATTGGTGCTGGCCTGTGACTTGGTCGTGGCGGCAGAAAACGCGCGCTTCGTGTCGGCCTACAGCCAAGTGGGCTTGTCGCCGGATGGCGGCGCCAGTTGGCACCTGGCCAGGCTGCTGGGTCGCGGCCCGGCCTTGCAACTCTTGTGGCAAAGCGCGCCCATTTCGGCCCAACAGATGGCGCAGTGGGGTGTGGTGCACCAATTGGCGCCAGCGGGCACCGTGCTTCAACAGGCCTTGAACTGGGCAGAACAACTGGCCCAAGTGCCCCCTGGCGTGTTGACCAGCGTCAAGGAGCTGGTGAACGACGCCCCGGCCCAGACACTGCGTCAGCAACTGGACGCCGAAAAACAACACTTCATGGTCAACCTGCTCCGGCCCGAAGCGGGCCAGGCGATCGACCAGTTTCTCAGCCGGAAGACGAACTGAGCGCGGCGGCCCGGAGGCTTCGGGTGGCTTGCGAGCACAAGCGCCCCACCGCATCAAGCTGGGATTCCTCGAGCGGCTGACCGGGCATGCGGATGGTCAAGCGCCCACGGTTGACCGTCATCACCAGGGTCAGGGTGTCGGTCCACCAGGTGGTGGCGGCTTCTTCCAGCACCGACAGCAGGTCATCGTCCAGCCATCGCCGGGCCACGGTTTCGGCATTGGAGAGCACGACGAAGCGCTTGGCCAGGACAGCCGGCTCGGTCAATGTCACACGCGGGTGCATGGGCAGCCAACGCATCTCATCCGGCAAGGTGTTGTCGACCTGCGTCTGCATGGCGTTGGTGAAACTGCTGAAGACCTCGGTTTCGAGCGTGTGCGCCAGGACCCGGCTGACCAGCAGGATCTGCACATCGGGCGAGAGCTTGGTCTCGCTTCGGAATCGAAGTTCCTTGCCATGGATGTAGGAGCGCTGCGACGTGCCCCATTCCACCCGCCAATCTTGGTCCTCGACCTGGACGACATGGCCGCCGCCGTCCTTGTCTCGCACGGTTTTGTAGGCGTGCCCTCCGGCCTTGGCCCAGTTGGACAGAACCTGTCCCTCGTCACCCTTGCCAGAGCCGGGTGCGATCATGCGTTTGATGGTTGCAAACATGCTGGTCAGCGAAGCGCTGGATGAAATTGGAACATCACAAGGTAATGCGGCCATTCTGCATGCGAACGAGGGGCCTGTGAGACCATGTTTTCACCATGATGGCCTGTCCGGAGGGACTCGAACCCCCGACCTATTGCTTAGAAGGCAATTGCTCTATCCAGTTGAGCTACGGACAGCCAAGGTGCGATTTTACGGCCTGCCCGACACCCGGCGGTCAGCGCTTGCGCGGATGGCTGGCCCGAAGCGCCTCGATGGCAGCGCCGCCTTGCCCGAATTACAACAGTTACAGAAACCTGGCGGACCATTTCGGATGGTGGTGCAGGTCACCGTGAACATTGCACACGCGCGAGGACACGGAGTTCGACCCCAGACCCCTGGGTGGGCTGAGCATGAAAAAAGCCAGCAGATCATCGATCTGCTGGCTTCTTCAATTTTTGGTCGGGGCGGTGGGATTCGAACTCACGACCCTCTGCTCCCAAAGCAGATGCGCTACCAGGCTGCGCTACGCCCCGACAAGCCTGTGATTATAGCCTGCATTCCGGGCGCCGCCGCCTGAAAATTCTTCATTGGCAGGTTGTCGACAACAGATTGTTCGATGCCGTGGTTTTCATCATCACGGTCGTCTTGGCAGGAATGCTCAAACCGGCCAGAACGGCGTCGGGGAATTTGCCCGCACCTTCCATGGTCGCGGCCCACTTGGCACTGCTGGTGATGCTGACCTGGCCGCTCACCGGACCGGTGAAGCTGACAGGATCATCACAACGACCCGTGAAGGGAACGGTGCCGCCATTGGGCGTGCCGGCCACCAGCTTGCACAGCGGGTTCATCTTCGAGAAGGTGTTGAAGATGGTGGTGGGGGTGGTCAGCGTCGAGGCGACCTGGGCGGGCAGGCACACACTGGAGCTGCCCAGGTTGCCAATGCTGTTCAAGCCAACCCTCGCGTTGGTCTTGACCGAGGTGGGCAAGGCCGAACGCACTTGGGCAACGAACTGGGACATCACCGCGGTGGAGTCACGTCCATTGATCAAGACACGGTAATCAGACCGCCACTGACCTGGCAGCAGACCTGCCGCACCAGCTTGTGCCGCCATGCCCATCACCACCACGGCCCCAGCGAGGGCCTTCATCACAAAACGCTTTTGCACACTTCTATCCACAAGAAACTCCAACCAATGATGGGCAACAACACCCGACATCCCGAATTTTGGGCCGTCAAAATATTCATGCTCGTTTGAAAGTGACCATACGTAACGACTGCTGCCGCCATGGTTACATTGTGGTGCCACTTCACTTGCATTAATTCGTGATTTGTGACCACGTTTTCTCTAATCGCTTGATGCTCACGGGCTGCGGTGTTCGCAATTCCTGGGCGAACAAACTCACCCTCAATTCTTCCAGCAGCCACCTGAATTCGTCGGTGCGAGCATCGACGACGCCCTTGAGATCCGCCAAACGACGGGTATAGCGTTGCTCCAGTGGACGCAGTTCGGCCAGCCGCTGAGCATCGCGCGCCGGGTCACCGCGCAGTTTTTCCAGCCGCAAGGTGATGGCCTTCAGGTAACGCGACAGATGTTGCAATTGGCCATACGGTGTAAGGACCACGAAACGCTTGGGCATGAGCCGCTGCAACTGCGCGGTGATGTCGTCGTGCACCTCTTTGGGTGGTTTGGCATCCTTGAGCTTGCGAATGGCCGCGGCGTAATCCACCAGCACGGTGCCGGTCAGGCGTGCCACTTCCTGGGCGATCAGGTTCAGGCGCGTGCGGCCCTCTTCGATGCGCGCCTTGAAACTGGCGGCATTGTTGGGCAAGGGGTCGAGCAGGAAGGCACGGTCCAGGGCCAGGTCGATGATCTGTTCACGCAATTCGTCGGACGTGCCGAGGCTCATGTAGGTCATGGCCATCTTCTGCAGGTCCGGAATGTTCTTTTCCAGGTATTTGAGGGGATCCTTGATCTGCAAGGCGATCAATCGGCGCAGGCCAATGCGGTGCTTCTGGGCGGCCACGTCGGGTTCGTCGAACACCTCGATCTCGACATGCGCCCCCTTGTCGATGAGCGCCGGGAAGCCGATCAAGGTGTGCCCCCCCCGCTGGATCTCCATCAGTTCAGGCAGCTCGCCGAACGACCAATCGGTCAGAGGCTGCGGGGCCTGGGCCTTGGGAAGCTTGGTGATGGCGCCACCATCCGCGCCCTTGGTGAGCGATGGCGAGGGGGCTTTGCTGAACCGGGGTGCGGCATCGGTCGCACCCGCCATGGATTCGTCAACCCCGGTGACGACCGCCTGGGCTTTCAGCGTGGCCAGGGCTTGGAAGGCACCGCGCGCCTCGTGTCCCAACTCGGCCTTGAGCGCAGCCAGATTGCGGCCCATGCCCAGTTGCCGGCCATGTTCATCGACCACGCGGTAGTTCATGAACAGGTGCGGCGACAGCAGCTCCTGCTTGAAGTCAGCGCGCTTGATGTCCAGCTGGGTCTTGTCGCGCACCGCCTTGAGCAAGGCATCGAGCATGCCGCCTTGCGCAAAGGGCACAGCCTGGATGAACGCTTCGGCGAAGTCGGGCAAAGGCACCAAACGCGCACGCGGTTTCTGGTGCAGGCTTTTCAGCAGGGCCAGCACTTTGTCCTTGAGCATGCCCGGCACCAGCCATTCGCCGCGCTCTTCACCCACCTGGTTGAGCGCGAAGATGGGCACGGTCACGGTGACGCCGTCCTTGGCATCGCCGGGATCGTGCAGGTAGGTGGCCGCACAGTCGATGCCACCCAAGCGCACGGTTTTGGGAAAGGCGCTGCTGGTGATGCCAGCGGCCTCGTGGCGCATCAGCTCTTCGCGCGTCAGGTGCAGCAGCTTGGGGTTCTCGCGGCTGGCGTGGCGGTACCAGCGCTCGAAGGTGGCGCCTGAAACGACCTCGGGCGGGATCTGCGCTTCGTAGAAGGCGGCGATCAGCTCGTCATCGACCAGCACATCCTGCCGGCGCGACTTGTGTTCCAGCGCCTCGACCTGGGCGATCAGCTTGTGGTTGTGCGCCTGGAAAGGCAAGCGCGTTTCCCACTCGCCATTGACCAGGGCCTCGCGGATGAAGATCTCTCGCGACAGCACCGGATCGACCAGACCGAAGTTGATGCGTTTGTTGCTGTAGATCACCAAGCCATAGAGCGTGGCGCGTTCGAGCGCGACGACTTCGGCGGCCTTCTTTTCCCAGTGCGGCTCCAGCATCTGCTTCTTGAGCAGGTGCGCGCCGATCTGCGTCACCCAGGGCAGCTCGATGTTGGCAATGCCCCGGCCATACAGCTTGGTGGTTTCGACCAGCTCGGCGGCCAGGATCCAGCGTCCAGGCTTCTTGGACAGGTTGGCGCCGGGGTGCTTCCAGAACTTGATGCCGCGCGCGCCCAGGTACCAGTCTTCGTCTTCGCTCTTGCAGCCCAGGTTGCCCAAGAGACCTGAAAGGAGCGAGCAATGCACTTGCTCATACGTTGCGGGGCTGCCGTTGAGGCGCCAGTTGTGCTCGGCGACCACGGTGTGCAGTTGCGTGTAGACGTCCCGCCATTCGCGCACGCGGCGGGGGTTGATGAAATGCTCGCGCAGCAGTTGTTCGTACTTGCGGTGGCTGAGCTTGTGCTGTTCCGGAGCGCCGGGCGCCTGGTGGCCGTGGCCGCCGCGCGATTCGTCCAGCCACTTCCACAGCTTGAGCGTGCCCATGAACTCCGACTTCTCGTCGTCGAACTTCTTGTGCTTTTCGTCGGCCGCCTGCTGGTGCTCGATGGGGCGGTCGCGCACGTCCTGCACGCTCAAGCTGGAAGCGATGACCAGCATCTCGGCCAGGGCCTGGCGGTCCTTGGCTTCCAGGATCATGCGGCCCACGCGGGGGTCCAGCGGCAGGCGGGCCAGCGTTTGCCCCAGTGGCGTGATCTCGTTGACGTCGTCCACAGCCCCGAGTTCGTTGAGCAGCTGGTAGCCGTCGGCGATGGCCTTGCGCAAAGGTGGCTCGATGAAGGGGAAGTCGTCGACCAAGCCCAGGTGCAAGGACTTCATCCGCAGGATCACGCCAGCGAGCGAACTGCGCAGGATCTCGGGGTCGGTGAACTTGGGCCGGCCGTTGAAGTCTTTCTCGTCGTACAGGCGGATGCAGATGCCGTTGGCCACGCGGCCGCAGCGCCCTGCCCGCTGGTTGGCCGACGATTGGCTGATGGGCTCGACCTGCAGCTGCTCGACCTTGTTGCGGAAGCTGTAGCGCTTGACACGCGCCAGGCCGGCGTCGATCACGTAGCGGATGCCGGGCACGGTCAGCGAGGTTTCGGCCACGTTGGTGGCCAGCACGATGCGCCGCGCGCCGCCGGTGCGGAAGACTTCGTCCTGCTCCTGCTGGCTGAGGCGCGCGAACAGGGGCAGGATGTTGGCCACCATGCGCTGGTGGGCGATGTGCTTGCGCAGTTGGTCGGCCGCCTCGCGGATCTCTCGCTCGCCGGGCAGGAAGACGAGGATGTCGCCACTGCCTTCGCGCCACAGTTCGTCCACCGCGTCGGTGATGGCTTCGTTCAGACCGTAGTCGCGGCTGTCTTCGAAGGGACGCCAGCGTTGCTCGACCGGGAACAACCGGCCCGAGACCATGATGACAGGCGCCGGGCCTTTGCTGGACGCGAAGTGCTGCGCGAAGCGGTCCGCATCGATCGTGGCCGAGGTGACGATGATCTTCAGGTCGGGCCGGCGCGGCAGCAACTGGCGCAGGTAGCCCAGCAGGAAATCGATGTTGAGGCTGCGTTCGTGCGCCTCGTCGATGATGATCGTGTCATAGGCGCGCAGGTCCGGGTCGGACTGCGTTTCGGCCAGCAAAATGCCATCGGTCATCAGCTTGACCGAGGCGCCAGGCTGCAGCCGGTCCTGGAAGCGCACCTTGTAGCCCACGACCTCGCCCAGCGGCGTGTTCAGCTCTTCGGCGATGCGCTTGGCCACGCTGGACGCTGCAATCCGCCGCGGTTGCGTGTGGCCGATCTGCTGCGCGCGCTTGCCCGGCACGCGCGGCTGTCCCCAGCCACCCCGCCCCATGGCCAGGGCGATCTTAGGCAGTTGCGTGGTCTTGCCCGAGCCGGTCTCACCACACACGATGATGACCTGGTGCTCGCGCAGCGCGGCTTCGATGTCGGCGCGTTTGCCGCTGACCGGCAGCGATTCGGGGAAAGTGATGGGGGGCAGCAAGGGAATGGGGCGTTCTGGTCGGGACAAGAATGGGATTATCTGTCGCGCGGGCGCCGCCCAATGCCCGTAACATGTCGGCTGGCATTCCTTCCCCACTCGAAAACGCTCTCTGCCCCATGGATCTGGTTTTTCCCCACACCTTCGTGCCCTGGTTTCGCTCGGTGGCACCGCACATCCATGCGCACCGCGGCAAAACCTTCGTCGTGGGGCTGTCGGGCGAACTGATCGCCGCCGGCAAGCTCGAAAGCTTCGTTCAAGACCTGGCGTTGATGCACGCCATGGGCATCAAGATCGTGCTGGCCCATGGATTCCGGCCGCAGCTCGAAGAGCAACTGCGCGCCAAGGGCCAGGAATCGAAATTCAGCCACGGCATGCGCATCACCGATTCGGTGGCGCTGGACTGCGCGCAAGAGGCCGCTGGCCAGTTGCGCTACGAGATCGAAGCCGCGTTTTCGCTGGGCTTGCCCAACACGCCGATGGCCGGCGCTTCGGTCAGCGTCATCTCGGGCAACTTCGTGACGGCCCGCCCCGTGGGCATCGTCGACGGCGTGGACTTCATGCACACCGGCCTGGTGCGCAAGATCGACGCGATGCCGGTGCGCCGGGCCATCGACACGGGGGCCATGGTGATGCTGTCGCCCTTTGGCTTTTCGCACACCGGCGAGGCCTTCAACTTGAGCATGGAGGACGTGGCCACCAGCGCCGCCATCGCCCTGCAGGCCGACAAGCTGATCTTCGTGACCGAGGTGCGGGGCATCTTGCAAAGCGTGGTGCAGTCCCCCGACAAGGCCGTGGAGCTGGAAGCCACCCAGAACAACGACGACGAGATCGACCAGGAGCTGGCCCTGGCCGACGCCAAGCGCCTGGTCGCCACCCTGCCCAACCCCATGCAGCCCACCGACACGGCCTTCTACCTGCAGCACGCGGTCAAGGCCAGCGAAGGCGGTGTCGAGCGGGTGCACATCATCCCGTTCAAGGTCGATGGCGCCCTGCTGATGGAGGTCTTCACGCACGATGGCGTGGGCACCATGATCGTCGATGAAAAGCTGGAAAGCCTGCGCGAGGCCACGCACGAGGACGTGGGCGGCATCCTGCAACTGATCGAACCATTCGAGCAGGACGGCACCCTGGTCAAGCGCAGCCGCACCGAGATCGAACGCGACGTGGCGCAGTACACCGTGATCGAACACGACGGTGTGATCTTCGGCTGCGCCGCCCTGCACGCCTATCCGGAATCCGGCACCGCCGAGATGGCCGCACTGACGGTGTCGCCCAATGTGCAGGGCCAGGGCGACGGCGAACGCATCCTCAAGCGCATCGAGCAACGCGCGCGCGCCATGGGCATGTCGACCCTGTTCGTGCTGACCACGCGCACCATGCACTGGTTCATCAAGCGCGGCTTTGCACCGGTGGATCCGGCCTGGCTGCCCGAGGCCCGCAAGCGCCACTACAAGTGGGATCGGCGCTCGCAGGTGCTGGTCAAGCCGCTGAAGTAACGGGCCATCAGCGGCCGATGAAGGTCCGGAAGCCTTCGGGGCAACGGCCGTTGCGGCTCACCACGGCGTCCGACAAGGGCCGCGCCGAAGGTTGCAAGTACTTGTTGACCTGGGTGGCCACTTCCAGGTCCAGGCGCTTTTGCAAGGCATCGCTCGTCATTTCCCTGGCCACGCCAGCGATGTTCACCGACAAGGGCACGGACAAGGCCTGCTCGAAGCTGCTCAACACCAAGCTGGACTGGGCCACGCACGCGGGCCGCTGGGACTGGTCGACCAAGGCCACGTAGCGGCCACCCAGACGCGCATCGAGCGTGGCCACCGGGCCAACGGTGGCATCGCAATCGTTGCCTGCGGATTGGCCGACCTTGGCGCTGTGCGTGCCCGGGCCCAGCGTGCCGCCCACGCGAACCCGCAAGGGGCCATCGTCGCCTTTCTGGCCATAGCCCAGCCAGATGGGCAGGTTGAGCGCCTGCTTGAACACCGAGAAACTGGTGCTGCTGCAAGCGACACTGCCAGGGTGCGCGGCATCGACCTGCGTGTCGGGCAGCTGAACCGCCAGGCGGCAATTGATCTGGCGTTCGCCACCCGCGGCCACCACCAGGCTGCAATCCTGGTTCAAGGCCGACGCCGGCTTGAGGGCGGGCGCCGGCGGTCGGGACGAACAAGCGGCCAAGGCCGCGCAAATGGCACCAATGGCCAAGACACGGCTGGCGGCGGTCCGTGAATCACAACATCTCATGGAAGGTTTCTCCTGCGGGGACCGTATCCTTCCACGAAAACCGCCAGGTTTTTCAGGGCCAAATCAGCTTTACCCGCCACCCTGCCCTCACCAGAGGCGGCCAATGCCCGTACCATTGCGGGTTGGGTGCATCCGGCGCCCGTTCAAGTGATTTTTTCGGAATCGACCATGGCACGCACCATTCAATGCACCCACCTGAAGAAGGAGGCCGAAGGCCTCGACTACGCGCCCTACCCCGGCGAGCTGGGCAAGCGCATCTACAACGAGGTCAGCAAGGAAGCCTGGCAGCTGTGGCTCAAGCACCAGACCATGCTGGTCAATGAAAACCGCCTGAATTTGGCCGACGCCCGCGCCCGCCAGTACCTGGCACGGCAGATGGAGCAGTTCTTCTTTGGTGGCGGTGGTGACCAGGTCCAGGGCTACGTTCCCCCATCGCAGTGAGCCGTCCTGCGGGTAAAACCTGAAGCAAAAGCCGAGTCGCCCCGCTCGGCTTTTTCGTTCTAGAGGGTAACATTCACCCGCGCAAGGGAGAGGTCGGCCACACCGGCCAGCAACGTCACACCACAAGGACGCACATGAAGTTCAACACAAGCACACTGGCAGCCTGCGTGCTGCAAGCCGCCGCCTTGACGGCATCGACCAGCGCGCTGGCCCAGGTTCAATTGCCCCCATTGGCGCTGGCGCTCACCGGACAGGCCAGCAGCGTGGTCCTCACGCCGCCCACCGCCTACCTCATCGGCGCCAATCCTTTGCTGTGGAACGGCATCCTTGGCCTCTTCGGCCCCGATGTGAAGCCCTATTCGGAAGGGCTGCGCATGCTGACCATCAAGCAAGCCATCAAGCTGCGGCCCGTGCCCAGTGCGCCCAAGCCGCCCGCCACGGTGTTCGCCAACAGCTACACCCAGGCCATTTCGTTCGGCGACAGCATGAGCGACACCGGCAACCTGTACGACAGCCTCGAACACTTTGGCGGCAAGGGCATGCCAGCCCCACCCAGCAACCGCGGGCGCTTTTCCGATGGCGTCGTGGTGATCGAAGCCATGACCAATGCGCTGAACCTGCCTCTCGTGAACTACGCCTTCGCGGGCGCACGCTCGGGCATGAACAACCTGATGCCGGTCTACGGCATGCAGCAAGGCATGCTCAAGCAGATCCAGGATTTCCTGGACAACCAGCCCAGCAGCAGGGCACCGGTGGACGCCAATGCCCTGTACGTGTTGTGGACCGGCCCCGATGACTTCTACGCCGATGGCAACATCTTCAACAAGCTCACTTCCACGCAGATCACCAACCACATCAACCAGGGCATGACCAGCTTGTACAAGCGCGGCGCACGCCACTTCTTCGTGCCGCTGATGCCCGACCTGAGCATCACGCCCTCCGCCCACGACCACAACAAGACCTTGGGCAACTACCTGGTCAACGCCAAGGCACGCAGCGCCGAGTTCGCCAGCATGCTGACCAGTTCGCTCAAAGCCTTCGCCAAGCAATACCCGTTGGCCAAAGTGCACACCTTCGACACCTACACCTACTCGCAAGTGCGCATGGTTCAGGCGGCAGCGGAGGGCAACAACGTGACGGAGCCCTGCTACACCCCAGTGTTCCCGGGCGTGCCAGGCCCCGTTTGCGCCCAGCCCGACAAATACCTGTTCTGGGATGCCAACCATCCCACCTCGGCTGGTTCGACGGTCATTGGCACGGACTTCGCGAAGTCCTTGGTGGAAACCGCGCCCCTGCCCTCCCGGTGAATGCAAGGCCGCGGATGAGGCTTGCTTGATCCCCCGCGTTTGAGTGTCCGCTTTTCACGGACTGAGTCACATTGAAATGCCACAATAAAACACGAGCTTTGTTGCTCGTGTTTCGTTATACGCATCAAATTAACTCAGGAGAGGCTCGACCATGAAACTCAAACCAATCGCATTGGCTTCCTGGCTGTTCCCGGCCGCCTTGATGGCATCGTCCAATGGGGCCTCGGCCCAACCGATTCCCCCTGCGATCCTGGCAGCCACTGGCCAAATCAGCGGCGTGGCGCTGTCGCCCTTGACCGTCTATGCCATCGGCATCAATCCGCTGCTATGGGCTCCCATCGCCGCCAGCTTCGAACCTTCGTTCAGGCCGTATGCGGAAGGCATCCGCCAACTGACCATTCGGCAGCCCATCAGGTTGCGGCCAGTTTCCCAGCCACCTGTGCCGCCTGCAGAGGTGTACGCCAACAGCTACACCCAGGCCATCTCGTTCGGCGACAGCATGAGTGACACGGGCAACCTCTTCGGCAGCATCGAGCAATTCGGAGGACGCGGCATTCCTGCCGAACCCAACCACCGTGGCCGCTTCTCCGATGGGGTCGTGGTGGTCGAGGCGATGACCAATGCACTGAACATCCCGCTCGTGAACTACGCCTTCGCTGGCGCGCGCTCCGGCACCGACAACCTGGTGCCGGCTTACGCCATGCAACAGGGCATGCTCAAGCAGATTCAGGACTTCCTGGACAACCAGCCCAACGCCAACGCACCCGTGGATGCCAACGCCTTGTATGTGTTGTGGACCGGACCGGATGACTTCTACGCGGATGGCAACATCTTCCACAAACCGACCTCAGCGCTGGTCGCCAACAACATCAACAAGGGCATGACCAGCTTGTACAAACGCGGCGCGCGGCACTTCTTCGTGCCCCTGATGCCCGACCTGAGCATCACGCCCTCCGCCCATGAACACAACAAGACCTTGAGCAATTACCTGTCCAACGCCAAGGCGCGCAGTGTCGAGTTCGCCGCCTTGTTGAGCGACACGCTCAAGGCCTTCGCCAAGCAGTACCCCGAGGCCACCGTGCGCACCTTCGACACCTTCACCTACTCGCAGGTGCGCATCGTCCAGGCAGCCGAGGACGGCAACAACGTCACGGAGCCTTGCTACGTGGCCATGAACAAGCCGATCTGTGCACAGCCTGACAAGTACCTGTTCTGGGACACCAACCACCCAACGGCTGCTGGCTCGACGGTCATCGGCACGGAATTCGCGAAGGCGGTGGTGATGGATGCGCCGCTGCCCTCGCGTTGAGCGTTGAGCCCCTCCGGGGGCTCATCACTCCGGCATCAGGAAATCACGACTGATGCCATAGCCCAGGTCACCCACCCGGTCGAGGAACTGGGTGAGGTAGGCGTGCAGGCCGGTGGCCAGGATCTCGTCGATGCGGCCGTACTGCAGGTCGGCACGCAGGCGACCAGCGCGGCGCAAGGTGTCGTCGCTCTGGTCATTGGCCACCGCGCGCAGGTTGCTGACCACCTCGTTCATGCTGGCCAGCAGCGAGCGCGGCATGTCGGGGCGCAGGATGAGCAATTCGGCGACCTTCTCGGGCCGGATCACGTTCCGGTAGACCTTGCGGTAGACCTCGAAGGCCGAGACGCTGCGCAGCACGGCAGACCAATGGTAGAAGTCGACTTCCTTGGTCTCGTTGCCCGCGCCAGATCCGAAGAACTCGGTGTCCAGGCTGTGGAACTTGACGTCCAGCAGGCGGGCCGTGTTGTCGGAGCGTTCCAGGAAAGTGCCGATGCGCTGGAAGTGGAAGGATTCGTCCTGCAGCATGGTGCCCAGGGTCACACCGCGCGACAGGTGCGAGCGGAACTTCACCCATTCGAACAACTCGGCCGGGTCCTTCTTCAAGGCGCCGCTGCTGAGCAGGCGGTTGAATTCCAACCAGGTCTGGTTGGTGGTTTCCCAGACCTCGGTGGTCAGGGCACCACGCACCGCGCGCGCGTTCTCGCGCGCCGCCCGCAGGCAGCTCAGGATGCTCGATGGGTTGTTCGCATCGCTGACCATGAAGCTCATGACGTCGCGCGCAGTGATCTTGTCGAAGCGTTTCTGGTAGTCGTGGGTCAGCTCGCTGATGCCCAGCAGACCCTTCCAGCCTTGCATCGCCGCGGTTTCCGACTGCGGCAGCAGGGAGGTCTGGTAGTTGACGTCCAGCAGGCGGGCCGTGTTCTCGGCCCGCTCCATGTAGCGGGCCATCCAGAAGAGGTGGTCGGCAGTGCGAGAAAGCATTCGGGACTCCGTGTGTGGAGTGTGGAGGTTCAGACGTGGTTCCAGCCGGTCGGCCGGGGTGCTGTCTTCCGGTGGTTCGGGGGGCTGACTTTGAGCGCGAGAGCCGTCGTAACGCATGGTGGGATCCTCCTCATGCTTCCAGTACCCATGTGTCCTTGGTGCCACCGCCTTGTGAGCTGTTGACGACCAGGGAGCCTTCCTTCAGGGCCACGCGGGTGAGTCCGCCCGGCACCATCTGAACGGTCTTGCCTGACAGCACGAAGGGCCGCAGGTCGATGTGGCGGGGCGCGATGCCCGACTCCACGAAGGTGGGGCAGGTCGACAGCGACAAGGTCGGCTGCGCGATGTAGTTGCTGGGGTTGGCCAGCAGTTGCTGGCGGAACTCCTCGATCTCGGCCGTGGTCGACGCCGGACCGACCAGCATGCCGTAGCCACCCGCGCCGTGGACTTCCTTGACGACCAATTCCTTCAAATTGTCGAGCACGTACTTGAGGTCGTTCTTGTCCCGGCCCAGGAAAGTCGGCACGTTTTGCAGAATCGGTTTCTCGCCCAGGTAGAACTCGATCATCTTGGGCACGTAGGGGTAGATCGACTTGTCGTCGGCGATGCCGGTGCCGATGGCGTTGGCCAGGGTCACGTTGCCGGCGCGGTAGGCGCGCAACAGGCCGGCCACGCCGAGGGTCGAATCCTTGCGGAAAACCTCCGGGTCCATGAAGTCGTCGTCGACGCGGCGGTAGATGACATCGACGCGCTGCGGGCCCCGCGTGGTGCGCATGTAGACGAAGTCGTCCTTGACGAACATGTCCGCGCCTTCGACCAGCTCGATGCCCATCTGCTGGGCCAGGAAGGCGTGCTCGAAGTAGGCCGAGTTGTGCATGCCCGGCGTGAGCACGACGGCGGTGGGCTCGTTGACCGAGGCCGGGGCCACGGCGCGCAGGGTGTCGAGCAGCAGGTCGGGGTAGTGGGCGACCGGGGCGATGCGGTGTTCCGAGAACAGCTCGGGGAACAAACGCATGGTCATCTTGCGGTTCTCGAGCATGTAGCTCACGCCGCTGGGCACGCGCAGGTTGTCTTCGAGCACGTAGTAGGTGCCCGAGCCATCGGAGTTGCAGGCGCGGACGATGTCGATGCCAGCGATGATGGAGTAGATGTCGCCCGGCACCTTCAGGCCCATCATCTCAGGACGGAACTGGGCGTTCTTGAGCACCGGTTCGGACGGGATGATGCCGGCCTTGAGGATTTCCTGGTCGTGGTAGATGTCGTGCAGGAAGCGGTTCAGGGCGGTCACGCGTTGGCGCAGGCCCTTTTCCATTTCGCGCCACTCATGCGCCGGGATGATGCGGGGAATGAGGTCGAAAGGGATCAGGCGTTCGTTGCCGGCGCCCGTTTCGTCCTTGTCGCCGTACACCGCGAAGGTGATGCCGACCCGGCGAAAGATCATCTCGGCTTCTTCACGGCGTGAGCGCATCACGTCGCGTGGCTGCTTGGCCAGCCATCGGTCGTAGACCTGGTAGTGGTCGCGCACCTGGGCGCTGTTGACGTGCATTTCGTCGAAGAATCTCATTGACTTCGTCCCGTCAGGGAGTCCCTTGAAAACAGCGGTCTGACAAAGTAATGCATGGAGTGTGCCAACCCCCAGCGCCGAATCGGGCCATGGCACAGCTTCTGGGCGAAATGTCGTTGAAATGCCAGTGCTTGGTGCAATATCGTTCCAACTTGGTGCTCACGTCAACACTTTGACGTTTTCCTTCAGCAAACGGGTCGTGACACGCACCACCAGGGTGTGTTTTCCGCCTCCCCGGATCACACCGCGCAGAGGTGTGACGTCGCCGAAATCCCGGCCATGGGCCACCCGGACGTGGTGCGTGTCGGGCACGCAATCGTTGGTGGGATCCAGATCCAGCCATTCGCCATCGGGCAGCCCCAAGCCGGGGCACCAGACGCTGACCCAGGCGTGCGAAGCATCCGCGCCAACCAAGGGCGCCTGGCCCGGCGGCGGCAAAGTCAGCAGATAACCGCTGACATACCGCCCCGCCAGGCCGCAGGCGCGCAAGCAGCCCAGCATGAGGTGGGCAAAATCCTGGCAGACGCCCTTGCGCTGGTCGAACACGGCCAGGATGGGCGTGGAAATGTCGGTGGAGGCGGGCGCGTAACTGAAGTCCGCGTGGATGCGGTTCATCAGCTCGATGACGGCCTCGGCCAGGGGCCGGTCGTCTTTCAAGGATTTGGCGGCGTAGTCGCGCAACTCGTCGTGCATGGGCACGAAGGGCGAGGCATAGGCGAACTCACTGGCGCCTTGAAAAGCAGCTTCGGCCCGGTAGGTGAGCAGTTCGCGGGCTTCGCCGCAGGTGGCACCTTTGACCGGATCCAGGTCGCGGTAGCGCGCTTTGACGCGCACCTGGCTGCGGGCCACCACCTTGAGCTCGCCATGGGCCGCGTTGAGCGCGAAATAGGCGCGGCTGTTGCCGAAGGCGTCGCGGCGCGTGCTGTGCTGGGCCGGCAAGGGGCTGACGCTCATCTCGAACTGCTCCAGCATCTGGCCCTCGTCCGACAAAGGCCGCAGGCAGGCGATGTGCTGGGCCATGTCGACCGGGCGCGCGTAGCGGTACAGGGTTTCGTGCTCGACGGTGAGCCTTTGCGCCAAGGGTTGCGGATCGGTCACGCGCTCACCATCTGTTCGGTCGGTTCGGAGTGGGCGAAATAGCGGCGGCCCAGTTCGTCGGACAGCATCCAGCCCGCGTCCATCAGGCGCTGGGCCAGGATCTGCAGCGCGGCATTGCCCAGCTCGGGTTCACACAGCTCTTCCAGCGTGACGCCCACGCCTTCTTGCGGCAACAGGGCCAACAGGTCTTCCTTGGGGCCGGCGCGCTCGGGCAACTTGCCCAGTTCAGTGCGCAGGCGGCGCAGCACGCAGGCCAAGGAACGCGGGTTGGTTTCGTCGATCACCAGCATGGCCAGCAAGGCGGGCAATTCCAGGCGACGCTGGAAGCGCGCGCGGAAGGTGATGGCGCTGTCGAACAGCATGAGCAGCAGGTCGAAGCCTTGCGGCGTGTGCGTGGCCTCGCGCTGCCAGAAGGCCTGCAGGATGCCCGCATAGCTGACCAGGCGCTCGATCAGCCGGCCCACGGTGAGCAGGCGCCAGCCGGCATCGCGTGTCATGCGGTCGGTCTGCGATCCCGTGACGGCGGCCAGTTGCATGGCCAGGTGGTCCAGCGCCTCGCGAACCCGGATCAGGTCGGGCAGGTTGTCGAGGTCGTCTTCGTCCGCCAGGTCGTCAGCTTGCCCGCCAAGGTCATCGGAGCGCATCAGGCGCTGGCGGAAGTTCTCGCCCAGGGCCCGCAAAAGGCGCCAATGCTCGGGCGACAGGCGCTCGCGCAAGGCCTGGGCCGAACGCTCCAGCGCCCCGAGGTTGTAGGCCAGGCTGTAGGCGCCCTGCTCTGCCCGCGAGTCGCCGAGGGCCTCCACGGTGGCCCGTTCGAACACGCGGGGTGATTTGGTCAGACTGGGCGTGCCATCGGGCACGAGGCCGTTGACACGGGCCAGGTCGGACAAGGCTTCCAGCACGGCGGGGTCGGTCTCGTCGTCGTCGGCCAGCACACTGGACAGGCCTTGCACGAGGCGCAACTGGAACTCGGTGCGCTCGGTGTAGCGGCCCATCCAGAACATGCTTTCGCCCATGCGGCTGGCCACCGGGCGCTGGCGCTGCACCAGGTCTTCGACGTGCAGCGACTGGTGCAGCATCGAGAAGGTGTCGACCGGTCCATCGGTGATGACCCAGGTGTCCAGGCTGCTGCCGCCCAATTGCATGGACACCGGGCCGGAGTCGCGGGTGGCGATGCGGGTCATCCCGCCCGGCAGCACCTGCCAACCGCCCTTGCCATCGGCCAGGGCATAGACCCGCAGCGAGGCGCCACGCATGCTGCACTGGCCTTGCGACCACACCGGCAACTGGGCATAGGGCACGAAGTTCTGCAAGGTGTAGGCCGCCCGGTCGCGCTCGATGCGCGCGGCCCAGGACTTGAGGGCGGAGGCGTTCAGGCTGGGGCCCACCACCGCATCGAAAGGCACGCTGCCAGTCGGACCACTGAATGGATAGGTCGGCCGGATCACCTGCTCGCCCAACTCGGCCTTGACGTCCTGCCAGGCCGCGTTCTCGCCGCACCACCAGGTGGGCAGGGACGGCAGCATCAACTCCTTGCCCAGCACATGGCGGGACAAGGCGGGCAGGAAGCCATGCACCGCGGGCGATTCCAGGAAGCCGGTGCCCAGGGCATTGGCCATGACCACATTGCCCGCGCGCACGGCCTGCATCAGGCCCGGCACACCGAGGGTGGAGTCGCTTCGCAATTCCAGCGGGTCGCAGTAGTCGTCATCCAGGCGGCGCAGCAGGCCATGAATGGGCTCCAGGCCCTGCACGGTCTTGAGGTAGAGGCGCTCGTCGCGGACGGTGAGGTCGCCCCCTTCGACCAGGGGCAGGCCCAAGTAACGGGCCAGGTAGGCGTGTTCGAAATAGGTCTCGTTGTAGGGACCGGGGGTCAGCAGCGCCAGGCGCGGCGACTGGCCATTGGCACAGGGCTCGGCCAGGGTTTGCAGGGTCTCGAGCAGGCGCCGGAAACCACTGGCCAGGTGCTGCACGCTCATGGCCCGGAAGGCATCGGGGAACAGGCGCGAGACGATCAGCCGGTTCTGCATGACGTAGCCCAGGCCCGAAGGCGCCTCGGTGCGCTGCGACACCACCCACCAGGCGCCATCCGGCGCGCGGACCATGTCGAAAGCGACCACGTGCAGGTAGACGCCACCCAGCGGCTTGACGCCATGCAGACCACGCAGGTAGCCCGGGTGACCCAGCACCAGGGCCGCCGGCAGATAAGCGTCCTTGAGCAGCTTTTGCTCGCCATACACATCGGCCGCGATCTGGTTGAGCAGGTTGGCGCGCTGGGCCGCCCCTTGCTCGATCAGGCGCCAATCCTGCGGCTCGATCAGGCGGGGCAAGACCTCCAGCGACCAGGGGCGCGAGGCCGCGCCTTGCGCACCGTAGATGTTGTAGGTGACCCCATCTTCCTGGATCTGCCGGGCCAGCAAGGCCTGGCGCTGCCCCAGGTCGTCCAGCGGGCCGCCCAAGTGCTCCGCGAACGCGGCCCACCCTGGCCGAAGGCTGCCATCGGCGGCACGGAGATCGTCGTAATGCCCGGCCTCCACGGGGCGCGCACGGCGCAGCAAGGCCTCAGCGACGGTGGGCTGATCCGGGTCATCGTCAAACAACTGCAGGGAGGAAGGCATCAGTGGGCAATGAAAAAGGCAGCTTCGCGCGAACTGCCCGTATTGTCAAAGACCTTGCAAGATTTTGACCAAGGGTTCCCCTGCCCTCAAACCCCACCGATCTTGGCCGTGCGCAAATCCAGCGTCAGCGGATGCTCGATGCCCGGCTTGAGCGGCTTCACCGCCATCACCCCCGGCGTGTGTCCCATGCGGAAGAAACGCGACAGGCGGCGGCTTTCGGCCTCGTAGGCGTTGACCGGGAAGGTGTCGTAGTTGCGGCCACCCGGGTGCGCCACGTGGTACTGGCACCCGCCCAGCGAACGCTTTTGCCAGCTGTCGACCAGGTCGATGGTCAGCGGGGCATCGGAGCCGATGGTGGGATGCAGGCATGAGGGTGGCTGCCAGGCGCGGTAGCGAACGCCAGCCACGTATTCACCGATGCGCCCCGTGGGGTGCAGCGGCAGCACGTGGCCATTGACGGTGACCACGTGGCGGTTGCCGTTCAGGCCAGTGACCCGCACCTCCAGCCGTTCGAGCGACGAATCCACATAGCGCACGGTGCCGCCGGGCGAGCCTTCCTCGCCCATCACGTGCCAGGGCTCCAGCGCCGTGCGCACGGTCAGGCGCGCGCCACCGGCGGCCACCTCGCCCACGTAGGGAAAGCGGAACTCGAAATGCGGTGCGAACCAGGCTGGGTCGAACTCGAAGCCGGCCAGCTTCAGCTCGGTCAAGACGTCGTCGAAATCTTGTTCGACGAAGCTGGGCAGCAGGAAGCGGTCGTGCAGGCCCGTGCCCCAACGGGTCAGGCGTTGGGCGCCGTGGCCCTTGTAAGGTTCGCGCCAGAACCAGGCCAGCAGCGCCCGCAGCAGCAGTTGCTGCACCAGGCTCATGTGGGGATGCGGCGGCATCTCGAAGGCGCGCAACTCCAGCAGGCCGAGGCGGCCGGTGGGGCCATCGGGTGAATACAGCTTGTCGACGCAGAATTCGCTGCGGTGCGTGTTGCCGGTGGCATCGATCAGCAGGTTGCGCAAAGTGCGGTCGATCAACCATGGCGGGCAGTGCCCCCACAGCTCCATCTGGCGCTCGATCTCGCGCATGCCGATCTCGACCTCGTAGACCTGGTCCGTGCGCGCCTCGTCGATGCGCGGCGCCTGGCTGGTCGGTCCGATGAACATGCCCGAAAACATGTACGACAGCGAAGGGTGGTTGATCCAGAAGGTCAGCAGGCTGGGGATCAGGTCCGGACGGCGCAGGAAGGGGCTGTCGGACGGCGTGGCGCCACCCAGCACGAAGTGGTTGCCGCCGCCGGTGCCGGTGTGGCGTCCATCGACCATGAACTTCTCGGTCGACAGGCGCGTTTCATGCGCGGCCTGGTACAGGAACTCGGTGTGGTCGACCAGTTGCGCCCAGCTCGAAGCCGGGTGGATGTTGACTTCGATGACGCCGGGATCGGGCGTGACCTGCAGCATCTTCAGACGGGCATCGCGTGGCGGCGGGTAGCCTTCCAGCACGATCTGCATGCCCAGGTCGGTGGCCGTGGCCTCGACGGCGGCCAGCAGGTCCAGGTAATCGTCGAGCACCGTCAAAGGTGGCATGAAGACGTACATGACGCCACCGCCATCACCGTTCTCTTCGACCTTGGGGCCATTGCTGCGGTCGGGGTTGCGCACCTCGACGCACAAGGCCGTGCGCGTGATCCAGTGGGCGGACTCGAAGCGGTTGGGCGCGCGGCCCGCATCACCCGTGACGGCCATGCCGGGCACCGATTCGCCCAAGCCTTTCCCCGAGGCGAGGTCGCCCCGGCCGGCCAGCCCCGCGTCCACCTGCATCTGATGGCGACCGTATTGAGCTTTGAGTTGCGCGGCCGGCGCCAGCGCGGCCTGCGGCGCGAAAGGGTCGTGCACGTGCGTGTACGGGTACTGCTCGGCCGACACCCAGGGCAGCGAATCCAGCGGCAGGCGGTAGCCCATGGGCGAATCGCCCGGCACCAGGTACATGCGGTCATCGCGGAAGAACCAGGGGCCGCTGATCCAGCGTGGCGCGTCCAGCATCAACTCGGACTCGCGCTTGATCGGCAGCACGTAACCCACCGTCTTGTCCAGGCCGTAGTCGAACACCCGGCGCAGGCGCAGGCGCTCCATCTCGTCTTCGAGGCGCGTGTCGAAAGGGTCGACGTTGATGGGCAGGCGACGTTCACGCCACATGTAGTACCAGGCGTCTTCGTAGCCAGGCTGGATGTGCTTGGTGCCCACGCCCAGTTTGGTGGCCAGGGTGTCGATGAACAGCTTGGCATCGTCGGCGTTGTAGCGGACGCTGTTCTTTTCGTCGGCAAAAAGGCTGGGATCGTGCCAGCAGGGCTCGCCATCGGTGCGCCAGAAGATGGACAAGGCCCAGCGCGGCAATTGCTCGCCGGGGTACCACTTGCCCTGGCCGAAATGAAGGAAACCGCCCTGGCCATAGCGCTCGCGCAGCTTGTGCACCAGGGTGGTGGCCAAGCCGCGCTTGGTCGGGCCCATGGCGGTGGTGTTCCACTCCTCGCCCTCGCGGTCGTCCACCGAGACAAAGGTCGGCTCCCCCCCCATGGTCAGGCGCACGTCGCTGGCGTGGAGTTGCTCGTCGACTTGAGATCCCAGCGCGTCGATGGCCTGCCATTGCTCGGCGCTGTAAGGCTTGGTGACGCGCGGCGATTCGTAAATGCGCGTGACGCCCATCTCGTGGCTGAAGGTGACCTCGCATTCATCGACCGCGCCACTGACCGGCGCCGCCGTGGTGGGCTCGGGTGTGCAGGCCACGGGGATGTGGCCTTCGCCGGCCATCAGGCCCGATGTGGGGTCGAGGCCGATCCAGCCCGCGCCCGGCAGGAAGACCTCGCACCAGGCGTGCAGGTCGGTGAAGTCGACGTCGGTGCCCGACGGGCCGTCCAGCGCGGCCACGTCGGCCTTGAGCTGGATCAGGTAGCCCGACACGAAACGCGCCGCCAGGCCCAGGTGGCGCAAGGCCTGCACCAGCAGCCACCCCGTGTCGCGGCAAGAGCCGGACTTGAGCGTCAAGGTCTGCTCGGGCGTCTGCACGCCCGGCTCCATGCGGATGGTGTAGCTGATGTCGCTTTGCAGGCGCTGGTTCAGCCCCACCAGGAAGTCGATGGTGCGCACTTCCCGGCGGTCGATGCTGTCCACGAATTTCTGGAACAGCGGCGTGAGCGGGTCTTTGACCAGGTAAGGCGCCAAGTCATGCTTGAGGCCGGCTTCGTAGTCGAAGGGGTAGGTCTCGGCCTCGGGCTCCAGGAAGAAGTCGAAGGGGTTGTAGACCGCCATCTCGGCGACCAGGTCCACCGTGATCTTGAATTCACGGGTCTTCTCCGGAAACACCAGGCGGGCCAGGTGGTTGGAGAACGGGTCCTGCATCCAATTGACGAAGTGGGTGACCGGTTCTACCTTGAGCGAATAGGAAAGGATCCTGGTTCTGCAGTGCGGCGCGGGGCGCAGGCGCACCACTTGGGGAGACAAATTGACCAGACGGTCGTACGTGTAATGCGTGA
The DNA here is from genome assembly GCF_050725395.1 of Aquabacterium sp. Taxonomy (GTDB): domain Bacteria; phylum Pseudomonadota; class Gammaproteobacteria; order Burkholderiales; family Burkholderiaceae_C; genus Aquabacterium. Next base: position 11,449 of record NZ_JBOHHL010000037.1, on the reverse strand, counting down.
CGTGGTTAAGCGCGACGTGAATGGACACTCTGATCTCCGGAAAGGACTGGCTTGCACCAGTGTGCAAGCGGCTGTGTGACACCAGCAAGTTATGGGCCACGATGGTGCATGGTATGGCAGCCCTCATGATGGACTCACAAGACCGGCCGTACCGTGCAAACCGCACTGTCTGCACCCCATTCACTTGGAGGGTCGCCCACACAATCCCCTAGCGTTTGCCAAACAGCGCTGGCATAGACTCCACGCAGCTTTTGAGCAAACGGATGGCGAAAAACTTCATCACCTTCGAACACCCACGGACGGGGATCACACGCGAGGCGCCCATTGGTTTCAATTGGCAGCTGCTGCAGTTTGGTGCCTTGCTGCCCTTGGTCCAGCGCGAGTGGAAACTGTGCTTGCTGGTGATCGTCGGTGGGCTCGCCACTTTCAGCGTCAGCAATGTGGTGCTTGCTTTTTTCTACAACAAACTGCGCGTCATGTCCCTCGTCAAGGATGGCTTCCTGGCCCGGGGCACGGAAGAAGGCTCGATCAGCCAGGTCGAGACTCGGCTGAAATTGAAATTGCCACGCCACCTGCCAGCGGACGAGCCACCAGGCTTCGGCCAGCCGCCCGAATGGCCCGTCAGATATCCCAGGGACAATAGAACAAGCACAAATCCGAGCACCTGTCCACCCGAGAAACCCGCCCGAACCATTGATTCAAGGGTCGGCACAACGCTTAGCGTTACGGATCACGGGACAGTGCAAAATCGCCTTCTTTACCCGCTGCAACGCCATGACTGATGTATCCGCCCCTTCGGCTTTGTCCCAACTCAAGATTGACAGAGGTGTTCAAGCTTCGGTAAAAAAGAAAAAAAGCGTCCTGCCCTGGGTGCTGGTGGGTGCCGCGGTGCTGGGCGCCGCCGCCTACTTCCTGGTCCCGCGCACGGCCGAGGTCACCACCACCACCGTGGTGTTGAGCACCCCTTCGCAGCAGTACGTCCAGCTGACGGCCTCGGGCTATGTCGTGGCCCAGCGCCGCTCCGCCGTGGCCTCCAAGGCTTCTGGACGCCTGATCGAGCTCAATGTGCGTGAAGGCTCCCACGTCAAGAAGGGCGACCTGCTCGCCCGCCTGGATGGCAGCGACATCAAGGCCGCCATCCTGGGCGCCGAGGCCGCCGTGCACCAGGCCGAGGCCAACCTCGACCAGTCCCGCGTGCAACTGATCAACGCCCGCGCCGAAACCGCGCGGGCCCGTGGGCTGGAAGCGCAAGGTTTCCTGTCACCGCAAGCCGTTGAAACCACCGTGGCCCGCAACAAGGCCGCTTTTGCCGCCGTGTCCGCGGCCCAGGCAGCCCTGGAACAAGCCAAGGCCCAAGTCAAGGTCCAGTCCGTGGGCCTGGACTACACCGAGATCCGCGCGCCCTTCGACGGCGTGGTGTTGGTCAAGAACGCCAACGTGGGCGACATCATCACCCCCATGTCCAGTGCCGCTGGCGCCCAAGGCGCCGTGGTGACCATGGCCGACATGAGCACCTTGGAAGTCGAAGCCGACGTGTCCGAAGGCAACCTGTCCAAGACCAAGGTGGGCCAGCCCGTCGAGATCACCCTGGACGCCCTGCCCTCGGCCCGCTTCCGTGGCCACGTGTCCGGCATCGTGCCCACGGTCGACCGCGCCAAGGCCACGGTCATGACCAAGATCCGTTTCGACCAGCTGGACAACCGCGTCCTGCCCGAGATGAGCGCCAAGGTCAGCTTCCTGTCGCAAGACATCACCGACGCCGACCAGAAGCCCGTGCTGGCCGTGGCCAACGCCGCCGTGATCAGCAAGGATGGCGCCAACGTGGTCTACCGCGTCAAGGCAGGCGAGGCCGGCAGCGCTGCCACCGTCGAGGAACTGGCTGTGCGCCCAGGCCGCAAGCTGGGTGACCTGCGCGAGATCGCGGGCGAAGTCAAATCCGGCGACAAGCTGGTGACCGCGCCACCTGCCCGCCTGAAGAACGGCTCGCGCGTCAGCGCCGGAACGCCTTGAGGCCAAGCCGTGTCCATCATGAATGAACCCCTAGCCAAGCGCGATCCGGTCATCCGGATCGATCACCTGACCAAGACCTACACGCGTGGCGGACAGCCGATCCCCGTCCTGATGGACATCAACCTGGAAGTCGAGCGCGCCGAGTTCGTTTCGCTGATGGGCCCGTCCGGTTCGGGCAAGAGCACCCTGCTCAACCTGATCGCCGGCATCGACCAGCCCAGCTCGGGCACCATCAAGATCAACGGCGTGGACATCGCGACGCTGGACGAAAGCGCGCTGGCCGACTGGCGCGCCGCCAACGTGGGCTTCATCTTCCAGTTCTACAACCTGATGCCGGTGCTGACCGCGTATGAGAACGTGGAATTGCCCTTGCTGCTGACCAACCTCAGCCGCAAGCAGCGCAAGGAACACGTCGAGGCCTGCCTGGCCATGGTGCGCCTGGCCGATCGCATGGACCACTACCCCAACGAGTTGTCGGGCGGACAGCAGCAGCGCGTGGCGATTGCCCGCGCCCTGGTGACCGACCCCACACTGATCGTGGCCGACGAACCCACCGGCGACCTGGACCGCGCCACCGGTGAGGAAGTCCTCAAGCTGATGGACGAACTGCACCGCGACCTGGGCAAGACCATCGTCATGGTGACCCACGACCCCAAGGCCGCCGCCCGAGCCAGCCGCATGATCCACCTGGAAAAGGGTGTGCTGGTGTCCGAGGTGGATGCCAGCGGACACTGATCAAGCAGAGGCCGGTAGTACATGTTCCTCTTCAAGTTGCTGCTGAAGAACGCCTTCAGGCACAAGCTGCGCACGCTGCTGACCATGGTCGGCCTGATCGTGGCCATCAGCGCCTTCGGTCTGCTGCGCACCGTGGTGGACGCCTGGTACGCGGGCGTCGATGGCACCTCCAACACGCGCCTGATCACCCGCAGCGCCATCTCGGTGGGCTACCCCCTGCCCCTGTACTACGCCGACCGCATCAAGAAGGTCGAAGGCGTGACGGGCGTGACCTGGGTGAACTGGTTTGGCGGCATCTACATTGATCGGCGCAACTTCTTCGCGCGCTTCGCGGTCGATGGCAAAAGCTATTTCGAGATGTACCCCGAGTACATCCTGGACGACGCCGAGAAGGCCGCCTTCATGGCCGACCGACAGGGTGCCATCGTGGGCCGCAAGCTGGCCCAGCGCTTCGGCTGGAAGATCGGCGACACCATCCCGCTGAGCGGCACCGTCTACCCCGGCAACTGGAACTTCACCATCCGCGGCATCTACCACGCCACCGATGCGCGCACCGATGAAAGCCTCATGATGATGCACTGGAGCCTGCTGGCCGAAAGCGTGCGCAAGCGCCTGGGCAATGCGGCGGCCAGCCAGGTCGGCATCTACATGGTCAACATCAAGGACCCAGGCCGCGCTTCGATGATCTCGCAGGAGATCGACGCGATGTTCCGCAACTCGGTGGCCGAGACCCGCACCGAAACCGAGAAAGCCTTCCAGCTGGGCATCGTCTCGATGAGCGAAGCCATCCTGATGGCCGTGCGCGCCGTCAGCTTCGTCGTGATCCTGATCATCATGGCCGTGATGGCCAACACCATGACCATGACCGCGCGCGAACGCCTGGCCGAATACGCCACCTTGAAAGCGCTGGGCTTCTCGCCCGCCTTCGTGGTGAAACTGCTCTTCGGTGAAAGCCTGATGATCGCGGTGATCGGCGGCGCCATCGGCATCGCCATGACCTTCCCGCTGGCCATCGGCTTCCTGCACCAGACCAACAACCTGTTCAAGGTGTTCGAGGTGTCCCAGACCACCATGGTCTACCAGGGCATCGCGGCCGTGATCGTGGGCCTGATCTCGGCCGCCTGGCCCGCCTGGAAGATGTCCAACATCGACATCGTCCAAGGCCTGCGCCACGTGGCTTGAACCGGGACTGACGACATGAGAGCCATTCCCCTTTCCTATGTGATGCGCAACCTCTGGGTGCGCCGGGTCACCACCATCCTGACGGCCGGCGGCATGGCCTTGGTGGTCTTCGTGTTCGCCACCGTGCTCATGATGAGCGAAGGCATCAACGAAACCATGGTCGCCACCGGCCAGCCCGACAACGTGCTGATCCTGCGCAAGGGTGCGGGCGCCGAGATCAACTCTGCGATCACGCGCACGCAAGCCAGCAACCTGGATGCCCTGCCCGGCATCGCCACCGATGGCCAGGGCCAGCGCCTGGTGTCGCGCGAAGTGGCCGTGCTGAACAACCTGCCCAAGCGCGATTCCGAAGAAATGGCCAACGTGACCCTGCGCGGCACCTCGTCCATCGGCTTGGCCATCCGCCCTCAGGTCAAGCTGGTCGAAGGCCGGATGTTCCGCCCCGGCACCTCCGAGATCGTCGTCGGGAAAGCCGTCGCCCGAGGCTTTGCCAACATGAGCCTGGGGCACGCCGTGACCATGGCGGGCCGCGAATGGACCGTGGTCGGCGTCTTCGATGCCGAGCGCAGCGGTTTCGACTCCGAGATCTGGGGCGACGTCAACCAGGTCATGCAAGCTTTCCGCCGCGCGGTCTACGCCAGCATCGTCTTCAAGCTGGCCAGCATCGAGGCCTTCAACGGCATCCGCCAGGCCATCGCGGACGACCCTCAACTGCAGCTCGACGCCAAGCTTGAAGCACGCTTCTACGCCGACCAGTCCGAAGGCATGACCAAGTTCATCAAGCTGCTGGGCCTGTCGCTGTCGGTGATCTTCTCGATCGGGGCCATCGTCGGCGCCATGATCACCATGTTCGCGGCCGTGGCCTCGCGCATTGGCGAGATCGGCACTTTGCGTGCGCTGGGCTTCCGCCGCGAGGCCGTGCTGCTGGCCTTCCTGGGCGAATCCTTGGGCCTGGCCCTGGTGGGCGGCATCGTGGGCCTGCTGGGCGCCTCGCTCATGCAAACCGTCAACATCTCGACCCTGAACTACCAGACCTTCGCCGAGATGGCCTTCCGCTTCAAGTTCACCTGGGACGTCGCCATCCAGACCATGGCCTTCTCGCTGTTGATGGGCTTTTTGGGCGGCTTCGTGCCCGCCTGGCGTGCTGGCCAGCTGAGCATCATCGAGTGCTTGCGCCAGGCTTGAGCCAGCACCGCACAGCGAAACGTGGTGGAGGACTCGCCCCCATGCATTCCATGCCCCGATCACGGCTGACACGGCACAACACGCTGAGCGCCCTGCTGCGCGGTGCCGTGCTGTGCGCGGCGCTGGCAACCGGCGCCTGCACGGCCCTGGCACAACAAGCCACCCTTGATGATGAAGCCACCGTTGCCAAAGCGGTCGCCACCGAAGTCCACGCACTGCTGCCGTCCACGCCTGGCCGCCCGGTCACCAGCCGCCAGGCGCAGCTGCCCCCCCTGGGTTATGTGGAAGAAGAGCAGCGCCTGCGCGGACAATCCCAGGCTTACTCCGCCGATGGCGACTGGGGCGACGACGGACACTGGAAGCTCAAGCCGCGCGGCGCCAAGGAAGCCTACGACACCCGGGTCTTGGTACGCCGCCCCCAAGACCCAGCCAAGTTCAATGGCATCGTGCTGGTCGAGTGGCTGAACACCTCGCTGGGCTTCGATGTCGATGGCGGCTGGATCATGGCCCGAGACGAGATCGTGCGTGAAGGCTATGCCTGGGTCGGCATCAGCGCCGAATCCGCCAGCGTGAAGGCACTGAAGAAAGCGAACCCCTTGCGCTACGCCAACGCCGTGGTCAGCGACAGCGACTTTTCATTCGACATCTACGACCACGCCGCCGTGGCCATCCGCCAAGCCGCCAGCCAATGGGGCCAGCCCGGCACCAAGGTGCGCCTGGTGGGCATGGGTTACTCCAAGTCGGCCTCGTTCCTGTTCACCTTCATCAACGCTTTCCAGCCGCGCAGCCATGCCTACGACGGCTTCTACATGCGCGGCGCGACACCGGCCGCCATCCAGGTCAATGGCTGGCACATCAACAAGGTGATGCCCAAGGTCCGCGCCGATTCGAAGGTGCCGCTGATGCAGGTGCAGACCGAGATGGAAGTGGCCGTGAGCTGGCCGCTGTCCAAGACGGCCGACACCGACAAACTGCGCTACTGGGAGATCGCCGGCGGCACGCACTTTGACCAGCACATGCGTGAAGAATCACTGCTCGCCAGCCAGGACGACGCGCAGCTGACGACGCCCAAGTGCTTCAACCCGTCCAGCACCCTGCCCACCCAGGTGTTCGACCACGCCGCCCTGAATGCCCTGCGCACCTGGATCACCACCGGCACCCCGCCGCCCAAGGCCCCAAGGCTGGAACGCACAAGCACGGGCTTCGTGAAAGACGATGCGCTGGGCAACGCCATGGGCGGCCTGCGCCTGCCGGACATGGACGTGCCGACGGCCAGCCACGGCATGTTCAACAATGGCCCGACCAATTCGCTGGGCTTCTGGGTGGGCTTTGCCTGCATTGCCGGCGGCGGCAGCAAGCCATTGGACCCTGCCAAACTTCGCGCCCTCTACCCCACCGACCAGGCCTATGTGCAAGCCTACAAGCAGCGGGCCGACAAGCTCCTGAACGCCGGGTTCCTGTTGCCGGTCGACCATGCGGCATTGCTGAAAGCCGCCGAGGCCGTGAAGCTGCCCCGCTGATCAGCGCTGCGAAATGCCGTCTGCCGCCAGTTGCGCGCGCAGCGCCTTCAGCTCCGACGGGCGTGCCGTCACGTGCAGGTCCACGCCACCATCCTTCTGCGGGGTGTTCACCACCATCAGCATGCGGATGGTCATGGGGCAGATGTCGTACCAGTCCGGGGTGCCGCGGCCCAGGTCGATGTCGTAGATGGGCAGCTGGATCACGTTGTTCAGGATCAGGCCGGCGCGCAAGGTCTCGATGGTGGGCTTGAAGATCAGCTTCCACACCGCCTTCTTCTGCCGGTAGGTTTCGGTGAGGGCCAGCATCTTGAACAAGCTGGAGGTGCTCACCTGATCGTTGTCCGGACGGCAACGCTCGGCCAGCACCGGCACGCTTTGCCGGGCCAGGTCCGCTTCGCTGTAACGCGCCTCGGCATAGCACAAGGCATTGCCGAAGAAGTCGCGCGGCAGCTTCAAGCGCCGCTTGTAGCGCAGGTCCAGCACCAGGCCCACGCTGCGGTCCACGCCGCGCGGCATGCTCGGCGAGAACGCTTTCATCACATAGGCCGTGACCAGCTCCACCGTGCTCACGCCGGCCGACTCGGGCATCTCGGCCTTGGCCTGCACCTTCCATTGCAGGATGGCCTGGGCCGGCACGCGCATGACCTCGCTCTTGAGCCCCGTCACCGCGCGCCAACCCAGGCCCGCCATGGTGCGGATGTAATCAAGCCACCCCGGCGCCACCATCAGGTCGTAACTGGCGGCATCGACCTCGGTCTTGCCGGCATCGATCATCACCTGTCGGTCGAAAGACGGCGGCTTGATCTCCAAGCCACGGCAGGCGTTCGACCAGTTCTGCATGAAGCCCCAGTAGCTTGACCCATCGAGCAGCGAATGCGGCGCATAACAGCACATCAGGATGCCGCCGTCTTCGTATTGGAAGATGTTGACCTGCAGCAGCGCCGTGTCTTTGTCGACCACGTTCCAGGGCAGCACCAGCTTGAAGAACTGCTTGATGTCGTCCTTGCCAGCCGGGTTCTCGGGGCCGTAGGGCATGGCGCCCGGGCAGCGGCTCACGCGGAAGTCGATGCCTGCGTCGTTGCTGTCCACGTAGACCTGGCCTTGCTCATCCTTCTTGTAGCGCCCGGCCATGATCGGGTAGTGCTTCAAGGTCTCGACCAGGGCGCGCTCGGCCAAGGCCAGGTCGAAGCCCTTCTTGTAGACCAGCACGACCGGAATGCCCGCGTGCGCATGGAAGATGTCCAGGCCCGAGAGATACTGGCGCGGCGCGGTGACGCCCGCCTTCAAGCGCTTGTCCACCACCTGTTCAGCGCGCAGTTTCGCCATGGCGCCGCCCCTCAAGCCTTGCCGGAGATGCCATCGGCTTGCAGGCGTTCACGCAGCGCACGCAACTCGGCTTTGCTGGCGGCCATGTGCAGGTCGATGCCACCGTCTTTTTGCGGCGTGGACACCAGGGCCATCATGCGGATGGTCATGGCGAAGGTTTCATACCAGTCGGGCGTGCCGCGACCCAGGTCGAAATCGTAAATGGGCAGCAGCGACAGGTTGTTCTGAACGATGCCACCAGCCAGCGTGTCGACCGCCGGCTTGAAGATCAGGCGCCAGATCGACTTCTTCTGCCGGTGCTGCTCTGCCACGGTCAACAGTTTTGAGACGGTTTCGGCGCTGACCTCGTCGGCGGGCGGCTTGCACCGGTCGGCCAGCACGGACAGGCTTTGCTGCGCCAGGTCTTGCTCGGTGTAGTGGGCTTGGGCATAGCACAGGCCATTGCCGAAATAATGGCGCGGCAAAGTCAGGCCGCGCACATAGCGCATGTCCAGCGCCATGCCCACGCGGCGCGGCGCACCCGGCGGCATCAGTGGCGACAAGGCCCGGAGCACATAGGCCGTGACCAGCTTGCCAGTGTTCACGCCCTTGGCATCGGGCAACTCGGTCTCCGCCTGGTCCTTCCACGCCTGAATGGCCGGCGCGGGGATGCGGAAGATCTCCTTGTGCATGTTGGTGGCCGCGCGCCAGCCCAGGCGCGACATGGTGACCACGCCGTCCAGGATCGAAGGCTGGCGGACGAGGTCGAAGCCCGTCGTGTCGAGTCCGGTCTGCCCCGCCTTGATCATCACGCTGCGGTCAAATGAAGGCAGTTCCAGCGGCAGCCCACGGCAGGCGCGCGACCAGTTCATCAGGAAGCCGAAAAAGCTGGACCCGTCAAAAGTGGAATGCACGATGCAGACCGCGATCACGATGCCGCCGTCTTCGAACTGGCTGACATCGACCTGCAGCAGGGGCATGTCCTTGCCCACCACCTGCCAAGGCATGAAGCCCTTGTAGAAGTGCTTGAGGTCCTTGAGCAGAGGCTGGTGCTCACCATAAGGCAAGGGGCCCTCACAGCGGTGCACGCGGAAGTCGATGCCATGGTCCTGACCATCGCTGAAGACCTGGCCTTCGCCATCCTTCTGGTAACGGCCCGACACCTGGGGGTAGTGCTTCAAGGCCTCGGCCAGACCTTGCTCGGCCAGTTCGAGGTCGAAACCCTTTTTGAAGACGAATACCAGCGGCACGCACACGTGGCCGTGGAGGATATCGATGCCGGTCAGGTATTGGCGGGGCGCGGTCCCGCCTGAATGAATGCGCTTGCTCGAAACCAGGGTACGACGCGGCTTGCCCATGACACTTCCGAAAATCAATCAGTCGACAACAAATCAAACATGGCGCAGGTCATGCGGCAAGCAGCACGGTCAATTTCATGGCATTTGTATAACATGCGCGAATCCGGATTTTTCCAGAATCATCCGCCGCCCCCGAGGAGGACTTTCCCGAAGGAAAACTCGAATGGTTAATCGATGCCTCATCGGTAAAATCAAATATTTTGCCAAGGATTCGCTTCATGTGGGGCAGATTTCTCTCCAGCCGGTGGTGCATACCGGTTTCCGCCCTGATCGGGATGCTCCTGATCGCCCCAGCCATGAACATGGGCCTGCTGGGTGACGACTACCTGCACTGGTCCTTGCTGACCGGGCATTCGGTCAACGCGCAACCCGGCTCCTTTTTTGGCCTGTTCACCTTTGCCGATGGCCACGCCGCGAGCAACCAGGCCATGATCGACTCGGGCAAGCTGGTGTGGTGGGCCCACGACCATCTGCGCATCGCCTTCTGGCGTCCCCTGGCCGAACTGAGCCAGGCGCTCGACTACCGCCTCTGGCCGGATTCTCCGGTGGCCATGCACGTGCACAACCTGCTGCTGTACGGCCTGATGATCCTGCTGATCGGCAAGCTGTTCCGCGACCTGGACCCCGACCGCCAGCAGGCTGGCCTGGCCACGTGGCTGTTCGCGGGCAACATGCTGCACGTCTTCGCGGTGGCTTGGCTGGCCAGCCGCAACCAGATGCTGTCCGGCCTGTTCGTGACGCTCACCCTGCTGGCCTACCACCATTGGCGCCGCGGTGGCGCCCTGGTCCATGGGGTGATCGCGGCGCTTTGCCTGGTGCTGGGTCTTTTCAGCGCGGAAGCCTCCATCCAGACCGCTGGCTACCTCTTCGCCTACGCCCTGTTCATGGAGCCCGGCAAGCCACTCATGGCGCGGCTCAAGGCCTTGCTGCCGTTCGCGGTGATCGTGCTGGCGTGGAAGGCCGAACACAGCCACCTCGGCTATGGCAGCTTTGGCTCGCCAGGCTATGTCGACCCGACCTCCAACGGCAGCGGCTTCGCCATCAGCCTGGCGCTGCGCCTGCCCGCCCTGATGATCGCGCAATGGTTCGGCGTGTCGTCCGCCATGTTCGAACAGCTCGACCGCGGCACGCAATGCCTTTATTCGGGCGTGGCCACGGTGGCCTTGCTGGGCCTGGCCTGGGCCATCCATGCCCTGGGCGGCTTCCGCTCGGCCCTGGTCCGCTTCTACGCCCTCGGCTCCATCCTGGCCTTGGCACCGGCTTGTGCAGGCTATCCCTTCGACCGCCTCACCGTGAACTCCGACATCGGTGCCAGCGGCGTGCTGTCCGTGCTGCTGCTGATGGTGTGGCGCCAACGCCAGGCCCTGACCGGCTGGGGGCGGGGCTCGGCCAAGAACCTGCTGCTGCTGGTGGGCTTCATCCACCTGGTCATTTTCCCGGTGGCCAAACTCGGCACCTCGGCCTTCATGAAAACCATCGGCGAGGCCGGCGAAGCGCAAGCGGCCTTGGCCATCCCCGATGCCACGCCCGGCCAGACACAGCACTTCCTGCTGATGAACCTGCCCGCCGCGGAAAGCATCTACTACATCCCGCTGATCCGCCAGTACTACGGCCTGCACAACCCGACCACCATGCGGGCCCTGGGGCCCAACAACCAGGCCATGACCTTGACCCGGGTGGACGAGGTGTCCCTGCGCCTGACCGTGCCGACGGGCTTCAAGGGCACCATCACCCGCGACACGCAGCGCCAGCCTTTCAAGGTTGGCGACACGGTGCGCATGGGCGACATCTCGGTGCTGGTCGAAGACATCACCCAGGACCACGCCCCCAAGACCGTGCTGTTCCGTTTCCCCAGCTCCTTGCAAGACGCCCAATGGCAATTCCTGGCCTGGAAGGAAGAAGGCCTTTACCGACTGCAAGTGCCGGCCATCGGGTCGTCGGTCGACATCGCCTTCTATGACCTGGGCAAGGCGATGCTCAAGGCAGCAGATCAGAAGCGGTGAAACAGGGCAAGGGCACCGAGTGAAATAAAAAATGGCCTGTGTCAAGCGTTTTTAATGAATGCAGGCCGCATCAGAAGGCTATACAGGGCAACGGGTTAGGCCGGATTGAAGTCTCTTTCAGGGCTTCGGGCTTTATGGGCTAGGAGCCACA
>NZ_JBOHHL010000036.1:0-47205 GCF_050725395.1 Aquabacterium sp. | reverse complement strand
CCCCCCCACGGCCCGCGATGCGGCGATCCAGGTGGACGACTGCTCGTTCATCTTCCAAAGCAGCCGGGCGTTGGGCGCGGCCTGCGCGCCCGAGTAGGGATCGTGGTCGACCCGGGCACCATAGGTCAGCAACAGCTGGTTGGGCAGCAGGGCGTACTCGTCCTGGGCGAAGACGCGGCCGCTGACCAGTGTGCGGTTGGCCGGTTCCAGCGTGACCAGCGGAATGCTTTCGGTGCTGTCTTGGTACCAGGTCATGCCCGCTCCCCAGATCACATCGTGGCGTGAATCCGAAGGGTGCCACCGGTGTTGCACGTCCAGGTCGGCCGAGGTGAATCGGTGCGTCACGTAACCTTGCTGTTCGCTGCGCTGGTTCTGGAGGGAGGCTTGGACATGCAGTTCCGAAGCGTCGCTCAGCGGGGTGTCGAGCGAGCCCATCAGCGTGGCTTTCTCGATGCTTTGCACGGTGAGCGCCGGGGCCAGGCTGGTGAAGTCGGGCAAGGGCAGTTCGCCATTCTTGACGGACTTCAAAACCTGCCCTTGCACCGACAGCCGCGAGCCATTGCCTTGCGTTTGGTCCCAGCGCAGGCCGGCGGTCTCGGCGTGGGCACTGTTGTGCGCCCGGTTGCCCCGGGTGTCGATGGAGTCGGCTTGGCGGTCGGCCTGGCCGTACAGGCGCAGCCAGCTGTCGCGCCCGAGGGCGGTGCCGTGCTGCAACAGCACGCGGTGCGATCCGTCGCTGCCCGCACTGGCCACGGCCAGGTCGCCTTGGGTCCGTGCGGCGTCGCGGGTGATGATGTTGATCACGCCGTTCACGGCATTGGTGCCCCAGACGGCGCCCGCTGGACCACGGATGACTTCGATGCGTTCGATGTCTTCGAGGGGCACCCGCTCGGCTTCCCAGAGCACGCCGCTGTAAAGGGGCGAAAACACGCTGCGGCCATCGACCAGCACCTGGAGCTTGTTCGAGAAACGGCCCGCCTCGCCTCGCACGCCCACGGCCCAGCCCGACGGCGACAGTTGCGCCACGTCCACGCCCGGTGCCATGCGCAAGGCTTCCGGCAGGGAACGCACGCCGGAGCGCAGGATGTCGTCCCGGGTGATGACGTGCACGGCATCGGGCACGTCGCCGAGCGCCTGGGTGCGCCGGCTGGCCGAGACGATCTCGACCCGCATCAGCTCTTCGAGCGACAGGTCGGCCAGGGCTTCGGCCTCGGCTTTGGACTGAGCGTGGGCCACCCCCACCTGCGAACAGGTTGCCAGGAGCGCTGCGGTGGCGATGAACGTCAGAGACCAGGATTGAGGGGTGTCGGGCGTCATCCGGAGCGGCTGGAACAGGCAGGCTTTTGAGTCATTGATGGCGTCGCCCCATCATGCATGGGCTTGGCGGGACGGAGCATGGTCGGCAACCCTCGTTGGGTTGTCCGATATCCAAGGTCGTGATTTTAGCCTCCCGCCGGAGGTTTTCAGTTTTGCGTCAGCGCCTGGCGCAGACAACTCACCTGTGCTGCGATGGCCGCGGGCAGGGGCTGCTGTCCCGACATCAGTGATTCGATGTAGCGGGCGGTGGTGTCGGCCGCGAAACCATCGGGGAGTTCGGGCAGCTCGGTGAGCACGCCATCGACCGGGGCTCGCGACAGGCCTTCGTGGCGAAGGCCGTTGATGAAGACTTCGAAACGTGGCTGTCGGCGTGGGTCGGCCACCGGCTCGCCCTCGGTTCCGCGCATCAGCAAGGCATTGGCCGAGGCGTGCTTCAGGTAGGCGTTCAGGGACAGCGCGTATTCAGGGTGGGTGTGGTTGACCACCCGCATGGTGCGGACCCCATCCGTGGTCACGATCGGGTCCAGCAACTTGGCCACGGTGTGGCCGGGATTGCGCAGCCCGATGGTCCAGCGCACGTCCAGCAGGCGGGCCAGGGGAGGGCAGAGCGTGGCGATGTCCATGAAGGCCGGGCGGCCCGCCTGCCAGGCCTCTTGGACCTGTTCGGCATCTTGGGCGATGGGCAGCCCCAGGGCCTCGAACACCTGGAAGGTCGTCACGCGCGTGGGGTCGTGCCGTGGGCCGTGCACCAGCACGGCCACGCCCTGTCGGGCCAACTGCAAGGCCAACAGTGGGGTCAGGTTGGGCAGCTTGCGCGCGCCGTTGTACGAGGGCAGGACCACCACGCCCGAAGGCGCCGCGGGCAAGGGCAGGCAGTGAGCGAGGGTGGCGCGCACGAAGCCGTCAAGCTCGTTCACCTCTTCGCCCTTGATGCGCATGGCCAGGCAGAAGGCCCCCACTTCCAGGTCGGTGACTTGGCCGCCCAGCACCTGGGTCATCAGGTCGTGGGACTGCTCGGCCGTCAAGGGCCGGGCGCCGTCCTTGCCCCGGCCGATGACCTTGATGTATGCGCTGATGCTCATGCTGTTGGCCGTGAATGGCTGGTCCTGAAAGCCGCGATTATCGCGGGCTCAGGAAGGCGTGGCCACGGGCAGGGGATGCAGCTTGATCAACTTGCGCAACTCGGGGATGCAGGATCCACAGTTGGTGCCGCATTTCAGCTCGCCTTGCAAACCGGCCAGCCGTTCATCGGTGTTGCCCTGGCAGTGCCCCAAGGCTTCCACGATGGCCGGCTCGGTCACGTTGAAGCAGGTGCAGACTTGCCGGCCCTTGCTGGCCACGGCCACCGGTGGCTTGCTGCCTGGCGAGAGCAGGGCGCGCCCATACACATCGGCGGCCAACTCTTCCTGCAGCAAGGGGCGGATCCAGGCCTCGGCGCTGATGTCGCCCGCCAACAGGAAAGCTTCCAGCTTCAAGCCACTGTCGGTGCGGGCCATGCGCATCGCGCGGCGTTGGCCGCGCTGGCGATCCTGGTAACGCAGCACTTCGACGCCCTCGATGCCGAGCAGCGACTCGATCTGTTGAACGAGCCCGTCGTCGGCGGGCTCCAGCGCCGCCGCGCGGAACAGCACGCCTACCTTGCCTGCTTGCTGGCCCTTGGCCTGGCCTTCGCGGCCAAAGGGCACGCAACTGGTGAAAGCGAAGGCCGACATCAGCGGCTTGAGGGCTTCGCGCACCGCCAGCGCCTGTGCTTCGGGCAGCCAGGCCACCGCCAGCAGGCGCCAGGGCAGCTCGGCCTTGCCGATGCTGACCGCCGCGTGCTTGAGCTCGGGTTGCTTGGACTTGGGGCAAAACGCCGGCACGGTGAGGGCATTCACGCCGGTCATCGCATGGCCCTGGGCATCGGTGCCGCTGAGGTATTCCTCGCCCCAATGCATGGCGATGAACGCTTGCTTGGGGGCGATGCCTTCGCTGGCCATGGCGGAGATGACGACCGTGCCTCGGCGTGAACTGACCTGGACCAGGTCGCCGTCCGCCAGGGCCAACCGGGCCATGTCCTCAGGGTTCAGGTCGATGGCGGGTTCGCTGACGTGGCCGAACAGGCGGCCCAGCGTGCCAGTGCGGCTCATGCCGTGCCATTGGTCGCGCAGGCGGCCGGTGTTCAAGGCGTGGTCGAATTGGGTGTCGAGGGCCTCGGACACGGGCTCATAGACCACGGCCGCGAAGCTGGCGCGACCACTGGCAGTGGGGTAGAGGCCATCTTCGTACAAACGCACCTTGCCTTGAGGCGCGCCATCCGGCATGGGCCATTGCTGAGGTCCGGCCGTTTCCAGGATCTGGTAGCTCAGGCCGGTGATGTCCAGGTCGCGCCCGCGGGTGGACTCGCGGTGTTCGTTCCAGATGGACTCGGGGCTGTCGTAGGCGAACAGGGTGGTCATGCCCTCGCGGTAAACCTTGCGGCGCTCGGGCAGGCGGGCTTCCAGCCGGCGACCCAGGTCGGCGAAGATGGCCCAGTCGTGGCGTGCTTCGCCCGCGGCGGGGATGGCCGAGCGAACACGGCTGATGCGCCGCTCGCTGTTGGTGACCGTGCCTTCCTTTTCGCCCCAGGTGGTGGCGGGCAGGAGCAGGTCGGCATAGGCGCAGGTGGCGGTGGTGGCAAAGGCCTCCTGCACCACCACGAACTCGGCTTTCTCGAGCGCCTGGCGCACCAGGGCCTGGTTGGGCAGCGACTGGGCCGGGTTGGTGCAAGCGATCCACAGCGCCTTGATCTCGCCCCTGGCTGCGGCTTCGAACATCTCGACGGCGGTCTTGCCTGGCTTGGCGGGCACATCGGGCACGCCCCACAGCCGGGCCACCTCGGCGCGGTGTTCGGCATTGCCCAGGTCGCGGTGCGCGCTGAGCAGGTTGGCCATGCCGCCCACTTCACGTCCGCCCATGGCATTGGGCTGGCCGGTCAGCGAGAAGGGGCCCGCG
Organism: Aquabacterium sp.; assembly: GCF_050725395.1. GTDB lineage: Bacteria > Pseudomonadota > Gammaproteobacteria > Burkholderiales > Burkholderiaceae_C > Aquabacterium. The sequence continues at coordinate 42,915 of NZ_JBOHHL010000036.1, read as the reverse complement.
CCCGCCTTGCCGATCTGGCCGGTGGCCAGGTGCAGATTGATGAGGGCGGCGTTTTTATCGGTGCCGCGGCTGCTCTGGTTCAGGCCTTGGCAGTACAGCGACAAGGTGGCGGTCGAGTCGCCAAACCAGCGCGCGGCCTGGAGCAGGTCGGCGACCTTGATGCCGCAGGTCCGGGCGACGACCTCGGGCGTGAAGTCACGCACGATGAGTTGCAAAGCGTCAAAGCCTTGCGTGTGGCGCGCGACGTAGCCCAGGTCTGCCAGGCCTTCGTTCAGCATGATGTGCAGCATGCCGTGGAACAGGGCCACGTCGGTGCCCGGCAGGATGGGCAGGAAGAGGTCGGCCATCTCGGCCGTCTCGGTCTTGCGCGGGTCGGCCACGATCATGCGCATCGCCGGATTGGCACGCTTGGCATCTTCGATGCGGCGGAACAGGATGGGATGGGCGTAGGCCGTGTTGGCCCCGACGATGAACAGCGTCTGTGCGTGCTGGAAATCGTCGTAGCAAGAAGGGGGCGCGTCGGAGCCCAGCGTGGCCTTGTAGCCGGCGACCGCACTGCTCATGCACAGGCGCGAGTTGGTGTCGACGTTGTTGGTGCCGATCAAGCCTTTGACCAGCTTGTTCATGACGTAATAGTCTTCGGTCAGCAACTGCCCCGAGCCATAAAAGCCGACGGCTTCCGGGCCATGCTCGCGGATGATGCTGGCCAGGCGGTCCGCCGCCTCGTCCATGGCCGCGTCCCAGGTGATGGCACCGGGCGCCGAGCCCCGCGCGTCGCGTCGCATGGGCGTCAGCAGTCGGGTCTGTTGCTGAACGGAACTGGCCGCGGTCAGGTGCAGGGTGCTGCCCTTGGTGCACAGGCGGCCGAAGTTGGCAGGGTGCGTGGGGTCGCCCTGCACATTGATGATCTTGCCTTGCACGGATTCGATCAACACACCACAGCCCGTGCCGCAATAAGGGCAGGTCGCGCGTGTCTGGGTGGTGGCACCGGCGGTGCTCGTGTCAACACTCATGGTCGTTCAACTTTCTAGGATCTTCTCAGCGGGAAGCCACCTCTTGCAGGCAAGGGCGGCTTTTCTTTTTGGGGTCGGTCAGGTCAGCCGGCTGTAAAGCCCCGTCACCCGGTCCATGATCTGCAAAATCTGTTCACTGGTCGAAAAAACATCCCGCGCCCGGCGAACGCCGCCGCTGCCTTCGCCCAGGCGGGACAAGGCGTGGTCGAAGAACACCCATTGCTGTTCGGCCAGGCCCAGTTGCTGCTGGATGGCCTCGGTGGCTTGCGGCGCGCTCATCAAGGTCTGCAAGGCGGTGACGAATTCGGTGCGGGCCTGCTTGAGTTCCTGGAGGGCATTGGGCACGGGCACGCCCCAGTTCTGGCTCAGGTAGAACTTGGCCGAGCGCTGGGACAGCATGCGTTGCCGCCCGGCCATGTTGACCAGTTTGCCAACGGCGCGCCCCGAGTAGTGCTCCAGCTGCGTGGTGCCCTGGTGCGCCAGCTTCAACACCTTGGCGTCCAGGGCCAACAAGTCGGGGGCTGATCCGCGCTCGGGGGTCTTGCCGATCAGGGCGCTTTTGTAATCGCTCCACAGGGGCTCCATGGCCAAGTAGGTGTTTCGGATTTCGGGCGACGGGGCATAGGCCTTGAGCTCCACGAACTGCCGGTCGAACAGGGACATCGACTCTAGCAAGATCTTCTCCGCTTGCGCGGCATCGATGCCTTGCCCCATCGCCAACCAGGCCTTGGCCATGCGCTGGGACAACATGCGCTGGCGTCCTGCCTTGTTGATCGCCTCGTTCAAGCTGCTGATCTCGGCCTGGGCCGGCACCAACATCCCTGCGCTTAAACCAATTGCCAACCCGCCTCGCAAAGCCATCTTCAGGCACGCACGACGGGACACGGGGAACTGGCACAACATACTTCTGACTTCCTGAATCAATGAACGCACTGCTTGTCCGCATTCAGAAGCAATATCAAGGCCATCTTTTTTTGGTGCGCACCAGCATGGGCCCCTGCACGGGAATGCCGGTCACGCACCGATGGCGGGCGTGAATCTTGCAAACAACGCGGAAAAGGCGGGCGATGTGTGCCTCATTGGTGCATTGGACAGGCTTGCCCTGATGAAATGAGACAAACACAATGAGCTTCGACATCGAGGTGGGACAGTCCACGCACCGTGGGCCGCGAGAAGGGCTGGAAGATTTCGCCGCCACCGCCAAGCCGGCGCCCCAAGATGAGGCATGGGGCGTGATCGCCGCCATCGCCGATGGCGTGTCCAGCGGAGGACGTGGGCTGGAGGCCGCCCAGACCACGGTGCTCGGCCTGGTCGCCGACTACTACGCCACGCCCGCCACATGGGACACGACGGTGGCCCTGGACCGGGTCATCGGTGCTCAGAATGCTTGGCTGGTCGACCACAACCGCCGTCGCCAGGGTGTCAAGACAGACGCAGGCAAAGGCACGGCTGCCATGACGACTTTGACCGCCCTGGTGCTGCGGGGCCATGGCTTCACCCTGGGCCACGTGGGCGACAGCCGTGCCTACCTGATCCGGGCCGGCGAATGCACGCAGTTGACACAAGACCATACCCTGGGACCGCTTGAGTTCCAGAATGGATTGACGCGTGCTGTCGGACTGGACGACGGTGTGCGCGTGGACTACATCGAAGGCGATCTGCAGATCGGCGACACCTTCGTGCTCACCACCGACGGTGTGCATGGCGCGCTGAAAGCCAAGCAATTGCGCGCCCTGTCGGAGCAGGGCACGGCCCAGGAGGCCAGCGACGCGTTGGTGTCCAGGGCGGTCAACGGTGGAGGGCGCGACAACGCCACGGCGCTGGTCATCCGCATCAAAGGCCTGGCCGCCGCATTGCTGGAAGACGCCGAGCGCCGAGGGCGCCTGCTGCCGGTGCCGCCGCGTTTGAAGGAAGGCGATCTGCTGGACGGATTGCGCGTGCAGGCCGACGTCTTCAGCAATGGTGTGCACCGCCTGTACCGCGTGCTGGATGAGCGCCATGGCCGGGTCATGGCCCTCAAAACGCTGCACGAAGCACGCGCCAGCGATCCTGAAGAACGGGCCATGCTGGCCCACGAGGCCTGGTTGGGCGCCCGCGTGACCGAGCGGGACGCGCGCGGCTGGGTCAAGGTGTTCGAGCCCGAGCAGCCCACGGCTTTCTATACTTTGTTCGAATGGCATTCGGGGGCCACCCTGGCCACGATGCTCGACAACAAGCAGCGCTTCAATGTCCTCGACATCATTGAAGGCGCGACCACGGTGGCGCGTTCGCTCGGCCGCTTGCACCAGCACGGCGTCATCCACCGCGACATCAAGCCCGACAACGTGCACCTGGGCGACGACGGCCTGTGGCGGGTCTTGGACCTGGGCGTGGCCTTGTCCGGCAAGGAGCCCAAGGCCCTGCGCGAATTGCACGCCGGCACTCCCAGCTACATGAACCCCGAGCAATGGAGCCAGGATCCCGCCGAATCCCAGGTCACGCCCCAAAGCGACCTGTTCGCCCTGGGCGTGACGCTTTACCAATGGCTCACCGGCCGCCTGCCCTACGGCGACATCGAGCCCTACCAGACCGCCCGTTACCGCCGCGACCCGGTGGCGCCTTCACGCATTCGTCCGGATGTGCCGATCTGGCTGGACCACATCGTGCTCAAGGCCGTGGCGCGCGAGCAGAAGCAGCGTTTCGAAACCGCCGAGGAACTGTTGCTGGCGCTGGAGCGTGGGGCTTCCCGGCCCCTGTCCGCGCGGCAGGCCACGCCGCTCATGGCCCGCGATCCCTTGGTGCTCTGGAAGATCGCCCTGGGGGTGTCCGTGCTCTTCAACCTGTTGCTGATTTACTGGCTGAGCTTCCTGCCACGGGGTTGACCAGGGCGAGGCTTTCGCGCAATCAGTGACAATCGCGCTAGTTGAGAGCAGGAGATCATCCCCATGAGCATCAAGTCAGACCGCTGGATCCGCCGCATGGCCGAAGAGCACGGCATGATCGAGCCCTTCGAACCCGGTCAGGTTCGCGCGTCGGCCGACGGCGAGCGCATCGTCAGTTATGGCACCAGCAGTTACGGGTACGACATCCGTTGTGCCAACGAATTCAAAATCTTCACCAACATCCATTCAACGGTGGTCGATCCCAAGAATTTCGACGAACGCAGTTTCGTGGATTTCAAAGGCGATTCCTGCATCATTCCGCCGAACAGTTTTGCCTTGGCGCGCACCGTGGAATATTTCCGCATTCCGCGCAGCGTGTTGACCATTTGCCTTGGCAAAAGCACGTATGCCCGTTGCGGCATCATCGTCAACGTCACGCCCTTCGAGCCTGAGTGGGAAGGCTACGTCACGCTTGAATTCAGCAATACCACGCCGCTGCCTGCCAAGATTTACGCGGGCGAAGGTTGCGCCCAGGTGCTGTTTTTCGAAAGCGATGAAGTATGCGAAACCAGTTACCGTGACAGGGGAGGCAAATACCAGGGCCAAACGGGGGTAACCCTTCCTAAAACTTGAAGCACTATTGCCGACATTCAGTCATGTCCCCCATCCAGAGGATGCGACAACTGATTACGACCAGTTACAATTGAATGCAATCGGCTTTGAGTGCGTTTGCACGCAGAGCACCAGATCCAGAGGTGTCCGTGCTTTACATCCACGCGAAGCTGTTCGTCGGCTTTCGAAAGGGGGTGGATGTGCGTCCATGCCACATGTTGTCTCCATTTATCAGGCCTTTGCCCCCATGCGCCGTCCGCTCCAGTCCCCCGCTTTGATCAGCGCGTTTTTCGACAGCCTTCGCCCAGAACAACGTGACACCGCGCAAGCCATGCAGCAGGCCATCCTGGAGGCCGCGCCGCACCTTCGCCAGGAAGTGAAATGGGGCAATCTTTGTTTCGTCAACGATCGTGACAACGTCATGGCCATCGTGTTGCACAAGGCCAATGCCCACCTGCAGGTCTTCAATGGCGTCTTGCTGATGGGCGAGTTTCCCGAGCTCGAAGGAGCCGGTCGTGGCATGCGCCACATCAAGACGCGCTACCGCATCCCCGTCAATGCGCAACTGGTGCGCGAGCTGACCCAGGCTTGTTTGCGCGCCTGGGGCCGGTAGCCGTTGTGGTTATTGCAATCCCGCATGGTTTGCATCGGCGGGGGTTCGTAAAATGGGAGCCACTCTGCGGACATCCATGCATTTGCTCAACGCCGATCTTCATTGTCATTCCAATGTGTCCGATGGCACATTGACCCCGGAAGCCCTGGCTGAACGGGCCAAGCGCAACGGGGTAGAGCTGTGGGCATTGACCGACCATGACGAAGTCGGCGGCCAGCACCGGGCCAGGGCCGCGGCCAATGCCCAGGGCCTGGCTTACCTCACCGGTTCGGAAATTTCGGTCACCTTTGCGCACAAGACCGTCCACATCGTTGGACTGGGATTCGATCCCGACCATCCCACCTTGCAGCAAGGGCTGGTGGAGACCCGTGGTGGCCGTGAACGTCGCGCGCGTGACATGGCCGAAGGGCTGGCCAAGGTCGGTATCCCCGATGCCTTCGACGGTGCCTTGCGCTATGTCGGCAATCCCGATCTGATCTCGCGCACGCATTTCGCCCGCTACCTGGTCGAGATCGGCGTCTGTGCTGATCCGCAAGAGGTATTCCGTCGTTACCTGACTGAAGGCAAGCCTGGCTACGTGGAGCACCGCTGGGCCAAGCTGTCGGATGCCATCCGCTGGATCACAGAAGCTGGCGGCGAGGCCGTCATCGCCCACCCCGGTCGCTACGGTTTCACCCCCAACGAAGAATTTGCCTTGTTCACCGAGTTCAAGGCCCATGGCGGGCGCGGCGTGGAGGTCGTCACGGGCAGCCACACCGTGCCTGAATACGCCAAGTACGCCGACATGGCGATTGAGTTCGACCTCCTGGCCTCCCGTGGCTCCGACTTCCACGATCCCGCCGAAAGCCACACCGACCTGGGCACGCTGCCCGATCTGCCTGGCCGTTTGACGCCAGTGTGGCAGGCCCTGGAGCACCGCATCTTCCAGCCCTGAAAGGGCGCGCGATGGCTCAATACTTCGAAGTCCATCCGGAGCATCCGCAAATGCGCTTGCTCAAGCAGGCTGCCGACATCCTCCAAAAAGGCGGGGTGGTGGCCTTGCCCACGGATTCCAGCTACGCCTTGGTTTGCCGCCTCGATGACAAAGATGCGGTGACGGCTTTGCGCCGCATCCGCGCGGTGGACGAGCGCCACCACCTGACCCTGCTGTGCCGCGACCTGTCCGAGTTGGCCAACTATGCGCGCGTGGACAACCGGCAGTACCGGCTGCTCAAGCAGGGCACGCCCGGGCCCTACACCTACATCCTGGAAGCCACCAAGGAGGTGCCGCGGCGCGTGTCCCACCCCTCTCGACGCACGGTGGGTTTGCGGGTGCCGGAGCACACCGTGGCCCAGGCCTTGTTGGAGATCCTGGGTCAGCCTTTGCTGGGCACGACCCTGATCATGCCGGGCGACGAGCTGGCCCTCAACGATGCGGGCGAGATCCGAGAACGCCTGCAGAAACAGGTGCAAGCGGTGATCGACTCAGGCGCCTGTCCGTTGGAGCCCACCACGGTGATCGACCTCAGTTCTGGCGAAGCGGTGCTGGTGCGGCAGGGGCGGGGCGATCTGGCCAGGGTGGGGCTGTCTTCGGCGGGTTGAGCGGGGGCATCTCGATGGCCCGGCTCAACCATTCGGCATTGAAGCCCAGTCCCCAACGGCCCTTGACGTGCATCAGCGGCGTGCCTGGCGCCCCTTGTGCCTCATAGGCTTGCCGGCATTCGGCGTTGCGCTCGACATCGCATTCCAGCCAAGGTACCTGGTGACTTTTCAGCCAGTCCCGGGCCTTGACGCAGTACGGGCAGCTTTCGGTGGTGTACATGGTGATGTCGCCTGGCCGGACATGCTGCCGAACCAAGGCCGCGGTGCGTTCCTGGCCCCACCAGGACACCAGTTTGCTGCCTCCCAAGGCCAGCACCACGATGCCAGCCAGCACCCACCATTGACGCCGTTGGGAGGCCTTGGCGTTCATGGCGGCGGAGGCGCGGCCTTCTGGCCCAGCTTGCTTTCTTGCCCGGCCAGCAGTTTCTTGATGTTGGCGGCATGCCGCCAGATCAACAGCACGCTCATGATCGCCACGCCCACCGTCATCGCGCCAGCGCCCATCAGTTGCCACTGGATGACCGGGGCGGCCAGCGAGGCGGTCAGCGCCGCCAGGGACGAGTAGCGGAACACGATCGCCATCAGCAGCCAGACGCCCAGCACCAGGCCGCCCAGGGACGGTTCGAAGGCCAGCAGCACGCCCGCGGCCGTGGCCACACCCTTGCCCCCTTCGAAGCGGAAGAAGACCGGCCACAGGTGACCCAGGAAGGCGGCCAGGCCAATCAAGGTCACGGCGGTTTGGCCCAGGCCCAGGCGGTGTGCGATGAACACCGGCACATAGCCTTTCAAGGCGTCGAATACCAGGGTGAGCACGGCCGCGCCCTTGTGGCCCGACCGCAGCACATTCGTGGCGCCCGGGTTGCCCGAGCCGTAGGTGCGTGGATCGTTGAGACCGAACAGGCGGCTCACGATCACGGCGAATGACAGGGATCCCACGAGGTAGGACAGCACGGCGGCCACCGCGGTGGTCAGCCTGGGATCAGTAGCGAGCGAATCCATGAATTCTGTGCGGCATCGACATTGAGAAACAGGCCGCCAGTGTAGTGGTTGCGTTTACACGATTCGTGGGTTTATGCCATGCTTGAGGACAGGGCAAATTGGCGACAATCTGCGCGTTTCTGACATTGCTTGTGGACAACATGATCTCTTACCAAACCAAAAACTCCTGGCAGCGGCCCTTGTTGATCGCGCTCATCGGCAGTGCCGTGGTGGGCACCGGCGTGTGGTGGTTTTCAGGCCATTCGGGCACGGACGCCACCACGCAGGTCGCGGCTCCGGCGTCCGAGTCCCAGGCGTCTTCGACTTTCGGCTCGGCTGGCGGCACGCCCGTCCCCACCGGCGCACCCGAGCCCGCCATCCTGTCCGATGGTCGGCCTGCCGATGTGGCGCCGGGTGTCTGGTCGGCGCTGGACAAGGCCGTCAAGAACAAGCCTGCCTTGAAGCCCGAGGTCGACAAGGTGCTGAGCTACATGCGCTTTCAAAAGCAGTTCGAACAATGGCAGGCCATGGAAGACACGCGCGACGCCCAGCAGCGTCGCCAGTTGGCCAAAAGTATCCTGGAGCAGATGCCGGATCGCCTGGCCCGTGGCGAGTTCTCGATGAGCGAGTCGCTGATGATGGCCACGGTGCTGATGTCGGACCTGGAACCCGACGAAAAAAAGCGCGAGCAGCAATTGGACGATTGGGGCAAGAGGATGGCGCTGGCCGTGCCTCAACCCACGGACGATGCTCAGATGCAAGCAGAGATCCAGCGTGTGGAAGACCTGCGCATGTTGCCGGGCACCATCCTGACGGGGGAGGCCAATCCGGACCCAGCGGTGGTGCAGAAGGCCCTGGAAGATCGCAGCCGCATCTCGCGTTGAGCCAGGTCCTGGACAGCGTGGGTTTGTCCCATGCCGTGGGTGCCTCGCTGGTGCCCACAATCCCCCCGTTTCCCTGACATTGGCCATTGACGTTCATGATCTCTTATCAAGAAAGTACCAAGTTCTGGCAACGGTCGTGGTTTGCGGCCCTGATCGGCGGCTTGGCGGTCGGCGGCGGTGTCTGGTGGTGGCAGGCGCATCAGGACGCCGAGCAGGCGGCCGAGGCGGCCTCGTCGACGCAGGCCTCCGCGCCGCAAAAACCGGTGTTCGCGACGCCCGTGCCGATGGATGCCGCCTCGTCGCCCACGGTCCTGGCCGACGGGCGCCCTTCCGACTTCACCCCCGAGGACTGGGCCGCCCTGAAGGCGGCCATGAACAGCCAGCCCAATGCCAAGTCCGAGATGGAGCGTGTCGTGGCCTACCTGCGTTTTCAACGCAGTTTCGAGCAATGGCAAGCCCTGGCCGATTCGCGCGAGGTGGCGAAGCGCCACCAACTGGCCGAAAGCTTGTTGGCGCAGGTGCCCGATCGCATGAGCAAGGGTGAAGTGACCGCTGGTGAAGCCCTGCTGCTGAGCACCGCCTTGCTCACGGACCTGCAGCCCGACGAGAACCTGCGGCAGCAACGCCTGGCCGAGATGCGCGCCAAGATCGAGGCCGCCGCCCCCCGGACCGATGCCGCGCAGGCCGCCCGGGACAAGGAAATTCAAGACGAGCTCACCCGCCGTGAGCGGGCCATCGTGGCGGACTGGCAGGCCAAACCCGAGGGCAGCCGTGACAACGCCGTGCTGCAGCGCGATCTGGAGGCGGCGCGGCAATCGGTCTACGCGGACAGCAAACGGTGATGCCGAAGCGTGGGTGGTGAGGAGGTCTATAGAATCCTCTTCACATGAGTTCGTTGAATGATTCCTCCAAATCCAGACTCGCCTGGGGCCTGCTGATCGCCGCCCTGGTGCTGTTCGTCTGGAAATTCGCCGCCGCCCTGGCGCCTTTCATCCTCAGCCTGGTCCTGGCTTACGGGGTCAAGCCGGCGGTGGATGGCATGGTCAAGCGCGGCGTGCCACGGGCGCTGGCCGTGAGCCTGTGCGTGATCCTGGCGCTCTTGATGGTGCTGACCCTGCTGGTCCTGCTGGTGCCCATCGTGTCCCAACTGGTGCCCATGCTGAAATCCCAGGTGCCCGACCTGTTTTCGCGCATCTGGACGAGTGTGCAGCCCTGGCTGTCGCAATTGGGCCTGGAGTTGCCCAGCCTGGACGAAGGCAAGGCGATGTTGGTGGAGTGGCTCAACTCGCACGCCTCGCAATGGGCTGGCGCGATCGTGAGTTCGGTGCTGATCGGCGGCAGCGGCTTGATGACCTTGCTGGGCTTCCTGCTGATGGTGCCCATGCTGGCGTTCTACTGGCTCATGGACTGGGATGACATCGTGGACCGGGCCTGGCGGCTGTTGCCCCCACGCTGGCGTCCTCCCGTGCACGACGTGCTGACCGAATGCGATGGCGTGCTCGGGCAGTTCCTGCGTGGCCAGGTGCTCGTCATGCTGATCATGGCGGTGTTCTACAGCGCGGCCTTGGGGCTGGCGGGCTTTCGGCTGGCCTTGCCGATCGGGGTGTTCACGGGGCTGGCCATGTGCATTCCTTACCTGGGCTTCGGGGTGGGCCTGGTGCTGGCCGTGCTGTCGGGTGTCTTGCAGTTCAGTCCGACTTCAGGCATGGCTTACCCACTCATCGCGGTGGCGGTGGTCTACGGTGCCGGGCAGGTCCTTGAGAGCTTTTTCCTCACGCCTCGACTGGTTGGGCGCCGCATCGGCTTGCACCCGCTCGCGGTGATCTTCGCGCTGCTGCTGTTTGGCCAGGCCCTGGGCTTTGTCGGCGTGTTGATCGCCTTGCCCTTGAGTGCCTTGCTGCTGGTGTTGGCGCGCAGGGCATTGGCCAGCTACCGTGGCAGCCGTGCCTTCCTGGGGTCACCTGGCCCGGAGCAGGGTTGACGTGTTGACCTCGCCCGGCCTGCCCATGCGGCAGATTCCGCTCGACCTGGGCCCCGTTTCCATGCCCGGGCTGGACGAATTCATCCTCGAAGATGGCGGGCAGCAGGCCCTGGAATGGCTGCGGGCCTGGCCTTCATCGACCAGCCAGGCCCGCGTGCCCGCGGCCTATTTCTGGGGGCCTTCCGGCAGCGGCAAGACCCACCTGCTGCGGGCCATGGTGCCGCGGGCCTTGGCGGCCGGCCACCACGTCATGTGGGTCAGTGCGCAGGGCTGCCAGATGTGGGATGCGGACTCCCCGGAGGCGCCCACCCTGGCGCTGATCGACGACTGCGAGCGCCTGGACGGCCACTTGCAGCACCTGGCTTTCAATCTTTTCATCGAATCGGCCAGCACTGGGGCCGAAGGGGCCGGGCCCTTGTCCATCATCGCCGCCGGATCCGTCCCGCCGGTGGACCTGCCCGTGCGCGACGACCTGAGAACGCGCCTGGGCTGGGGGCTGATCTTTGCCTTGTCGCCCTTGAGCGAGTCCGGGGTTCGCCAGGCCCTGCGCGACGAGGCCTCGCGGCGTGGCATCGACCTCGACGATGGCGTCGTGTCCTACCTGCTGGTGCGCTACAGCCGCGACCTGGCTTTCCTGGCGGGGCTGCTCGACCGACTCGATCGGTTTGCCCTGGCCGAACACCGAACCGTGACCGTGCCCCTTCTCAAGCAGATGCTGGTGCTGGAGACCGAATGAACCTGTGCCTGTTTGACCTCGACCACACCCTGTTGCCAATCGACTCCGACCACGAGTTTGGCGAGTTCCTCATCCGCATCGGCCTGGCCGACCCGGTGGAGTACCGTCGTCGCAATGATGGCTTCTACCAGCAGTACGTGGCCGGCACCTTGCAGCTGTCCGAGTACATCCGCTTTTCCACCAGCATCTGGCGCCAGTTGAACCATGGCGAGCAGGCCGCATTGCAGCAGCGCTTCATGACCGAGGTCGTGCTACCCGCCATCCAGCCTCAGGCCCTGCAACTGGTGCGCGAGCACGAAGCCCGGGGCGACCTGTTGGCCATCGTCACCGCGACCAATGAGTTCGTGACCCGACCCATCGCCGATGCCTTCGGCGTGCCCGATCTGTTGGCCGTTGGCCTCGCGCGGGACGATCAAGGCCGCGTGACGGGGGAAATCCAGGGTGTGCCGTCCTTCCGGGAGGGCAAAATCACGCGTGTGGAACAATGGCTGGCCGAACGCGGCCACAACTTGGCCGATTTCGATCGGGTCAGCTTCTACAGCGACTCCCCCAACGACCTGCCATTGCTGGACCTGGCCAGCGATCCTGTTGCCACCAACCCCAGTCCGGCCCTCGAGGCCGTGGCCCGTGAGCGCGGCTGGCGCATTCTTCGACTGTTTTCATGATCAAGAGATTGATAGACAAGATCCTGGGCAAAGACCCCAGCCAAGCTACTGGCGCGGCGGCAGGCGGGCGCAAGAAGCCCCGCGTTCCCACCGGCAAGCGGGTAGAGGTGCCGGCGTCCGAGCACGGCATCGACCCGACGCTGGTGGATGACCGCGCCGTCAAGGTGTGCACCACCCTCCAGGAAGCCGGCTTCGAGGCCTACATCGTGGGTGGTGCCGTGCGCGACCTGCTGGTCGGCCTGCGCCCCAAGGATTTCGACGTGGCCACCAATGCCACCCCCGAGCAGGTCAAGGGCCTGTTCCGCCGAGCCTTCATCATCGGGCGACGCTTCCGCATCGTCCACGTGGTCTTCGGCCGGGGCCGTGACAACGACGTGATCGAAGTGTCGACCTTCCGCGCCTACCTCGATGCCGACGCGGCCGAGCAGGTGGCGGGCAATGAGAAAACCTCGCGCTCAGAGCTCGCCGGCAAATCCCACGTGGTCGATGGCAGCGGACGCGTGCTGCGCGACAACGTCTGGGGCCCGCAGGACCAGGACTCCGCGCGCCGCGACTTCACCGTCAACGCCATGTACTACGACCCGAGCACGGGCGTGGTGGTCGACTACCACGGGGGCATCAAGGACATCAAGAAGAAAGTGTTGCGCATGATCGGTGTGCCCGATGTGCGCTACCGCGAAGACCCGGTGCGCATCATCCGCGTGGTGCGTTTCGCGGCCAAGCTGGGTTTCGAGATCGAAGCCAAGACCCGCGACCCATTGCAGTCCATGGCCGAACTGCTGAGCAATGTGCCGCAGTCGCGCCTGTTCGACGAGATGATCAAGCTGCTCCAGACCGGCCATGCCCAGGCCTCTCTGGACCAGCTGCGCAAGCTGGGTCTGGACCGCGGCGTGTTCCCCATCCTCGATGCCGTGTTCGACGAAACCCGCCGCCATCCCGGCCGCGAACAATTCGTCAAGCTGGCCCTGAACGACACCGACCGCCGTGTGTCCGAAGGCAAACCCGTGGCACCCAGCTTCCTGCTGGCCTGCCTGCTGTGGCATGACGTGCTCGACCACTGGAAGCGCAACCTGGCCAAAGGCGAGCCGCCATTCCCGGCTTTGCAGGCCGCCACCGATGCCGTGTTCGACGCGCGCATCGGCGACATTTCGGGCCGGGGCAAGCTGGCGTCCGACATGCGCGAGATCTGGACCATGCAGCCACGCTTCGACAAGCGCGTGGGCAGCGGCCCGCTGACCTTGGTCGAGCAACCACGTTTCCGCGCCGGTTTCGACTTCCTGCGCCTGCGGGCCCAGGCTGGCGAGGCCGATCAGCCACTGGCCACCTGGTGGGAAGACTTCTCGCTGGCCGACAACGACGAGCGCCGCGAACTGATGGACGTGGCGCGCCAGCAAGAGTCGGCCAAGCGCGCGGCTCAAGGCCCGAGGGGTGGTGGCCGCGCGGCATCGCATGCTGCCGCTGGCGCTGCATCGGGTGCTGAAAGCCCCAGCTCCGAAGACGACGGTGGCGAAGGGGCCGTGCCCGCGGCCAAGAAGCGTCGGCGGCGTCGCCGCAAGCCCAGCGAAGGCGAGGGCGGCGCGGTGAGCAACGGCCCGTCCGGCAATGACGGCGGCGCGGGTGACTGAAGACCTGCCCCGCTTCCGGGCGTTCGTGGCCTTGGGGGCGAACCTGGGCCCGACCCGGGAGAGCCTGCAGTCCGCGCTGGCTCGGATGCAAGACCTGCCCTGGACCAGCCTGGAAGGTGTGTCCTCGTTTTACGTGACCAAGGCCGTCGGCACCGAAGGCCCTGATTACCTCAACGCCGTCGCGGCCTTGAGCACCTCGCTGGCGCCCTTGGAACTGTTGAACGCCTTGCTGGGCATCGAATTGACGCTGGGCCGCGAGCGGCCCAAGCCTTTGGCGCCTCGCACACTGGACCTCGATCTGCTGTGGATGGAAGGCGTCAAGCGCGAGTCGCTGGCATTGAGCTTGCCGCACCCGCGCATGGACGAACGTGCCTTCGTCCAAGAGCCGTTGGCCGAACTTTTGGCCAAATTGCCCCCGAAATCCACCGACCCCCGACCTTTGAACCCTGCTGAAAGGGCCAAATTGGCGGCCGCACAAGGGATTTTTCTGGAACAAGTTGGAAATCCGCAGTAGAATATCGGGCTCTGCTAGTGGGTAAGTAATGCCTGCTAAGCAATCCCCGTGGGGCATGTCCGTTTCCTCCGCGGAAATTGGGAACGGGCCCAGGCCCTTTGAATGCATTCATACTGAAAGTGATCGATCAATGACGACCATCCGTGTCAAGGAAAACGAGCCGTTCGACGTGGCCCTGCGCCGCTTCAAGCGCACCATCGAAAAGCTGGGCTTGCTGACCGAACTGCGCGCCCGCGAGTTCTACGAAAAGCCCACCGCTGAGCGCAAGCGCAAGAAGGCCGCCGCCGTCAAGCGCCACTACAAGCGCGTGCGCAGCATGCAGCTGCCCAAGAAGCTGTACTAATCAGCAGCTTCCCTGTCCGACATTGGCGGTGGCGTTTGCTCCCCATGTCGTTGACTTGAAAAGCCCGCGCGGGGACGCCCATGCGGGCTTTGTTGTTTCTGAACAAGAACAAGCCTGAACCAAAAAGGACCGAGCCATGAGCCTGAAAGACCGCATCACCGACGACATGAAGAACGCCATGCGTGCCAAAGAGGCCGAGCGCCTGGGCGCCATCCGCATGTTGCTGGCGGCCATGAAGCAGAAGGAAGTCGACGAGCGCATCACGCTGGACGACGCGGCCACCGTGGCCATCGTCGACAAGCTCCTCAAGCAGCGCAAGGATTCGCACCAGCAGTTCCAGGCCGCTGGCCGCGTCGACCTGGCCGAGAAGGAAGCCTTCGAGATCGGCGTGCTGGAGGCCTACCTGCCCCAGCGTCTGTCGGCCGACGAAGTGGCCGACGAAGTCAAGGCCATCGTGACCGAGCTGGGCGCCTCCGGCCCCGGCGACATGGGCAAGGTCATGGGCGCGGTCAAGCAGCGCCTGGCCGGCAAGGCCGACATGGGCTTGGTGTCCGCTGCGGTCAAGGCCGCGCTGGCTGGCTGACAATCTGGCCGACAATCGCGTTCGAGCACACCCAAGGAGACACCGTCATGTCCGACAACCTGCCCGTTCAGCCCGTGAGCGAAGACGTTTGCGTGGCCCCCCAGCTGACGCCAGAAGCCATGGCTTCGGTGGCGGCCGCTGGCTTCAAGAGCGTGATCAACAACCGCCCCGACTTCGAGGGCGGCCCCGACCAGCCCACCACCAGCGCCATCGAGGCGGCGGCCAAGGCCGCGGGCCTGACCTACGCCTACTTGCCCGTGCAAGGCGGCTACCAGTCGCCCGAGGAAATCGCCCAGGCGGCCGAGCTGCTCAAGACCTTGCCCCGTCCCACCTTGATGTTCTGCCGCAGCGGCGCGCGTTCCTCGCGCCTGTTCAGCCAGGCCGTTGCCCTCGGCTGAGGCGCGTCACGGCATGGGCCAGGCCGGTCTTTTCTTCGTCCGTGCGGTCGATGCGTTGTCGGTGCGCCTGGGGCAACTGGCCGCATGGCTGCTCGCCCTGGCCTGCGCCATCAGCGCCGGCAATGCCTTGATCCGCTACACCTTCAACCTGGGCTCTAACGCCTGGCTGGAGGCGCAATGGTATTTGTTCGGCGCGGCGGTCTTCCTGGGTGCGCCGGCTTTGCTCAAACTCAACGAGCATGTTCGTGTCGACGTGATCTATGGCGGCCGCTCTCCGCGCACCCGGGCCTGGATCGACCTGCTGGGCATGGTCTTCGTGCTGTTGCCGGTTTGCGTGATCACCGGCTGGCTGAGCATCCACATGGTCCATGACGCCTATGTGCAGCAAGAGGTGTCACCCAGCGCCGGTGGGCTGCTGCGCTGGCCCATCAAGGCAATGATCCCCCTGGGTTTCGCCTTGCTGGCCTTGCAGACGCTGGCCGAAGTTGTCAAACGCGTCGGCTACCTGCGCGGCAGCTACAACATGGACACCCACTACGAAAGACCGCTGCAGTGATCACCCTGGAACACATGGCGCCGCTCATGTTCGGCGCGCTGGTGCTGGTCATGCTTTTCGGTTTCCCGGTGGCGTTTTCGCTGGCGGGCCTGGGATTGGCCTTCGGTTATGGCGCGGTGGGGCTGGGCATCCTGCCGGCCGAGTTCATGGGCAACCTGCCGCTGCGCTTGTTCGGCATCGTGTCGAACGAGCTGCTGCTGTCCATCCCCTTCTTCACCTTCATGGGCGCGGTGCTGGAACGCTGCGGCCTGGCCGAAGACCTGCTGGAAGGCACGGGCCAACTGTTCGGCCGCCGGCCTGGCGGCTTGGGCTTCGCCGTGATCATCGTGGGGGCCATCCTGGGCGCCATCACGGGCACGGTCGCGGCCAGCGTCATCGCCATGGGGGTGATTTCGCTGCCGATCATGGTGCGCTATGGCTACAGCATGCGTTTCGCCACCGGCGTGATCGCGGCCTCGGGCACCATCACGCAGTTGATCCCGCCTTCGCTGGTGCTGGTGGTGTTGGCCGACCAGTTGGGCCGCTCGGTGGGCGACATGTACAAGGGGGCCATCGGCCCTTCCATGATGCAGACCGGACTGTTCCTGGCCTACACCGCTTTCATCGCCTTGTTCTACCCTAAGCTGGTGCCGCCGCTGCCACCGGAAGCCCGCGTGGAGCGTGGCTGGGTGCTGTGGAAAAAGGTGCTGTGGGGCATGGTGCCGTCCGTCATCCTGATCTTCATGGTGCTGGGCACGATCTTCATGGGCTTGGCCACCCCGACCGAAGCCGGTGCCTTGGGCGCCCTGGGTGCCATCATCCTGGCCGCCATCCACAAGCGCCTGACGGTGAGCCTGCTGTGGCAGGCCATGGACACCACCATGCGCGTCACGGCCATGGTCATCTTCATCCTGGTGGGCTCCAGCGTGTTCTCGCTGGTGTTTCAGGGGCTGGATGGCAACCGCTGGGTCGAAGAGATGCTGGCGCACTTGCCAGGCGGTCAGTTGGGCTTCCTGATCGCGGTGAACATCTTCGTGTTCTTCCTGGCCTTCTTCCTCGATTTCTTCGAGATCGCCTTCATCATCATTCCGTTGCTGGCGCCCGTGGCCCAGAAGCTGGGCATCGACCTGGTGTGGTTCGGCGTGCTGCTGTGCGTGAACATGCAGACCAGCTTCATGCACCCGCCTTTCGGCTTCGCGCTGTTCTACCTGCGCGGCATCGCCGACCAGATCTTCAAGAACGGGGCCATCGCCAAGCCCATCCAGTCGCGCGACATCTACCTGGGCGCGGTACCGTGGGTGGTGATGCAGTTGATGCTGGTGGCCGTGGTGATCTTCTGGCCTCAGTCCGTCACGTACTGGCTGGACAAGGAGGCCGTGGTCGATGTGGACAAGGTCCAGATCGAGATGCCGGCGGACCTGACGGCGCCAGCGGATGAGGGCGCTTCGGCGCCGACCGAGGATTCGGTGCCGCCGCCCGACGTGCCGCCGGAAGAAGACCCAGGCAAGGCCATGCAAGATGCCTTGAAGAAGCAGGGCGACCCCGCAGCGTCGCCGCCCTGACAGCCAAGCCTCAGAGCTTGGCGGCCTGCATGTAGCGGTCGAAGGTGGCCTCGGTGAAACGGAACCACAGGTTCTGGTCGGCCCGGAACTTGGCGTAGTCGGCGTAAACCTTCTTCCAGTTCTTGTTCTTCTCGTTCAGCTCGCTGTAGATTTCCATCGAGGCCTTGAAGGCGCCGTCCATGACGGACTTGGGCATCTGCACCAGCTGTGCCTTGGCGGCGACCAACTGCTTGAGCGCGAGCGGATTGGCGGCGTCGTAGCGGGCCTGCATCTCGACGTGGGCATGCGAGGCGGCAGCTTCCACCATGGCCTTGTACTCCGGGCTCAATGCGGCAAACGCCTTGGTGTTGATGTAGAAGTCGAGCTGCGGGCCGCCTTCCCACCAGCCAGGGTAGTGGTAGAAGGGCGCCACTTTGTAGAAGCCGAGCTTCTGGTCGTCGTAGGGGCCCACCCACTCGGCCGCGTCGATCGTGCCTTTTTCAAGCGCCTGGTAGATCTCGCCGCCGGGCAGGTTTTGGGGGATGGAGCCCAGTCGCTCGATGACCTTGCCTGCAAAGCCGCCAATGCGCATCTTCAGGCCCTTCATGTCTTCCAGCGACTTGATGGGTTTGCGGTACCACCCGCCCATTTGCGCGCCCGTGTTGCCGCCAGGGAAGTTGATGATGTTGTACTGCGCATAGAACTCGCGCATGAGTTTCAGGCCATTGCCTTCGTACATCCAGGCGCTCATCTGGCGTGAGTTCAGGCCAAAGGGGATGGCGCTGCCGATGGCGAAGGTCTCGTCCTTGCCCACGAAATAGTAGGGCGCGGTGTGGGCCATTTCGACCGTGGCATTCTGCACGCCATCGACCACGCCAAAGGCGGGCATGAGCTCGCCGGCCGCGTGCACCGAGATCACGAACTTGCCGCCCGACATCTCGCTGATCTTCTTGGTGAAGACTTCGGCGGCGCCGAAGATGGTGTCGAGCGACTTGGGGAAGCTGGAGGCCAGGCGCCAGCGCACATTGGCTTCCGCGCGGACGATGGCGGGCGCGGCACCCGCCGCCAAAACACCGGCCAGGCCAGCGTGGTGGATGAAGGAACGACGTTGCATGGCGGGGTCTCCTGGGAATGGTCCGAAGCTTCAAGCCGAGCTTGAATTCGGACATTCTAGGAGCGCTTGGCGCGCCTGAGGCGGCGAGGCAGGCGGGGGCTTTCCCGCGTTGTCTGCCCACATCAAGGGCTTGGTCTCAATGCCCGGCGATCTTCATCTTCTCGATGAGGATGGAGCCCACGGTCTTGCTGCCGTAGGTGTATTCATCGGCCCCCACGGCCACGATCTGCTTGAACATCTCGCCCAAGTGACCGGCGATGGTGATCTCTTCGACCGGGTAGGCGATCTTGCCGTTTTCGACCCAGTAGCCGGCTGCACCGCGCGAGTAGTCGCCGGTCACGTAGTTGACGCCCTGGCCCATCAGCTCGGTCACGAAGAGGCCGCGGTGCAGCTTCTTGAGCATGGCCTTGAGGTTGTCCTTGGGGTCGGTCAGCTTGCTGGTCAGGACCAGGTTCTGCGAGCCGCCCGCATGGCCCGTGGTCTTCATGCCCAGCTTGCGCGCCGAATAGCTCGACAGGAAATAGCTCTGCACCACGCCGTTCTTCAAGATGTGACGCTTGCGGGTCAGCACGCCTTCGTCGTCGAAAGGCGCGCTGCCCTTGCCCTTGAGGATGTGCGGGTCTTCGAGGATGTTGATGTGCTTGGGCAGCACCTGCTGGCCCAGGCTGTCGAGCAGGAAGGTGGATTTGCGGTACAGCGCGCCGCCACTGGTGGCCTGCACGTAGGCGCCCAGCAGGCCAGCAGCCAGCGGCGATTCGAACAGCACCGGCACTTCGCACGTGGCGATCTTGCGGGACTTCAGGCGGGCCAGGGCGCGCTCGGCGGCGTAGCGGCCGATGACCTCGGGGCGGGCCAGGTCGCGGGCATCACGTTCGGACGAATACCAGAAGTCGCGCTGCATGTCGTTGCCACGGCCAGCGATGGGCGAGACCGACAGCGAGTGGCGCGAGCTGGCGTAACCACCGCGGAAGCCGCGCGTGTTGCCGGCCAGGAAATGCGATTGCTGGGCCGAGACGCCACCGCCTTCGGAGTTGGTGATGCGCGGATCGAGCGTCAGGGCCGCGTCTTCACAGCGGCGGGCCAGCTCGGCGGCTTGCTCGGCATCGATGGACCAGGGGTGGAAGAGTTCCAGGTCGCGCTTGGCGGCCTTGCCCAGCGCCAGGTCTTCGGCATCGGGCAGGCCGGCGGCCACGTCCTCGGCGGTGAAGCGTGCGATGTCGTAGGCGGCGCGCACGGTTTGTTCGAGCGCGGCGGGCGAGAAGTCGGAGGTGCTGGCGTTGCCACGGCGCTGGCCCAGGTAGACCGACACGCCGATGGATTTGTCGCGGTTGCGCTCGACGTTCTCCAGCTTGCCCTTGCGCACCGACACCGACAGGCCCATGCCCTCGGACACCTCGGCTGCCGCGTCGGAAGCCCCCAGCTTCGTCGCCAAGTTCAAAGCGTCTTCGATCAACTGCTGGAACTGGTCGCGCGAGTAGGCGAAGCCGGACTGGGCAGGCTGTTGGGCGTTGGGCGAAGACTTGGAGGATTTGTTGGCGGCCATGTATGCGGTTCGCGGCTGTGAGGGGTGTGACCTCGTATCATAGCGACCACATGAATCAAGAACAGTTTCCCCCTTCCGACGACGACGAAGTCGATGAAAACGGCTATCGGCGGCCCAGCAAATCGCAGCTAAAAAGGGACAGCCACGAGCTGCAGACCCTGGGCGAAGCCCTGGTGACGATGCCCAAGGACCGCCTGGCCGACATCGGCCTGCCCGAATTGCTGGACGACGCGATCGCCGACTACAAGCGCACCAAGTCCTTCGAAGGCAAGCGCCGGCAGATGCAGTACATCGGCAAGCTGCTGCGCGGTGTCGACCCCGAACCCATCAAGGAAGCCGTGGCCTCGTTCCAGCTGGGCCATGCGCGCAATGCCCTGGCCTTGCACGACGCCGAGCGTTGGCGCGCCGAGTTGGTGGCCGATGACGGCGCTCTGACGCGCTGGGTGGCCGAGTACCCCGAGTCGGACGTGCAGAAGATGCGCGCCTTGATCCGCAATGCGCGCAAGGATGCCGCCGCGGCGCCCGAAAAGCGCAGCGGCAAGGGATTCCGGGAGCTGTTCCAGTTCGTCAAGCAAGCCCTGGAGGGCCAGGGTCGCGCCGACGACGACGGCCTGCCGTCTGATGAGGACGAGGGCGAAGCGTGAGCGCTCAGTCGCCCAACACCCTGGACGAGGTCCGGATCGGCGTCGTGTCGATTTCGGACCGGGCGAGCACAGGCGTCTATGAAGACAAGGGGCTGCCGGCCCTGCAGGATTGGCTGGGACGCGCGGTGCGCAATCCGATCAGTTGGGTGCCCAGGCTGATCCCCGACGAGCGCGAGGGCATCGCCGCCGCGCTGCGCGAACTGGTGGATGTGCAGCGCTGCCACCTGGTGCTGACCACTGGCGGAACCGGCCCGGCGCCCCGCGATGTGACGCCCGAGGCCACGCTGGACGTGGCCGACAAGGAAATGCCCGGCTTTGGCGAACAGATGCGCCAGATCAGCCTGCGCTTCGTGCCCACGGCGATCTTGTCGCGCCAGACGGCGGTGATCCGTGGCCAGGCCTTGATCCTGAACCTGCCTGGCCAGCCCAAGTCCATCGCCGAAACGCTGGAAGGGCTGCGCGATGCCGAGGGGCGCGCCATCGTCCCGGGCATCTTTGCGGCCGTGCCTTATTGCATCGACCTGATCGGCGGGCCTTACATCGAAACCGATGCCACGGTGTGCGAGGCGTTCAGGCCGAAGTCAGCACGGCGGACCGTGCTGACGACCTGAGCACGTCGTCTTGGATCAAGGGGCCGGGGCTGGCTGCTGGAGGGGGGCTTGAGCCGCCTTGGCACGCAGCGCATAGCCTTGGTAAGCCGGCAAGGCGATGGCCGCCAGGATGCCAATGATGGCGATGACGGGCATCAGCAGCGCCAGGATCTTGACCTTGGTGGTGTTGGGAGGCGGTGGTGCGCCGAAGCGGTTGTCGCCCGGCGTGCCCGCCTTGAAGATCCACACGAATGCCACGAAGGGGATCAAGGTGAGCAGGCTGGTCCAGCCCGACCAGTCCATGTCGTGTGCCCGCTGGATCGACAGCAGGATGGACAAGACCATGTACGGGATGGCCACGATCGCGCCAAGCGCGGAAGCGGATTTGCCCAGGCCTGCCGCCGCGGCGATGGCGCCCACGACAGCCGCTCCAAGGATGACCAACAGGTAGCCCCCCATGAGGTAGCCCAGGTACTGGAGGCGGCTGACGCGGCCCTTGGCGGACCAGATTCGAACAGCTTGGTAGGCTCCGGAGCCGCCTCGGACATCTTCGACCTTGGCGCGGGGGGGCTGGTAGGGGTTGGCAACACTCATCATGGTCCTCTTCTGGGTTGAAAAAACGGGGCGGTGGCTCAGAGCAAGCCGGATCGTTTGACGGCGTGGTAGCGGTTGACCAGGGCCACGGCCAACTGGCCAGGCTCCACGTCGACCGACAGGGCGTCGTTGCCCACCACGCGGCGGAAGGCATCGCGGCGGGCTTGTTCGAACAGGTGGGCCCCGGCAACCTCGGTGGCCTGGGCTGGGGTGCCGATGGGTTGCTCGGCCACCTCGCGCAGCACCCGTTCGCGCAGGCTGGCCACCAGCACCAGGTGCCGGCCGCGCAACAGCTTCAAGGCCGGTTGCAGTTCGGCGGAATCCTCGTCCCGGAAGTTGGTCAATAGCACCACCAGGGCGCGCTTGTGCTGCCGGCGCAGCAGGTCTTGCGCGGCCAGCAGGTAGTCGGAGTGCGTGGCGTCGGGTTCGATGTCGTGCAGGCGGGCCATCAGCGCATTGAGGGTGGATGATCCTTTGCGCGGCGCAAAGTGGCGTTGCTGGCCAGGCGCCGTGCCGAAGGTCATCGCACCGACTTCGTCGCCGTCCTTCAGGGCCACGTAGCTCATCAGCATCAATGCATTGAGCGCCTGGTCGAAGTGGCTGCCATCGGCGCTGACGACACCTTCGTCGGCCCGCATGCGGCGGCCGCAATCCATCAGGAAGAGCACACACTGGTCACGTTCATCCTGGAACTCGCGCACGATGGGCCGGCCATGGCGCATGGTGGCTTTCCAGTCGATGTGGCGAATGGGATCGCCGACCTTGTAGTCCGTGAGTTGCTTGAAGTCGGTGCCCATGCCGCGCTGGGCGTAGGTCTTGATGCCGATCTGCGCCAGGCGCCGGTCCCCGGCCAGCCAGGCGTAGCCGGCCACGGCGGCGAAGTTGGGGTAGACCTGCAGGCTTTGGGACTGGCCGAGCGTGCGCAGGGTCTCGAAGCTGCCCCACAGGCTGCTCATCCTCACTTGGGTGAGGCCGAAGTGCACGGTGCCGCGCCGTCGGGGAGTGACGGCGTACTGGAGGTCGATCTGGCTGTGGGCGGGCACGTCCGCCCATTGCGGCAGGCCCTGGAAATCGAGCTTGGGATCGACTTCGTCGAACACCGCCACCCGCCAGGGCCGCGGGCCCTCGTTGACCAAGGTCAGGCTCAAGGGGCGTTGGACGCCGAGGGCCAGGGCGTGGGGCAGGGTTCGTTCGACGCGCACCGGCGATCGACGCCAGGCGCGTTCGCTGCGCCACAGGTCGAGGATGGCCCAACTGGCGGCGACCACCGTGAACGTGCCAGAGGCCAGGCCCACGGCGCCCAGCGGCACGCCGGCCACCAGAGCCACGGCGCTGGCCAGTGCGGCGCCGGTCAGCGCGATCACGGCCGGGCGACTGGGGATCAGGGTCCAGCTCATCGGCAATCCAGCGCCATCACAGGCGAGGGGCTTCGACGCTGTCGAGCGCGTCGGTCAGCAGTTCATCGACGCGGCGCCCTTCGAGCTGGGCATCCGGGGCCAGCATGACGCGATGGCGCAGGGCCGGCAGCACGTGGCCCTTGATGTCGTCGGGGGTGACGAAGTCGCGGGCTTGCAGCAGGGCCGAGGCGCGGGCCGCGCGCACGAGGGCGATCGCGCCGCGCGGACCGGCGCCCGACGAGAGGCCGGGCCATTGGCGGGTGGCGCGCATGATGCGCACGGCGTAGTCGGCCACGCGCTCGTCGGTCCGCACGAAGGAGGCCATCTCCTGCAAGGTCAAGACCAGCCGTTCGTCCAGGCGCGCTTCGATGCCGTCCAGCGAGAGCTGGTCGCCGATCTGGCGTTCGGTGGCGCGGCGGATGATGGCGGTTTCTTCCTCATGGGTGGGGTAGCCGATGTCGATCTTGAACAGGAAGCGGTCGAGCTGGGCTTCGGGCAAGGGGTAGGTGCCTTCGGTGTCGATCGGGTTCTGCGTGGCCATGACCATGAAGGGCCGTGGCAGCTTGAGGGTCTGGCCTTCCAGCGTGACCTGGTACTCCTGCATCACTTCGAGCAAGGCGCTTTGGGTCTTGGCAGGCGCGCGGTTGATTTCGTCGGCCAGCAGCAGGTTGGTGAACACCGGGCCGCGGTGCACCCTCAGCGCGCCGATGCCATTGGCCGATTCGCCACGCGCGGCCGTGTCGAACACCGAGTGGCCGGTGATGTCGGAGGGCATCAGGTCGGGCGTGAACTGCACCCGGGCGTACTTCAGGGTCATGGCCTTGGCCAAGGTGCGGGCCAGCAGCGTCTTGCCGAGGCCGGGCACGCCTTCGATCAGGACATGGCCGGAAGCGACGAGGGCGACCAGGGTCTGGTCCACGGCCTCGCGCTGTCCCACCACGGCCTTGGACAATTCGGTTCGCAGGCCACCCAGCAGTTCGGCGGCGCGGCTCAGGTCTTCAGGTTTGATCTGCATGTCGGGCTTTCATCGGCTGAGTGGGTTGTTCAGGCTCCGGCGTGCTGTTTCCAGCAGCTCGAGCGTGGGCGGCAGTTCGCGGTCGGATCGTTTGAGTCGGCGGTCCAGGGCCCGGGCCAGCGTGTCGGCGTCGAGTCCCGTCGCGTGGGCGATGGCCTGGGCGCGGGCGCTGCGCTCCAGTCGGGCGTAGTGGTGCAGGCGGCCTTGCGCGGCTTCGTCCAACGCGCGAACCTGTGCTGCGTGCAAGGCATCGGCGCCGTGGTGCGTCAAGAAACGGGCGGTGCCCTTGACCTGTTCGGCCATGGAGCGGCGTCCCGGCATGGCGGGTGTGGCGAGGGGGCCGAAACGCACGGCGCCACGCCACAGCGCGGCGGCCAGCGCCAGCAGACCCATGAGCACGGCCACCCAACCCTGGTCCCAGATCCAGGCCAGCAAAGGAGGCCGGGCTTCTTCGGAGACGAACCAAACCTCGCCGCCGCGGTGGACTTGCAGTGCGGCCATGGCCAGCAAGGTGTTGTCGCCTTCAAGGACATGGTCGTTGAAGAAGAGCTTCGAACTGGTGATGACCGTGACCTGGCCTTTGCCCAGCGCCACCCGCACGGCGTCGGGGCCGCGCTGGTGCTTGAGTGCCCACTCGGCTTGGACGGCCCACGTCACGGCGGCGGGCATCTTGATCCGTGGATAGCCCCGGCCACCGCACAGCTTGTAGGCACGCCGCACGCCGTAGGCTGGCGCCACGCCTTCGGGTTCGATGACCTCTTCGCACGCCGGGGTCTTGCGCTTCTTGTCGGCAGGTGGGGCGGAGGAGGCGGGAACGCTGGCCGCTTCCTTGGCGCTCTCCGGTGCGGTCCCACCTTCTTCCTCGTCATCCTCGTCCTCGTCGTCGATCCGCCGGATGGGCAACCAGGCCTCCAGGCGTTCGCTGTAAAGCATGTCGGCACCGATGACGAGGTGTCCGCCGTTCTTCACCCATTCGCGCAGCATCCGTTCGCGCTCCGGGAACAGGTCCCAATGCCAGGAACTGAGCATGAGTGTGGCGTGGCGTGGCGGCATGGCGGCCAGTTCCTTGGGGCGGACCACCTTGCCGCCCAACTGGCGAACCACCTGTTGGGTGGCGTAGAGCTCATTGGTCAGCGCTTCGCCCTGGCGGGGCGTGGGCACATCTTCTGCGACCCATTCGGTGCTGTTGGCCACCCAGGCGCCCAGGGCCAGCAGCAACGCCAGCAGCAAGACCTTCAGCAAGTGTTCGAACTTCAAGGCGCGGCCTCCGTCGAGGGGCCTTGGCCGAGGTGCTGGTCGAAGTCATCGCACAACGCCAGGACCTTGGCCGACTCGGGCATGCGCGCACCATAGACCGCGAGTTGCCACGCGGCCACCAGCCTGGCGAAGAAGTCACCGTGGCGGGGTGCCAGGTAGCGGGCGGTCAGTCGAACGCATTCGCCTTCGGTGCTGGCAGCGCGGATGGGCACGGCATGGTCGTGAACCAGCCTGGACAAGGCGCCCCGGTACAGCAGGGACAATGCCCGGTGGTGTTCGCCACCTTCCCACAAGGCCCGAGCCGTGGCGCCGATCTGATCGGGCAGGCTTTCAGGCCGGATGTCCAGTTCGCGCACATGGCTGGGCAGGTGACGCAGGGTCTTGGCCGCCACCGTGTCAGCGCGCACCCGGATCCAATGCCTCAACCCCACGATGAACAAAGCCACCGCCAGGGCCCCCAAGGCCCAGATCACGAGTCGCCCGGCTTCGGCGACCCAGCGCGCCAGCCCGACCAGCCACGAGGGCGGCGGCTCGGACTTGGCGGGCTTGGCCTTCCAGGGTTCGAAGTCCTTGAAGCGCAGCTTCTGTTCCTTCTTGGTGCCCCCGAGGTTCGGGTCTTTCTGAACCTGGTCGTGGGCGGCTTGCACTTCATCGCGCGACGGTGTGGGGGCGTTCTGGCTGAAAGACGACCCAGCCCCTGCCGACAAGGCCAAGGCCAACAGGGCGGCGCGCAGGGTGTTCATGGCTGGCTCAGGCACTGAACGCACGCCGGAACTCCTGTTCGATGTCCCAGGCTTCGAGTTCGACCCGGCGGTTGAGGTACATGGCGAAGCCCGCGGCCACGTAGAACGGTTCGAGCACGAACACGACGCTGGCATAGCTCAGCGTGCCCAGCAAGGATGCCAGGAGGTGGTCGGATCCGGCCATCCACTGGAACAGCCCCAGGCCCCCGCCATTGGGCACCAGCCACACGAGCACGCCCACGAGGCCGATGTTCAGCACCATCTCGGCGGTGGAGAACATGCTGTGCATCAGGCTCGCCTCCCAGCGCTGGCCAGACAGCAACTGCTCGCTTCTTTGGCGCAAGGCCTTGCCCGACTGGCCTTCAAGCTGGTAGATGGGTTGGGTGAACGATCGCCAGGGCGACAACCGGCGGAAAGTCAGGGTGCGGGGCAACTGTTGCCACCAGACGCTGGAGCGGGCTTGCCACAAATCACTGAAGCTGGTGGCCTGGCCGAACAAGGCGCGCGACAGCACGAACAGCACGCTGCGGTCCAGCCAGGGCTTGAGCCAGAAAATCATGACGCCGGGAAGCCAGGAGGCGATCTCGACCGTTGACAGCGCCAACAGCAGGACCACGGCCATGACCGGCCCGCAAGTGCGCCACACGGAGCGCGCGTGGGTCTGGACCATGAGCACGCCCAGGTCGGCGGCCTCGGACATGGCACGTGGGCGCAGTTCGACTGTGAGGGCGTCAATCCGCATGAACGCTCCTGGCGGGGCGGCCTTGCCAGCCCAGGTAAGCGATCACCAGGGCCCAGCACGCGGCACCCACGCCGTACTTGACGCCGGGCGCCACCCATCGGGCCGATGACCAGAAAGCCTCGACCGCCGCGGCGATCAGCAGCAGGCCCATCACGCCGTACACCACGGTGATGGCATCCTTGGCCGCCAGCTTGA
Organism: Aquabacterium sp.; assembly: GCF_050725395.1. Taxonomy (GTDB): domain Bacteria; phylum Pseudomonadota; class Gammaproteobacteria; order Burkholderiales; family Burkholderiaceae_C; genus Aquabacterium. Next base: position 15,618 of record NZ_JBOHHL010000036.1, on the reverse strand, counting down.
GCGATTCGAGGCGCGTGTGGCGGCCCGGCGAAAGCAAGGCGTGGCCAAGCCGAAGCCCCGCAGCCCCGGCCAGCACGATGGCCGTGAGTTCGAAGGCCGAATGCGTCACCACGAAGGAATAGAACGTTTCTGAATGGCCACGCGCGGTGAGGTAGCCCGCCACCGCGCCAATGGATTGGCCGTTGAAGACCAGGAAGAACAAGCTGCCCAAACCCCAGAACAGCCCGCTCGCGAAGCACTGGAAGCCGATGCCGATGTTGTGCTGGATGTAGTAGCCGAACATCTGCCAGTCGGTGGAGGCGCGCCGCTGGTGGCCGATGCCCCGGTCGCTGTCGCCGTACATGCTGTCGAAGTTCTGGACTTCGTTGGCGTCCATCAGGTGAAGCACGAAGCCTGGGTCGCGGTAGGTGGCCCAGCCGATGGCCAGCAGCGGCACCACGAACAGCAAGGTGGCGGCCAGCAGGTACCAGCGGTGGCCCCGCACGCTTTGCGGAAAGTCCACCAGCACCAGTTGCTTGAGCCGCGCCACGCCATAGTCGTGCTGGCGGTAAATGAGCCGGTGGCCCCGCTGGGTCAGCGTCTCCAAACGGTGGGTCAGGTGGATGGGGTAGGCGCGGGCCTGGGCCAGCGCCAGGTGTTCGCAACTGCGGCGGTACAGCGTGGCCACGCGGGCGCCGTTGGCGACGGGTGGCGGAGGCTGGCCTTGTTTGGCTTTCTGGGGCTTGCGCTTGCCTTCGAGCAGGTCGAGCGCGGTCTCCAGTTCGGTCCACGCGGCCGCGTGCATCTTCTCAAACTGAAGCGGCGTCATGGCGTGCCTCCGGGGCGGTGGCCCAACAACCACTGGGCCACGCCTTGCAAGCGCCGAGTGGCATCGTGCTCGCCACGGGCATGGGGGCTCGCGTCCCGGCCGGTCACGGTGTCGGCGATCATCGCCAGTTCATCCAGCCGGGCAGGGGTCAGGCGGGCGGAACGACCGGCCCAGGACACGATGGCGGCCTGCTCGCGGGGCGACAGTTGGCGGGCGGGGGGCATGGCCGGTGCCGCCAGCGGCGTGCCATGCAGCTGGACCGTGTGGTGGTAGACCACCAGGGTGCCGGCCGCCAGGTCGCCCAGTCGCTTGAAGTCGCGCCGCGTCAGCATGGAGAGCATGGCGGCGGCGTAGGCCAGGGGCAGGAAGTCGGCGGCGCGCAGCAGGTTGCGGGTGATCGACGCTGCGGGCGTGACCGGCAGGCCGGAGTCCATCACGACTTGCAGGTTCATCATGCGCTTGCCTGGCGTGGCCCCGGCCTTGGTCAGTTCGAAGACCACCGGGTAGAACCATTCCAGCGCGAAGTACAGCACCATGAGGAAGGCCGAGCCCACGCCACCCATGGGCCTGGCCAGCAGGGCCGCGAAGAAGAAGATGACCAGGCGGATGCCGGCGTCGGCCAGGTAGGCCCATGAGCGTGCCATGACCCCGGCAGGGCGCAGGGACAGGGCGATGCCTTCTGGCGTCTCGGCGGTGTAAAGCGTGTCCAGCGACATCAGGCCTTGATCACGGTGTTGTCGGTGCGCCCACTGGCCATGAATTGCCCCTCCCGAGCATTGCTTTGTGGATTGATCTTAGCAGTCGTCGGTGTGGTCAAGCCGTCACAGTCAGCGTCCGTGTTGCGTACCAATGCTCGAAGTCTTCGGCGGGCATGGGCCTGGCGAAATGGTATCCCTGGCCAAAGTCGCAACCGGCCTGGGTCAGCAAGCTTCTCTGCTCGTCGGTCTCCACCCCTTCGGCGATGACCTGCATGCCCAGTTCGTGCGCCATCAGGATGATGGCCTTGCACAGCGCCAGGTTCTTGGACGCCGGAGCGAGGCCGCGCACGAAGGCCTGGTCGATCTTGAGGAAGTCGATGTCGAACTTCTGCAGGTAGGACAGCGAGGAGTAGCCGGTGCCGAAGTCGTCCAGCGAGACCCCGATGCCGGCCTGGCGCAGTTCCACCAGTTGTTGGCTCACCTCGGAGCTGGCGTCCAGCAGCAGGCCCTCTGTGATCTCGACCACCATGCTGCGGCCAGGCAGGCCGAGCTTGCGCAAGTGCTCGAACCAGTCCTGCAAGGTGTTGTCCTGGCTGCGGAACTGCACGGGTGATTTGTTGACGCTGATCTGGAAGTCGGCTTGGTGGCGTGCGCGCCAGTCCCTGGCCTGAGCGGCGGATTGGCGGAACACCCAGTCGCCGATCTCGTTGATCAGGCCGCTGGACTCCGCGATGGGGATGAAGATGGCGGGACTGACCAGGCCGCGCGTCGGGTGTTGCCAGCGGATCAGGGCTTCGGCCTTGTGGACGCGGCCGGTCTGCAGGTCGACGATGGGTTGGTAGAAGACCTTGAACTCTTCGTTGGTCAGGGCTTGGCGCAAGTCGTTCGTCAGGCGCACGCGGGTCTGGGCGGCCTCTTGCAGCGCTGGCGTGAAGTAGCTGAAGCGGCTGCGCCCGGCGTCCTTGGCCACGTACATGGCCTGGTCGGCCTGCTTGAACAGGTCGTCGATGTCGGTGGCATCGTCCGGGTAGAAGGTGATGCCGATGCTGGCCGACACGTAGGCGCGTTCGTGGCCGAGCTGAAAGACTTCGGCCAGCACGGCGATGATGTCCTGGGCAATTTGCTCCACGCGGGGCAGGCTGTCCAATTCGGGCAGGACGACCGTGAACTCGTCGCCCCCCAGTCGGGCCACGGTGTCCGAGTCGCGGATGCAATGGCGGATGCGGTGGGCGGCTTCCACCAGCAACAGGTCGCCATGGTCGTGGCCCAGCGTGTCGTTGACTTCTTTGAAGTGGTCCAGGTCGATGAACATCACGGCCACGGACTGGCCATCGCGTTTGCACTTCTTGATGTCTTGCTCGAGCCGGTCGCGCAGCATCTGGCGGTTGGGCAGGCCGGTCAGGCCGTCGTAGTTGGCCTGCTGCCAGATCAGCGCTTCGGTCTGCTTGCGGCCACTGATGTCGGTGTGGGTGCCGATCATGCGCAGCGGCGTGCCGTCCGCTTCGCGGCTGATCACCAGGCCGCGCGTCAGGAACCATTTCCAGCTGCCGTCCATGCAGCGCACCCGGTGTTCGTTGACGAAGGTCGGGGTGGCGCCGGCCAGGTGGGCGTCGCGGTCCTGGTTCAGGCAGGGCACGTCGTCGGGATGGACGAACTGGAGCATCCGGTCGAGCTCGTCGGGAAACTCATCGGCAGCGTAACCGCACATTTCCTTGAAGCGGGCAGACAGCAGGACCTGGCGGGTCTTCAGATCCCAGTCCCAGACGCCGTCGCCCGTGCTTTCGAGGGCGAGCTTCCAGCGGGCCTCATTGGCCCGCAGCGCCTCTTCCGACAGCTTGCGCTCGGTGATGTCGACGATGACGCCATTGCGGACGGAGCCGGCGGCGGGGTCCGTCACCCGCGACGAACTCAGGTGCAGCCATTTCTGGGTGCCGTCCGCCAGCACCACCCGGTATTCGATGTTGACCGGCGCGTGGTCCTGGCGGGTGCTTTTCTGGACGGCCTTGATGCGTTCCAAGTCGTCGGGGTGGATGAAAGAATGCAGCAGGTCGGGGTCGGCCAACACGGCTTCGGGGTCGACGCCATACAGGCTCCGGACACCCGGGCTGATGAAGCGGTACTGGCGTTCGCCACTCGGCGTCACCAGCACCCGGAACACCGCGCCGGGCACCTGCGAGGTGATCTGGCGGAAGCTTTCCTCGCTGGCCCGCAGCAAGGCTTCGGTTTTCTTGCGCTCGGCGATGTCGCGCCCCACGCGTTCCAGCGATTTTTCAAGGCCCCGGAGCAGGGCGGCGCAGGAGATCGCGATCAGCGAGTCGACGAACATGAAGTTCGCCGTGATGATGGCCCACTTGGTCAGGGACTGGCCTTGGAAGCCAGGCACCTGGAAATCGGCATTGGCCAGGTAGCCCACGACCAGCAGCGTGACGCCATCCACCGCCAGGGCGAACAAGGCGGCGCGCAGGCCCAGCAGCAGGGCGGCCATCACGGGGAAGGCCATCAGGTAGATCTGGCTGACCGGCCCGATGGTGACCAGCAGCACCAGGCCAACCGCGTACAGCACAGCCAGCAGGCTCCAGGCCCGGGTATGAAAACTGAGTGAGCGTTGCCGCCAGACGAACACCACCCAGGCCAGCGCAAGGAAATCGACCAGCGCGATGGCGGCCTGGCCTTCTTTCCAGGCTTGCAGGATGCTGGGCACCGCCGTCAGCGTGCCCATGACCAGGGCCACCATCAGGATCGCGGTGAGCAAGCGATCGCGCCAATCGTGGATGTCCAGCGGGGCTGTGTCAGCTCCGAGGAATTTCCGGCGGATGGTTTGGCATGCGCTCACTGGATGGGCCCTTGGACGTGGTGATCGGCGGGGCGTGCCTGCGCGCATGGAAGCGAGGCCCGTGCCAGCCCTGACTTTTTCTTCGGGCCGTGCGGTATTTCGGTCAAGGGGCGCGGAACTTGAGCCAGGCGGCCACGTTGGCCTTATTTCACCAGGCGATTGAATTCATCCGCGTTGAATTGCTCGGTTTTCTGGGCATCGCAGGGCAGGCAGTCGCGGCCGGCTTCGGTCTTGGCCTCGCCCGCGAGCTTTTCGATGGCCTGCCAAAGGAGGGCGATCTGGTGTTCGTGCCCGGAGGCGTGGTCGATCAGGCCACGCATCGCCTGCGACAAGGGGTCGTCGCCCTCGGTGACGCCATAGGCCGAAAAGCCGAGGCGCGCGGCCAGGGCTTCACGTTCGGCCTGCCTGGCGTCGAGCACGGTGGCCTTGGCCACGATGATGCGGGCAGGGTTGCCCACCGCGGTCGCGCCGGGCGGCACCGCCTTGGTCACCACGGCGTTCGAGCCCACGCGGGCGCCGTCGCCCACCATGAATCCACCCAGAACCTGCGCATTGGCGCCAATGATCACGCCCTTGCCCAGCGTGGGGTGGCGTTTGGTGTCCTTGTTCAGCGAGGTGCCCCCCAGGGTCACGCCCTGGTAGATGGTGCAGTCGTCGCCGATCTCGGCGGTTTCGCCCACCACGACACCCATCCCGTGGTCGATGAAGACGCGGCGGCCGATGCGGGCCCCAGGGTGGATCTCGATGCCCGTGAGAAAGCGGTTGTAGTTGGAAATGAAGCGGCCTAACCACTTCAAGCCATGCGCCCAGCACCAATGGGCCGACCGGTGCATGACCAAGGCGTGAAGGCCGGGATAGCAGGTCAGGACCTCCCAGGCCGTGCGGGCGGCAGGATCGCGTTCAAGGATGCATTGGATGTCTTCTCGCAGACGGGAAAAGAGCATGGGGGGCTTTTCTTATGATTTATTCAACTGAGGTCAGCAGTTTAGCGTTCCAGCCCAAAGTCCGCTTGACGGGCAAGGCTTCAGTTGTCCGGCAAATCGCCGATAAAGGCTGACGTGCCATGCATTGGCCGGGACCCCCCTTGGAATGGCCTTGCACGACCCCGCACCACCGACGATCCGCCCGTTTCGCGAACCCGAGCGCGCCAGCCATGGTGCGGCGGCGGCCTCCGGCTTGGCGCTGGAAGAGGTGATCGGACGAGGGCAGCGACGTTTGAATTTCCCCCCGGCGTTGGAAGCCGAATTCGAAGCCGACACGGTGGGCTCTCGCAGGCGCTTGCTGATCATCTGCGGGATGATCGGCATGGCAGGCATTTGGTTCGGCACCGACATCGTCGTCAAGATGGTGCCCGAAACCGCCGAACTGACGATCCTGACGCAATACCTGCTGCTGGCCATGGCGGTCGTGTCGCAGGCGGTCTCGTGGTCGATCCCAAAGACACGCTGGAAAAGCCAGTACTTCGAATTCATCACCACCTTGAACACCATGGTGGTGGGGGCGGTCGCGGTGTGGGGCACGTCCATGAGTCAGCGCGACGGCATCTTCACGCATTCGGCCGTGGTGATCGGCGTCGTCATGTACGCAGGCATCGCGGCGCGCCAGCGCTTTCGCTGGACGTTCGCCTCGTCCACGCTCACTTTCATCGGCTATTGCCTTTTCACCAAGGCGAACACGCCGCTGCAGCAACTCATCGTGCACGGCAACATCCTGATGCTGGCATTGGGCCTGGCGTTGACCTTGGCGGCCAGCTATGGCTTCGAGTTCCGCGAGCGCCGTGCCTGGCTGCTGCGCCAACAATCCAGGGTGACGCAGGCCAGCTTGACCCAGGCCAGCGAGCAGTTGCGCGAACTCTCGGTGCGGGACCCGCTGACTGGTTTGCACAACCGCCGGCATTTCGACACCGCGCTCGACCAGGCCTTTGTTCAGGCCAAGGCCCCGGATCAAGCCGTGGCCATGCTGATGATCGATGTCGATTTCTTCAAGCGTTACAACGACTGCCATGGGCATCCGGCCGGCGACGCCTGTTTGAAGGCCGTGGCCAAGGTCCTGTACGACATCGCGCTGGCGCACGATGGCGTGGTGGGGCGCCTGGGCGGTGAAGAATTCGGCATGCTTTTGCCGGGCCGTTCGACAGAACAGGCCCTGACCGTGGGCCAACAGGTGTGCGAAGCCGTCCGGGCCGCAGGCATCGAACACCGAGGCTCCCCCGTCGCATCACGGGTGACGGTGAGCGTGGGCGCGGCGGCCGTTGGTGCTGGCCAGGGGGCATCGCCCCATGGCCTGGTGCAGGCGACGGACCGGGCCTTGTACCGGGCCAAGGACGAGGGACGAGACCGGGTGCTGGCGTGCGCCGAGGGCGTGCCACTTCAGGTGGAGGCGCCGGTGGTGCAGCCTCCTTCACGCCAGGTCGACGTCCCTTCCTCGGTCCAGGGCGCTGAGGAGATCAAGGCCCTGAACCGGGTGCTGGCGCGGGGCTTGCGCTGGTTGTTCTTCCCCAAGAGCCTGGAAGCCATCTACCAGCGCCAGAACCTGGAGGAGCGCAAACGCCACCTCATCATGGCCTCGGTGCTGGGGGTGTTGACCTTGAATGCCTACACCTTCGCCAGCCAGGCCATGTACCCGGACGTGGCTTCGGAAGTGATCGAGGCGGTGTTCGTGCTGGGCCTGGTCATCATCGTGGCCGTGGGTGGCAGCGCTTTCATCACGATGAAGGCCTGGGTGCGCGAATCGCTGTACGCCCTCGGCACCTCGGTGGTGAGCGTGATCCTGGTGAAAGCCTTGGCGCAGAGCCAGGCGTTTACCGTGTTTGGCTACGCGGTGGCACTGTTCCTGGTGCCCATGTTCGCCTGCGTGGTGGCCCGCCAACCGTTCTGGTTCGCCTTGGTGCCGACGCTGGTGACCATCGGCAGCCTTGCGCTGTTCAAGCCGGGGACCGAGCTCGAACGCCTGGTCATGGAGGACACGGCCACCATCGTGATCAACGCGACCATCTACACCTTGATCGCGGCCTACACCTTGGAACACGGTGCCCGAAAGGAATGGCTGCTCAACCGGATCAGCCTGCGCCAGCATGAGGAACTGGAAGCCACGACCCGGCACTTGCACGAGTTGTCGGTGAGCGATCCATTGACCGGCCTGTCCAACCGCCGCCAGTTCGAGGTCGACTTCGGTCGAATCTGGGCGGAGCGTGCGGCCACCCACCAGTCCGTGGGACTGCTCATCGTGGACGTGGATTTCTTCAAGAACTACAACGACCGCCACGGCCACCCCGCCGGTGACCGGTGCCTGCAGCAGATCGCCCGGATCCTGTCCGAGCTGGCGACGCGGGAGCGGGGCTCGGCCGCGCGCCTGGGCGGCGAAGAGTTCGCCATCCTGCTGCCAGGCCGCACCTTGGCGCAGACCCTGCGGGTTGGACAACAGGCTTGCGAAGATTTGCGGCACGCCCGCATCGAGCATGGCTTTTCAGCGTCGGTGCCCTGGGTGACGCTCAGCGCAGGGGCCGCCAGCCTGGAGGCGGGCGCGTCCGACGGCTTGCACGGTTTGCTGAAGTCGGCAGACTGTGCGCTTTACCAGGCCAAAAGCGCGGGCCGCAACCGCGTGGGACCGGTGGATTCGGCGCGCCAGGCGCAGGCGCTGGCGCCGGCTGGCTGATCCCATTTCAACGGGGCGGGGCGGCGGGGACGCCGTGCTTGGGCGGCGTGCTGTCCAGCATGGCCTTGGCCACGCCACGCAGGATGTGGACTTCTTCCTGGCGCACCTGCGCCCGGTTGAACAGCTGGTTCAGCCGGGGCATCAGCTTCTTCGGGGCCGCCGGGTCCAGGAAGCCGAGGTGGACCAGCGCTTTTTCCCAATGTGAAAGCAGGCCCTGCACCGCGGCACCGTCGGCCAGTTCGGGATCGGGCGTGCGCGCCTCGACCTCAAACCCGCCCAGCGCCTGCCGCCATTCATAAGACAGCAACTGCACCGCCTGCGCCAGGTTGAGCGAGCCATAGCCGGGGTTGGTGGGGATGCTCATCACCGCGTGGCAGCGGTAGATGTCTTCGTTGGACATGCCATGGCGTTCACTGCCGAACACCAGGCCCAGACGATGCTGGGGCGTGTTGGCCGCCAAGGTCGCGAAACCTTCGCGGGGCGTCAAGGTGGGTGGGCCGAAGTCGCGCGGCGTCATGGCCGTGCCGATGGTGAAGGTGACCCCATCCAGGGCTTCTTCCAGTGTGTCGACCACGCGGGCCCGCACCAGGATGTCGGCCGCGCCGCTGGCCAGGGCCACGGTGTCCTCCTGGATCAGCACGTCTTTGAACCGAGGCCGCACCAGCACCAGGTCGTGGAAGCCCATCACCTTCATCGCCCGCGCCGTCGCCCCCACATTGCCGGGATGGCTGGTGCCGATCAGGATGAATCGGGTCGGATCAAGGCGGTCTGGGATTGAATTCATGGCTTCAAGAAAGTGCACCAAGTCCTTCATTCAATGGGGATTTCGCTTGAAGAGGGGGTGCAAAACGCGAGAGGGATCGATACAATGGAGGATTGTCCATCGTTCTTTGATCACTGCTGCGCGTCTTCTGCCATCGCCTGTCCGGATTTTGCCGGGTGGGTGGCCATTGTCTTTTTGGTTATCAAGGTCTGTCCATGTCCCAAGCCCTGCATCCCATGCTCAACATCGCCATCAAAGCTGCACGTGCGGCCGGGGCGATCATCAACCGGGCATCGCTCGATGTGGAGCGCCTGACGGTCACCTCCAAGGCGCACAACGACTTCGTCACCGAGGTCGACCAAGCGGCAGAACACGCGATCATTGAAACGCTCCTTGAAGCGTATCCGGGCCATGGCATCCTGGCCGAAGAATCCGGCAGCCAGCACGGCGCCAAGGACAGCGATTACGTCTGGATCATCGATCCGCTCGATGGCACCACCAATTTCATCCACGGCCTGCCCATGTACGCCGTGTCGATCGCGCTGAGCTTCCGTGGCCAGATCCAGCAGGCCGTGGTCTACGACCCGAGCCGCAACGACATGTTCTACGCCTCCAAGGGCCGGGGCGCCTTCCTGAACGACCGCCGCCTGCGCGTGTCCAAGCGCACCCGCATGCTCGACAGCCTGATCGGCACGGGCTTCCCCTTCCGCAAAGGCGACAACTTCCAGCGCTACCTGAAGATGTTCGAAGAGGTGATGGCCGCTTGCGCGGGCGTGCGTCGTCCGGGCGCCGCCTCGCTCGACCTGTGCTACGTGGCCGCCGGCTGGTACGACGGCTTCTTCGAGACCGGCCTGAGCCCCTGGGACGCCGCCGCGGGTGCCCTGATGATCACCGAGGCTGGTGGCCTGATCGGCAATTTCACGGGCGAGTCCGACTTTTTGTACCGCCGCGAAGTGGTGGCCGGCAGCCCGCGCATCTATGGTCAACTGGTCAAGATCCTGGCGCCTTACAGCACCATCCCCGAGCAATTGGCCAAGGAAGCCGCCGCGCTGGCGGGCGAAGAAGGCGAGGCCGCGGCCAGCGAGGCCGTGCTCGGCGTTCTGAAGCAGTCGGCCAACGAAGCCCCCCCCACCCGCACGCGCATCAAGGCCACGCCCCGGACCTTCGACCGCTTGCGCGAAGAAGGCGGTTCCGGCAACCGCTGAAAGGCGTTGCCACATCGATTGAATCTTGCAGGGTGGGCAGGGAAGCATGACTGACAGCAGCAAGGACTTCAGCGGCCACACGCCGATGATGGCGCAGTACTTTCGCCTGAAAGCGGAGCAGCCCGAGACGCTGCTGTTCTACCGCATGGGTGATTTCTACGAGCTGTTCTTCGACGACGCTCGCAAGGCCAACCGCCTGATCGACATCACCCTGACCACGCGCGGGCAGTCGGGTGGCGAGCCCGTCGTCATGGCGGGCGTGCCCGTCAGTGCGCTCGACGCCTACCTGGCCAAGCTGATCAAGCTGGGCGAATCGGTGGCCATCGCCGAGCAGGTGGGCGAGGTCGGCGTCAGCAAGGGGCCCGTCGAGCGCAAGGTGGTGCGCGTCGTCACCCCCGGCACACTGACCGACACCGAACTGCTGAACGAACGCGCCGACGCCTTGCTGGTCGCCGTGGTGCTTGAAAAGCGTGGCCGCGCCAACGGCCCGGTGCGTTGTGGCCTGGCCTGGCTGGGCCTGTCCAGCGGCAATTTGGGCCTGAGCGAATGCGCCGAGCGTGAACTGCCCGGCTGGTTGGCTCGCCTGCAGCCGGCCGAGCTGCTCTACGACCGCGACCGCACCCCCGCCGGCTTGCAGACGTTGTTGAGCCAGACCCGCACCACGCTCACCTCGCGCCCCACTTGGCAGTTCGACAGCGCCCTGGGCCAGCGCAAGCTGTGCGAGCAGCTCAAAGTGGCCAGCCTGCAGGCCTTCAACGCGCAAGACCTGACGCTGGCCCACGCCGCCGCCGCCGGCTTGCTGAGCTACGCCGAACACACGCAAGGCAGGGCACTGGCCCACGTCGCCAGCCTGGACGTGGCCCGCGCCAGCGACCTGCTGGAGCTGCCGCCCGCCACCTTGCGCAACCTGGAATTGACCCAGACCTTGCGCGGCGAAGACTCTCCCACGCTGCTCTCTCTGCTCGATACCTGCCGCACCGGCATGGGCAGCCGCACCCTGCGCCACTGGCTGACGCACCCGCCGCGCGACCGCGCCATCGCCCGTGAACGTCACGATGCCGTGGCCTGCCTGCTGCAGCCCGTGTCGGCGGAACAGGGCCACGAGCCCCTGCGCGAATCCCTGCGCAGCCTGAGCGATGTCGAGCGCATCACCGCCCGCGTGGCCCTGCGCCAGGTGCGCCCGCGCGAACTGGCCGGCCTGCGAGACACCCTGCTGGTGCTGCCCGAACTGCGCCAACGCGTCCCCGGCATTGCCGAAGGCGAGGGCGCCTGTTCCGCCCTGCTGCAAAAGCTCCACGCCGCGCTGCAACCCGATCGCGGCATCGCCGAAGTCCTGCAGCACACCTTGGCCGAAACCCCCGCCGTGTTGCTGCGCGACGGCGGCGTCATCGCCACGGGCGTCGACCCCGACCTGGACGAACTGCGCGCCATCTCGCAAAACTGCGATGCCTTCCTGCTCGACCTGGAAGCCCGCGAACGCGCCCGCACCGGCATCGGCAACCTGCGCGTGCAGTACAACAAGGTGCACGGCTTCTACATTGAAGTCACCCAAGGCCAGGTGGACAAGGTGCCCCTGGACTACCAGCGCCGCCAAACGCTCAAGAACGCCGAGCGCTTCATCACGCCCGAGCTGAAAGCGTTCGAAGACAAGGCCCTGTCCGCGCAAGACCGTTCCCTGGCCCGCGAAAAGTGGCTCTACGACCAGTTGCTGGACACCCTGCAGCCGCACCTCGGCGCCCTGAGCGCCCTGGCCCGCGCCTTGGCCTCGCTCGACGCCCTGGCCGCCCTGGCCGAACGCGCCGGCACCCTGAACTGGACCCGCCCCGAGTTCGTCAACCACCCCTGCATCGAGATCGAGAAAGGCCGCCACCCCGTGGTCGAGGCGCGGCTGATGGAAACCAGCGGCGTCACCTTCATCCCCAACGACTGCCGCCTGGACGCCAACCACCGCATGCTGGTCATCACCGGCCCCAACATGGGCGGCAAATCGACCTTCATGCGCCAGATCGCGCTGATCGCCTTGCTGGCCGCCATGGGCTCCTACGTGCCGGCCTCCAGCTGCCGCCTGGGCCCGGTCGATGCCATCCACACCCGCATCGGCGCCGCCGACGACCTGGCCAATGCCCAGTCCACCTTCATGATGGAGATGACCGAGGCCGCGGCCATCGTGCATGGCGCCACCGAGCACTCGCTGGTGCTGATGGACGAAATCGGCCGCGGCACCTCCACCTTCGACGGCCTGGCCCTGGCCGGTGCCATCGCCAGCCAGTTGCACGACAAGAACAAGGCCTTCACCTTGTTCGCCACGCACTATTTCGAGTTGACGGCGCTGCCCGAAAAGCACCCGCGCGCCGTGAATGTGCACGTGGGCGTGGCCGAGTCGGGCGACGACATCGTCTTCCTCCACGAACTGCAGCCCGGCCCGGCCAGCCGCAGTTACGGTGTGCAAGTGGCCCGCCTGGCGGGCATGCCACATGCTTTGATACGTCAGGCCCGCGCCACGCTGGAAGCATTGGAAGCCCAGCAACGCCATGCTGATGACCAGATCGACCTGTTTGCCGTCTCGGTAGCATCGGACCCCATACTCGATGCACACGATGGATTGGCCCTCGCGCCTTCACCGGGCGAGGCTTTGACCCCTGCAGAAGCCGAGACTTTGACCATGCTCGCCAGCATCGATCCTGATACGCTCACCCCACGCGAGGCGCTCGACGCCTTGTACCGACTCAAATCCGTCAGTTCATCATGACCTACTGTGTTGCCATGCGGCTCAATGCCGGGCTGGTTTTCCTCTCCGACTCGCGCACCAACGCGGGGCTGGACCAGATCAGCACCTTCCGAAAAATGACGGTCTACGAGCAGCCCGAGGACCGGGTCATCGTGATGCTGTCCGCGGGCAACCTGGCCATCACCCAGGCCGTCAAGCAATTGCTGGGCACCGAACAGATCGAGGGGCCGGATGGCAAGGCCGTCACCCTGTGGAATGCCAAAAGCATGTTCGACGTGGCCCGCATCGTGGGCAGCGCCATCCGCAAGGTCTACGCGCGCGACGCCGAGGCCTTGAACGATCACGGCATCGACTTCAACTGCAACCTCATCATCGGTGGGCAGATCAAGGGCGAGACCATGCGCCTGTTCAACGTCTACGCGGCCGGCAATTTCGTCGAAGCCGGCATTGATGGCGTGTGCTACTTCCAGATCGGCGAGTCCAAGTACGGCAAGCCGGTGATCGACCGCGTGGTCACGCCACACACGCCTTTGCAAGAGGCGGCCAAGTGCGCCCTGATTTCGATGGACTCGACCCTGAAGTCGAACCTGTCGGTGGGCTTGCCGCTGGACCTGATGGTCTACGAGGCCGATGCCTTGAAGGTCGACAAGCTCATCAACATCGACGACACCAACGCCTATTTCCGCATGATCCGCAGTTCATGGGGGCAGCGCCTGCGCCAGGTCTTCGATTCGATCCCCGATCCCAGCTGGAGCGGCGACCAGCCTGACCTGTCGACGCACACCAGCCCGTCGTCGCAGCTTCAGGCCATGAACCCGCTGACCAAGATCCAGGCGCCGGGTTAAAAAAAAAGCCAGCCCCTTGCAAAACGAGGCTGGCTTTTTCCATGGGCGCCGGTGAAGGCGCTTCACAGGAACATCACACCCGGCGATGCGCACCCGACAAACGGTGCAGTGTGTTCACCAGCGTGTCGACTTCACCCGTGGTGTTGTAGAACGCCAGCGAAGGCCGCACCGTGGCTTCCAGCCCGAAACGACGCAGGATGGGCTGCGCGCAATGGTGACCTGAACGCACGGCAATGCCCTCCTTGTTCAAGGCCGCGCCGACCTCTTCGGTCTTGTAGCCCTGCAAGGTGAAAGACATCACCGAAGCCTTGTCCTTGGCGGTGCCAATCAAACGCAAGCCTGGCACGTCCTTCAGCAGGCGCGTGGCATAGACCAGCAACTCGTGCTCATAGGCGCCAATGGCATCGATGCCCAGGCGCATCACATACTCCAGCGCCGCACCCAGGCCCACCGCGTCCGCGATGTTGCCCGTGCCCGCTTCGAAGCGGCCCGGGGCATCGTGGTACTCGGTGTGCTCGAAGGTCACGTCCTTGATCATGTTGCCGCCGCCTTGCCATGGCGGCGTCTCGTTCAGCAAGGCCTCCTTGCCGTACAGGGCGCCAATGCCTGTCGGCCCGAAGATCTTGTGGCCCGAAAACACGAACCAATCGCAATCCAGCTCGATGACATCGGAGCGCATGTGCGACACCGATTGCGCGCCATCCACCAACACCCGCGCGCCAGCACTGTGCGCCATCGCCACCATCTGCTTGGCCGGCGTCACCGTGCCCAGGGCATTGGACACCTGCGTGAACGACACCAGCTTGGTCCGAGGGTTCAGCAGCTTGGCGTATTCGTCGAGCAGGATTTGGCCATCGTCGTCCACCGGGATCACGCGCAGCTTGGCCCCCGTGAAGGCGCACAGTTGCTGCCAAGGCACGATGTTGGCGTGGTGTTCCAGGTGGCTGACGATGATCTCGTCGCTCTGCTTGATGTTGGCCCGGCCCCAGCTTTTGGCCACCAGGTTGATGGCCTCGGTGGTGCCCCGCACGAACACGATTTCGTTCACCGAACGGGCGTTCAGGAACTGGCGCGTGGTCTCTCGGGCGCCTTCGTAGGCATCGGTGGCGCGGGCCGCCAGCTCATGCGCCGCGCGGTGGATGTTCGAATTCTCGTGCTCGTAGAAGTACGAGACCCGGTCGATCACCGACTGCGGCTTCTGCGTCGTGGCCGCGTTGTCCAGCCAGATCAAAGGCCGGCCATTGACACGCTCCTTGAAGATCGGGAAATCCCGGCGCACCAGGTTCACGTCGAAGCCATTCGACAGGCCCAGTGAGGGCTGCGCCACCATCGGCTCGGGGCTGAGCCCCGGCACATTGAGGCCTGCCGGCTGCTTGAAACCCGCGTGCTCCAGGAAGTAGTACGCAGGGCCACCCGATGAAGGTGGCGCCGACAGCGCCGCACCCGGTGAACGTGGCGACAGCAAAGCCTTCAACTCCGCGTCCGTCGGCAGACCGAAGTCCGTCGGGTTGGCCACGGGCAGGCTGTAGCTTTGGCCGTGCGAGCTGGCCAGCGGGTTGTTCAGGCTGGGCGACGCGGGCACGGCGGCCGCCGACACGCCCTGTGCGCTGGGCTGACCGACACCATGCGCCGACGCACCCAGCGGAACATCGCCGGTCAGGTGCGGTGGCACGGTCGGGGCCGGCGTCACGGGCAGCGAGCGTGGGATCGACGGTGAAATCGCAGGCGTTTCGGGCAAAGGCGTCCCCACCGTGGCGGCTGCTGCACTGGGCAGGGCCGAGGTGGCGCTGGGCACCAGCCCCGGCGAGAAGCCGAAGTCCGGCGAGCCCGTGGGCACGGAGCCGTCTGCCGGGATGCCCGGCACCTTGGGTTGATGAGCTTGGGCCGCGCTCAGGTGCGACAAGCCGGAGGGCAGACCGTTCGTCCCCGGCACGCCGCTGGGCAGCGCCGAGAAAAACTGGTTCGCCAGCTTCGAGAGTAGCTCTACATCCGGCAGGCCCAAGCCGGCGACAGGATCACTTGTACTCATGGTACTTGCCGATCTCGACGTCTTCCAGCACGGCGATCGAGTCATCGGTCAGCAC
>NZ_JBOHHL010000035.1:0-49471 GCF_050725395.1 Aquabacterium sp. | reverse complement strand
CCCAGCAAGGCCGCGACCACGGTGAAAGCCATGGGGTGGAACATCTTCCCTTCCACCCCGGTCAAGGCAAAGATGGGCAGGTAGACCACCATGATGATGAGCTGCCCGAACAGCAACGGTCGGCGCGCTTCCTGGGCCGCGGCGAACACCTCGTGGAAGCGCTCGGCCTGGGTCAAAAGCCGGCCGCGTTGGGCTTGCGCATGGGCCAGGCGACGCACGCAGTTTTCCACGATCACCACGGCGCCATCGATGATGATGCCGAAGTCCAGCGCCCCCAGGCTCATCAGGTTGGCGCTGACCTGCTGGGCCACCATGCCGGTGAAGGTGAAAAGCATGGCCAGTGGAATCACCATGGCCGTGATCAAGGCTGCGCGGACATTGCCCAGGAAGGCGAACAGGATCACGATGACCAGCACCGCGCCTTCCAGCAGGTTTTGCTTGACGGTGGCAATGGCCTTGTCGACCAGCACCGTGCGGTCGTAGACCGTTTTCGCGATCACCCCGGCCGGCAAGCTGGTGTTGACCTGCCTGAGTCGCTCATCCACGGCCCGAGACACTGCACGGCTGTTCTCGCCCACGAGCATGAAGGCGGTGCCCAGCACCACTTCCTGGCCATTCTCGGTGGCCGCGCCGGTTCGCAGATCCTGGCCCAGCAAGACCTCGGCCACGTCCCGGATGCGCAAGGTCGCCCCTTGCGTGTGCCTGACCACGATGCGGCCGATGTCGTCCAGGCCTTGCACCTGCCCTGGTGCCCGGATCAGGTATTGCTCGCCGTGACGCTCGATGTATGCGGCACCCACATTGGCGTTGTTGCGCTTCAGCGCCAAGACGAGGTCTTCCAGGCTCAGGCCATGGGCCACCAGCTTGGCGGGGTCTGGGGCCACCTGGAATTCCTTGGCATGACCGCCGATGGTGTTGATCTCGGTCACGCCGGGCACGTTGCGGAGTTGCGGCTTGATGATCCAGTCCTGGACCTCACGCAAATCCATGGGCGTGTAAGGCTGACCATTGGCTTTGAGCGCGCCGGGCTGGGCCTCCACGGTCCACATGTGAATCTCGCCCAGGCCCGTGGCGATGGGCCCCAGCGAGGGCGCCAGGCCCGTGGGGAGCTTGCCGCGCGCCTCTTGAATCCGCTCGCTGACCAGTTGCCGGGCGAAGTACAAGTCGGTGCCATCCTTGAACACCACGGTCACTTGCGACAGGCCATAGCGTGACAGCGAGCGAACCTCCTGCAGCCCCGGCAACCCGGCCACACTGCCCTCGAGGGGCAAGGACACGCGCTGCTCGGCCTCAAGCGGTGAATAGCCCGACGCCTCGGTGTTGATCTGCACCTGCACATTGGTGATGTCCGGCACGGCGTCGATGGGCAGTTGCTGGTAACTGAACACACCCAGGGCGGCCATGGCCAGCGTGGCCAGCAGCACCAGCCAGCGCTGGTCGATGACCCCTTGCAATGTGCGTTCGAACAGGGATGGGCGTTCAATGGTCATGGCTGGCCCCCGCCTTGCCGAGCTCGGCCTTGATCACGAAGCTGTTGCCAGCCGCGTAATGTTCGCCAGCATTCAGCCCGCTCAGCACTTCGACGAATCGGTCGTCGCGGCGGCCCAGTTCCAGCGGTCGGGCTTCCAGGTGCTGGCTGTAGCGGCCGAACACGACCTGCCAGTCTCGCAAGGTCTGAATCGCATCAAGCCGCACGGCCACCGGCACCTCGGCCTGGCCCGCGGTCACGTCCACCTGCACGGGCAAGCCGGGCCGCCACAGCCCATCCGGGTTCTTCAACACGATCCTGGCCGTGGCCGTGCGGGTCTGCTCGCCCAGCAGAGCGCTCACATGGGTGATGACACCGGCAGCCTGGGCGTCGAAAGCCGAAGCCTTCACCCGCACCGTTTGCCCTGTGCGCACCGCCGCGAGGTCCTGGGCGGCCACGGGCACATCGACCCACACCGTGGACAGGTCCGACACCGTGAACACCGTGTCGGCCTCGCCCAGCGATTGGCCCACCGAAATGCGCTTGTCGGTCACGACACCGTCGATCGGGGATCGAAGTTCAAAGCCTGTCAAGTTGCCGCCCCCGGCCAAGGCGATGCCCAGGTGGGCCAGCTTCTGGCGAAGGCGTTGCTCGGCGATCTCGGCCTCTTGCCAAGCCACGCGCGCCTGCAGGTAGTCCTGTTCGGCCGAGATCTTTTCTTCCCACAATTTTTTCTCGCGCTCGTGCGTGGACCGGGCCAGCGCCAAGCGCCTTTGCGCGGCCAAGCCTTCGGCGCGCAGGTCGGCCAGGGATGGGCTGGACATCACAGCCAGCACCTGCCCCTTGCGCACCAGGTCACCCGCGTTGACCGACACGCTCTCGACCAGACCCGCCAGGCGTGGGACCACCTGCACGGTCCGGTCGCCGTTGTAGTGGACCTGCCCGAGCAAGGCCAGCTGGCTGTCGATGCGCGCTGGCCCGGCCACCGCCAGGCCGATGCCCGCCTCTTTCAATTGCGCATCACTCATGGTGACCCGGGCTTCTATTTGTTCGTACGCGAAGCGGTGGGTTTTGCCGTCGTGCAAGGCTTCGATGGTCACCTTGAAGGAGTGCGGTTCGGACACGGCGGCGTCGCCCAGCAAGTGGTCGCCTTGTGGCTTGAAACGGATCAGTTGGGCAGGCCGGCCCAGGCGCTCCAAGGTGACTTGCACGGTGCTGGCCGTGGGCGGCAGTGGCTTGCCATCCAAGAAGGCATACAGCCTGAATTCGGGAGGGACGCCATCCTCGAAGATCGTGATCTCCAGGCCATAGCTGCCAGCCTTGAACAGCCGACCGCCATGCGGACCTTTGGGCGGGGCGTGTTCCGACGCGGCTTCATGCTCGCCGTGCCCGTGTTCGTCGCGCTCCGCCGCGGGCTTGCCTTTTTGCAGAATGGCCCAGGCCAGGGCCACGCCCAGGATGACCACGGCCAGGATCGCCAGCCAGGAGGGGTGTTTTTTCATGGAAGTCTTCATCATGGTGTGGTGACGACATCGCCCAACAATTCGAGCAGGCGCGCGTCGGCGCGGAACGCTTGTGCGGTGGCAGCCAGGGCCTGTGTTTCGGCATCGAACAAGGTGCGCTGGGCATCGAGCATGTCCATGAACCCGAACTTGCCCATGTCGTAGCCCTTGGTGGCGGCCTCCAAGGCCTGGCGAGCCCCAGGCAGCACTTCCTCGCGCAAAGCTTGGACCAGCGCCAGCGCGGTGCTCAACTGCTCGAAGGCTTCGGTGGCCTGTGCGGTCAACTTGGCTTGCAAGGCGTCTTGCTCGGCGCGGGCTTTGTCTTCCAGGCGGCTGGCTTCCAGCAAGGCACCCTGCCGCCGGTCGAACAGGGGCAAGGCCAGGCTGACACCCAGCAATGGTTGCGTGTGCCCGACTTGCTGGTCGCGCTTGACGCCGAGGCTCACGGTCACATCCGGGGTGCCTTTGGCCCGCTCGACCTCGGTCAGGGCTTCACGGCGCTGGATTTCCTGCCGGGCCCTGGACAAAGCGGGCGATGCCGCGATGCGGGCATCGATCCCCGCCCAGGCCAGCAAAGAGGGGAGTTGTTCAAGGTGGCCATCGATCTTGTCGAACGAGAGGGTGGGATCCCCCAAGGCCATGACCAGTTGTTGCCTGGCCACCCGCCATTCGCCATGAACGCCAGCCAGGGCCGAACGCGACTGTGCTTCGGCGACCTTGGCCTTGACCTCTTCCACCGGCGACACCTTGCCCGATGCCACCCGCTTGGAGACCACCTCCCTGGCCCGCGAGGCCAGGCGGCCCAATTCATCCGCCAACCGGCGTTTTTCCTGCGCCACGGCCAGCCCCCTGAACGCCACCAGCAGCTGGGCCTTGACCTGAGCTTGGCGGGCCAACAGGTCCGACTCCGCCTGTTGCTGAGCCGAGTGAGCCACCCTGGCCCGCGCGGCGCGTTTGCCGCCCAACTCGATGGGTTGGCTCACCTGCCAGGTGGTGGTGCGGGTCTCGCGCCGGGTGTCTTCCAGCAAGGCCGACAACTCGGGGTTGGGCCAGGCGCCCGCCTGACGGGTCGCGCCTTCTGCCGCCTCGCGTTCGAGCGCCGAGGCTCGCAAATCAGGGTGGCTCCGCAAGGCCAGGTCCCAGGCTGACTCGAAGGTCAGGACGGCGTTTGCCTCCTGGGCCCCGACCCATGACCATGAACCCGCCAACCACAAGGCCGCGCAGCATGAACGCGCTGTCGCCATGACATCAATCCGTCGCATCGAACTCTCCAGCAAACCGCAGGGATGAATTCGGCGAACAGGCCTGCTGAAAACCTTTGACGGTTTTCAGCGAGCAAATTGCTCAAACAAAAATGGGCAGTGGCGGCCTGTCTCGCCGGGTCAGAGCGAGCTTGGCCACTGAGGGCGTTCGATGCGCGAGGCCAAGCCACGCGCATAAATGGCCAGTGGCGAGGCCACGAGGTCCGCGGGCGGCAAGGCGCCCATCATGGGTAGGCTGGACGGCAGCAGGCTCAGCGACGCACAGCAATGGTGGTCGTGGTCCTGCCATGGCGAACCCTTGGCAGGATCCTTTGCGCCATCGTCGTCATGGTGATCGTGGACATGGTGGCCCACGTGGTGCGCAGCCGCGCCATGTTCATGCTGGCAATAAGGCTCAGCCGCCGCCCAGATGGCCTGGAGCGGCAAAAGCATCAGCAGGAAAAGGGCGATCCAACGGCGCATGGTGCGCAGTATATCTGCGGCCACCAGACCACGGATTTCGGGCCGTGGCTTCGAGTTCCTGCGGCAGGCGCGAGAGATCCAGCCTCACGTGGTGCGCATGGTTTTGAGTGCCGCGTCCTTCCGGTATCTGGTCAAGCCCTGGACGGAAGAAGACATCGTCGAGCAGATCGGGCATGCGCTGGAGCGCGCCGAGCATGACCGGACCGAACGCGAACTGGCCGACGCATCATGGAAGATGCGCCGAAAGGTCAGCCAGGTAAAGCGTGAGTGCCCCGAGGCTTGGCACAATGGCCGGACCAGCAACGCACGGAACAGCATCCCCACCATGACCCAGGCACAGCGCGGCTTCACCCTGATCGAAGTGTTGGTCGTCATCGCGATCATCGCCATCCTGGCCCTGATCGCCATGCCCAGCTACCAGGGCAAGGTCATCCGTGAGCAAATTGCCGAAGGTGTCGCGCTGGCGGCCGTGGCCAAGCCTCCGGTGGCCAGCGCCTGGGCCACCACTAAGGCGCTCCCCGCCGACAACGCCGCCGCCGGCCTGCCCAGTGCCGACAAGATCGTCAACAACATGGTCAGCGCCATTGCCGTCGCCGATGGCGCCATCCACATCACCTTTGGCAACCGTGTCAACACCACCATCAAGGGCAAGGTGCTGACCCTGCGCCCGGCGGTGATCGAAGACGCACAGATCGTGCCCGTCACCTGGGTGTGCGGGCACGCCGAAGCCCCCGACAAAATGACCCTCAAGGGCTTGGACAAGACCGACATTCCCGAGGCCTTCCTGCCGGTCAACTGCAAGGCGAAGGCGAAGGCGAAGAAATGAGTCTGCTGCGCCACACAAGCCTGCGCCAGCGCGTCATCCTGGCCGCCCTGGGGCTGACCTTGGCCCTGCCCGCCTGGGCGGGCAAGACCCTGGACGCCATCCGAGAACGCGGCAAGGTGCAATGCGGCGTCAGCACCGGCGTGGCCGGGTTCTCAGCGCCTGACAGCCAAGGGCGCTGGACCGGCCTGGACGTGGATGTTTGCCGGGCTTTGGCCGCCGCCGTGCTGGGCGATGGCGACAAGGTCAACTTCGTGCCGCTCAATTCGCAGCAGCGCTTCACCTCGCTGCAATCGGGGCAGGTGGATCTTCTGTCGCGCAACACATCCTGGACCTTGACCCGCGATGCTTCACTGGGGTTCCACTTCGCGGCGGTCACCTACTACGACGGGCAGGGTTTCCTGGTGCCCAAGAAACTCAAGGTCAGCAGCGCCCGGCAGCTGCGCAACGCTCAGGTGTGCATCCAGTCGGGCACCACCACCGAGAAGAACCTCTCGGACTTCTCACGGTCGCAAGGCGTGCCTTTCAAGCCCGTGGTCTACGATTCCTTCGAGGCCGCCTTCAAGGCCTTTTTCTCGGGCCGTTGCCAGGCGTACACCACCGACGCCTCGGGCCTGGCCATCCTGCTGAACAAGGAAGCGTCTCACCCGGAGGACTACATGATCCTGCCCGAGTTGATCTCGAAGGAGCCTCTGGGGCCCCTGGTCAGGCGCGGCGACGACGAATGGTTCGCCATCGTCAAGTGGACCGTGTTCGCCTTGCTTGAGGCGGAGGAGCTGGGCTTGACCCAAGGCAACATCGACAGTTTCCGCACCAGCAACTCGCCGTCGATCCAGCGCTTCGTGGGCACGGGCGAGGACATGGGCAAGCTGCTGGGCCTGGACAAGGCCTGGTCCTACCGCATCGTCAAAACCGTGGGCAACTATGGCGAGGTCTACGAGCGCAACGTCGGCGCCAAGTCGCTGCTGAAGCTGCCGCGCGGACCGAACAGGCTTTGGAGCCAGGGCGGCCTGATGTACGTGCCCCCCATCCGCTGACGGCATGTTCGACTTCCTGAACCAGCCGGCGGGCTTCGGCATTGGCGAGACGGGTTTACTGGCCTATGACGCCAGCCAGCCCCTGTGGCGCGCCCTGGCCGTGGGCTTGGGCAACACCTTGCGCGTGTCTTTGCCGGCCCTGGTGTTCGCGACCCTCCTGGGCACCTTGGTGGCTTTGGCCCGGCGTTCATCGCACCGGGGCTTGAAGACTGCGGGCACCCTTTACATCGACACGGTCCGCAAT
This sequence comes from Aquabacterium sp., assembly GCF_050725395.1. GTDB lineage: Bacteria > Pseudomonadota > Gammaproteobacteria > Burkholderiales > Burkholderiaceae_C > Aquabacterium. The sequence continues at coordinate 42,673 of NZ_JBOHHL010000035.1, read as the reverse complement.
GTGCCTTTGCTGGTGCAACTGTTGATGTGGTACTTCCTGCTGCTGGACTGGCTGCCGGATTCGACCCTGGCCTTGTCCTGGTTGCCGGGCCTGATGCTGAGCAAAGGCGGTTTCAGCTTTCCGTGGTGGGTGTCGGACCATGGCGCCTGGTCCTGGAGCCTGCCGGCGCAAGATGGCTTCAGCATCAGCGGCGGCGCCACGGTCACCCCCGAATACTTGGCCGTGTTCCTGGCGCTGGTCACCTACGCCGCGGCTTTCATCGCCGAGGTCGTCCGCGCCGGGCTGGAGTCGGTGCCCAGCTCACTGAGCGAGGCCGCGCAAACCCTGGGCGCCCGCCCGTACCAGGTCTTGTGGCGCGTGGTGCTGCCGCAGGCCTTGCGCACCATGGTCCCGGCCATGACCAACCAGTATCTGAACCTGATCAAGAACTCATCCCTGGCGGTGGCAGTGGGCTACCCGGACCTGGTCTCCGTCGGCAACACCGCCGTGAACCAGACCGGCCGCGCGGTTGAATGCATCCTGGTCATGATGGCCGTGTACCTCAGCTTGTCACTGCTGACCGCGGCTTTGATGAACTGGTTCAACGCACGCCAAGCACTCAGGGGCAGCGCATGAAACAGCCGTCGCGCCCAGTCCTGTCGGTGGCCATGTCGGCCGTGTTCTGGCTGGTTTTGGCCTATGTAGCCTGGCGGCTGCTGGACTGGTCGGTGCTGAAGGCGGTGTTCCGTCCAGATGAAGCAGCTTGCCATGCGCTGGAGCGTTCAGGCGCCTGCTGGGGTGTCATCGCCGAAAAGATCCGGCCGCTTTTGTTCGGGCGCTACGTGCACGATGAGCAGTGGCGGCCCTTGTTGGCGATGTTGCTGATGTTGCTCGGCGCGGCGGCTTTGCTGTGGCGCCCCTGGGCTTTGTCCTTGCCATGGCTGGCGGGCGGCAGCGCCCTTCTGACCGTGGCCGTGGGCGTGCTGATGCATGGCGGCTGGGCCGGCTTGGTGGTCGTGCCATCCGATCAGTGGGGCGGTCTGCCCTTGACCCTGATCATCGCCGGCTTGACCATGGCACTGTCCCTGCCATTGGGCATCGCCTTGGCGCTCGGGCGCCAGTCCCGCTGGGCATGGCTGCGGATTTTGTGCACGGTCTTCATTGAGGTCACGCGTGGCGTGCCTCTCGTGATGGTCTTGTTCATGGCGGCCTTCATGCTGCCCGCCCTCATCCCCGACCGTTTCCAGGTGAGTTTGCTTTGGCGTGTGATGGGCGCGCTGACGCTGTTCTCGGCGGCCTACTTGGCCGAGATCGTCCGGGGTGGACTTCAAACCGTGGGATCGGACCAGTTCGACGCCGCCAAGGTGATGGGACTGTCGAATTGGCAAACACAAAGGCTGGTGATACTGCCCCAGGCCTTGCGCGCGGTGCTGCCCGCCTTGGTCAGCCACGCCATCGGCCTGCTCAAGGACACCTCACTGGTGATGGTGGTGAGCCTGCATGAGCTCACTGGTGCCTTGTCGCTCAGCCTGGGAGGTGATCCGCAGTGGCGGCCCTACTACCTCGAAGGCTATTTGTTCGTGGCGGCCATTTACGCCGCCATGTGCTTGAGCCTGTCCCGGGCCGGGCGCCGCGTCGAGCAGCACTGGGTGGCCACGGGCGGCCAGCAGTAGAACTTGCTCAGTCGGCGCCGCTGATGTCGTTTTCGATGTCGGGCGCGCTGTCGACTTCCTGGTCGAAGGCGTTGGTGTCGCCATTGATGTGGGGAATCAGCGGCTTGTCCAGCGGACGGCAGATGCGGCTTTGCAGGTGGTTCAGGCGCTCCGAACGCTCCATGGCTTCGATCACCGCTTGGGGATCCATCATCAGGGCGAAGGGGTTGGCGTAAAGACCTGTGTTTTGCATACTAGCTCCGTGAAGAAGTGCCGTTTCGATGGGTGAACTTTAGGCTTCACGGTCGGGTGGCGGTAGTCGCCGCAAATCCAAACCGTCTGTCAGAAATTGTCTGACAAGGGTTTGAACACAGGGTCAATTCACGGAGGCGGTAGCAGGCGGTATTGCGAACAATTGCTCGAAATTGGTCGTGGTGGCGTGGCCTAAGACTTCGGGTTCAACCCCCTTAAGTTCGGCCAGGAAACGGCCGACCAGGGCCACGTAGGCGGGCGAGTTGGTCTTGCCGCGGTGGGGCATGGGGGCCAGGTAGGGGCTGTCGGTTTCGATCAGGCAGCGGTCCAGGGGCACGAACTTGGCCACCTCACGCAGGTCGGCGGCGTTCTTGAAGGTCAGGATGCCCGAGAACGAGATGTAGAACCCCAGGTCGAGCGCGGCACGTGCCACGGCCTGGCTTTCGGTGAAGCAATGGAACACACCACGGGCGCGATGCTGGCCTGATTCCTTCAGGATGGCGATGGTGTCGTCGCTGGCTTGGCGGGTGTGGATGACCAGGGGCAAAGCAGTGTCCAGGCCAGCCTGGATGTGGGTGCGGAAGCGGTCGCGCTGCCAGGCCATGTCGGCCACGGTGCGCTCACCCAGGCGGTAATAGTCCAGGCCCGTTTCGCCGATGCCGACCACGCGCGGCAAGGCGGCGCGTTCCACCAAATCGCCCAGGGTGGGTTCCTGCACGTCTTCGTTGTCGGGGTGCACGCCCACGGTCGCCCAGAAGTTGTCGAAGCGCGTGGCCAGGGCATGCACCTGCGGGAACTCTTCCAGCGTGGTGCTGATGCACAGGGCCCGCTTCACGCCGGCCTGCGCCATGTCGGCGCGCACCTGGTCCAGCGTGTCAGCGTAGTCGGGGAAATTGAGGTGGCAGTGCGAGTCGACGAACATGGGACAGCGGGCAAAGGGTGGGCGAGTTTGCAGAAAGCAAACCCGAATCTTGCCTCAAAGTGTCTGGGTCGGCTTGTTCGAGGACAGCGAGGTGCCCAGGATCTGTTCGATCTTGATGCGCAGCAGGCGGGTTTTCTCGTCGGACGGGAAACGCACGCCCACGCCCTGCGTGCGGCCACCCGAGGCATTGGCCGGGGTGATCCAGGCGATCTTGCCCGCCACGGGGTAGCGCTGGGCTTCGTCGGGCAAGGACAGCAGCAGGTAGATGTCATCGCCCAGCTTGTAATCGCGGGTGGTCGGCACGAACAGGCCACCATCGGCGAAGGCCGGGATGTAGGCGGCGTAGAGCGCGCCTTTTTCGCGGAAAACGAGCTGGATGACGCTCGGGCGGGCCACACCCGCGCTGGGCACACCAACCGCCGCGGCTGTGGCGGTGTTCGCGCTGGTCTTGCCCGGGCCTGAATTGGCGAAGGCAGACGGCAGGGCTGTGGTGTGGAATTCGCTCATCGTGGGTGAAAGTGTAAGGTCTCCAATCAACGCCAAACGTGTATTTAAGCGCGGAAGAGGGCCCTTTACCTATTGAAACGCAGGGCTTGGCGGGCTTGTTGCAACAATGACTCCACCCGGAGGTTGAGGTTCCAGGGATGTTCCGCATGGCGGCTGGCTTTGCGCAACTCCCCCGCCCAGGCAGTGAGGCGGCTCAGATCACCATCACGGTGCAGGCTTTTCGAGGGAAAGTAACGGGGCTCGGCGCCCGTGGCCATGCAGGCCAGGTCGTGGCACAGCTTCTGAAGCGTTTCCACCACCAGCGGCAGGGGCCAGCCTGCCATGGCCAGGCCCTGTCCCTGGGCGACCTCGCGTGGAATCTGCGGCCAACGGACGGCATCCAGCCCCATGGCATGGCGATCACGCGCCGTCAGTGGCTGGCCGCCAGCGGCTTGCAGCAGGATTTCGGCATCGGCTTCACCAAGACCGTTGATCTGCTCGCGCAGCCAGGCGACCGACGCTGCCTTGTCCGGCAAAGGAAGCCGCCAGGCCTGGCAGCGGCTGCGCACGGTGGGCAACAGGTCGTCCAGCGATCCCGCGCTGACCACGAAGCGCACCATGCCGGGCGGTTCTTCCAGGGTCTTGAGCAAGGTGTTGCTGGACACCATGTTCATGCGTTCGGCCGGGTGCACCACCACGACCTTGGCACGTCCGCGGGAGGCGGTGTTCTGCGAAAACTGCACCACGGCGCGGATGGCCTCGACCTTGATGTCCTGGCTGGGCTTCTTGGCCTTGCCTGATTTTTCGGAGGCGCCTTCGTCGTCGTCACCCGAGCCGCTCCAGCCCAGGGCGGCCTGAAGGGCTTCGGGGATGACCACCACCAGGTCGGGGTGCGAGCGCGATTGGATCAGGCGGCAACTGCCGCAGCTGCCGCAAGCGGGTTGGTAGGCGCTGCCGGTCGGCAGGGCTTCGCACAGCCAGGACTGCGCCAGGGCCATGGAGAACTCGAACTGGCCGACACCCTCGGGGCCATGCACCAGCGTGGCGTGGCCGTTCGCCTGGGCCAGGGCCTGGGTCAACGGCGCATGCAGCCAGGGCAACAAGGCGGTGCTCACAACCAGCCCTTGATCTGCAGGGCCGCGTTCACCTGACGCGCGACGTCGGTCGGGCTGGCACTGGCGTCGATCAGGGCGAAACGTTGGACGTCCGCCTGCTGCCGGGCCTGGTAACCCGCCCTCACCCGCTCGAAGAACGCGGTGTCCTGGGCTTCGAACCGATCGGGTTGGCGGGCGGCCGAGAGGCGCGCCGCCGCGACTTCAGGCGGCAGGTCGAACAGGAAGGTCAGGTCAGGCTGGCGCTGGCCTTGCACCCAGGTTTCCAGGGTGCGCAAGGTGGCCAGGTCGAAGCCCCGACCGGCGCCCTGGTAGGCGAAGGTGGCGTCGGTGAATCGGTCGGAGAGGACCCAGGCGCCACGGGCCAAAGCCGGCTCGATGACCTGGACGAGGTGGTCGCGGCGTGCGGCGAACACCAGCAGGGACTCGGTCAGCGCGTCCATGGGGTCGTGCAGCACGCTCTCGCGGAGCTTCTCGGCCAGCGGCGTGCCACCAGGCTCGCGGGTGCGCACCACGTCATGGCCGGCCTGGCGCAACTGGGTTTCCAGGGCACCCAGGTGGCTGGTCTTGCCGGCCCCGTCGATGCCCTCGAAAGAAATGAACCGACCGGCGGTGGCGGGGTGGATCGGTGGGCTCATGGGCGTTTTCTCTGGTACTGGTTCACCGCGCGATTATGTTCGGCCAAGGTGCTGCTGAAGGCGCTGCTGCCATCGCCGCGCGACACAAAGTACAGGGCATTGGTTTCCGCGGGGTGCACGGCGGCCAGCAAGGCGGCCTTGCCCGGCATGGCGATGGGCGACGGTGGCAGGCCGGTGCGCAGGTAGGTGTTGTAAGGCGTGTCGGTCTGCAGGTGGCTGCGCTTGAGGTTGCCATCGAACAGTTCGCCCATGCCGTAGATGACCGTGGGATCGGTTTGCAAGGGCATGCCCACGCGGAGGCGGTTGCAGAACACACCGGCGATCATCGGGCGGTCAGCCTCCTGGCCGGTTTCCTTTTCCACGATGGAGGCCAGGATCAGCATTTCTTGCGGCGAATTGAGGGGACAGCTGTTGGTGGCGCCGCGCAAGGTCCAGGCATCGCTCAGGTGCTTTTTCATGGCCCGGTGCGCGCGCTGGAGCACGGCCAGATCGGTGCTGCCCTTGGCGTACGAGTAGGTGTCCGGGAAGAACTGGCCCTCTGGCGGCACACCGGGGCTGCCCAATCTGTCCATGAGTTGCGCATCGCTCAGGCCCGTGATCGCCGGTTTCAGGCCATCGGCCTGCGCGAGTTCGGCCCGGAAACGCTTGAAGGTCCAGCCATCGATGAGCTTGACCACGGCCAGCCGCTCATCACCGCGCACCATCATGCGCAACAAGGACAGGGGCGTCGCGCCCGGCTCCAGCATGTAGCTGCCAGCCCGGATCTGGCGGGCTTGTCCCGACCAGCGGAACCACTGGTACAGCATCACCGGTGAAGCGTCCACGCCGGCATCCACCCAGCCACGCGCGATTTCGCGCGGCGTGGTGCCGGACTCGATGGCCAGCTCGATGTCGCTGCCATGCACCCGGAGCGGCTGGTGCAACCACCAGAACACGGCGCCCGCGAAAGCCAGCGCGGCCAGCAGCAACAGCCCGAGCAGAACGCCCATGGCACCGCCATGCTGCGGCCTGGCTTTTGGTGGGTTCGAGGACAGGAATTTCGGGATCATCCGTGGACCAATGAAGGAATTGACGACCGTGATGATAATGACCCCATGCAAGACTTTCATTTTCCCGACCCCAAGGCGCTTGATGGCGCCGCCGTCCTGTCCCATCTGGGCATCATTTCAGCCGAGGGCGCGGACACCGCCAGCTTCCTGCACGGGCAGCTGAGCCAGGACACGAACCAGCAGCCGGCGGACCAAGCCAGGCTGGCCGCCTTCTGCTCGCCCAAGGGCCGCATGCTGGCCAGCTTCATCGTCGCCAGGCCCCAGACCGACACCTTCTGGCTGCTCACGGATGCGCAAGTGCTGCCCACGGTGCTCAAGCGGCTGTCCATGTTCGTGATGCGGGCCAAGGCGCGTTTGAGCGATGCCTCTGGCGCCTTGTCGGCCATCGGTGTGGTCGGCGCGTCGGCCGAGCGTCTGCTGGGTGAGGCGGCGTTGAGCCAGCCGTGGCAGTTGGCGCCGCACGCCGCCAGCGGTGGTCACTTGGTGCGCTTGCCCGATGTGCTGGGCGCGCCGCGCAGCCTGTGGATCGGCCCTGCGGAACAAGCCCAGGCCTTGATCGCGAATCTGCCCGCCCTGCCCCTCGCCACCTGGCAATGGCTGGACGTGATGAGCGGCGTGGTCCGCATCGAGGCCGCCACGGTCGACCAGTTCGTGCCGCAAATGGTGAACTACGAACTGGTGGGGGGCGTGCATTTCCAGAAGGGTTGCTACCCGGGTCAGGAAATCGTGGCGCGCAGCCAGTACCGGGGCACGCTCAAGCGGCGCACCTTCCTGCTGCATGGACAGGCGCCCATTCAAGCCGGGCAAGAGGTGTTTTCAGCCGCCGATCCATCGCAACCCGCTGGCATGGTGGCCAACGCGGCGCCCATCCCGGGCCCCGGTGACATGGCCTTCAGCGCCTTGGTCGAGTTGAAGTGGCAGGCCCTGGACACGGGCTGGCACCTGGGCGCCGCCGACGGTCCGGCCCTGACCCTGGGCACCATGCCCTACGAAGTCCCCCTGGGCACCTCGGACGACTGATTTGGCAATTTCTTAACGGCAATCAGCCTCGGTTTTGGGCGCGTGCTTGCCGCGTGCCGGCTTCTGGGCTCGGTCCGCGGGTTAACCTCCAACACACTTGACCGTCATCAAGGAACTCATGGCCACGGCAAATGCAGCCCCGGCGATGGCGCTGTTCATCTACTACAAGGTGGACCCGGCCCATGCCTCGGTGTTTGAAGAAGCGGTTCGACAGATGCAGGCGGCTTTGCGCCTAGCCCATGAAGACCTGACGGCCAGGTTGTGGATTCGCACCGATGCGCAGGCATCGGCGCAAACCTGGATGGAAACCTATGAGCATCCGAATGGCGTCAGTGCGCTGACCGCCACCTTGATCGAACTGGCGGCGCAAGACCTGCCCGCCGGCCAGATCGGCCAGCGCCATGTCGAGATGTTCAGCAACGCAGATTGAGAAGGACACAGCCCGATGTGCTTGGTGGCCCTGGCGCTGGATCAAAGCAGCCGTTTTCCCTTCGTGATGGCGGGCAACCGCGAGGAGTTCTTCGACCGCCCGGCCGCCCGCCTGGGCTGGTGGGAGCCTGGTGGCGGTGCGCCCGCCATCCTTGGTGGCCGCGACCTGCAGGCCGGAGGCACCTGGCTGGGGCTGACCGCGCATGGCCGGCTGGGCGTGGTCACCAATGTGCGCGACCCCTCTCAAGTGGACCCGACCGCGCCCTCGCGCGGAGAAATCGTGCCCTTGTGGCTGCAGGGTGACATCCCCATGAACCGACTGTGGCCGCGGCTGGCCATGTCGGGTTACAACGGCTTCAACCTGCTGACGGTGGATTTCGCCGAGGGCGAGGCCTATTGGGTGAACAACACCCAGCTTTACCCGCAACGCCTGGAACGGGGCCTGCATGGCGTGTCGAATGCCGGGCTGAACACCCCCTGGCCCAAGGTGCAGACCCTCAAGGCACGCCTGAAAGCCGCCCTGAGCAGCGCCGCCGACGTGGAAGGCCTGGTGGTGCGCTTGTTCGAAGCCCTGACCGATGCCAGCATCGCCCCGGACGACAAGCTGCCCTTCACCGGTGTGCCCCTGGAATGGGAGCGCCTGCTGTCCGCCGCTTTCGTGCGCTCGCCCGACGGGCATTACGGCACACGCTGCTCCACCCTGGTCATCACCGAACGTGTCAACAAGCGCCTGGTGACGCACGTGCTGGAGCGCACCTACTCCAACCAGTCCAGCATGGCCTTGCTGCGCCGCGTGACGCTGAAGAACTGGCCGCCACGCCACACCTCCGCCGCGGCCGAACTGGCCAAGCTGGATGCGACCTTGCCGCCCCCGGCCCTGCGCCTTGACGACACATTTGAAAGCAGCGACGTGTCCGAGAACGACAACCACGCCCTGCCCCCCACGCCCGTGGCCCGCAAGACCCGCGCGCGCAGCCTGATCAAGTCGCCCGGAACGCGCCCGGTCAAAGCCTGAGCGTCATGACGATGTGGGGGATGCCCACCTCGTCGAATTCCGGGCCTTCGGGCTTGAAGCCAGCGCGCTGGTAGAAGGCCTGGGCGCTGACCTGGGCGTGCAGGGTGATGCGCTGAATGCCTCGGGCACGTGCCGCGTCGATCAAGGCTTGCAAAACCTGCTCACCCAGGCCCAGGGCCCGGCTGCCGTTCAGCACGGCCATGCGGCCGATCTTGGCCTCGCCTGTGGGCATTCCCGCGGTGATCAGGCGGCCGGTGGCCACGGGCAAGCCGGCCAGGTTGCCGACCACGACATGCCAGGCCTGGGCATCGTCGTCGTCCCATTCTTCGGACTCCGGGATGCCCTGCTCTTCGATGAACACGGCGGTGCGCACAGTTCGGGCCGGGGCGGCCAGGCTGGCCCAGTCGCCGCTGCGCAGTTCATGCACCGGGGCGCCCTGTTTTTGCCGGTCAAGCTGCAGGCGCAAGGACTCGGGCACCGGCGCCGGTCGGCTGGTCGCCAGGCTGACGAACACGTAGACCGTCTCGCCGGTGACCAGCAGTCGCCCACTGGTCCGGATCTCCCACACGAACACCAGGGACGAAGTGCCAATGCGTTCGCAGCGCACCCCGATGGACAGCCAGTCGCCGAAGCGCGCCGGCGCGTGGTACTGCAGCGCATTGCTGCGCGCGAACACATCGCCTTTCAGATGGCCGAAGCCTTCCGGATAAGGCAAGCCCGAGGCGCGCCAGTATTCGGACATGGCCGTGTCCAGGTAATTCAGGTAGTGGCCATTGAAGACCACCTTCTGGGCGTCGACCTCGGACCAGCGCACGCGCAAATGGTGGTGAAACGAAAATTCAGTCGTCATGAATGAAAAAGCCCGCATGGGTAAGCATGCGGGCCATTGTCTGGCACTTGGGCCAGGTCAGCGAGCAGAGGGCTTACTTACTTCTTGTCGCGCAATTCGCGGCGCAGGATCTTGCCCACGGGCGACTTCGGCAACTCTTCGGTGCGGAACTCGACGATGCGGGGGATCTTGTAGCCGGTCAGGTTCTTGCGGCAGTGTTCGATCACCGATTCCTTGGTCAGGCCCGGGTTGCGCGGCACGATGATGACCTTGACGCGTTCGCCGGCCACGTCGTCCGGCACGCCGATGGCGGCCACTTCCTTGACGTCGGGGTGGCTCGCGACCACGTCCTCGATCTCGTTCGGGTACACGTTGAAGCCTGACACCAGGATCATGTCCTTCTTGCGGTCCACGATCTTGCAGAAGCCCTTGTCATCGATGATGCCGATGTCGCCGGTGGCCAGCCAGCCGTCCTTGTCCAGGACTTCGGCGGTGGCTTCGGGGCGGTTCCAGTAGCCCTTCATGACCTGCGGGCCGCGCACGCACAGCTCGCCCGGCTCGCCGATGTCGGCCCAGGTGCCGTCTTCACGTCGCATGCGCACTTCCGTGGAAGGCACGGGCACGCCGATCGAACCCGTGAAGGTGGGGCCGGGCTTGGAGATGTCGACCGGGGCCTGCGTCACGATGGGCGAGCACTCGGTCAGGCCGTAGCCTTCGACCACGGCGTTGCCGGTGACTTCCTTCCAGCGTTCGGCCACGTTGCGTTGCAGGGCCATGCCGCCAGCGATGGACAGCTTCAGCTTCGAGAAATCCAGCTTGCGGAATGCGGGGTCTTCCAGGAAGGAGGCGAACAGCGTGTTCACGCCGGTGATGCCCGAGAACTTCTCGTTCTTCAGGATCATCATCACGCGTTTGGTGTCGCGCGGGTTGGCGATCAGGATGTTGCGACCACCCAGCGCCATGAAGATCAGGCCGTTCACCGTCAGCGAGAAGATGTGGTACATCGGGATCAGGGTGACCACGGTTTCGGTCTCGCCGGTCAATTGGCCTTCGGCGAACGCCAAAGCCTGCTGGCAGTTGGTCAGCACATTGCGGTGCGTCAGCATGGCGCCCTTGGCCACGCCGGTGGTGCCGCCGGTGTATTGCAAAAAGGCCAGGTCGTCGGGCTTGACGGACACGGGCTTGACCTTCACCTGCGCGCCCTGCTTCAGCGCGTCGCGCATCCAGATGGCGGTGGGCAGGCTGTAGGCCGGCACCATCTTCTGCACCTTGCGCAGGATGAAATTCAGCGCCCAGCCTTTGGGATTGAAGAAGCCGTCGGCCAACAGATCGCCGATCTGCGTCAGCACGATGTTCTTGACCTGGGTGCCGGCTTGCGCGTCTTGCAAAGTCTTGGCGAAGGTTTCCATCACGATGATGGTTTCGGCGCCGGAATCCTTGAGCTGGTGGTTCAGTTCACGCGCCGTGTACAGCGGGTTCACGTTGACCACCACCGCGCCAATGCGCAGCACGGCGAACAGCACGATCGGGTACTGGAAGATGTTGGGCAGCATGATCGCCACGCGATCGCCCTGCTTGATGCCCTTGCTCTGCAGGTAGCCCGCGAACTCCTTGACCAGGCGGTCCAGGCGGTCGTTGCTCATCTCGGTGCCAATGCTGACAAAGCCGGGACGGTCGCGGAACTTGTTGATGCACTCGTCGAAATACTCGGTCAGCGACTGGTATTTGTTGACGTCGATGTCGTGGGCGACACCCTTGACATACGAGGACAACCAGATGCGGTTGGTGCTGCCGTCGGGATTGACGATGGACTGGCCGGGCACGGGTGTGGCGGCCGCGGTGGCGGATTGGCTCATTCGATGTCTCCTCGTATGGCTGCAGCCAAGAACCTGCAGCCAGGGCTTTCGCGAGGCTAGGGTTGCCTCGACTTGCCTGTTTAAGTGACCAAGTGTATCAACCCGCGCGGGTGCTTCAAAGCCTTAAAGCATTTACCGCGCGAATTGCCTCGAGTTTTACCGCTCGAGGATGGCCACGACGCCCTGTCCGCCCGCTGCGCAGATCGAGATCAGGCCGCGGCCCGAACCCTTTTGTGCCAGCATCTTGGCCAGCGTGGCCACGATGCGGCCGCCGGTTGCGGCAAAGGGGTGACCCGCCGCCAGCGAACTGCCGTTGATGTTCAGTTTGCTCATGTCGATCGAGCCCAGGGGCGCATCGCGGCCCAGGCGTTCCTTGCAGTACTGGCCGTCTTCCCAGGCCTTCAGGGTGCACAGCACCTGCGCGGCGAAGGCTTCGTGGATTTCATAGAAATCGAAGTCCTGCAGCTTGATGCCGGCGCGGTCGAGCATGCGGGGCACGGCGTAGGCCGGGGCCATCAGCAGGCCTTCCTTCTTGTTGAAGAAGTCCACGGCGGCCACTTCGCTGAAGGTGATGTAGGCCAGCACCGGCAGGTTGTGGGCCTTGGCCCATTCCTCGCTGCCCAGCAGCACGGCCGAGGCGCCGTCGGTCAGGGGCGTGGAATTGCCGGGGGTCAGCGTGCCTTGGCCGGGGGCGACCTTCTTGTCGAAGCAAGGCTTGAGCGAGCGCAGCTTCTCGATCGTCAAGTCGGCGCGCAGGTTGTTGTCCTTGGTGACGCCCTTGAACGGGGTCATCAGGTCGGCGAAGAAGCCGTCGTTGTAGGCGCGCGCCAGGTTCTTGTGGCTCTTCAGGGTCAGCTGGTCCTGGTCTTCGCGAGCGATGCCCCATTCGCGCGACATCAGTTCGGCGTGCTCGCCCATCGAGAAACCCGTGCGGGGTTCGCCGTTGCGCGGAATGGCCGGCTTGAGCAGCATGCTCGGGCGGATCTTCGAGATGATCTTGAGCTGGGCCATGGTGCCCTTGGCACGGTTGGCTTCCATCAGGATCTTGCGCATCTTTTCGTTGATGCCGATGGGCGCGTCAGACGTGGTGTCCACGCCGCCGCCGATGCCGCACTCGATGTGGCCCAGGGCGATCTTGTTGGCCACCAGCATGATGGCTTCCAGGCCGGTGCCGCAAGCCTGTTGCAGGTCGTAGGCCGGGGTTTCGGGGGCCAGCGTGGTCGACAGCACCGATTCGCGGACCAGGTTGAAGTCCTTCGAGTGCTTCATCACGGCGCCGGCGGCGACCTCACCCAGGCGTTCGCCATGCAGGTTGAAGCGGTCGACCAGGCCTTGCAGCGTGGCGGTCAGCATGTCCTGGTTGGACACGTGCGAATAGACGGTGTTGGAGCGGGCAAACGGGATGCGGTTGCCACCGATGATGGCGACGCGGCGAATGGTGTTCATGGATGGATCCCCAAAGAGCTGAGATGCAGAAAATGGATGAAGCGGGCGGTGTCAGTAGGTGACCCGGCCGCGCAGGTGGGGCTTGTCGCCCTTGGCATTGCGAACCTCGAACAGCGCGCCGTCTTCCTGGCGGGCCGACCACAGCGAAGCGCGGGCAGGCAGGAACAAAGGCGTCTTGAACTCGACCATGGCTTCGGCCTGCTCGACCGCCTCGCGCGGCATGAGCGTGGCCAGGGCGCGTGCCTTGGTCCACATGCCATGCGCGATCGCCTTGCGGAAACCGAACATCTTGGCCGTGATGCCGGACAGGTGGATGGGGTTGATGTCCCCCGACACCCGGCCGTAGCGGCGTCCGATGCCACCGGCCGCGAAGAAGTCGGCCTGGTGCGACAGCGGCGTCGGGTCGATCAAGGCCGAGGCAAAAGCCACGCCCTTGGGCTGGCGGATGCCGAGGCGCAGCAGGTATTGCGTGCCTTCCCAGACCAACTGGCCGTTGCGGATCGCGCGCTGGTCCAAGGTGAAGATCTGCCCTTTTTCGTGGGCGATCAGCGGCCCGGTGCTGACCTCGATGCGCAGTTCATCCCCGATGTTGATGCGCTGCAACTGCTTGACACTGTTGGCCAGGTGCACGGTGCCCATGGCAGGCCAGGGGTAGTACTTCGAACCGAAGAACGCCATGGTCAGCGGAAAGGCCAGCATCTGCGGGAAGGTGATGGGCACACCGTGCGCGCGGCTGAAGCCGCACACCCGCGAGTAACTGGCCACGTTGGCCTCTTCGACCCGCACGCGTGGCCGCGCGTAGGTCACTTCCGGTAAAGACTCGATGACGCCCGGCCGTTTGGTACTGGACTGCATGGCCCGCACGTACATCGTGACGGGATTGACCAACTTGTTGACTTCGATGAGCTTCATGACGGATCTCGGTCAGGCGCCAATCAGGCTTTGGCCGCAAACGCGGATCACGTTGGCGGTGACACCGCTGGACGCCGGGCTGGCGTACCAGGCGATGGCTTCGGCCACGTCCTCGGGCTGACCACCCTGGCTCATGGAGTTCATGCGGCGACCGGCTTCGCGGATCGCGAAGGGGATGGCGGCCGTCATGGCGGTTTCGATGAAACCTGGCGCCACGGCGTTGATGGTGATGCCGCGCTCGGCGAAGATCGGGGCGGTGCCCTGCACCATGCCGACCACACCGGCCTTGGACACCGCGTAGTTGGTCTGGCCCATGTTGCCGGCCAGGCCCGAAATCGACGACACGCAGATGATGCGGCCACCGGCATTGATCGCGCCCGACTCTACCAGCGCGTCATTGATGCGCTCTTGCGTCGACAGGTTCACATTGACCACCAACTGCCAGAGGTGTTCCTTCATGTTGGCGATGGTCTTGTCGCGGGTGATGCCGGCGTTGTGCACCACGACGTCCCAGCCGCCCTGGGCCTTGGCGGCCTCGACCAGCTTCTGTGGCGCATCGGCCGCGCCGATGTCCAGCGCGATGGCGGTGCCGCCCAGCTTCTTGGCGACCTCGTCCAGGCCAGCTTGCGCTTGCGGCACATCCAGGCAGATCACGTCGGCGCCGTCACGGGCGACGATTTCGGCGATGGCCGCGCCAATGCCGCGCGAAGCGCCGGTGACCAGCACCTTCTTGCCGGCCAGCGGCTTGTTCCAGTCGGCGGGGATGGTTTGCGGGCCCACCACGGCACCGATGCGGATCACCTGGGCCGACACATAGGCCGACTTGGGCGACAGCAGGAAGCGCAGGGTCGATTCCATGTTGCCTTCGGCGCCTTCAGCGACGTAGACCAACTGGGCATTGATGCCCTTCTTCAATTCCTTGCCCAGCGAACGGCTCAGGCCTTCCAGCGAGCGCTGGATGGCGGCCTTGCGCGGGCTCTTGCACAGCTCGGGCGGGCGGCCCAGGATGACCACGCGGCCGCAAGGCAGCACCGAGCGTGCCGCATCGTGGAAGAACCAGTAGAGCGCGTCGGATTGGGTGCTGTCGTCCAGGCCGGTGGCGTCGAACACCAGGGCCTTGACCTTCTCGCCTGCCGTGCCTTCGGTGCCCCAACGGCCGGTGGTCAGCCCGACCTTGTTGGCCACCGACACCCATTGGGGCAGCTTGGCGTGGGCCAGCGTCTGTGCCGAAATCGATTTGAAGAATGTGGCCAATGCGTCCAGCACGGGCGTTTCGCCAGAACCACCGATCAGCACGCTGCCTTTGACAACGGGCTCGCCCGCTTTGTAACGCTCCAGCGGCAAGGGCTTGGGCAGCCCCAGCGCATTGATGAGCTTGGCGCCCATGGGCGAATTGGCGAAGTCTAGGTAACCGTCTTTCATACTGATCGCTTCAAGGAAAACAGCCGGGACAACGTGCACAGCCGACACGGCTTGGTTGGGATCAAGAGGTGGCAACCACGCCACCTCACCGTTGGCCGGTGCGTCGATCGCACACCGGACCGCCATCGGCCTTTTTCAGGCCGACGAGTTCACCGCCTCATCAGGCTGCGTGTTTTTCTGGATGGGGAACAAACCCTGGCTGGGAAAGCCGGGGATCTTGAGGATGTGTCCGAACAGGGTGTCGTGTTCCGCGTCGGGCAAGGGGGCCCTCAGGGCCGCCACCATCAGCGAGGCCAGGCGCGACAGGATCAGCGATTCGTCGTCACCCTCGCCGCGCGTGAAATCGCGGATCAGGCGCTGGGTGTTGCCGCCGGCCAGGATGCCCGACAAGGCGCCCATGGCGAAATGCAGGCGGAAGCCCAGTTCGCTGCGCTTCAGGTCGGGCAGGGTGCGCTGGAAGGCCATGAAGAAGCGGCCCAGCGTTTCCACATAGTGGTTGTTGATGAAGTCTCGCACCACGGGCGATGGGTCGGTGTAGGCCCGCCCCAGGAAGTGCAGGTAGCGCTCGGCCGCAGGCGTGTCACTGCGGAAGATGCGCACGGCGGGCAGGAACATGGCCACGAGCACGTGCTCGCAGGTCAGGTCGCCGCTCAAGGTTTTTTCGAACCAGTCGAGCATGGCCACCCGCTGGTCGTTCAGCTGATCGAGCTGGCGTGCCAACACCGCCTGGATCAGCGCATCCTTGCTGCCGAAGTGGTAGTTGACCGCTGCCAGGTTGACGCCGGCCGCCGTGGTGATCTGCCGCATTGACATCGATTCGAAACCGCCGGAGACGAACAAGGCCTCCGCCGCATCCAGGATGCGGGATTTGGTGTCCGTGGGTGACAAGCGGGGCGAAGCCGTCGGCATGGTCTGCGAAATCTCCGGGGGATACGGACGTTTCAAACGGCCGTTTCATCTCAATGGGTGCGTATGGTATTGCACCTTTGGGCTGGCGTGAACATTCTTTTTCAACAAAATTTGAGGCGCCCCCTCAGTGCGGGGGCCTGGGCGCCCTGCCGTTGTAAAGTGCGCCTGTCCCGCGTTTGACCACCCCTCAAAAAGCCATGTCTACCATCCTCTACCTCACCCAGATCCAATTTGAATTCGGCGCCATCCAGCTGCTGGCCTCGGAGTGCGAGCGGGTCGGCATCAAGCGCCCCTTGATCGTGACCGACGCGGGGGTGCGCGCGGCCGGCGTGCTGCGAAAGGCGCTGGACGCGCTGAAGGACTGGCCTGTCACCATCTTCGACCAGACGCCGCCCAACCCGACCGAAGCCTCGGTGCGCGCCGCGCACGAGGTGTGGACGAAGGCGAAATGCGACGGCCTGATTGCCGTGGGCGGCGGCTCCAGCATCGACCTGGCCAAGGGCCTGGCCATCATGGCCACGCATCCCGGCCCCCTGAAGACCTACGCCACCATCGAAGGCGGTTCGCCCAAGATCACCCCGCAGGCCGCGCCTTTGATCGCCGTGCCGACCACGGCGGGCACTGGCAGCGAAGTGGCGCGCGGCGCCATCGTGATCGTGGACGATGGCCGCAAGCTGGGTTTCCATTCCTGGAACCTGATGCCCAAGGCCGCCATCTGCGACCCTGAGTTGACCCTGGGCCTGCCCCCTGCCCTGACGGCCGCCACCGGCATGGATGCCATCGCCCACTGCATGGAAACCTTCATGGCGCCCGCATTCAACCCCCCGGCCGATGGCATCGCGTTGGACGGACTGGAGCGCGCCTGGCACCACATCGAGCGCGCCACCAAGGACGGCAGTGACCGCGAAGCGCGCCTGAACATGATGAGCGCCTCGATGCAAGGCGCCATGGCGTTTCAAAAGGGCTTGGGCGCGGTGCACAGCCTGAGCCACAGCCTCGGCGGCGTGAACCCCAAGCTGCACCACGGCACCTTGAACGCCATGTTCCTGCCCGCCGTGATCCAGTTCAACGCGCAGGCCGAGTCGATCAAGAAGGAACGCCGCCTGGAGCGCATGGCGCACGCCATGGGTTTGAGCGCTGCGTCCGACATTCCCCAGGCCATCCGTGATCTGAATGCGCGCCTGGGTTTGGCCAAGGGCCTGGGCGAGCTGGGCGTGCAGCGCGACTGGTTCGACAAGGTCGTCGATGGCGCCATGAAAGACCACTGCCACAAGACCAACCCGCGCATCGCCACGCCGGAAGACTACACCGAGCTCTTGTCCGCCTCGATGTGAGCCTGCTGGGCCGCCTGGGTCGCCGAGGCGGCCTCGCGCGTCACCATCACCTGGTCGATCTTGTAGCTGTCGACGTCCATCACCTCGAAGCGGAAACCGCCCCAGACCACCACGTCGGTGCGTTTGGGGATGCGCCGCAGCATCACCATCATGAAGCCGGCCAGGGTTTCGTAATCTTCCTGCAGGGGCAGTTCGTACAGTTCCAAGGCCTGCATCACGTCCGGGATGGGCGTCATGCCGTCGATCAGCCAGGAATTGGCGTCGCGCTGCACGATCTGCTCTTCGTCCATCGAGATCACCAGGCCACCCATCACCGTGCTCATCACGTCGTTGATGGTGATGATGCCCACGACCAGGCTGTACTCGTTCACGATCACCGCGAAGTCGTCCTGGGCTTGGCGGAACTGGGCCAGCAATTCGGACAAGGTGAGCCGGTCGGGCACGATCAGCACCTTGTTGATCAGGCCTTCATCTTCCAGAGAAATGGGCAGCGAGTTCAGCACCCGGCTGAGCAGGTGCTTGGAATCAACGTAGCCCACCACGTGGTCGATGCTGCCTTTGCACACCAAGTAGGTGGAGTGCGGGTATTGGTCGATGCGGGCGCGGATCAGGATCTCGCTGTCGTCTTGCAGGAAGTGCACGATGCGCTCGCGGCCGGTCATGGCACTGGTCACGGTGCGGGTGTCGAGCTCGAACACGTTCTCGATGACCTGGTGCTCGCGCGCGGCCAGCACGCCGGCTTCGGCGCCGGCCTCGGCCATGGCGCGGATGTCATCTGAGGTGATGCTGTCGTCGCGCCGGGTCGGCAGGCCCAGCAGCTTGAACAAGGCATCGGTCAGGCGGCTGAAGAACCACACCACGGGCCGGAACACGGCCAGGAAGATGCGCATGGGCCCGACCACGCTGACCGCCACCTTCTCGGGCGCGACCATGCCCAGGCGCTTGGGAAACAGGTCGGACAGCAGGATGAACAGGCTGGTGACGATCAGGAAGGACAGCAACAGGCCGACGGTTTCGACCTGGGCGGCGGGGACCTGGAAAGTGCGCAACACCACCTGGATGAACGGCGAGAAAGCGCCCTCGCCCACGATGCCGCCCAGGATGGCCACGCTGTTCTGGCCGATCTGGATGACGGTGAAGTAGTCGCCCGGGTGATCCTGCACGTGCATGACCTCTTGCGCGCGCAGATCGCCGTGCTCCAGCATCTGCCGCAAGCGCACGCGGCGAGAGGCGGCCACGGCCAGTTCGGCGGTCGAGAAGAAAGCGCTGACCGCGATGAGCGCGGCGATCAGCATCAGGCTGACGGTGGAGTCCATGGACCGAGTGTAGCGATCACAAGGCCCGGACTTCGCCGATCGGGCAACCTTGGTCCAGCCAGTCGGCCCAGTCCTGCGCCAGGCGTTCACTTTCCGCCACGGCGCGGCTCCAGTGGCGGACGCGTTGGCCGAAGTCCATGCCGGTGAAATCGTTGCGGTCGGGCAGCTTGCCACCCGGCAGCTTGGCCACCCAGTCCGGGTTGGGTGCCAGCAGGATCAGGTTGCTCAGGCCCGGCGTGGGCACATGGCGGCGCTTGAAGGCCTTGTCGAGCCAGCCCGGCACGATGGACTGCTGGAAGTGCGGGTACAGCACCAGGCCCGTGTCCATGGAGCTGTAGTTCCAGTGGAAGTGGTAGTCGACCAGGCCACCATCCCAGTGCGCGCCTTTGCTGGCGCCCGGGATGTCTCGAACCGCGTCCAGCAGGAAGGGGATGCTGCACGAGGCCTGCAAGGCGGGTCTGAAATTCTCGGCCGTCAATGCCCACCGCGCGGTGGGCAGGTCACGCAGGGTGACCGGCAAAGCCTCGCCTGCGGACGAAAACACATTGCGCTCCAGGAAGGCACCCACGCTTCGGCGTGACAAGGCGTTGCCCATCACCAGGCCCGTGAAACCGATCGGTGTGCGCACGGTGCTGCCGGGGCGCAAGAGGTGCCGCCCCCGGGCCGTCACCACGTGCAGGCGCCAATTGGGGTGGGCCAGGATGCCATCGGTGTGGGCGCCGAAAAATGTGTCCAGCGCTTGGCTGAAGCTGGCGCTGATGCGCTGAGGCGACGGCATTTTGCGGCCAGCCTCGGGCTCGTAGTGCTGGTGGATGTAGTCGTGGGCCAGGCGCGCAAAGGCTTGTTCAGGCGCGGGCATCGTGGCAGCAGCCATGCGCCAGGCGCCAATGGACGCACCGACGAGGTGCAGGGTGTGCCGGGTCGGTGCCAGCCACTGGCCGAACAGCTGGCGATCGAGGTGCGACAGGATCAGCCCCTTGGGGCCACCCGCCGCTGCGGGGATCAGGCGGACATCGTTCGGCTTCAGCCCATGCTGTTCAATGTGCTTGCGTGCAAGCGGGCCTGCGTGGATGTGCAAGGCTTTCATGGTGATCTTCGTCCCTCAAGCAGCGACGGGCGCCTCCTGGGCCAGGTGGATTTCGCGGTGCGTCTGGTACACCCAGCGCACCCAGTCCATGCAAGGGCGTTTGGCCAACCAGGCGGGCGAATGCGCCGGTTCGCGCCGGAACGACTTGGCGCCGTAAACCGGATGTTGGTCAGGGCACGCCAGGGGCGCCAGGATGGACGCGGCCGTGATGTCCGCCACCGAGAACTGGTGGCCCACCAAATAGCGGCGGCCATCGCTCAGGCGGCCGTCGAGCCAGGCGAGGGCTTGCTGGATGCGCAAGGCGGATTGCGCCGTCGCCTGGGGCGTGATGCCCAGGCGCCGCTTGAAAATCCACTTGCTGATGGGGAAAAACAGCTTCACCAGGCGCGCCTGGCGTCGGCTGGCATGCCGGGTCCACATGTCGATCACCTGTTCGTCCTGGTCCAGGGCGGAGAAATACAAGTACCGTGCCACGTCATCGCCAATGGCGTCGAAGCGGGCCTCGATGTCCATGATGTCTTCGCTCAGCGCGATGTGGCGCGGCATCACGGGCAAGGGGCCCAGGCGCCGGTCCAGCCACTGCAGGATCTGGGTGCTGTCCTGGACGTGCTCGACCAGGCCATCCGATTGCCGGCCCTGCAGGATGGGCAAAGTGGTTTCGCCCTGCCCGCCCATGCACAAGGCGGGCACCAGGTGCAGCGTGGGGGTCATCAGTACTTCGTGGTACTTCAATCCCGAGATGTCCAAGGTCCAGCGGATTTTTTCGCTGAAATGGGACATCGCGAAAGTGTAGAGGGTCAGGCTTTCGATGGGCATTTCCGCCAGGATAACCCAGGGCCGCGCTGATGCTGAACGGCCCTGTACAGGGCCCCTGGCGTTTGCCTGCCCCCCATTCGGGCGTTGTCAAGCCACCCAGGACATGCCCGATAATCGGGCATTCAGTTGGTTTCATCAGGGAGATTGCATGTCGTTCCACAAAGTGGCCAGCACCAGCTTGTGCGCCGCACTCATGTCTTTGGTCGCGCCCGCCATGGCCGCGCCGGTTCAATACACCTTCAGCACCACAGTTTTCACGGCGGGCTCGCCCGAACTGCGAGCGCTGCTCACCGGACAATCCGTGTCTGGCAGCTTCATTTTCGATTCGGCGGGCACGTTCTATGCCAAATCGGGCGACCTGGGCTTCGAACCTGGTTACGCCATCTACTCCGGGCCGGCAGGCGTGGTGCAATCGTTCTACGGCTTGTCAGGCAGCGCAGGAGGGCGACAGTTCTCGGACATCGTCGGCTCGGCCAACGTCAACAACAGCACGCAAATTTCCGGAAACGATATCCTTTCGCTGACCTCCGAAACCACCCCGAAGGTGGGCACCAACACGCCGCCAGCGGACTATCCGCGCCAGCTGATCGGGTTCACATTGGGTGACTACACCCTGAGCAATGTGCGCTTGTACTGGATTGGCAATTTCCTGAACGACAGCAGCCTGCCGGCTACGCTCCCCGCGAGCTCAGGCGTTCTGGCGCTGGATTTCGTGCGCACCAACGATCCGACGAACCTGGCCAATGCGCCCTACTACTCGAACACGGTGTTCTTTGGCGGCTTGACCGTTCAGGCCGCAGCAGTTCCAGAAACGGATACCACCTTGATGATGGTGGTTGGGCTCGGCGTGCTGGGCGTGGCTGCACGCCGACGGAAGGCCCGCTCGGCCGCATGATGGTTCAAGATCCTGCCGATCTTTGCCATTGAAAACGGGAGCCAAGGCTCCCGTTTTTCATGCTGCGCGAAATGCCAGGTTCAACGCTTGCCCTGCAACTTGGCGAACGCGGCCGCCATGGCCGATTGCTCCTGCGGCTGCGCGTTGGACGAGCCACCCCGCGGCGCACTGAAGCGCTCATTGCGCGCCGCCGGCCGGTAATTGTTGTCGCCCTTGCCTGCCGCGCCCCTGGCCGGCATGGCCGTGTCCAGCTTCATCGTCAACGAAATGCGCTTGCGGGCCAGGTCAACTTCCAGCACCTTGACCTTGACGATGTCGCCGGTCTTGACCACTTCACGCGCGTCGGTCACGAACTTGTTCGACAACTGACTGACGTGGATCAGGCCGTCCTGGTGCACGCCCAGGTCGACGAAGGCGCCGAACTGCGCCACGTTGCTGACCGTGCCTTCCAGGACCATGCCCTCTTGCAGGTCCTTGATGTCGTCCACGCCATCGTTGAAGCGCGCCACCTTGAAGTCGGGTCGCGGGTCGCGGCCGGGCTTTTCCAGCTCGGCCAAGATGTCCTTGACGGTGACGATGCCGAACTTCTCGTCGGCGAAGGCCTCGGGCTTCAGCGATCGGATCACGTCGGCGCGGCCCACCATCTCGGTGATGGGCTTGCCGGCCGCCGCGATCATCTTCTCGATGACTGGGTAGGTCTCGGGGTGCACGCCCGACATGTCCAAGGGGTTGTCGCCATCGCGGATGCGCAGAAAGCCTGCCGCCTGCTCGAAGGTCT
The DNA here is from genome assembly GCF_050725395.1 of Aquabacterium sp. GTDB lineage: Bacteria > Pseudomonadota > Gammaproteobacteria > Burkholderiales > Burkholderiaceae_C > Aquabacterium. Next base: position 20,519 of record NZ_JBOHHL010000035.1, on the reverse strand, counting down.
TGGCGCCCAGGCCGGCCACGTCCATCAACTGCTTGCGGTTGCGGAAAGCGCCGTTGGCATCGCGCCAGCGCACGATGCTGTTGGCCACCGTGGTGCTCAGGCCCGACACGCGCGACAGCAGGGGCGCCGAGGCCGTGTTCAGGTCCACGCCCACCGAGTTCACGCAGTCTTCGACCACGGCGCTCAGGGTGCGCGCCATTTCGCTCTGGTTGACGTCGTGCTGGTACTGGCCCACGCCGATGCTTTTCGGGTCGATCTTGACCAGCTCGGCCAGCGGGTCTTGCAAACGGCGGGCGATGGACACGGCACCGCGCAGGCTCACGTCCAGGTCGGGCAGTTCCTTGCTGGCGAACTCGGAAGCCGAGTAGACGGACGCACCCGCTTCCGACACCACCACCTTCTCGATCACCGTGCCAGGCGCCAATTGCTGGATGCGCTTGATCAAGTCCGAGGCCAGCTTGTCGGTCTCGCGGCTGGCGGTGCCGTTGCCGATGGCGATCAGGTTGACGCCATGCGTGGCGCACAGGCGGCCCAGGGTGTGGATCGAACCTTCCCAGTCCTTGCGCGGCTCGTGCGGGTACACGGTGCTGGTGTCGAGCACCTTGCCGGTGTCGCTGACCACGGCCACCTTCACGCCGGTGCGGATGCCGGGGTCCAGGCCCATGACGACACGCTTGCCAGCCGGGGCGGCCAGCAGCAGGTCGCGCAGATTTTCAGCGAAGACCTTGATGGCCGTCTTTTCGGCGTCTTCGCGCAGGCGCGAGAACAAATCGCGCTCCATGCTCAGGCTGAGCTTGACCTTCCAGGTCCAGCCGATGGTCTTGCGGATCAGGTCGTCGCTCGGACGCTTGGCGTGGCTCCAGCCCAGGTGGCGGGCGATGCGGCCTTCGGCGATGGTGGGCTGGCCGGGGACGATCTCTTCGTCCAGCACCAGCTTGGCATCGAGGAATTCGAGCGTGCGGCCACGGAACACGGCCAGCGCGCGGTGCGAGGGCACGGTGCGGATGGGCTCGTCGTAGTCGAAGTAATCGCGGAACTTGGACACGTCGGGGTTCTGCTCGTCCTTGCCGTCCATCAGCTTGGATTTGAAGAGGCCCTCTTCCCACAACCAGTCGCGCATCTTGCCGATCAGCGTGGCGTCTTCGGCCCAGCGCTCGGAGAGGATGTCGCGCACGCCATCGAGCACGGCGAAGGTGTCGGCGAAACCACCCTCGGCGTTGACGAAGGCGGCGGCCTCGGCCTGCGGATCCAGCGACGGGTCGGCGAACAGCTTGTCGGCCAAGGGTTCAATGCCGGCCTCGCGGGCGATCATGGCCTTGGTGCGGCGCTTCTGCTTGTAGGGCAGGTACAGGTCTTCAAGTTCCTGCTTGGTGGGCGCGGCCTCGATGGCGGCGCGCAGCTCGGGCGTCAGCTTGCCCTGCTCGTCGATGCTCTTGATGACGGCTTCGCGGCGGTCTTCCAGCTCGCGCAGGTAGGTCAGGCGCGATTCGAGGTCGCGCAGCTGCGTGTCGTCCAGGCCATCGGTGGCTTCCTTGCGGTAACGGGCGATGAAGGGCACGGTCGCGCCCCCATCCAGCAGCTCGACGGCCGCGTTGACTTGGGCAGGACGAACTTTCAGTTCGGCCGCGATTTGCATCAGGATCTTGTTCAAGCGGGAGCCCTAGGGAGAAACCACGAAAAAATGCGAGCGCATCGCATCGATCAGGGGGCGCAGTTTGCCATAGGCGGCGGGCCGATTTCCGCCCCGCCAATCTGGGACAATGCACGACCTGCGCCCCTGCGGCGCCCTGCTTTTTTGACCGTCCATGCCCTTGATTCCCTACGCCCTGTCCCGCGCCGTCCTGTTCAACATGGACCCGGAAGCCGCCCATGAACTGACCATGGGCGCCCTGGCGCGGTTTCAGAACACCCCGTTGTCCTGCGCCTGGGGCGCCAGCCGGGTCAGCGACCCGGTCGAGATCGCGGGGCTGAAGTTCCCCAACCGCATCGGCATGGCCGCCGGCCTGGACAAGAACGGCCGCTGCATCGACGGCCTGGGCGCCATGGGTTTTGGCTTCGTGGAAGTGGGCACGGTCACGCCCAAGCCGCAGCCGGGCAACCCCAAGCCGCGCATGTTCCGCCTGCCCGAGGCCAATGCGCTGATCAACCGCCTGGGTTTCAACAACGATGGGCTCGATGCCTTCGTGGCCAACGTGCGCCGCGCGCGCTTCCGCCAGCAAGGCGGCATCCTGGGCCTGAACATCGGCAAGAACGCCAGCACCGCCATCGAGAACGCGGTCGACGACTACCTGATCGGGCTGGAGGGTGTCTACCCCTGGGCCGACTACGTGACGGTGAACATCTCGTCGCCCAACACGCAGAACCTGCGCAGCCTGCAAAGCGACGAAGCGCTCGACAAGCTCCTGGGCGCGCTGCAAGAGCGTCGACAGGCCCTGATGGCGCGCGACAAGCGCCACGTGCCCATGTTCGTGAAGATCGCGCCGGACCTGGATGAAACGCAGGTGGGCGTGATCGCCGCCACCTTGCAGAACAACGGCATCGATGGCGTGATCGCCACCAACACCACCATCGGCCGTGACGCGGTCAAGGGCCTCCAGCATGCGAACGAAACGGGCGGCCTCAGTGGCGCCCCGGTGTTCGAGGCCAGCAACCAGGTGATCCGCCAGTTGCGCGCCGCCCTGGGCCCGCGCTTTCCCATCATCGGCGTGGGTGGCGTGATGAGCGGCTTGGATGCCCGCGCCAAGCGTGACGCAGGTGCCGACCTGGTCCAGATCTACACCGGGCTGATCTACCAGGGACCGGCGCTGGTGGGCGATTGCGCCCTGGCGCTCAAGGGCTGAGCTCGCGCAAGGCCGCTGACGGGGTCATTGGCCTGTTTTTGCCGGGGAGGACGCTGGCGCATCCACCAGCCGAACCGCCGTTTCCAGCGCTTCCTGGCAATCCTTGAAGGTCAGGCCCAACGACCGCGCATAGCGGGTGAAGCAATGGTTGACCAACGCCTGCTGGCGCACGGACTCCGCGCCCACCGCGGCGGTGAGTTCGTTGGCCAGGCTGGCCACGGCGCGCAACATTTCATGCGCATCGTCGGGACGGCGCACCGGCGCGGACTTGTTCAAGGCGCGCGCGGCCTGCTGCTGACGATCGTCCATGCCCCAGTGGCGCATCACGGCGATCGACAGCTCTTCCATTTCCACGCCCAGCACCGCGCTGGCGGCAGCCTCCAGGTTCATGCCTGGCGTGGGCGGGCTGGTGGCGTCTGGCGGAGGCCCCGGCTGCATCAGGCGATCGATCTGGGCGGCTTCGTCCGGGAAGTGGTAGCGCACCAGCAAATGCCCGAGGCGTTGGGAAATCGCGGCCACCAGCGCCTCTTCGTCGCTGATGGAAAAAGGCGCCAGCAAGCGGGCGATGTGCCCGGCAATGCAGGTGCGCCGCAGCTCTCTTTCCAGGGCGACCTGGGCTGGCGGAACGGGCGCGTTCTGGTCTTTCGATTCAGCCACCGCCAATACGCCGGGCCAGGGGCGCAGCGCGGAGCCCACGTTGCGCAAACCCAGTTGCCCCATCAACACCACCGCGCGGGTCACGGTGGTCACGCGGTCGTCGCTGATGCCGGTCTGAAAGCGCGCGGTGTTGACGTTGCGCAGCAGTTCCCACACCAGGGCGGGATCTTTGGCGATGACGTCGACCATGTCGTCCACACGCAGGTTGTCCTTGCCCAACGACTGGCTGAAAACACGGCCCATGCGCGGCCGGCTGGGCAGGCTGCCCACGGTGTTCAGGCGATCGATCAGCAGGGCCAGCGGACCGCCGGACTCCTGTTCATTGGCCTTGATCCAGCCTTGCAGGGCGGCCAGCAAGGTGCGGGCATTCAGGTAGCGCTGGCGTTGCTGGCGGTCGGTCGAGCGGTTGACGATGGCGCGCAGGGTGTCGGGCACCGGCTTGCTGGCGGACCAGGGCAGGCGCACGATTTCGCGGCCCACGCGCTCGGCGGCGCTGCACAGGTCCGGGTCGTCCAGGGCTGGGCTGCCGGCCAGCAAGCGGTACATCAGCAAGCCAGCCATGAGCACGTCGTGCTCGGTGGCGGCCCGTTGTTGCTGCACGCCCGCCCGGCTGACCTTGGGCTTGCCTGGCACCTCCGCCACAAAGCCCACTCCCAGGCCTGCCACATTGGCCCGGCCGTTGCTGTCGATCAAGACATTGTGCAGGCCCAAATCACGGTGGGCGACGCCGGCTTCGTGGGCATAGGCCAGGCCGTCCAGCACGTCCACCATCCACCCGACCACTTCGGTCAACGTGGGTTCGGGCCCCGCAGCCAGGCGCTCAACCAGCGACACACTGCTGCCCCGCTGCGCGCTGACAAAGGGCCAGCCATCCTGGATGCTGATCTCCAGCACATCGACCAGCCGAGGGTGTTTCAGCCGGGAAGCGGCCTGCACGTCCTGGTGCCAGTTCTCCAAGTCCTGGGGCGGACGTGGTTGCGCGCGCGGCACGCAAAGGACGACCTCGTGCTGCAGACGCGGATCAAATGCTCGCCAAGTGGTCGCCTCCAGGCTGCGGCTGAGCAACTGGCGCAACTCGAAGCGGCCAAAATGCGGAACCGGCGGTGACGTGGGTGGCGTGATGACGGCCATGGGCAAGGCAAAGGCTCTTATTTCATGAGGTGATAGATCACCCCGGTTGTCCGATTGGACCGCAGATGGGACGCTCTGAAACTGTTTCAAAAGCCGGGAAGACGGCCTTTTTCAAAGCGCCTCGACCAGGTGCCCCTCTCCGGTGATGAAGGCCGCCCGCACCACCTCTCCTGGCTGCAGGGCCGACACCGCCTCGACATACTGCCGCATTTGCGATTGGTAGGCCGGCAAGTCCTGTGGACGGTGCTGGAGTTTGTAGTCCAGCACCCACCAATGTCGCCCCGACCCGGTGTCGAGGGCCACCAGGCGATCGATGCGCAGCACCTTGCCGCCATGGATCAAGCCGACCTCGTTGCCGGCCCAGGCCACCCGCGCGGGGTCGAGCCAGGCCGCCAGTTCTTCGCTGCCCAGGATCTTGCGCACCAAGGGCTCAGCGCGTTCTGTCCAGGCCGCGGGCGCGCCCACTGCCCGGCAAGCGGCTTGAAGGGCTTGTTCGACCTTGGCCGGTGCCCGCTGAGCGAGCGCCAGTGGTGTCAGCCACTCCAGGGCCTTGTGTACCACTTGACCGAGCAAAGCGGCCTCTTCGGCCACGGCGGGCGGATTGAAGGGCGCCGGGTTGGCAGGCAAGGCCTCCAGCTTCGGCAGGACGGCGAGCTGGGCGCTGGCCACGGTCGTTTCGCCTTCCACCAAAGCCGGCGCCATGGCTTGTGGAATCCAGACTGGCGCGTCGCCGATGGCATTCGACTGCTTCAGCCGCTCCCACCAGCTGCCGTGCTTGTTGCTGGCCCGCGGCTCGGTGCGGCTGAACACCAGCTGTTCGCGGGCGCGGGTCAAGGCCACGTACAGGGCATTGAGCTCTTCACGGCGCTGGGCGGCGCGCTCTTGCGCCATGGCCTGCATCAGGCTGGGGGGAGGATTGGCTTCCGAGCGGATGAACGCACAACTCAGCGGCCGCGATTCGTTTTCAGGCCAATCGACCATCACGGTGAAGTGATTGGGGCGCCCTTCTTGTGCATCCGCGTCCACGATGAAGACCACCCTCGCCTCCAGCCCCTTGGCGCCATGGATGGTCAGCAACTGGACCGCACCGGGATGAACCCGCGCGGGCAAGGCCACCGGCAGGCGCTTGAGGGCCCTGACCCAGCGGTAAGGTGTGGCGTCGCGACCGCCATCCATGTCCAGGCTTTGCGCCAGCAAGGCATTGATGTGGGCCATGGCCTGCCCGCGCATCGACTCGGGCACGCAAGCCACCCAGCGTTCTCGCACCTTGCCTTCGGTCAGCACGGCCTCCATCAGGTCGTGCGGCGGCGCATGCCGTGCCAGGGCCTGCCATCGAGGCAACAAGTTGGCGGCGTGCAGCACGGCCGGGCTGGCATCTTTCCAGTCCATGAGGGCGCGCCACCAAGTGCCACCAGCGGTGCGCGCTTTCGCCGCCAGCCCCATCAATTCGTCGTCGGACAGGCCGAACACCGGGCTGCGCAGGGCACGGGCCAGGGCCAGGTCGTGCTGGGGCGACACCAGTGCCTCCACCAGTGCGACCAGGTCCTGCACTTCGGGGGTGTCGATGAGGCGGGTGTCTTCCGGGGCGACGAAAGGCACGCCGTGCGCTTGCAGTGCCTGCCCCACCCAGGCCAAGGTCGCGCGCTTGCGACTGAGCACGAAGATGTCCTCGGGCTTCACACCCTGTTCGCGAATCAGTTCGCCAATGGCCCGGGCCACGTGCTCGGCTTCGAGTTGCTTGAGCGAGGTGTCGGGCTCTTCACGCGGTTCGACCAGGGTGTCCCGCCAGGCGGGCGCCAACGCCTGGTCGCGGGCTTCGCTGGGCGGACGGGGCACGTCGGGCAAGACGCTGACCCGCGACGCGTCTTGCGATTCCGTGGTGTGCGGCCTGAAGCCCTGGAAAGCGCCCTCTTCCACCGCCTGCCCCATGACCAGGTTCAAGGCCGAGATCACGCCGGGGGCGTTTCGCCTTGTGTGGTCGCACGAAAGCAATTCGCCCTGCAAGCCGTCCAGCACGAAGTGCTTGGCCGCCTCGAACACTCGGGGATCGGCGCGTCGAAAGCGGTAGATGCTCTGCTTGGGATCGCCCACCAGGAACACCCGGATCGACTGCTGCCCCCCACCGGCCCCCGCATACCCGCCCAGCCAGGACTTCATGGTCTGCCACTGCAAGGGACTGGTGTCCTGGAACTCGTCCATCAACAGCTGCCTCACCTGGGTGTCCAGTCGCTCCTGAATCCAGCCCGCCACCGAGGAGTCGCCCAGCAGGTGCGCGGCCGCGAGCTCCAGGTCCACCATGTCGACCTGGCCGCGCTGGGCTTTCAGGCTGGCGTATTCCTCGAACAGGGCGCGGGCCAGGAGGCACATCCGTTGGTGCACGGCATGGGCCTGGGTTTGTTCCACCGCCAGGCCAAGTTCTGCCAGCCAGGCTTGCGCCCAAGCCAGTTCATCGGATTCACCCAATTGCTTGCGCGGCCCCTTGTCGGTGAACAAAGCGCACCGCAACCCTTCGTACCGGGCACCGAGGTCGTTCAAGCCCAAGGCTTGTTCGATGCCGCGTCCCGCCGCTTGCGCCTTGACCCCCTTGGCCTGGCTCAACAGCTTGGCCAAGGCCCAGAACTGCTGCTGGACCGAGGCCTGCCACAAGGCTTCGCGTGGATCGTTCATGCCGGCCCAGGTCGCGGACCATTGCCCCACCGATTCAACGCTGCCGACCAGGTGCCCCGCCTGGTCGGCCAAGGTGATTTCCAAACGATTGGAAAGGGCCGATTGCAACCAGGCTTCCAGGTTGAAGCGCCCCACCTCGCGCACCATGCCCAGGAAGGCATCCAGCTCGACCGAACCCTCGGGATCGGCGGTGGATTCGCGCAACGATTGCTGCGCATCCATGCGCTTCAGGAATCGCCCCCACAACTCGGGCCACAACTCGCTGCTGTCCTCCACCAGGTTCAGCTCGGGTGGCAAACCCAGTTCGGCCAGCGCATCCAGGGGTGCTGCCCGCACCAGGCGAGAAAACCACCCGTGGATGGTGTGGATCTCGACGCCACGGCCGTCCTCCAGCCATTGCCGGTACAGGTCGGCCAAAGCATTGGACGATTGAGCGGCCTGGGCTGGCAGCATGCCCCGCATCACCAGTTGTTGCTGGCGCTCGGCGTCGTCAGCCTTGGCAAACTCGCGCAGCCATTCGTGCAGGCGTTCGCGCATTTCGCCCGCGGCCTTGCGCGTGAAGGTGATGGCCAATATCTGCGATGGCGCCACGCCATCCAGCAAGGCACGCAGGATGCGGGAGACCAGCATCCAGGTCTTGCCGGCCCCGGCACAGGCTTCGACCACCACGCTGCGTTGCGGGTCGCAGGCCACCTGGTAAAAGCGCTCGCGCGGCACCGAGGCATCGTTGATCTGGTAGGCGGCCTGGCTCATGGCTTGGCCTCCGGCACCGTCCAGTGATCGCGCCGGCACAGGCCGCGCACCTCACAGTAGTCGCAGGCGGTGCCTTCACCCAGGGCCGGCATGGCCGCGCCCGCCAGCAAACGGGTCAAGTCGGTGCGCACCCCCTCCACCAAAGCCTGGGCCGATTCGATCACGTGCGGGTGCTCCACCGGGTTGACGCCTTTTTCATCCATCTGCAAATACAGGCCGCTCACCGCTTGGGTCACCCGATGCGGGTCGCTTGGGTCAACGGTGGCGGGCGCGTGCTGGGCCAGGGCCGCGTAAAAGGCCAGTTGCGTGTCCTCCAGCGGCTGCCTGACCTTCTGCTTGAGCTTGTCGAGCGAACCCGTCTTGTAGTCGATCACGGTCCAGGCCTTGTCATCGCCGCCGCTCCGCTCAGCGCGGTCAAGCCGGTCCAATTGGCCATGCAAGGTCACGGTCACGTCGCCACCCAGGTCGCTGGGCAAGGCCATGGGCCACTGCACCACCTCTTCGGCCTTGGCGAAACGCCAACCCTCGCCCTCGTGGCCATGAAGCCAGGCCACGTAGTTCTCTGCCAAGCGTTCCAGGGTCGCGGCAAATGGCAGGAAAAAAGGCCGGCGGCCATCGCGGTCCAAGCCCTGCTCACGCGTCACTTCGTGCGCGGCCTGGATCCAGCGGAGCACGTCCTCACTGGAGGCCGCGGTATCGTCGCGCTGGGCATGGAACCGCTGCAGCACCGCGTGCAGCCACACGCCGAAATCCGAACGGTCAACGCCTTCTTCCAACTCGTCCAGCGCTCGCAGGTTCAACACATGCCTGGCGAAGAATCGGTAGGGGCATTGGCGCATGGCCTCGTACGAGGTGGCTGTGATCTGCGCCGGCAAAGGCAACTGCAATGCCTTGGCCATCGAGCCGGAGGCGTCCACCTGCCGCAGGCTCGGCAGCGGCCTGCGCACGGGCGTGGCGGGCAAGGTCCGCAGGGGCCGTTCATCCGCTTGATCACGCAAGGGCAGACCCGTGTGCAGCGACCAGCGTTCGAACCACGGGCTGGGCTCCAGCGGCTCGCGCCCATTGGCTTCGCGGCACAGGCAGGACATGTGGGGCTGCGCCATTAACAGGGCGAACGATGCCCACTGCGCATCGCGCATGGTGGCTTTGCCGGGCAGGCCCATCTGCTCCGCCAAGGCCCCATGCAACCAGCCTGGCACGCCATTCATGGCCCCCAGCTGTCCTTCGTCCGCGCCCGGCATCACCACGGCGCTGAAGGGCCGGAGCACGGCGCGGGTCAAGGGCGTCACCACCACATCGACCTTGGCATCGCCCGCTGCCGCTGACGCCAATCGGAAGCTCGACTCTTCCAGCACCTGGTCCACCCAGCGGCTGAGGCCCTGGCCGTCCATCCTCAGGTCGCTGGCCACCAAGGGCCAGGCCACGGCATCGGCGCCCTCTTCCGGACTCATGCGCAACGCTTGCAGCACGGAGGCCCCGGCCACGTCGTCCGCCAAGGTTTGCCAGGCCCCACAATCCTGCAAGGCTTGCGCGACCAGAGCCAGCAACTGCGACAAAGGCGCGCGCCGGCCGCCAGACCACAAAGGCGCCAGCAACTGCACCGTCTGCCTGGCCCTGGACCACAGCAGGCGCGCCGACTCCGGCATGGCTTGCCGCCCTTCAGGCAAGAGGTCCGTGGAGAGTCCCGGTTCCAGCCCCAGTCCCCAGGCGGCCAACAGGCCATGCTTTCGGCACCAGGTTTCCAAGGCGGCCACCGCCCCATCCAAGTCGCCCCCCAAGTCCTGGTCGGGCCAACGGACCCAGCCTGACTTGAGCCAATCCAGCAGGTCATCGGTGGACGCACGTGGCTGCGACGCCGCGAGCAAGCGCGTCACGGCGGCCCCCGCTCGCGTGGTCGACAGCTTCCAGCCGGTCTCGTCCGACGAGGTCGCGCCAGCACCTTCCAGCAAAGCCCGCACACGCCTGACCAAGCTGCGGTCCAGCGCGATCAAGGCCACGGGATCGCCTCCCGACACCCTGGCCTTTTGAACGGCCTCGAGCACCAACGCCGTCGCCTGCTGCGCTTCGTCTTCGAAGTCGGTGCAGCGGGCAAGCGCGGGCAGAGAGGCGGCATCCTCAGGCCGTGCGGGCGCGGCTTCGGCGTTCATCCACAAGGTGGGCACCCCAGCGAGTGCAGCTTGCTTCAACACGGCCAGCATCACCGACGACTCGCTGCCGGGCACCACCGTTTCGCCGGCCGTCACGCCCACCCAGGCCACGGCCTGGTGCGTGAACAAAACGTCCGTGGGCCAATGGCCATCGTCGCTGCTGACCGCCCACTCCAGCGCCCAGGCCAGCAGCAAGCGTTCACGGGCGCCCGGACTCGCGCTGGCCGCATGGGCTGCACGAAGCGCCTCGCGGCAGGTTTCCCAGTAAGCCACGCGCTGACTTGGCGGACAGGACTGCGCCACGCGCACCCACAGGTGGGCGCATTCCACCACCTGCGCCACGGCATGCTCGAAGGCGCGGCGATCCCGTTGCAGCCACTGCCGCCCCCAAGCCTGCGAACCCAGGGATTGCGTCACCAAGAGGCGGTCCAACACCACGTCCAGCGTAGGCGCCGGCCCCAGATCCTCATTCGTCGCGGTCGATGATGGAGCCTCGCGGGACCAGGCCAAGGACTGCGCCAAGGTGGGCACCGTTTCGATCTGCGGCAGCCAACCACCCACGGCGCGGGCCCAGGCGTGTCGCGCCACGGGCAGCAAAGCACCGACCGGCAGCAGCACCACCACATCCCGCACGTTCACACCGTTGTCAAGGCACCACCGCGCCACGGTCAAGGCCCAATCGTCCCAGCCATCGCGGGCGGGACGGCCCTGAGCCCAAGGCCAGGCGGTGGGCGTCAAAATGGCATTTTCGAGGTTGACTATGACGGTCATAGGGTGATGGTCTCTTGTGGCCCGCTGCAGCGGCCACATCTTCTGTGTCAGAATCTTCTCAACAATTCTGGTGGTTAATTCGCAGTTCACGCACCGCCGGAGTCACCAAGGATAGTTCCATGAGCAGCGACCTGATCAAACACATTTCCGACGCATCTTTCGATTCGGACGTTCTTCAATCGGCCCAACCCGTGCTGGTTGACTACTGGGCCGAATGGTGCGGCCCTTGCAAGATGATCGCCCCCATCCTGGACGAACTGGCCACCGATTACAGCGGTCGCTTGAACGTCACCAAGATGAACGTGGACCAGAACCGCGACGTGCCCGCCAAGTTCGGCATCCGCGGCATCCCCACGCTGATGATCTTCAAGGGTGGTCAACTGGCGGCCACGAAGGTCGGCGCCCTGTCGAAGGCTCAACTGACCGCCTTCGTCGACGCCAATCTTTAATTTCGCGGCGTTTCTTTCCTATAATGCGTCGACCAGCTGATATTCTTGCGGCTGGTTCTCGTCAAGCCGGGCAGTCACCGACCGCCCGGCGGGTGCCACAGGCCCTGCACTGACGCCATCCCAGGCGGCAGGGGTTTGAATCAAGGCCTGTGCCCCCCTGACAAAAGCGTTTGGTCCTCGTTGGCCATTTTGTCTACCCCCTCGAAATCACCCACGATCTGATCCTCAGGTTTCGCAGTTCGCCATCGAGCGCGGCAACTTGAAGGTTTTCGCACAGGGTCTCAATCCATGCACCTTTCAGAACTGAAGGCTTTGCACATCACCGAATTGACGGCGATGGCAGAAGCCCTTGAGCTCGAGAACATCTCCCGCATGCGCAAGCAGGAGTTGATGTTCGCCATCATGAAAAAGCGCGCCAAGGCGGGCGAGCAGGTCTTCGGGGACGGCGTGCTCGAAGTGTTGCCCGACGGCTTCGGCTTCCTCCGCGCTCTGGACATGAGCTTCCTGGCCAGCACGGACGACATCTACCTGTCGCCCAGCCAGGTGCGGCGCTTCAACCTGCACACCGGCGACATGGTCGAAGGCGAAGTGCGCGTGCCCAAGGACGGCGAGCGTTATTTCGCGTTGGTGAAGGTCGACCGGGTCAATGGCCTGTCGCCCGAGGTCAACAAGAACAAGATCATGTTCGAGAACTTGACGCCGCTGTTCCCCGATGAACAGTTCAAGCTCGAACGCGAAATCAAGACCGATGAAAACATCACCAGCCGCATCGTCGACCTGATCGCGCCCCTGGGCAAAGGTCAGCGCGCCCTGCTCGTCGCCCCGCCCAAGAGCGGCAAGACGGTGATGATGAAGAACCTGGCGCACGCCCTGACCAACAATTACCCTGACGTCCACGTCATCGTGCTGCTGGTCGACGAACGCCCCGAAGAAGTGACCGAAATGCAGCGCACCGTGCGCGGCGAGGTCATCAGCTCCACGTTCGATGAGCCCGCCCAGCGCCACGTTCAGGTCGCCGAAATGGTGATCGAGCGCGCCAAGCGCCTGGTCGAGTTGAAAAAAGACGTGATCATCCTGCTGGACTCGATCACCCGTCTGGCCCGCGCCTACAACAACGTCTTGCCCTCTTCTGGCAAGGTGCTGTCGGGTGGTGTCGATTCCAATGCCCTGCAGCGCCCCAAGCGCTTTTTCGGTGCGGCGCGGAACATCGAAGAAGGTGGCTCGCTCACCATCATCGGCACAGCCCTGGTCGACACCGGCAGCCGCATGGACGAAGTCATCTACGAAGAATTCAAGGGCACGGGCAATTGCGAAATCCACCTGGATCGCCGCATGTCCGAAAAGCGCGTCTACCCTTCGATCCTGCTGAACAAGTCGGGCACACGCCGCGAAGAACTGCTGCTCAAGCCCGATATCCTGCAAAAGAGCTGGATTCTGCGCAAGCTGCTGTATCCGATGGACGAAATCGAAGCGATGGAATTCATCCTCGACAAAATGAAGTCCACCAAAAATAACCACGAATTCTTCGATTTGATGCGTCGTGGTGGTTGATATATAATCTCGGGTTTTCCAGCTTCGAGGAAAGTGCGCGTGCATGGTGCCGCGTGGCTTCCGATTCTCAACAGCACAAGAAGGTTAGAAGATGAAAGACGGCATTCACCCCAACTACCGCGACGTTTGCTTCGTGGACCAGTCCAACGGCTTCAAGTTCGTGACTCGTTCGTGCTCGCCCGCGCGTGAAACCATCAAGATGGAAGACGGCCGCGAACTGCCGCTGTTCAAGCTGGAAACCTCGAGCGAATCGCACGCTTTCTACACCGGCACCCAAAAGAGCATCGACTCCCTGGGCGGCCGTGTCGAGAAGTTCCGCAACAAGTTTGCGCACCTCAAGAAGTAATTGTTCTGCCAGGATGTGCGTCCGACTGCGGAACAGCACCCCTGCCGACTCAATCACGGATCAAAGGGCGGCTTCGGCTGCCCTTTTTATTTGGCAAGTCCTTTTGCGCTGACGACGTCCACGCCCCATGAGATCCTCCTCCCCGGCTTCCCAGGCCATCACCCCTGCGCTGGTCACCCAAAAGGCCGTGAAACGGCTGCCACGCTGGGCGCTGCTGCTGTTCTGCGTGGCGTATGTGCTGCCGGGGCTGTTCAGCCGCGATCCCTGGAAGGGCATCGACATCGCCTCGTTCGGCCACATGTGGAGCCTGGCGGACGGTCAGGCCTCGTGGCTGCACCCCAATGTGGGCGGCGTTTTGCCCACGGGTGGCGGCATCCTGCCCTATTGGCTGGGCGGGGCGTTCATCGGCCTGCTGAGCCCCTGGCTGGACCCGGCTTTTGCCGCGCGCATCCCTTTTGGGCTGCTGCTTGCCTCGGTGCTCAGCCTGACCTGGTACGCCACCTACCACCTGGCGCGAACCAAGGCGGCCCAACCTTTGCCATTGGCCTTTGGCGGCGAAGCGCTGCCGCAGGACTATGCGCGTGCGGTGGCCGATGGCTCGGTGCTGGCGCTGATCGCCAGCCTGGGCCTTTTGCAACTGGGCCACGAAACCACCCCCGAGCTGCTTCAACTGGCGGGCGGCACCCTCTTTTTGTACGGCATGGCGGCGGCGGCGTTCCGCCCCTGGCAAAGCCGGCTGGCCACCCTGGTGTGCCTGCCCATCATGGCCGCCAGCGGCAGTCCCACGGTGGCCCTGGAACTGGCCGCCGCCGGCATGCTGATCTGCGCCCTGTCCGACGATGATGAGATGCGCAAGCACATGCGCTGGGTCGCGGCCAGTGGTGTGCTGGCCGCGGCGCTGGCCACCGCCCTGTCCAGCACTGGCCTGCCAGGGTGGGCGTTGCGCATCGATGCGTGGTCCGGCATTGGGCGCACCGTTCGCCTGTTCACCTGGTTCACCTGGCCCGTGCTGCCCCTGGCCGCCTTGACGGTCTGGCACTGGCGGCGCCAAGTCGCACGCCGGCACATCGCGGTGCCGCTGTTCTCCGCCCTGGTGGGCTTTGGCGCCTGCATCGCCATGGACGCCAACGACCGGGCCTTGTTGCAGGCCCTGCCCGCGCTGGCGGTGCTCGCGGCCTTTGCCCTGCCCATCCTGCAACGCAGCCTGGGGTCGGCCATCGACTGGTTTTCGGTGTTTTTCTTCACCACGGCGGCGCTGCTGATCTGGCTGCACTACGGCGCCATGCACACTGGCATGCCGGTCAAGATGGCCAACAACGTGGCCAAGCTGGTCCCGGGTTATGCCAGCGATTTTTCCTGGCCTTTGCTGGTTCTGGGCGCGGTGGCCACTGCCTTGTGGCTGGCACTGGTGCGTTGGCGCACGGCTCGGCAGACGCATGCCTTGTGGAAGAGCCTGGTCCTGCCCGCCGGCGGCGTTGCTTTGTGCTGGCTGCTGGCCATGACGCTGCTGCTGCCGCCGCTTGACCAATCCCTCAGCTACCGCCTGCTGGTCAACCGCGTCAAACGCCATGTGCCCGCGGGCACCTGCATCGCGGCGCCCAATGCCTCCACGGGTTTGCTGACGGGCCTGGAGTACTTTGGCAAATACCGGGTCGACGGCCTCGCGCCGCCAGACCGGGTGCCCAGGAACTGCCCGGTACTGGTCTACAGCTTGCCCGCCCGGCAGGCCGCGCCCAGCTTTCCGGGTTGGCGCCGTGTCGCCCGCGAAAACCAACGAACCCAGAACTCCGAGTCGGTGGCCATTTACCGCCGGGCGCCTTGAATTCAGGCAGGCCGCACGCGCGCCGCAGGCACTGTCAAGCTGAAGGTCGAGCCTTTGCCCGGTTCGCTGGTGACGCGCAACTCGCCCCCATGGCGCTGCACAACGTGCTTGACGATGGACAGGCCCAGGCCAGTTCCGCCCGTCTCGCGTGAACGGCTGCCGTCCACCCGGTAGAAGCGTTCGGTCAGGCGGGGAATGTGCTCCGCTTCAATGCCGATGCCGCTGTCCCGCACGCTGAATTCGCCCCCGCCTTCGGGCAAGGTGATCCAGCGCACATCGATCGGCGCGCCATCGGGGGTGTAGCGCACGGCGTTGGACACAAGGTTCCCCATGGCGCTCAGCCATTCGCTTTCAACGCCCGATATTTCAGCCACCTGGCCCCCGCCATCCGTGGAAAACGACATGGGATGGCGTCCACGCGACAGGCCCAGCCCGTCGTTTTCCAGGCGCTGCATCAAGGCCTCCACCTTGATCCAGCGGTCGGACGAGGGGCGCGGGCTGCCTTCGATCTGCGCCAAGGTCAACAAGTCGGCGACCAGGCTGCGCATGCGCTCGGCCTGTTGCGCCATCAAGGTGATCACGCGGGCACGCTCGACTTCGGTCAAGGGCAGCGACCCCAGGGTTTCGATGAAGCCGTTGAGCACGGTCAGCGGCGTGCGGATCTCGTGGGACACATTGGCCACGAAGTCACGCCGCATGGTGTCGGAGCGCTCGCGCTCGGTGATGTCCTGTGACAGGATGAGCTTGAGGCCTTCGCCATAGCGGCACACCTGCAGCGACAGGAAACCTTGGCCCCCCCGCGGCATCAGGCATTTCACGGGTTCTCGGTAGTCACCGGCCTGCAGATACTGAACGAACGTGGGCTGGCGGATCAGGTTGGTCACGCGCTGGTAAAGGTCGCGCGTGGGATCGAGCCCGAAATGGTCGGCCGCGACCGTGCTGATCCAGGTGATGTGCTCAGTGTCGTCCAGCAGGATCACGCCATTCGGCGAGGCCTGGATGCCCGACAGGAACTGGTCCAGGCGCCGGCGCTCTTCCGCGATGAGCTGGTCGCGCTGCCGCACCACCCTTTGCACACGGTGAGCGACTTCGCCCCACAGGCCGGGCATCTCGGGTGCGTTGGCCTCGGGGGTCCGCAGCCAGTCCAGCACCTGGTAGCCCTTCAAGGTGTCCAGCACGGTGAGGCACAGCACGGCAGCGGCGGCACCCAGCAAAGCCAGCAGGGCCGGGTGCCCCACGCGTTGCCCCAACCACCAACCCAGGGCACCGCCCGCCACGGCGGTGACGACGCGGGCACTGACTCGAGACAGCAGCCAGGAATTGGTTCTCTCGACCCTTGAAGCCAGCATCACGCAGCGTTGGCCACTTGTTGGGTCAGGCGATAACCGGCGCCACGGACGGTTTCGATCAGTTGGGACCGGTCCACCGACGACAACGCTTCGCGCAGGCGCTTCACATGGACATCGACCGTGCGCTCCTCAATGAACACGTGGTCGCCCCAGACGCGGTCCAGCAACTGGGCACGGCTGTGCACCCGTTCAGGGTGGGTCATGAAGAAATGCAGCAACTTGAACTCGGTGGGGCCGATCTTGACTTCCTGCTCGGCACGCGAGACACGGCGCGTGGCCGGGTCCAGGCGCAAACCAGCCACCTCCACCGCCGAATCCAACGCTTGCGGAGCCTTGCGGCGCAAAACGGCACGCACGCGCGCCATCAGTTCATGCGTCGAGAAAGGCTTGGTCAGGTAATCATCCGCACCGGCGTCCAGGCCCGCCACTTTGTCCACCTCTTCGGCGCGCGCCGTGAGCATGATGATGGGCAACTCGCGCGTGCGCGCTTCGGAACGCCAGCGCTTGGCCAGCGACAAGCCGGACTGCCCCGGAAGCATCCAGTCCAGCAGGACCAGATTGGGCAGCACGCGGTCGATCTCGGTTTGCGCGGCATCCGCCGTGGGCGCCACCACCACCTCGAAGCCGGAATGCCTCAGGTTCAACGCGATCAACTCGGCGATCGCGGGCTCGTCCTCAACCACCAGCACTCGGCTCATGTGGGCTCCTGATTCGTTTTACTTGATGATCGACTCAACGGCATCGGGCGTGTTGTGACGCACGTCGGTGCCCTTGACGATGTAGATGACCTGCTCGGCCAGGTTCTTGGCGTGGTCACCCACGCGCTCGATGGCCTTGGCCACGAAGACCAGGTCGATCGAAGCCGAAATGGTGCGCGGGTCTTCCATCATGTAGGTGATGAGCTTGCGCATCAGGCCGTCGAACTCGGCGTCGATCTCGTTGTCGTGCTTGATCACTTCCAGCGCGGTCTGAGTGTCCAGGCGGGCGAAGGCGTCCAAGGCTTTGCGCAGCGAGGCCGTGGCCAGGTCTGCCTCGAAAGACACGTCGTTCACTGGCAGGCGCAGGCGGCTCGACACACCGGTGTTGATCAGGCGTTGCACCGTGCGGGCGATGCGCGCGGCCTCGTCGCCCACGCGCTCCAGGTTGCCGATGGTCTTGCTGATGGCGATCAGCAGGCGCAGGTCACGGGCCGTGGGCTGGCGGCGCGCGATGATGGTCGACAGGTCGGCGTCGATGTCCATTTCCATCTGGTTGACGCGCTCTTCGCCGATCAACACCTGGCTGGCGACCTCGCCATTGAAATGTGTCAGGGCGTAGATGGCCTGCGCCACCTGGGACTCGACCAGGCCGCCCATTTCCAGAACACGGGTCGAGATGCCGCCCAGTTCCATGTCGAACTGGCTGGACAAATGCTTTTCAGTCATGAATTGTTCTCCGTCAGATCAGCCGAAGCGGCCGGTGATGTAGTCCTCGGTCTCTTTCTTCTTGGGCTTCATGAAGATGTCGGACGTGGGGCCGTACTCGATCACTTCGCCCAGGTACATGTAGGCGGTGTTGTCCGAGCAACGCGCGGCCTGCTGCATGTTATGGGTCACGATCAACACGGTGTAGTCATCCTTCAACTCGTGGATCAGTTCTTCGATCTTGCCGGTCGAGATTGGATCGAGTGCCGAGCAAGGCTCGTCCAGCAGCAGCACTTCCGGCTTGATGGCGATGCCACGGGCAATGCACAAGCGTTGCTGCTGGCCACCCGACAAGCCGGAGCCGATCTGGTTGAGCTTGTCCTTGACTTCATTCCACAGGGCGGCCTTCTTCAGGGCCCATTCCACCCGCTCGTCCATCTCGACGCGCGAGAGGGTTTCGAACAGCTTCACGCCAAAAGCGATGTTGTCGTAGATCGACATCGGGAAAGGCGTGGGCTTCTGGAACACCATGCCGACCTTGGCGCGGATCAAGGACACATCGTCCTTGCTGGTCAGGATGTTCTCACCGTCCAGGATGATCTCGCCCTTGGCGGTCTGCTCGGGGTAGAGCTCGAACATGCGGTTGAAGGTGCGCAGCAAGGTCGACTTGCCGCAGCCCGAGGGGCCGATGAAGGCGGTGACTTTCTTCTCGGGCAACTCAAGGTTGATGTTCTTGAGCGCGTGGAACTTGCCGTAATAGAAGTTCAAGTTGCGCACGGCCAGCTTGGATTTCAACGGGGTTTGGTTTTGAACCTTGGCATCCATGGGGATCTCCGGAATTCTTTGCAATCAATCGAATCAGGTCACCGAGCGCCTCAGCGCTGGCGGAACATGGTGCGCGCCACGATGTTGAGCGCCAGCACCCCGATGGTGATGATGAACACGCCCGCCCAGGCCAGCTTCTGCCAGTTCTCGTAAGGGCTCATCGCGAACTTGAAGATCGTGACCGGCAAGCTGGACATCGGCTGGCTCAAGTCGGCTGACCAGAACTGGTTGGACAGCGCCGTGAACAGCAGCGGTGCGGTCTCGCCAGAGATGCGGGCCACGGCCAGGAGGATGCCCGTCACCACGCCAGCACGGGCCGACTTCAAGGTGATCGACGAGATCACACGCCACTTGGGCGTGCCCAGGGCATACGCCGCTTCGCGCAAGGCGCTCGGCACCAGCGACAGCATGTTCTCGGTCGTGCGGATCACCACCGGCACCACGATCAAGGCCAGCGCCAACACCCCTGCCCAGCCCGAGAAGGACTTGGCACGGGCCACCACGGCCGAGTAGATGAACAGGCCCACCACGATCGACGGGGCGGACAAGAGAATGTCGTTGATGAAACGCGTGACGCTGCCCAGCCAACCCTTCTGCCCGTACTCGGCCAGGTAGACCCCCGCCATCACGCCCACGGGCGTGCCGATGAAGGTCGCCAGGCCCACCATCATGAGCGAACCCATGATGGCGTTGGCCAGACCGCCCTCTTCCATCGGCGGTGGCGTCATCTCGGTGAAGGTGGCCAAGGCCAGGCCTCCCATGCCCAGGCGAACGGTTTCCAACAAGATCCACACCAGCCAGACCAGGCCAAAGGCCATGGCCCCCAGCGACAAGGTCAAGGCGATGGCATTGACACGTTTGCGACTGGCGTGCCGCTTGCGACGCATCGCATCCAGGCTAACGGCGGTGCTCATGAACGCGCTCCTTCAGACTTCTTCATGCGGGCCAACAGCACTTTCGAGAACGCCAACACCACGAAGGTGATGAAGAACAAAACAAGGCCCAGGTAGATCAACGAGGCCTGGTGCAGGCCATCGCCGGCTTCGGCAAATTCATTGGCCAGCGCCGAGGTGATGCTGTTCGCGGCCTCGAACACCGACAGGGAGTTGAGCTGGTTCATGTTGCCAATGACGAAGGTCACCGCCATGGTTTCGCCCAAAGCCCGACCCAAGCCCAGCATGACCGCGCCGACCACACCGGTCTTGGTGTAAGGCAGCACCACCTTCGACACCACTTCCCAGGTCGTCGAGCCCAGGCCGTAAGCCGATTCCTTCAGCATGGGCGGTGTCACGTCGAACACGTCACGCATCACCGAAGCGATGAAGGGAATGATCATGATGGCCAGGATGATGCCGGCCGACAGGATGCCGATGCCCACTGGCGGCCCCGAGAAGAAAGCACCCAGGTAGGGAATGCCATTCGTCAGGCTTTGCAGCGGCTGCTGCACGTAGGTGGCCAGGATGGGCCCGAACACCAGCAGGCCCCACATGCCGTACACGATGGACGGCACAGCCGCCAACAACTCGACCGCGATCCCCAGGGGCCGCTTGAGCCAGCTGGGCGACAACTCGGTCAGGAACAGCGCGATGCCGAAGCTCACGGGCACGGCAATCAGCAAGGCGATGATCGAGGTGGCCAAGGTGCCATAGATCATCACCAGACCACCGTATTGGTCCTGGACAGGATCCCACTCGGTGCGCCACAGGAAACTGAACCCGTATTCGCGGATGGCAGGCCAGGCGCCCACGATCAGCGAACCGATGATCGCCAGCAACAGCGTCAGGGTGAGCAAAGCGGCACCACGTGCC
>NZ_JBOHHL010000034.1:0-52124 GCF_050725395.1 Aquabacterium sp. | reverse complement strand
GACGTCGATCTCGTCGATCTCGGAAGACTTGTTCAGGTACTCGTGGATGTTGAGGAACAAGCTGGCGTGGATGTTGGGCTGCCAGGTCATGAACCAGTCGGTCGAGAAGGGCAACTGGCCCTTGGAAGGCGACTTGCCGGAGACTTCCTTGTACAAGCGCAGCAGGCGCTCGTAAGAGATGTCGGTTTCCGATTCCAGCACCTGCAGGCGGGCGCCCAGGCCGATCAGCGTGACAGCACGTTCGATTTGCTTGGCTTCGGTCAACAGGCTCTTGGTGCGCATGGTGCGGGCTCCGGATCAGTGTGTGGGTGCGAAAGAACGAGGGTTTGAATCAAAAGATTCAGGCGGCTTCTTGATGACGGCCGGCCATCAGGATGTTGGCGTGCAGGCGGGTGACATCGCTGGAGCCAGACTTGCCGTGGTTGGTCAACAAGGTCCAGACGAGGTCGTCGTCGACACGCATGCGGCACAGCAGGGTGTTGCTGGAGGCGATCTTGAGGACTTGAGCGGGCGAGAGCATGGCGATCATGTCGGCGGCTTCTTCGGACATGCCCAGGCGGAACAGGGCTTGTTCGCGGTCGGCGCGGATCAGGCTCTGGGCCAGCATCAGGTACGACAGGTTGGTTTCACGGATTTCCATCAGCATTTGGTCGGCGTTCATGTGGGGTCCAGTCGTTTGAGAGAAGGTGGTCGTTCGGGGCTTTGTTTCGCTGGCTGACTTCGTTTGCAGCATGGAATGAATTCTGCGCACCGGGCCCAGATAACTGAATAGGGTGGGCGCTGTAAGGCCCGTCGGGTCCACGCTGCCTGTCGTGTAGGAAGAAATCCGACAAAGCGGTTTTGTCGGCCGCAGAAACAGCCCAAAACCCATGCAGAAAAAAGCCCGGCAATGCCGGGCCAGTCTCACCATGTGAACGCCCCGAGGGGCTCAGGCCGTGCGCTGTGTCACAAGCGTGTCCGAAGACGTGGCCTGCAAGGCCGTCGCGGGGCGCGACATGGGGCTGTGGCCGCCCGGAAAACTGTGGCGCAACACCCGCCACATCACGGTGGCGAACTGGCGCGACAGCCGACCCGTGTTGTAGGGCACACCATGACGCGCGCAGATCTCGCGCACCCGGGGTTCGAACTGTGCATAGCGGCGCGAAGGCAGGTCGGGGAAGAGGTGGTGTTCGATCTGGTGGCTCAGGTGCCCGGTCATGAAATTGAAGACCTTGCCGCCCTGGATGTTGGCCGAGCCCAGGCACTGGCGCAGGTACCACTGGCCCTTGCTTTCGCCAGGCAGGTCGGCCGGGTCGAAAGTGTGCACCTGGTCGGTGAAATGCCCGCAGAAAATGGTCACGAAGGTCCACAGGTTGCGGATGACGTTGGCCGCCACGTGGCCCAGCAGCGAAGCACCCACGCCAGCCCAGAAACCCTGGCCCAGCGCCAGGCCGGCCACCCCGCCCAACAAAGGCCACAGCAGGTAGTCCTTCTTGACCTGGCGCCACATCTTGGCTCGGGAGGCCGGCCACAGGCGCGCGATGTTGGCCTTGGTGGCTTCGCGGTCATCCCGCAGGCGGTCGAACGCCATGTGGTGGATGCCGATGGCCCACTCGAACAGCGCCGCCACGATCACCATGTAGACCGCCTGCACGGCATGCCGGGGCTCCCAGGGGGTGTCGCTGGACAGGCGCAGGAAGCCATAGCCAAAGTCGCGGTCGATGCCTTCGACGTTGGCGTAGTAGTGGTGCATGTGGTTGTGGGATTCCTGCCAGCTTTGCTTGCTGCAGATGGTGTCCCAGTCGGCGGTCAGGCCTTCGAAGCGCGGGTCGTTCAGCCAGCTGTACTGGCCGTGCATCACGTTGTGCCCGAACTCCATGTTGTCGATGCACTTGCTCAGGCCCAGCAGCACCGCGCCCAGCAGGCCGATGGGCCAGCCCAGCGCCGCCAGGGTCAGCAAGGCCCGGCCGGCCGATTCCAGGCCACGGATCAGGTAGAGCACGCCCTTGATGTAGCGCGAATCCGATTCGTTCAAGCTGGCCTTGAACTCCACCCGCAGTTGGTCGATGTCGTGGGCGAAGGCTTCGAACTCCGCCGCTGTCCGGGGCCCTGGCGTGATGCGGATGGGCGCCCGGCTGGCGGCGTGGGGGTTCATCTCAGGCGTTCTCGGGGACGATCGATTCGACCGAGATGTGCACGGCCTTGTGCGGGCCGCCGGGCAGGCTGTAGCGCGCCACGCGCTTGAGCACCGTCATCAGCTGCCAGGCGAACTTGCCGGTGTTGTAGGGCACGCCGTACTTGGCGCACACGGCTTGCACCTTGGGGGCCATCTCGGCGTAGCGGTTGGCGGGGATGTCGGGGAAGAGGTGGTGTTCGACCTGGTGGCTCAGGTTGCCGCTCATGAAGTGCATCCACTGGCCGCCCTGGATGTTGGCCGAGCCCAGGATCTGGCGCAGGTACCACTGGCCGCGCGATTCGTTCTGGATCGATTGCTTGCTGAAGGTGTAGATGTCGTCCGTGAAATGGCCACAGAAGATGATGGCCCAGGCCCAGACGTTGCGGATGATGTTGGCGGTGAAATTGCCCACCAGCACGGCGATGCCGGCATCCACCGCGTGACCGAAGGGCATGGCCAGGGCGGCGGCCAGCAGGGGCCAGGCGGCGTAGTCGCGCAAGAACTGGCGCGCGAACTTCTTGCGCACCACCAGCCATTGCGGGCGCACTTCCGACCACTTCTTGCGGCCGATCACGACCTTGTCGACCTGCATGTCGTGCACGGCCACGAACCACTCGAAGTACACGGCCAGCAGGGCCGTCAGCAGCAGCTGGAAAGGGTGCAGCCAGCTCCAGCGCAGGTCGTTGGACAGGCGCAGCAGGCCGTAGCCGAAGTCGCGGTCCATGCCGATGACGTTGGTGTAGGTGTGGTGCACGTAGTTGTGCGCGTGGCGCCATTCCGAGGCCGGGCAGGTGTTGTCCCAGTCGAAGGTGTCGCCGTGGAAGCGCGGGTCGTTCATGAAGTTGTACTGGCCGTGCATCACGTTGTGGCCCAGCTCCATGTTGTCCACGATCTTCGAGATGCCCAGCAGCAGCGTGCCCAGGAACCAGGTGGGCGGGAACCACCCGAACAACAGCAAGGCGCGGCCCAGGGCCTCGGTCAGGCGCACGGTGCGCAGCACCTTGCGGATGTGCGCGGCATCCTGCGCGCCGATCTTTTGGCGGGTTTCGTCGCCGATGGCGTCGAGGTCGCGCTGAAAGGCGGCCATCTGTTCGACGGTCTTGGGGCCAATCTGCTGTGTGTGTTGATTCATGGTGCTACCTGTGGTCGGTATCGATCAATTCAGGGATTCAAGGTCGAGGTCGCTCATGGCCGCGCTCACGCACAGGCGGATGGGCTGGCCTTCGCCATCGATGCGGGCGCCAGAGGTCAGGTCACGCACGCTGCCACTGCGCAGACGGCAGGTGCATTCATGGCAGATGCCCTGGCGGCAGCCGTGTTTGAGGGCCAGGCCGGCGGTCTCGCCAGCGATCAGGATGGTCTGGTCACCGGGCGCGGCGAAGCTGTGGGTGCGGCGGTCACGCGCCATCTGCACGGTGTGCACCGCGTGGCTGTCGCCCGTGGGCTTGGGCGGCGCGAAGGCTTCCAGGTGCAATTGCGACGCGATGCCGGCGTCCAGCCAGAGTTGGCGGGCGGTGTCCATCAGCGGGGCGGGGCCGCAGCAGTAGGTGGGCACCTGGCGCCAGTTGGGCAGGGCCTGGTCGAGCAGGGCGGTGTCCAGCACCTGTTGCTGGGCCGTGGCGCCGGGCACGTTGGGCGTGTTGGCCACGCTGTCGATGGCCAGGTAGCGCAGTTGCGGCCAGCGCTGCGCCATGTCGTCCAGGGCCTGGGCGAAGATGCGGTCCTGGCGGCTGCGCGCGAAGTAGATCAGCGTGGCCTGGGTGGTGGCCTGGCTGCGCAACAGGTGCTCCAGCATCGACATGCTGGGCGTGATGCCGCTGCCGCCAGCGATGAACAAGGCATCGCGAGGAATGATGGCGGGCAGGGTGAAGGCGCCGCCGGCCTGGTCGATCTCGATGATGTCGCCGACCTGGGTGTGCTCGTTCAGGTGGTTGGACACCAGGCCGCCGGGTTGGCGCTGCACGGTGATGGCGAAACGGTCTTGGCGGCCGTCGATGCTGCGGGGCGAATAGGCGCGGCGGTGCCGCACACCGTTGATGACCACGCTGATCAGCACGAACTGGCCGGGCTTGAGGCCACGGAAGGCGGAGCCCGCCTGCAGCACCAGGGTGCTGGCGCCAGGGGTCTCGGCGCGCTTGTCCACGACCCGCGCATGCAGGCGGCTCACGGTCAACAGGGGGTTGATGAGGCTGAGGGTGTCGTCGAAGGCCAGGGGGCTGATGCCCCAGTGAGTCAGCCACCCCGACACACGGCCCATGGCCGTCGGCGTCGAAGAGGATGAAGAAGAATCAGCCATCGAGGGGAACTCCAGACAACAAAAACAAAAACCGTGATCCCTGATGCTCATCAAGCCAGCACATGGAACATGTAGAACGCAAGTCGTTCAGTTTAACGGCGTCTCCCCAAGAGGCTACCGGCATGGGGGCTTTCCAAGCATCGGGGGAAGTCCTTGAAAACTCAGGGTTCCCCCGCAAACAAGGGGGGTGTGTGGCTCTGTTCACGGGAAGGGCTTTGCCCCGAGAATTCAGGGTCAGACCCGGGTGGTCAGGAGTGAACATGGCGCGCATGCAGCGTTTGAGCGGGGCGGACTGGCCCCATCTGGTGGTTCAGCGCGCGCACGAAGGCCAGGCCATCGTGCGCGACGATGCCGACGTGGCGATGCTGCTCGGCACCCTGAAAGAGGCCGCGCGCGAGGAGTTGGTGGCCGTTCACGCCTATGTGATTTCGATCGACCACTTTCACCTGCTGGCCACGCCGTCCACCGATGACGGGCTCAGCCGCATGGTGCAGTCGGTGGGGCGGCGTTACGTCGCGGCCCACAACCGGCGCCACGACCGCCAGGGCGGCCTGTGGTCGGGCCGCTACCGCTGCACCGTCATCGAGGCGGCGCGGTACTTGCTTGATGCCATGGTCTTTGTGGAGCAGCATGCTTTGAGGGTGGGCGATGCACAGCACTTGGGAGAAGACCGTTGGTCCAGCGTTGGTCACCACCTGGGCTTGCGGGCCGATCCCCTGATCCAGGATCACCCATTGTTCTGGGCCCTGGGCAACACGCCTTTTGAACGAGAGGCGGCCTGGCGTCGCCGTCTGGAGGAGGGCTTGTCCTCCAAGAAAGTAGCTGAGTTGTCCAATGCCATGCACAAGGGGTGGGCCCTGGGTTCAGACGAGTTTCTTCAAAAGGTTCAGGCGTCCGTTGGACGGCATGTTCAGCCCAAGCCGCGTGGGCGGCCGCGCAAGCAGGTTTCGCCTGCCAGCGAGGCACCAGAACAAGGCACTCCCCTTGAAAAACAATGATATGTCCCCAATTAAAATCCACAAACTCAATGATGATGGTTTAATTGTGGTCTGACCCCATTAATTCAACTTGAAATTGCCTGCCCTGCGCAGTATCCTTGGGCTTCTTTGCCCTTGTTTTATCTCCACTCACCTCTGGAGCGCGCCATGAACCAGGCGACTTCGGGAACCCAGTTCCCCACCTCTACCGAAGCATCCATGTCGGCCACCAAACAAGAAATTCTGCATGCCTCCGAGCATGGGATGTATGCCAATGCCGAGCACGACGCCTGCGGCGTGGGCTTCGTGGCGCACATCAAGGGCCAGAAGGCGCACAGCATCGTGCAGCAGGGCCTGAAGATCCTGGAAAACATCGACCACCGGGGCGCCGTGGGTGCCGACCCTTTGATGGGCGATGGCGCCGGCCTGCTGATCCAGATCCCCGACGAGTTCTACCGTGCCGAGATGGCCAAGCAAGGCGTGGACCTGCCCCCGCCCGGCGAATACGGCGTGGGCTTCATCTTCCTGCCCAAGGAAAGCGCCTCGCGCCTGGCGTGCGAGCAGGAGATGGAACGCGCCATCAAGGCCGAAGGCCAGGTGCTGCTGGGCTGGCGTGACGTGCCGGTCGACCGCGACATGCCCATGTCGCCCACCGTGCGCGAAAAAGAGCCGGTCATGCGCCAGGTTTTCATCGGCCGCGGCCCGGACATCCTGGTGCCCGACGCGCTCGAGCGCAAGCTGTACGTGATCCGCAAGACGGCCTCCAGCAAGATCTCCAGCCTGAACCTGACGCACGGCGGCGAGTACTACGTGCCCAGCATGTCGTGCCGCACCATCATCTACAAGGGCCTGCTGCTGGCCGACCAGGTCGGCAAGTACTACCTCGACCTGGCCGACGAACGCGTGACCTCGGCCCTGGCCCTGGTGCACCAGCGCTTTTCCACCAACACCTTCCCCGAATGGCCGCTGGCCCACCCCTACCGCATGGTGGCGCACAACGGCGAGATCAACACCGTCAAGGGCAACTTCAACTGGATGCGCGCCCGCGAAGGCGTGATGAAGTCGCCCGTGCTGGGCGATGACCTGAAAAAGCTCTACCCCATCAGCATGGATGGCCAGTCGGACACGGCGACCTTCGACAACGCGCTCGAGCTGCTGACCATGTCGGGTTACCCGCTGGCGCAGGCCGCGATGATGATGATCCCGGAAGCCTGGGAACAGCACTCGACCATGGACGAGCGCCGCCGCGCCTTCTATGAGTACCACGCCGCCATGATGGAACCCTGGGACGGCCCGGCCGCCATGGTCTTCACCGACGGTCGCCAGATCGGCGCCACGCTGGACCGCAATGGCCTGCGCCCCGCCCGCTTCATCATCACCGACGACGACCTCGTGGTCCTGGCCTCGGAATCGGGCGTGCTGCCCATCCCCGAGAACAAGATCGTCAAGAAGTGGCGCCTGCAGCCCGGCAAGATGCTGCTGATCGACTTCGAGCAAGGCCGCATCATCAACGACGAAGAGTTGAAGGCCCAGTTCACGCAAGCCCGCCCTTACCGCCAATGGATCGAGAACGTCCGCATCAAGCTGGACATGATCGAAGCCACCGGCACCGTGGGCGAGTTCAGCGAATCGCTGCTCGACCGCCAGCAGGCCTTCGGCTACACGCAGGAAGACGTCAAGTTCCTGATGGCGCCCATGGCCGCCAATGGTGAAGAGGCCACGGGCTCGATGGGCAACGATTCGCCCCTGGCCGTGCTGTCGGACAAGAACAAGCCGCTGTACAACTACTTCAAGCAGTTGTTCGCGCAAGTGACCAACCCGCCGATCGACCCGATCCGCGAAGCGGTGGTGATGTCGCTGGTCTCCTTCATCGGCCCCAAGCCCAACTTGCTGGACATCAACGCGGTGAACCCGCCGATGCGCCTTGAAGTGTCCCAGCCCGTGCTGGACTTCAACGACATGGCGCGCCTGCGCAACATCGAAAAGCACACCGGCGGCAAGTTCAAACCCTACGAGATCGACATCGTCTACCCGTTGGCCTGGGGCCACGAAGGTGTCGAAGCCAAGCTGGCTTCGCTGTGCGCCGAAGCGGTGGAGGCCATCCAGTCGGGCCACAACATCCTGATCATCAGCGACCGCAAGATGGACCGCAGCAACATCGCCATCCCGGCTTTGCTGGCGCTGTCGGCCATCCACCACCACCTGGTCCGCAAGGGTTTGCGCACCTCGGCCGGCCTGGTCGTTGAAACCGCCACGGCGCGTGAAGTGCACAACTTCGCCGTGCTGGCGGGATATGGCGCCGAAGCCGTCCACCCCTACCTGGCGATGGAAACGCTGGTGTCCTTGCACAAGGACCTGGGCGGTGACCTGTCGGCCGACAAGGCCATCTACAACTACGTCAAGGCCATTGGCAAGGGCCTGTCCAAGATCATGTCCAAGATGGGCGTGTCGACCTACATGTCCTACTGCGGCGCTCAGTTGTTCGAGGCCATCGGCCTGAACAAGGAGCTGATCGACAAGTACTTCCGCGGCACGGCCACGCAAGTGGGCGGCATCGGCATCTTTGAGGTCGCTGAAGAAGGCATCCGCAACCACCGGGCGGCCTTCGGCAACGACCCGGTGCTGGAAAGCATGCTGGACGCTGGCGGCGAATACGCCTGGCGCACGCGTGGTGAAGACCACATGTGGACGCCCGACGCCATTGCCAAGCTGCAGCACAGCACGCGCGCCAACAAGTTCGACACGTACAAGGAATACGCGCAGATCATCAACGACCAGTCGCGTCGTCACCTGACCTTGCGCGGCCTGTTCGAGTTCAAGCTGGACCCGGCCAAGGCCGTTCCGCTGGACGAGGTCGAATCGGCGGCCGACATCGTCAAGCGCTTCGCCACCGGTGCCATGTCGCTGGGCTCGATCTCGACCGAAGCCCACTCGACCCTGGCCCTGGCCATGAACCGCATCGGCGGCAAGAGCAACACTGGTGAAGGCGGCGAAGACGCGGCCCGTTACCGCCAGGAGCTCAAGGGCATCCCGATCAAGCAAGGCACCAAGGTGTCTGAAGTGATCGGCGCCAAAGTGGTCGAGGTTGACTACGAGATGAAGGAAGGCGACAGCCTCCGCTCGAAGATCAAGCAGGTGGCGTCCGGCCGCTTTGGCGTGACCACCGAGTACCTGACCTCGGCCGATCAGATCCAGATCAAGATGGCCCAGGGCGCCAAGCCCGGCGAAGGCGGCCAGCTGCCGGGTGGCAAGGTGTCCGACTACATCGGCAAGCTGCGCCACTCGGTGCCGGGCGTGGGCCTGATCTCGCCCCCGCCGCACCACGATATCTACTCGATCGAAGACCTGGCCCAGCTGATCCACGACCTGAAGAACGTGAACCCGGCGGCCGACATCTCGGTCAAGCTGGTGTCCGAAGTGGGCGTGGGCACGGTGGCGACCGGCGTGGCCAAGGCTAAGGCCGACCACATCGTGATCGCCGGCCACGACGGCGGCACGGGCGCTTCGCCTTGGTCGTCGATCAAGCACTGCGGCACGCCGTGGGAGCTCGGCCTGGCCGAAACCCAGCAGACCCTGGTGCTGAACCGCCTGCGCGGCCGCATCCGCCTGCAGGCCGACGGCCAGATGAAGACCGGCCGCGACGTCGTCATCGGCGCGCTGCTGGGTGCTGATGAATTCGGCTTCGCCACCGCACCGCTGGTGGTCGAAGGCTGCATCATGATGCGCAAGTGCCACCTGAACACCTGCCCGGTGGGCGTGGCCACGCAAGACCCGGTGCTGCGCCAGAAGTTCTCCGGCAAGCCCGAGCACGTCGTCAACTACTTCTTCTTCGTCGCCGAAGAAGCACGCCAGATCATGGCGCAACTGGGCATCCGCAAGTTCGACGAACTGGTGGGTCGCGCCGACCTGCTGGACACCCGCAAGGGCATCGAGCACTGGAAAGCCAAGGGCCTGGACTTCAGCCGCGTGTTCGCCTTGCCGCCGGTGCCTGCCGACGTGCCGCGACTGCACGTGTCGACGCAAGACCACGGCCTGGACAAGGCCCTGGACGTGCGCCTGATCGAGAAGTCGCGCGCCGCCATCGACCGCGGTGAAAAAGTCCAGTTCATGGAAACGGCCCGCAACGTCAACCGCACCGTCGGCGCCATGCTGTCGGGCGAGCTGATCAAGCACCACCCCGATGGTTTGCCCGACCAGACAGTGTTCATCCAGATGGAAGGCACGGGCGGCCAATCGTTCGGCGCTTTCCTGGCCAAGGGCATCACCCTGTACCTGATCGGTGAAGCCAACGACTACACCGGCAAGGGCCTGAGCGGAGGTCGCGTGGTCGTGCGCCCGAGCATCGACTTCCGTGGCAACGCCGTCGACAACATCATCGTGGGCAACACGGTGCTGTACGGCGCGACCAGCGGCGAGGCTTTCTTCCGCGGCGTGGGCGGCGAGCGCTTCGGCGTGCGTTTGTCGGGCGCCACGGCGGTGGTCGAAGGCACGGGCGACCACGGTTGCGAATACATGACCGGCGGCACCGTCGTCGTGCTGGGCCAGACCGGCCGCAACTTCGCGGCGGGCATGTCCGGCGGCGTGGCTTACGTCTACGACGAAGACGGCCAGTTCGGCAAGCGCGCCAACCTGGCCCAGGTCAGCCTGGAAAAGGTGCTGCCTGCCGCCGACCAGCAAGCCGATGGCATCCCCTTCCACAAGGATGTCGCCGACGAAGCCCTGCTGAAGAAGTTGATCGAAGACCACCACCGTTGGACCGGATCGCTGCGCGCGCGCGAGATCCTGGACAACTGGAGCGCTTCACTCAGCAAGTTCGTCAAGGTCTTCCCGCACGAATACCGCCGCGCCCTCACCGAGATGGGCGCCAAACAAGAGACCGTCGCCACCATCGCCAAAGCCAAGGACGATGTGAAGGCCAAGTCTGGCAAGGCCAAGGCCTGATCGGCCAGACATCTAGGAGTTCATCGACATGGGAAAACCCACCGGCTTTTTGGAATTCGACCGTCTTGAAGAGGGCTACGCGCCCGTCGAGACGCGGCTGAAGAACTACAAGGAATTCGTCATCGGCTTGAAGCCCGACGAAGCGAAGATCCAGGGCGCACGCTGCATGGACTGCGGCACGCCGTTCTGCAACAGCGGCTGCCCGGTCAACAACATCATTCCGGATTTCAACGATCTGGTTTACCGCAACGACTGGAAGAACGCGATCACGGTGCTGCACAGCACCAACAACTTCCCCGAGTTCACCGGCCGCATCTGCCCCGCACCCTGCGAGGCCGCTTGCACCCTGAACGTGAATGACGACGCGGTGGGCATCAAGTCCATCGAGCACGCCATCATCGACAAGGCCTGGGCCGAAGGCTGGGTCAAGCCCCGTCCTGCCACGGTCAAGACTGGCAAGAAGATCGCCATCGTGGGCTCCGGCCCGGCCGGCATGGCCGCTGCGCAGCAACTGGCGCGTGTGGGCCATGAGGTCACCGTCTTCGAGAAGAACGACACCGTGGGCGGCCTGCTGCGCTATGGTATCCCCGACTTCAAGATGGACAAGGGCCACATCGACTTGCGCGTCAAGCAGATGGAAGCCGAAGGCGTGGTCTTCAAGACCAACACCATCGTCGGCGAGTTGCCCAAGGGCAGCAAGGTCACCAACTGGGCCAAGAGCAGCGTCACGCCCGAGCAGTTGAAAGCCGACTTCGATGCCGTGCTGCTGGCCGGTGGCGCCGAGCAATCGCGCGACCTGCCTGTGCCCGGCCGGGAGCTGGCCGGCATCCATTTCGCGATGGAATTCCTGCCCATGCAGAACCGCGTCAACGGTGGCGGCAAGGTCAAGGACCAGATCATGGCCACGGGCAAGAACGTGATCGTGATCGGTGGCGGCGACACGGGCTCCGACTGCGTCGGCACCTCGAACCGCCATGGCGCGACCAGCGTGACCCAGTTCGAAGTCATGCCGCGTCCGCCTGAAGAGGAAGACCGCCCTCTGACCTGGCCCTACTGGCCGATCAAGCTCCGCACCTCGTCCAGCCATGAAGAAGGCTGCGAGCGCGAGTTCGCCATCGCCACCAAGGAATTCATCGGCGAAGGCGGCAAGGTCACGGGCGTCAAGACCGTGCGCGTCGAGTTCAAGGATGGCAAGTTCACCGAAGTGCCCGGCAGCGAGAAGATCCTCAAGGCCGACCTGGTGCTGCTGGCCATGGGCTTCGTGAGTCCGGTCGAGACCATCATCAACGGCTTCGGCGTCGACAAGGACAACCGCGGCAACGCGCGCGCCAGCACCGACTTCATGGGCGGCTATGCCACGAATGTGGACAAGGTGTTCGCCGCGGGCGACATGCGCCGGGGCCAGTCGCTGGTGGTGTGGGCGATCCGCGAAGGCCGCCAGGCCGCCCGTGCGATCGACGAGTTCCTGATGGGCACGTCCGACCTGCCGCGCTGATTCAGCGTCCAGCCGAGTCAGGACTTTTCGGGCCTGTCAGCGTGGTGCTTTTGGCGCTGGGCTGGCAGGCCTTGCCACATCAGGCGAGGAAGCTTCGTCAGGCCGGCGGCCAATGCCTGGCCGCCACGCCTTCATAGTGCACATCCGCGCAACGCACCGGGAACAGCGCGCCCGGTGGCTTGTCGGCAGCCTCCAAATAGCAGGGGTGCATGCCGGCCAGGAAGGCGGTGAACAGCAGCATGTTGAACTCGCGCGGCGTCCAGCCGAAATCGGCCGCGAAGGCCGAAAGCAGGGCGCTCAGGTTCAGGCGCAAGGGGCGCCCGGTCGACTCGAAGTAGCGGTCGATCTCGAAGGCCATGGCCAGGTAGGGCCCGTCCGCCAGGCCAAGTTCCCGCGCCAGGTTCAGCACCAGGGGCATGCGTTCATCGGACGTGGAGATCGGCCGGCCATAACCCGCCATGCGCCCGCCCTCGCGCAAAAAGCCTTCGAGGTGGTCCGCCAAAGTCGCGCCAGCGTCCAAAGCCTGGCGGGTCTTGAGGAAGAAATCCAGCGCGCGGAATTCATTGCCGCGCCCGTAGATCGTGGCCTCGGAGATGGCCTGGGCCGCGCTGATGGCCAGATTGGGTGTGCTGCGGGCCGTGCCCGCCAGGGCCGCGACGCGGTTGTTCCACAGCCGGGCATCGGGGTAGCTGCTGCTCACCCAGGCCGTCGACATCAGGCGCAATTGCGTGGCGGGGACTTTCCTTCCTGTGATGCCGAAGGCGCACAGGGCGAACCAGTCCATGTCCATGAGGTCGCGGTGAAGGTCGTGGCCCCGGAACACCGCGTGGCTGCCGGGAAAGGCGGCGCCCATCTTCGTGCGCAGGACATCCGTGTGCTCGGCCAGGAAAGCGGGGCCCTTCATGCGCGCGCCTCCTGGGGGGCTTGATGAGGGGGCGTGCGCCGAGGGTCGTCCTCCAGGTCCACGGGCGGATAGGGGAATCGCTTGAAGCCTTGGCGGGCCTGTTCCAGCGCATGGGCGGCGGAGCCAGGCAACCTCAGCAAAAGGTGCAGCATTTCGCCCTGCGGCCCGTCGAAGCCCAAGTCCGCCAAGGCGGCCGCGGCCACGCCCGTCATCGACAAGGGCAGACCCGCTTTCCGCTCCAGCGCCTCGCGGTATTGGGCCATCCAGGGCAGGCGCGGGCCTGGGCTGATGCCGGCCAGGGTCTGCAGCGTCTGCAGCACGACGGTCGCGGTGCTGACGCCATGGGGGTCGAAGCCCGCGGGGTGCTCGATGGCCGGCCAGCCGGCGTCCTCGGGGGCCAGCCAGGTGGGTGGTGTGTTGCGGGTGAGCACCGCCACCCACTCGGAGTCGGCCAGTGCCTGGCAAGCCGCCCAGCCCTTCATGGCCAGGAACACATCGCGTGCACCACCGCTTTGGCCGGCACCCACGGACAGCGCCGCCATCAGGCTGGCCGCGGCGGGTGATCCACCGATGCCGCCACACATGGCCGCGTGGACCATGGGGTCGCGTGGCCCGGGGTTGGCCAGGGCCACCGCCAGCGCTTCAAGCATCCGCGATTGCGCCGGCGTTGGTGCTTCGCCACGGAACAGCAAATACAGCATGTCGACCCAGCGGGCCTGGCCCAGCATCTGCCCGTAGACGTCATAGCCGTGGCAGCGGGCGCTGCGGGTCGCGAAAGGGTTGTCGGCCTCGGGCTCTTCCAGCCAGATGCTCGTGTGCAAAGGAGAACTGCTCATGCCGCAAGGATGCCTGCCGCCAGCCTTGGGGTCATCCCCCTTGTCGTGTGCCGACACTTGATCGCGGGGGCGTGATCCGTGCATTGCACACGGCGGATGGCCCGCCGCGGTTCTCCTGGTAAACCCACGGACCCGACCGGTCGTTGTCGCTGCCAAGCACCGCTCGGTTTGAACACCCTTCCCAAACGGCATGGCAGGCCACACAATCGGCGCGGTGCAAAAAGCAGGAACCGAATAATGCGTCGTTTCGTTCCAGTGAACCGAGTCTCTGCGCGTCATGCTGTTTCGACGGCGGTGCTGTGCATGATGGCGATGCTGCCGAGCGCGCAAGCACAAGCCAATCCTGAAGAGGAGGAGCTGTCCTCGCTGGCTTTTGGCGACCAGCCCACGGTCAGCATCGCCACCGGCAGCGAACAACCCTTGCGGCGCGCGCCAGCTGTGGCCACCGTCATCACCGCGCAAGACATCGCCGCCATGGGCGCCACCGACCTGGACGAGGTGCTGGAGATGGTCCCGGGCATCCATGTGAGCCGCAGCATCCAGGCCTACAGCCCCTTGTACGTCATCCGGGGCATTTCCAGCGACTACAACCCCCAGACCCTGGTGCTGCAGAACGGTGTGCCCATGACCACGCTGTTCATCGGCAACCGGGGCAATGCCTGGTTCGGCTTGCCGCTGGAGAACATCGCCCGCATCGAAGTCATCCGCGGGCCTGGCTCCGCCCTGTACGGTGCGGACGCCTATTCGGGCGTGATCAACATCATCACCAAGACGGCGGCCGACACGCCCGGCACGGAATTCGGCCTGCGTGGCGGCTCCTTCAACACGTGGAACACGTGGGTGCAACACGGTGGCAAGCTCGGTCCGGTGGACGTGGCCGGCTACCTTCGGGTGGGGCACACCGACGGCTTCAAGGAGAAGATCGAGGTCGATAACCAAACCTTGGTGGACCAGGAGTTGGCGAGACTGTTCGGCTACACCCAGCGCGCCAGCCTGGCGCCCGGGCCCGTCAACAATGGCTTCGACGCCCTGGATGGCAGCCTGGACCTGAGCTACCAGCAGTGGCGCTTTCGGGCTGGCTACAAGCTGCGCGACAACGGCCAGACCGGGCCGGGCATTTCTGGCGCGCTGGACCCGGTGGGCCAAGTCAAGAGTGAACGCATCACGGCTGATTTCTCGTGGAATGGCATCCAGATCGCCAAGGATTGGGACCTGGGCCTGGTGGCCAGCTTCCTCCACTACACACAGCAATTTCCGGTCGGCTTGCGGCTTTTCCCGCCCGGGGCTTTCGCCGGCAGCTTTCCCAACGGCGTGATCGGGGCGCCCAACACCTGGGAGCAGCAGATGCGCCTGTCGCTGGTGAGCACCTATTCCGGGTTCAAGAACCACAACCTGCGTTTCGGCATCGGGCACGACGACCTCGATTTGTACCGAACACAAGAGATCAAGAACTTTGTTCTTGGCTTTCCGCCGACCCCCATCACGCCGGGGGCCGATGTGGTCGAGGTCTCGGTGGCGGACTCCTTCATGACGCCGCACCGTCGGCAGGTCGACTACCTGTATGTGCAGGATGAATGGCGTCTGGCTCGGGACTGGGCCTTGACCGGGGGCATCCGGAGTGACCACTACTCCGACTTCGGTGACACCACCAACCCGCGATTGGCCTTGGTCTGGGACGTCAGCCTGGCCTTGACGGCCAAGCTCCTCTACGGCCAGGCCTTCCGCGCGCCGGCGTTCACCGAGCTGTACAGCATCAACAATCCCATCGTGCGCGGCAACACGGCCCTCAAGCCCGAAACCATCGACACCTGGGAAACTGCCTTCGCCTGGCAGGCACGGCCTGACCTGGACGTGAATCTGAGCCTGTTCCGCTACAGCATGAAGGACATCATCCGCGCCACGGCCCAGCCGGATGGCAGCACGCAATTCAACAACGCTGGCGAGCAGAAAGGGCACGGCGCCGAACTCGAGGCCACTTGGCGGGCCACCCGCGCCTTGCGCCTGCAGGGCAACTATGCCTGGCAGCGCTCCATCGACGTCACCAGTCGGCACGATGCCGGCTATGCCCCACGCCACCACCTTTTCGGCCGCGCGGACTGGAGCGTGACCAGCGGCTTGTTGCTAGGCGGGCAGGTCAACCGTGTCGCTGGCCGCAAACGCGCCTTGGGCGACCCCCGTCCGGACATCGGCGACTACACGACCCTGGACCTCAGCTTGCGCACCAACCTGGGCAGCAAGGGCTGGGAGTTTTCAGGTGCCGTCCGCAACGTGTTCGATGCCGACGCGCGTGAACCCACTTTGCCCAGCAACGGAATCCCTGGGGATCTGCCTTTGGCGGGTCGCTCTTTCTACCTGCAGGCCATCTACAGGATGTGACCCGCGGTGAAGCCGGGTCAGAGCAGGCTCATGCCGCCATCGACCACGATTTCCTGGCCCACGATGTAGGACGATTCTGCGCTGGCCAGGAACACGGCCACCTGCGCCACTTCGTCCGATTCGCCAAAGCGCTTGATGGGCGACTTGCGCTGAACCTCTTCCTTGACGGCGGAGAGGGCCTCGTCGGGCATGCCGAACTTGCCCCACATGGGGGTCGTGATCGGGCCAGGGCTGATGGCATTGACGCGGATGCCGCGCCCGATCAACTCCAGGCCCCAGGTCTGCACCAGCGAGCGCAGGGCGGCCTTGCAGGCGGCGTACACGCTGAAATTCGGCGAGCCCATCTGGTTGGTGATGGACGTCGTCACGATCACGCTGGACTGGGTCGACAGCAGCGGCAAAGCCTTCTGGACGGTGAAGAACACGCCCTTGAAGTTCACGGAAGACAAGGCGTCGAAGTTTTCTTCGGAAACGAACTCGAAAGGCGCGGGGCCAGCGATGGCCGCGTTGACCACCAGCACGTCCAGGTGGCCCCAACGCTCTTTGAGCGAGGCCATGGTGGCTTCGATGTCGCTGACCTTGCCTGAGTCGCATTGCAGGGTGAGCACCTCGCCGCCCAAGTTTTCGGCCGCCTGCGTCAAGGCCTCCGCACTGCGTCCGGTGATGGCCACGCGTGCGCCTTGCGCCAGGAACATTTTCGCGGTGGCCAGGCCAATGCCGCTGGTGCCGCCGGTGATCAACGTGGTCTTGCCTGAAAGCTTTTGCATGAGGGTTCCTTGACATCGGGATGGGGCTGCGGGGACCTGAAATGTATCCAAATGTGTTGCCGACAGGTCCACCTCAAGCAAGGGGCTAGACCCTGGTTCTCCCCGACACAAGGGGGTCATTCGCTCCCAAACTGTTGCTTTTGGTAACTCGACGGCAAATTAATGTTGAAGTTGCCTGGGGCAGAGGCTTGTTTGTTGTGCCTTCCCGTCGCCCGGGCGGCAGGTCGGCGGGGAATCCCCTATCATCCAAAGGCCGGTGCCCGTTCATCGGCCCATTTTTTTTGCCATGACCGCCGCCGACCCCTCTCCTGTTTCCACCCCCGTTTCGCCCACCCAATCTCCCGATGTGCTCGTGGAGTTGCGCGGCGTCACGTGCGGTTATGGCGACCGCGTCATCTTGTCGGACCTCAACCTGGTGGTGCCCCGCGGCAAGCTTGTCGCCTTGATGGGCACGTCTGGCGGTGGCAAGACCACCGTGCTGCGCCTCATCGGCCGGCAGCTGTCTCCCATCAAAGGCAAGGTGCTGATCAATGGCGTCGACCTCAACAAGCTCGATGCCGCCGGTTTGATGGCCGCGCGTCGCCGCATGGGCATGCTTTTCCAATTCGGTGCCCTGTTCACCGACCTGTCGGTGTTCGAGAACGTGGCCTTTCCTCTGCGCGAGCACACCCGACTGCCCGAATCCATCATCCGCGACCTGGTGCTGATGAAACTCAACGCCGTGGGCCTGCGTGGCGCGCGCGACTTGATGCCCAGCGAAGTGTCCGGGGGCATGGCCCGCCGCGTGGCCCTGGCCCGCGCCATGGCGCTCGACCCCGAGTTGATGCTCTACGACGAACCTTTTGCCGGCCTGGACCCCATCTCCATGGGGGTGGCCGCGCGCCTGATCCGCGAACTGAACGACACCATGGGACTGACCAGCATCCTGGTCTCGCACGACGTGGAAGAGTCCTTCTCGATCGCCGACCACATCGTGCTGCTGGCCAATGGCCGCATCGCCGCGCAAGGCTCGCCTGCCGAGATGCGCGCCAGCGAAGACCCCTTGGTCAAACAATTCGTGACCGCCGCGCCCGATGGCCCGGTGCGCTTCCACCATCCTGCGGTGGATGCCGGCCAGGACTACGGAGTGCGTGGATGATGAAAGCCTTGTCTCCCGCCAACGTGGGCTACGCCGTGCGCGGCAAGATCGCGGACCTGGGCTACGGCGCGCGCCTGTTCCTGCGCCTGCTGGCCTCCTTCCTGCCCACCTTCAAGCGTGGCCGCCTGCTGGGCGAACAGATCCATTTCCTGGGCAACCACTCGCTGGCCATCATCACCGTGTCGGGCCTGTTCGTGGGCTTCGTGCTGAGCCTGCAGGGCTACTACATCCTGCAGCGCTACGGCTCCAGCGAGGCCCTGGGCATGATGGTGGCGCTGTCGCTGGTGCGCGAACTGGGCCCTGTGGTGGCCGCCTTGCTGTTCGCTGGCCGGGCTGGTACCTCGCTCACCGCGGGCATCGGCCTGATGAAGGCGGGCGAGCAACTGGCCGCCATGGAAATGATGGCCGTCGACCCCATCCAGCGCGTGTTGGCGCCGCGCTTCTGGGCCGGCGTCATCGCCATGCCTTTGCTGGCCGCCGTGTTCTCGGCCGTGGGCATCTTCGGTGGCTGGGTGGTCGGCGTGGTCATGATCGGCGTCGATTCGGGTGCTTTCTGGTCGCAGATGCAGGGCGGCGTCGACGTCTGGTACGACGTGGGCAACGGCCTCGTCAAAAGCGTGGTGTTCGGCTTGACGGTCACCTTTGTCGCCCTGTTGCAGGGTTTTGAATGCCAGCCCACGCCCGAGGGCGTGTCCAGGGCCACCACCCGCACCGTGGTGGTCGCTTCCCTGGCCGTGCTGGCCCTGGATTTTGTACTGACGGCCATGATGTTCTCGGTCTGACCACCGAACACCTGGCCCGGAGAAAACGCAATGCAACGATCGAAATTTGACGTGTGGGTGGGACTGTTCGTGCTCCTGGGCGCGGCGGCCATCCTCTTCCTGGCGCTCAAGGCCGGCAACCTGCTGACCCTGTCGTTCGACCCGACTTACGTGCTCACGGCCCGCTTCGACAACATCGGCGGCCTGAAACCCAAGGCCGCGGTCAAGAGCGCTGGCGTGGTGATCGGCCGCGTGCAGTCCATCAAGTTCGACGACAAGACCTTCCAGGCCACCGTCGAGCTCGCCATGAACAAGGGCGTGAGCTTTCCAAAAGACAGTTCTGCCAAAATCCTCACAGCAGGATTGCTCGGCGAACAGTACATTGGCTTGGAGCCTGGCTATGACCAGACCAACCTGGCACAAGGTGATGCCATCAAGACCACCCAATCGGCCATCGTGCTGGAGAACCTGATCAGTCAGTTCCTGTACAGCAAGGCGGCGGACGGCGGTGGCAACTCGGGAGACAAGAAGTGAATCCACGACCGGTTGATGCCTGGGTCAAAGGCCTGACGGGCACCTTGTTGGTGTCGTCCGCCTTGCTGCAAGGCTGCGCCACGCGCCAGCATCCAGATCCCCTGGAGCCCATGAACCGCAAGGTGTTCTCGTTCAACCAGACGGTGGACGACAACGTGCTCAAACCGGTGGCCACAGGCTACAAGGCGGTCACGCCCCAGCCCGTGCGCACCGCGATCAGCAATTTCGGTGGCAATTTCAAAGACCTGTGGTCGGCCATCAACCTGTTCCTGCAAGGGCACCCGGGCGAAGGGGCCACCCAGATCATGCGGGTCAGCGTCAATTCGACCCTGGGCCTGGCGGGCCTGATCGACATCGCCACGCCCATGCGGCTCGAGCGCAAGAACGAGGACTTTGGCCAGACGCTGGGCGTGTGGGGCGTCAAGCCCGGCGCCTACCTGGTGCTGCCTTTCCTGGGCCCCTCGACGCTGCGCGACGTGGCGAGCCTGCCAGGTGACTTCTATTTCAGCCACCGCCTGGTGATCGACGACTGGGGCGTGGCCAACGGCATCTCGGTGTTGCAGGTGGTCAATGCCCGCGCCGGCTTGCTGGACGTCACCAATTTGCTGGGCGACGTGGCCCTGGACCCCTATTCTTTCGTGCGCGACGCCTATTTGCAGCGCCGCCAGAACCAGATCTACAACGGTGAACCGCCCGAAGAAGAGCAGGAAGACTATGAGAGCGAACCTGCTGCGGGGCCGGCGGCAGCCCCCGCGGCGCCTGAGGCGGCGGCGCCTCAATCCCAGGCCGATTCTCCCGAAAAACTTTCACCCGACATCACTGTGGCGGAGTTGCAAGGTCTACGCGCCGACGAGTTCGTGCGTTAAGACTGCATCACCCTCATCGCTAGGACGACGATCTTGAACATTTCACACACCTTCCCCCTCGCTTTCCTGCGTTCGGCCGCCTTGGTGCTGGCCGTGGCTTCGGTCAGTCCCGCCGTTCTGGCGCAGGCCACCACCGCCGCGCCGGCCGAGGCCCCTGCGAGCGGTCAGACCGCCGACATCTTCGTCAAGAACATCACCGCCGACCTGATCAGCACGGTGCGCGGCGACAAGGCCATCCAGTCTGGCGACCTGCGCAAGGCCATCGCGGTGATTGACACCAAGATCCTGCCTTACGTCAATTTTCAGCGCATGACCGCCTCGGCCGTCGGCCGCAATTGGCGCCAGGCCACGCCTGAGCAGCAAAAACGCCTGCAGGAAGAGTTCCGCACCCTGCTGACCTACACCTACGCAGGCGCCGTGGCCCAGATCAAGGACCAGGTCGTCGAGTTCAAGCCCGTGCGTTCGCGCCCGGAAGACACCGAGGTGATCGTGCGTTCGCTGGTGCGCGGCAAGGGCGATCCGGTGCAGATCGACTACCGCGTCGAAAAAGCCGGCGACAGCTGGAAGGTCTACGACGTCAATGTGCTGGGTGCCTGGCTGGTGGAAACCTACCGCAGCAGCTTCGCGCAAGAGGTGTCGGCCTCGGGCGTCGATGGCCTGATCGCCAAGCTGGCCGAGCGCAACAAGGCGCTGGCCGCCAAGAAGCCGAGCTGATCCCATGTTGATGTTGCCCGCCGTGCTGACCCACGCCCAGGTGGGGGCCACCTTGCGCTTGTTCCGCGAGACGCTGGACCGCGCGGCGGCGGCGGGTTCCGGTGAGGCCGCCATGCTGACCGTCGATGGCTCCACCCTGGAGCAGTTCGATTCCAGTGCCCTGGCGGTCTTGCTGGAATGCCAGCGCATGGCCCGGGCCAAGGGCAGGGCCTTCGCGGTGCAGTCGCTGCCGCGAAAGTTGCAGGAACTGGCGCGCCTGTACGGCGTGGACGGGCTGCTTCAGTCGGTCTGAAACCTCAGCACTCTTCTTCCGCCCACGCGAAGCCATCGCGCGCCACCAGGGCACTCGCCGCTGGCGGGCCCCAGGTGCCCGCCGCGTAGGGCCGCAAGCCATTGGGGTTGCCCGCCCACGCATCCAGGATGGGCTCCACCCAACGCCAGGCTTGCTCCTGTTCGTCCGAGCGCACGAAGAGGTTGAGCCGGCCTGCCAGGGCGTCCAGCAGCATGCGTTCGTAGGCGCCCACGCGGTCGGTCGGGAAGGCCTTGTCGAAATCCAGGTCAAGCGACACGGGCGACAGGGCTTCGTGCTCCGCGCCTGCCGACACGGTGCCCTTGGCCGCGAGCAATTGCAACTCCAGGCCATCTTCCGGTTGCAGCTTGATCACCAGCTTGTTGGCGGCGTTCGGCCCCGGAAAGATCGGGT
This sequence comes from Aquabacterium sp., assembly GCF_050725395.1. Classification (GTDB taxonomy): domain Bacteria; phylum Pseudomonadota; class Gammaproteobacteria; order Burkholderiales; family Burkholderiaceae_C; genus Aquabacterium. The sequence continues at coordinate 30,661 of NZ_JBOHHL010000034.1, read as the reverse complement.
GCGGCGTGGGCCTGAAATTGACCACGATCTCGGCTTGGCGCTGCGCCAAGCGCTTGCCGGTGCGCAGGTAGAAGGGCACACCCGCCCAGCGCCAGTTCTGGATTTCGCAGCGCAGGGCCACGAAGGTCTCGGTGTGGCTGCTGGGCGGCACCTTGGTTTCCTCGACGTAGCCGATGACAGACTTGCCTTCGACGTTGCCGGCCTTGTACTGGCCCCGCACCACGTCGCGCGCCACCGAGATCGCATCGAAGGGCTTGAGCGAGCGCAGCACCTTGAGTTTTTCGTCGCGGATGGCGTCGGCATGCGCGCTGGACGGCGGTTCCATGGCGATCATGGTCAGCAATTGCAGCGCGTGGTTCTGGATCATGTCGCGCAGGGCACCGGTGCGGTCGTAGAAGTCGCCGCGCGTGCCCACGCCGATGCCTTCGGCCAGCGTGATCTGGATGTTGGCGATGCTCTCGCGGCGCCACAAAGGCTCGAACAACACATTGCCGAAACGCAGCGCCATCAGGTTCTGCACCGAAGGCTTGCCCAGGTAGTGGTCGATGCGCAGCGCTTGTTGTTCCGAGAACACGGAACGCACCACGCGGTTGATCTCCTGGGCACTGGCCAGGTCGTGGCCCAGAGGCTTTTCAAGCACCACGCGCACGCGCTCATGGTTCAGGCCGCAAGCGCCCAATTGCTCGCAGATCGAAGGGAAGAGGTGGGGGCTGGTGGCCAGGTACATGACGACGGTGTCGGCGTTGCGCCCGGCGAGCCATGCCTTGAGGCGCTCGTAGTCGGTGGGGTGCGACAAGTCCATGCGCAGGTAGTGGATCAGCGCGGAGAATCGTGCGAACTCGTCTTCGCTGGGGCGCTTGGCGCTGTCGGCTTCTTGCAGGCGGTCGTTCAACCAGGCGCGGTAGCCCGCGTCGTCGCGGTCGTCGCGGGCCACGGCCAGGATGCGCCCGCCCGCGGGCAGTTTGCCGTGTCGCCAGGCCTGGAACAGCGCCGGCATGAGCTTGCGCCATGTCAGATCGCCCGTGCCACCGAAGAAAACAAGGTCAAAAGACATGGCTCAAAGGGGTGTAAAAAAGGGTTCGCAGCGGTTTGTCATCAAAAAACATTCAAAATCAAGCCCACGATAAAACAATTTGAGAGCAAGAGCTCACTTCATGGCTTCCCAACTCGATCAGCTCAAGCAATTCACCACAGTCGTGGCCGACACCGGCGACTTCAAGCAGTTGTCGCAGTTCACGCCGCAAGATGCCACGACGAACCCGTCGCTCATCCTCAAGGCGGTGCAAAAGCCCGATTACGCGCCCCTGTTGGCCGACACGGTGGCCGCTCACCGGGCCGAGGCCCTGGACGCCATCGTCGACCAGGTGCTGGTGCGTTTCGGCCTTGAAATCTTGAAAGTCGTGCCAGGGCGCGTGTCCACCGAGGTCGACGCCCGCCTGAGCTTCGACACCGAGGGCACCCTGGTCCGTGCGCGCCGCATCATCGGCCTGTACCAGGCCGCCGGCATCGACCGGTCGCGCGTGCTGATCAAGATCGCAGCCACCTGGGAGGGCATCCAGGCCGCGCGCCAACTGGAGCAGGAAGGCATCCACTGCAACCTGACCTTGCTGTTCTCGTTCTGCCAGGCCCAGGCCTGCGGCGACGCCGGTGTGCAACTCATTTCGCCCTTCGTGGGCCGCATCTACGACTGGCACAAGAAGACCGCCGGCAGCGCCTGGGACGAGGCCGCCAACGCGGGCCTGAATGATCCGGGCGTGAAGTCGGTGACGCGCATCCACGCCTATTACAAGCAACAGGGCATCAAGACCGAGGTGATGGGCGCGAGCTTCCGCAACGTGGGCCAGATCCTGGCCCTGGCGGGTTGCGACCTGCTCACCATCAGCCCCGAGCTGCTGGCCCAGCTGCAGGCGGCCGACGCGTCCAGCCAGCCGGTGCAAAGGCAACTGGGCGGCGATGCTGCGGGCCGCGCCGCCTCGGTGCCGCCTTTGTCGGAAGCCGCCTTCCGCTTTGCGCTCAACGACGACGCCATGGGCACCGAGAAGCTGGCCGAAGGGATCCGTGCTTTCGCCGTGGATTCGGCCAAGCTGGACGCGCTCATCGAAGCGCAGCGTTGAACCGTGGCTGGAGCAGTAGGCATGACTTTTCCGCGCTGTGACCAGACCGTGGCCTGGCAGGCCCTGAAGGGGCATTTCGAGGCCCATGGCCGCGACTTGGACCTGCGCACGCTGTTTGCGCAAGACCCGCAACGCGCCGAGCGTTTCGGTTTCGACGCCGCTGGCATCCACGTGGACGCCTCGCGCGCGCACTGGGACGTGGCCACCACCCGCCACCTGCTGGACCTGGCCCGCGAATGCGGCATCGAGGCCCGACGCGATGCCCTGCTCCAGGGCGAGCCCATCAACGAGACCGAAGGGCGCGAGGTGCTGCACACGGCCCTGCGCGCGCCGAGAGGCCAGGCGCCGCACAGCCACCTGGTTCACGAAACGCTGGACCAGATGCTGGCGTACGTGGAAGGCATCCGCGCGACGGCGGGCGGCGCTGCCGGCGGCGACATCCACGATGTCGTCAACATCGGCATCGGCGGCTCCGACCTGGGGCCGCAGATGGTGGTGCCCGCGCTGGACCCGTTCGTCCACCCGCGCCTGAACTTCCATTTCGTCTCCAACGTCGACGGGCACGACCTGGCCGCCGTGCTGCGCAAGGTCAAGCCCGAGCACACGCTGTTCATCATCGCGTCCAAGACCTTCACCACCCAGGAAACCATGGCCAATGCGCAAGCCGCGCGGCAATGGTTCCTGGACCAGGGTGGGCAGGACATCGCCCGGCACTTCGTGGCCACCACCACCAATGTGGAAGCGGCGGCGGCGTTCGGCGTCACCACCACCTTCGGCTTCTGGGATTGGGTGGGCGGCCGTTTCTCGATGTGGTCCTCGATTGGGCTGCCCATCGCGCTGGCCCTGGGCCGCGACCATTTCAAGGCCATGCTGGCGGGCGCCCACGCCATGGACCTGCATTTCGCGGAGGCGCCGCTGGACACCAACTTGCCGGTGTGGCTGGGCCTGCTGGACGTCTGGTACCGCAACTTCAAGGGCTACACCAGCCACTGCATCTCGCCCTACCACCATGGCTTGCGGCGCCTGCCCGCCTACTTGCAGCAACTGCTGATGGAAAGCAATGGCAAAGGGGTAGACCAGGACGGCCGCCCCCTGCCTTATGCCACCAGCGATGTGGTCTGGGGCGAGCCGGGCACCAATGGCCAGCATGCCTTCTTCCAGATGCTGCACCAGGGCACGGACGTCATCCCGCTGGAATTCATCCTGGTGCGCCAAGCCACACACCGCGACGAGGGCAGCTGGTCGCCCGAGTTGCGCGCGTTGATGGCGCAGCAGCACCAGGTCTTGCTGAGCAATGGCCTGGCCCAGGCCCAGGCCTTGATGTGGGGCAAGACCGAGGCCGAAGCCGCGCAGGAAACCGTGCCGACCGCCTCGGCCAGCCTGCCGGTCGATGTGCTGGCGCGCCACCGCACCTTTCTAGGCAACCGGCCCAGCCTGACACTGGTGCTGGACCAGCTCACGCCCGAGTCCCTGGGGGCCCTGGTGGCGCTGTACGAGCACCGCACTTTCGTGAGTGGCGCCTTGTGGGGCATCAACTCTTTCGACCAATGGGGCGTAGAGCTGGGCAAGGCCCTGAGCAAGACCCTGCTGCCGCGCCTGGCTTCGGGCGACGTGGCCGGCCTGGACGCGGCCACGGCGGCCCTCATCGGGCGCCTGCGGTGACGACGGCAGAACTGAGGCGGCGGCAAAAGCCCGCCGGGCTGATCAGACGGTGGTCGCGTCTTCGCTCAGCGCCTTGCGCATTTTCTTCATCGCGGCCACTTCGATCTGACGGATGCGTTCGGCGCTGACGCCGTAGTTCGCCGCCAGGTCGTGCAGGGTCATGCCGCCCGAGCCGTTGTCGTTGACCTTGAGCCAGCGCTCTTCGACGATGCGGCGGCTTCGGTCGTCCAACTGGTTCAGCGCATGCGTGATGCCGTCGCTGGCCAGCCAGTCGCGGTGGTTGGCCTCGATGACGCGGGTGGGCTCACTGGCGTCGTCCGACAGGTAGGCCATGGGGGCGGCAGGGCCCTCGTGGTCATCGTCGGCTGGGGCTTCCAGGGCCACGTCCCCACCGGACATGCGCGTTTCCATCTCGATGACGTCTTCGGGACGGACATCGAGGTCGTGCGCCACGCGCTGGATCTCGGATTCGCTGAAACCCATGCGGCCCACGTGGGCGTCGTCCGCGTCGCCTTTGTACTGGTGCTTGAGCGAACGCAGGTTGAAGAACAGCTTGCGCTGGGCCTTGGTCGTCGCGACCTTGACCATGCGCCAGTTCTTCAAGATGTATTCGTGGATCTCGGCCTTGATCCAGTGCATGGCATAGCTCACCAGGCGCACGCCTTGATCAGGATCGAAGCGCTTGACGGCCTTCATCAGGCCCACATTGCCTTCCTGGATCAGGTCACCCTGGGGCAGGCCGTAGCCCACGTACTGACGCGAGATGGACACCACCAGGCGCAAATGGGACAGCACAAGGCGGCCGGCGGCGTTGACGTCGCCATTGGAACGCAGCTTGCGCGCCAGATCCTGCTCTTCTTCCACCTTGAGCATGGGAATGTCCTGCACGGCGCGAATGTAGGCGTCCAGGTTGCCCAGCGAGGGCACGAGGGTCCAGGGGTCACGGCTGGTCATCAAGGCGGTGGCGGTCATCTTTGGCGTCCTTTCGGAATCATCCTTTGCTGTGAGAAGAAATACTAGCACTCTATTGCTTTGAGTGCTAAACAGTGAAAAGTTCCCCTGGGCTGAACGCGCCCCAGGGAGAGAATTTGCTATCTTCGGGCCATCATGGGCCCGATGGATTGCCGACAAGCGGTCAGGGCCATCCCGGGGCGGGTTTGTGCCTGTCCGAGCCAGGAGTTTGTCCGATGTCCGAAGAACGCATGCTGGAGCACGCGAGACCCGAGTTCGCCAAGGCCAGCGAAGACCTGCAAAAGCTGGGCACCCGCGAGGCCGTGGTGAATTTTTATGCACGGCACGAGGCCAGGCTGGGCACTGCCATGGCCGCATCGACCCAAACGGTGGCCTGCGAGGCGGGTTGCAGCTTTTGCTGCCGGCAGTTCGAGGTGGTGGCCCAGCCGGTCGAGGTGCTCGAAATCCATGCCCACGTGTCCCGGCATTTCAAGCCCGATCAACTGCGCGGGGTGATCCAGCGGGCCACCCAGAACGTGGCGGCCCGAAAAGCCGCGACCGAGCAGGAGCGCCTGACACTGAGGCCAACCTGTCCCTTCCTGGTGGACCACAGTTGTTCCATCTACGCGGTCCGCCCCTCGGTCTGCCGCAATTACCATGCGACGGATAAAGATAATTGTCAGAAGTCCTTCGATGATCCGTTCAGCACCTGGCCAACCAGTTACGTGGAGGAGTTGTTCGACACGGCCATGGGCAGCTCCGCCGGCTTCAAGAACGCCGTGACCGCCCTGGGCCTGGACACCCGCGATTACCACTTGTCGGCGGCCTTCCTGGAGGCCATGCGGGATCCGGCCTGCGCCAAGCGTTTCAAATCCGGGAAGAAGGCCTTTTTGAAGGCGACGGCGCCCGGCTTCAATGGTTGAGCAAGCCTTGTGATGAACGTTGAAATACTGTATAAATGAACAGTATTTCAACCTCGTGCGGCGAAGGCCGTGCCACACCAGCCTTGCCCCATGCACCCCGATGACCGACAGGTGGCGTCCCCCGTCAAAGGGCGGGGCACGGCCACCCGCATCCTCCACCGTTTCCACCGCGAAGACCGCGAGCGGGTGGACGACGGCTGGCCCGCAGACGCTGGCGAGGACGGCGGCCAGGACGCCGCCGTGCGCACCCAGGTCACCCACGAGCAGGCCAAGACCATCCTGAGCCGCAACGATTCGCCCGACCTCCCTTTCACGTGGTCCATCAACCCCTACCGGGGCTGTGAGCACGGCTGCATTTACTGCTATGCCCGCCCCACCCACAGCTACCTGAACCTCTCACCTGGGCTGGATTTTGAAACCAGGCTGGTGGCCAAGGTCAACGCGGCCGATTGCCTGAGGCGCGAACTGGCCAAGGCCAGCTACGAGCCCAGCGCCATCAACCTCGGCTCGGCCACCGACTGCTACCAACCGGTGGAGCGCGAACTGGGCATCACCCGGTCCGTGTTGCAGGTGCTGACGGATTGCGAGCACCCTTTTTCGATCGTGACCAAGTCCAGTGGGGTCGAGCGCGACCTGGACCTGATCGTGCCAGCGGCGGGGCGCCAGCAGGCCTTGGTGCTGGTCAGCATCACCACGCTGGACCCAGCCTTGTGCCGCAAGCTGGAGCCCCGCGCCGCCGCGCCACACCGGCGCCTGCTGACCGTCAAACGCCTGGCCGAGGCTGGCGTGCCGGTGGGGGTGAATGTGGCGCCCATCATCCCTTTCCTGAACGAACCCGAGATCGAGCAGGTGATCGCGGCGGCGGCCGAGGCGGGGGCCGCGTCCATCCACTACACCGTGGTTCGCCTGCCCTGGGAGGTCAACCCGCTGTTCCAGGAATGGCTGGAGCACCACGTGCCCGAACGCGCGGCGCGCATCATGGCGCGCATCCGCGACATGCGCGGCGGCAAGGACTACGACGCCGACTTCGCCCACCGCATGCGGGGCCATGGTCTGTGGGCGGAGCTGATCGCGCAGCGTGTGAACAAGGCGGTTGCGCGGCATGGCCTGTCGCGCCGGCCTTTGGTGGTGCTGGACACCAGCCGTTTCAAACGCCCTGGCGCCGAAGCCGTGCCGCGACAAGGCAGCTTGTTCTGAGACCCCGGCAGGGCGGTTATAAAGGTGCTCCCACCACTTCCAGCTTGAACACGCCATGGGCAGCAATCAAGGCAAAGGGTCCAAATCAGACGAGCGCTTGGGCAAACAGCGTTACGGCGATTTGCTGGAGCCTCTTCAGGTCGAGCTCAACAACCTGGCGCGGTGGGTCCAACACCGCCAGAAGCGGGTGCTGATCCTGTTCGAGGGGCGCGACACGGCGGGCAAAGGCGGGGCCATCAACGCCATCAGCGAGACCCTCAACCCCCGGTCCTGCCACGTGGTCGCCTTGGGCAAGCCCACCGAGGTCGAACAATCACAGTGGTATTTCCAACGCTATGTGCCGCACCTGCCGTCGGGCGGCCAGATCGTGCTGATGGACCGCAGTTGGTACAACCGGGCGGGCGTCGAGAAGGTGATGGGCTACAGCAGCGCGGACCAGGTCAAGCGCTTCCTGAAGCAGGCGCCGGTGTTCGAGAAAATGCTGGTGGACGATGGCATCCTCTTGTTCAAGTACTGGCTCACCGTGGACCAGGCCGAGCAGGAGCAACGTTTGGCCGAGCGCCTGGACGACCCGCTCAAGCGCTGGAAGCTGTCCCCCATCGACCTGGAGGCGCGCCAGAAGTACAAGGCCTATGGCCAGGCCCGCGATGCGATGCTCAAGGCCACGCACACCAAGCATGCGCCCTGGACCCTGGTCGATTTCAACGACCAGCGCCGTGGCCGCCTGACCTTGATCCGGCACCTGCTGGACCACCTGCCCGACTGCCAAGTGCCCGAAGAGGCGTTGGAGTTCCCGCCTTTGGCCGGCAAGCCAGGCAAGGAAGTCTTCGAAGGTCCGGTCAAGCCGATTCCCTTGATCACCACGGACTAGGCAGCGGCCCCAAACAGGATCTGCCCCACCTGGGTGGCATCGTTGGTGGTGCGAACGCGGCCATAGGCGTCCTCGGCCTCCGGGTAGTGGCGGCGCAGGAAATTCAGCCATTGCTTGAGCCGGCCCGCGCGGTGGCGGGGTTCGACGCGGGGCTGGATCAATTGCCAAAACACCGCGATCAGGGGCATCAGTTCCGACCAGGCGATGCCAGGATGGCCTGGTGTCGCAAGGCTGAGCGCCAGTCCAGGATTGACCACCATGCCCCGGCCAAGCATGAGGTCGTGGCAACCCGAGGCTTCGCGGCAGCGCCGGGCATCGTCCACGTTCCAGATCTCGCCATTGGCGACCACGGGGATGTTCACGGCCTCGCGGATGTCGGCGACCCGCTCCCAGTAGGCCGGGGGACGGTAGGCGTCGGCGCGGGTGCGGGCGTGCACGACCAGCTCTTGCGCACCGCCGCTGGCCAGGGCCTGTGCGCATTCCACGGCCAGTGAGTCGTCGAGGTAGCCCAGGCGCATCTTGGCCGACACCGGCATGTCGGTGGGCACGGCGCGGCGCACGGCCGACACGATGGCGTGCAGCAGTTCGGGGTCGATCAACAGGGCCGCGCCGCCGCCATGCCGGTTGACGACCTTGGCGGGGCAGCCGAAGTTCAGGTCGATGCCGGCCGGGCCCAGCGTGGCCAGTCTGGCGGCGTTGTCGGCCAGGCAGGCAGGGTCGGATCCCAGCAACTGGGCGCGCACGGGCACACCGGCGTGCGTGCGGCCGCCGTTGAGCAGTTCCGGCACGATGCGCGTGAACACGCGTTCGGGCAGCAACTGGTCGGTGATGCGGATGAACTCCGACACGCAACGATCGATGCCGCCGACGCGGGTCAGGATGTCGCGCAGCGGGAAGTCCAGCAGGCCTTCCATGGGCGCGAGCAAGATGGTCATGGGGCCGTAGTGTACGGACCCCTTGGCGGGATCACTGAGTGTCCAGCAATTGCTCGCGCAGCTCCCGCGGTGCCTGCTTGCCCATCACCGGCCGAAGGGACACGTCCCACAGCAACTGGTTGTCGTGGGCGGGCCCCATGGAGTGGCCATTGAGCGTGGACACGATGCCCTGGCCGGGGACCCAGTCGATGACCACGGCATCGCCTTTGTGCAGCATGTCGATCGTGGCGTAGCCGTCGGCGATCAGCTCGACCTCGGCGCTCAGGGCATTGGCTTCAACCTCGGTGGCGTTGGCGGCGAAGTCGGTCAGGAACTGGCGCGCGATCAGGAAGCCCTTGACGTCGCGGAGCATGACCAAGTGCACGCGCTTAGGCCCCGACAGCTTCACGACCTCGTCCAGCGTGTGGCGTTTTTCGATCAGGTAAAGGGCCAAGGTGTTGGTCTTGAAAAAGCCGCGTTTCTGGATGGACGCCCCATTGAGCACCAGCTTGGTCCCTGCCACCGTGGCGCTGTCGTCAATGGGCACGCCTTCCAGTTCGTGTGGGGGCTCGGCCGTGGCCATGGCGCTGGCCACGGCCAGGCAGCATGCCAGGCCCCAGCGTTGCCAGGAGGGAGGGTGTTTCATGAGGCTCATCATGGCAGTGTCGCGGTTTCGTGTAACGGCGGTTTTTCCCTCTTCAGTTTCAGGATAAACGACCGATACCCCCTGAGTGACATCACTCCCGGGCCTTTTCAATGACGACCACCGATCTGGCGCCGACGCGCACCTCTGCCATTCAGCGAGAGATCGACCAGGCCAGGGTGAAGGGGCCGTTGCAGCACATCATCATCCCGCCCTGTCCGGAATTGTTGAGCCGTCTGCAGCAGGCCATGGCGCTTCACGAACCTGATCTGAACGAAGTGGCGCGCATCGCGTCCAGCGACGTGGCGATGTCGGCCACGCTGCTCAAGGCGGCGAACGGACCCTTGTATGCCAGCGGCCAGCCCGTCCAGACCATCGGGCAGGCCATGAACCGCCTGGGTTTGAACGACACTGCGGCGATCATGACCGGCTTCCTGGCCCAGAACGCCATCCGCATTTCCAGCCAGCACTTGAAGGGTTTCTGGGAGCGCGCCACGCAGCGTGCCCTGGCCATGGCCTTCATCGCCAAGCGCTTGCCGGGGATGTCACCCGACCTGGCCTACACCTATGGGCTGTTCTGCCACGTGGGCCTGCCGGTGATGATGCAAAGCGTGAAGGGCTACGTGGGCACCATGGTGGAAGCCCAGGCCCGCGTCGATCGCTCTTATGTGGCCACCGAGAACGCCAACCACCGCACGGACCACGCTGTGGTGGGCGCGCTGGTGGCCCGGGTGTGGCGCCTGTCGCCCGTCCTGATGGCCGCGATCCGGCAGCACCACGATCTGTCAGCGCTGGGCGACCGCTTCACGGAACCCGAGGTGCACACCCTGGTCGCCGCCGGTTTGCTGGCCGACCACTTGCTGCGACTGCAAGAGGGCTTGCCCCCGGAGAAGGAGTGGACGGCCTACGGCGCCAAGGCGCTGGAGTGGCTGCAGGTCTCGGCGGACGAACTCGACGTCTGGGAAGACGAGGTCATGGAGACGCTGGAACTGGGCTGAAAACGCTCAGCCGATGGCCCGCTTCAGGCGGATCGTTTCGATTTTCACGCCGCCCACGTCCACCGTCTGGGCGGTGTTCAGCTCGCGTTTGAAGCCCGCTTTTTCGTGGAACGCCAGGGCGCGTTCATTGCGCAGGGGCAGCCACAGCGAAACGTGGGTGCAGCCTTCGTCTTCCAGGCCGTCCCGGGCGCCATCCCACAGCGCCAGGCCGGCGCCGGTGGACCACAGCGCGGGGTTGACGTAGATCTGCCAGATCTCGCCCATCGTGGAGGGGGTCTTGGGATCGCGCGAGCGGTCGTAACCGACGAAGCCGACCACTTGTTCACCCTCGAACGCCACCAGGATCTGCGGCTCGCCCATCTCGATGGCCTCGCGCCAATAGCCCTGGCGCTTGCTGGCAAAGAGCGTGCTCAGCAGTTCGTCGGGCACCAGATCCTTGTAGGAAGCCTGCACGGCGGCGGCGTAGATGTCGGCAATGGCCATGGCATCGCGGGGAATGGCGGGGCGAACCTGATATCGGGACATGACAGATTTTGTGTTGTTGAGCGGAGGAGTTCTGGAGCGAGATTGTCGTCGCATCCGGGCGGCGCACAATGCGGACCATGAAAATCCCCAAAAGACTGGAACCGCTGATTGAAGATGGCTTGATCGATGGGGTGGTCCGCCAATTGATGAGTGGCAAGGAGGCCATGGTCTTCGTGGTGCGCTGCGGCGACGACATCCGCTGCGCCAAGGTCTACAAGGAGGCCAACAAGCGCAGCTTTCGGCAGGCGGTGGATTACACCGAGAACCGCCGCACCAAGAACAGCCGGCAGGCGCGCGCCATGGCCAAAGGTACCCGCTACGGGCGCCAGGCGCAAGAGGAAGCCTGGCAGAACGCCGAGGTCGACGCCCTCTACAGGCTGGCCGCCGCCGGTGTGCGCGTGCCCAAGCCTTACAACTTCCACGAAGGGGTGTTGTTGATGGAATTGGTGGCCGGCCCGGATGGCGATGCCGCACCACGCCTGAACGACCTCGCTTTCACGCCCGAACTGGCCCGCGACTACCACCAGACCCTGGTGAAGGAAGTGGTGCGCATGCTGTGTGCTGGCGTGGTCCACGGTGACTTGTCGGAATTCAACATCCTGGTGGCCGCCGATGGCCCGGTCATCATCGACCTGCCGCAAGCGGTGGACGCCGCTGGCAACAACCACGCGCCAGGCATGCTGGAGCGCGACGTGGCCAATCTGCGCCACTACTTCGGGCAATACGCGCCCGAACTGTTGACCACCGATTACGGCCGCGAAATATGGGCCTTGTACGAAGCCGGCGCCTTGCACCCCGAGGTGGAGCTCACAGGCCACTTCGCCAGAAGTGAAAAAGCCGTCGACCTCGGCGCGGTGATGCGCGAGATCGACGACGCGAAAGCAGAAGAAGCCGCCCGCAGGCTGCGGCTTCAGACCCCACCTCAGTAAGGGCAGTTGTCCTTGTAGGTCGAGATCAGCGTGCCGCCCAGCTCGGCCTGGGGGGCGCCGCACAAGAAGGGGCTGGAGCGGGTGTCGCCGTCCACGAAGCGAACCGCGTTAAATGTGTCGCCAATCAACTGGCGCGCAAGCTGTCGTGCAGGGCCACGAAATCCTGGGTCAGCTTGTGGCGCGGGTCCAGGTGGATCATGGGCGTGGTCTGCTGGTGCGATTCGCGGATGCGCACCGAGGCGCTCAGGTAGGGCTGCAGCACGGGCAGGCCTTCGTCGATCAGCTCTTGCACCAGCTTCTGCGGCAGGTTGGCGCGCGGCTGGAATTGGTTCACCACGATGCCATCGACCTTCAGGTCGGCGTTGTGGTCGGCCTGGATTTCCTTCACGTTGTCGAGCAGGGCGTACAGGGCGCGGCGTGAGAAGTCATCGCAGTCGAAGGGGATCAAGCAGCCTTGCGCGGCGATCAGGGCCGAGCGCGTGTAGAAGTTCAGCGCGGGTGGGGTGTCGATGTAGACGCGGTCGTAGGCTTCGTCCAGCTCGGCCAGGGCATCGCGCAACTTGTAGATCTTGTGGCGCGATTCGAGCTTGCTTTGCAGCTCTTCCAGCTCGGGGCTGGAGCACATCAGGTCGAGGTGGTCCCACTGGGTGGCCACGACGAAATCGGCCGTGCTCTTGGGGCGGGCGCTGAACTTCAGGGTCTGGTCAAAGAACTCGGCCAGGTTGGGGGTGTCTTCCAGCGTTTCGCCCAACAGGTAATGCGTGGAGTTGCCCTGCGGGTCCAGGTCGACCACCAGGGTGCGCAGGCCTTGCTGCGCGCTGATGGCGGCCAGGTTGCAGGTGATGGTGGATTTGCCGACACCACCTTTTTGGTTGAACACGACGTAGCGCATGGTCCGGACCCTGTTGCTGGATTGAACTCGCATTGTGCACTGCACCAATGGCGGCTTGGCGATGTCGGTCAACGCGATTGGCGTGGCGGGGCAAGCCTGGCTGTCAGCAATCGCCGATGATGAAGGCTTCTTCACCCTTCTGGATTCGCACCATGGCCGCTGGCAAAAAAGGTTTGCAACTGAGTTTGATCATCCACGCCGTGGTCTACGTCTTCGTGCTGTCGGGCCTGTGGTACATCGCTCAAACCGCGACGGCCGATCGCCCGGGGTGGGTTGGCATCGTGGCCTGGGGTTGGGGGATGGGCCTGGCCGCGCATGCCGCCGTGTGGCTGATGTTCGGGCGCGGACGTTCCCGCGTGGAACCACGCCGCTGAAGATTTTGCGGGACGGGCGGGCTTGGCGTCGCCCTTGGCGCTGTTCAGCGCGGTTTCTTGCGCCCGAAAGCCGACTTGGCGGCGGCGGCCGGCCGTGAGCCGTTGTCGCGCGGCGGCAAGCCCGTGTGCTGCGTCAGGATGCGGCCCTTGGTCACGCTCGAAGTCTTGACGACGCCCGTGGGCGTGGAGTTCTTGCGGCGCGCGGTCTGGTAGCTGCCGTCCGTCACCGGCTGGTAGGTCGGGATCAGGTGGTGCTTGCCATTGCCGATCAAATCGGCGCGGCCCATGTCCTTCAGGGCCTCGCGCAGCAAGGGCCAGTTGTTGGCATCGTGGTAGCGCAGGAAGGCCTTGTGGAGGCGACGGCGGCGGTCACCGCGCACGATGTCGACCGATTCACTGTCGCGCGTGACCTTGCGCAGCGGGTTCTTGCCAGTGTGGTACATCGCCGTGGCCGTGGCCATGGGCGAGGGGTAGAACGTTTGTACCTGGTCGGCCTTGAAGCCATTGCGCTTGAGCCAGATGGCCAGGTTCATCATGTCTTCGTCGCTGGTGCCGGGGTGGGCGGCGATGAAGTAGGGGATGAGGTACTGCTTCTTGCCGGCCTCTTCGCTGAACTTCTCGAACAGCTGCTTGAAGCGGTCGTAGCTGCCGATGCCCGGCTTCATCATCTTGGTGAGCGGGCCTTGCTCGGTGTGCTCGGGTGCGATCTTGAGGTAGCCGCCCACGTGGTGGGTGACCAGCTCCTTCACGTATTCCGGCGACTTGATGGCCAGGTCGTAGCGCAGGCCCGAGCTGATCAGGATCTTCTTGACGCCCTTCAAGGCCCGCGCGCGGCGGTACATCTTGATGAGCGGGCCATGGTCGGTGTTCAGGTTGGGGCAGACATCGGGGTAGACGCACGAGGGCTTGCGGCAGGCGGCCTCGATCTCGGGCGACTTGCAGCCGATGCGGTACATGTTGGCCGTGGGGCCGCCCAGGTCGGAGATGACGCCGGTGAAACCCTTCACGCTGTCGCGGATGGCTTCGATTTCCTTGATGACCGAGTCTTCACTGCGGCTCTGGATGATGCGGCCTTCGTGCTCGGTGATGGAGCAGAAGGTGCATCCGCCGAAGCAGCCGCGCATGATGTTCACGCTGAAGCGGATCATCTCCCAGGCGGGGATCTTGGTGGCGCCGTCGTGGCCGCCCTTTTCATCGGCGTAGGCCGGGTGGGGCGAGCGCGCGTAGGGCAGGTCGAAGGTGAAGTCCATCTCGGCCGTGGTCAGCGGGATGGGTGGCGGGTTGATCCACACGTCGCGGTGGCCGTGGGCCTGCACCAGGGCGCGTGCGTTGCCGGGGTTGGTTTCCAGGTGCAGCACGCGGTTGGCGTGGGCGTAGAGCACCGAGTCGCTCTTGACCTGCTCGTACGAGGGCAGGCGGATCACGGTGCGGTCGCGCGGCGGCATCATGATCTTGCCCTTGGGCTTGACCGCGGCCAGCGGGCTGCGCACGAAGTTGATGGGCTTGACGCCGCTGCCCAGGGCGGCGGCCATGGCGTTGTTGCTGTCGGCTTTGCCGTCGACGAGGGCCAAGGTGGGCGAGGGCGGGCCATCGGCTTTGGCGGCGTCTTCCTTGGCGCAGGTGCTGCCTTGGGCTTCGGCTTGTTCCGACGTGGTCTGGTACGGATTGATGTGCTCATCGACGCGGCCGGGCATGTCGACTTCGCTCGAATCCAGCTCGAACCAGCCGGCGGCCGTGGGGTCGTTGGTGCGGCGCATGAAGGCGGTGCCGCGCACGTCGGTGATCTGCTCGATGGGTTCGCGGGCGGCCAGGCGGTGGGCGATCTCGACGATGGCGCGCTCTGCGTTGCCGTAGAGCAGCAGGTCGGCCTTGGCGTCGGCCAGGATGGAGCGGCGGACTTTGTCCTGCCAGTAGTCGTAGTGCGCGATGCGGCGCAGCGAGCCTTCGATGCCGCCCATGATGATGGGCACGTCGTTGTAGGCTTCCTTGCAGCGCTGCGCGTAGACCAGCGAGGCGCGGTCGGGGCGGCTGCCGCCTTGGCCGCCGGGGGTGTAGACGTCGTCGCTGCGGATCTTGCGGTCGGCCGTGTAGCGGTTGATCATCGAGTCCATGTTCCCGGCCGTGACGCCATAGAACAGGTTGGGCTTGCCCAGCACCTTGAACGGATCGGCGCTTTGCCAGTCGGGCTGCGCGATGATGCCGACACGGAAACCTTGCGCTTCGAGCATGCGGCCGATCACGGCCATGCCGAAGCTGGGGTGGTCCACATACGCGTCGCCTGTCACGATGATGATGTCGCAACTGTCCCAGCCCAGCGCCGTCATCTCGTCCCGGCTCATGGGCAAGTACTTGGCCGTGCCAAAGCGCTTGGCCCAGTACGGACGGTAGCCGTTCAGGGTCTTTTCAGCTTTGGGGATGGTGATCGGCGAGGCGGTGGCAGACATGTCGGGGAGCGGGCGTCGGAGGGGCAACCCTCTATTCTCCACTTTTGGCCCCGCTCGAAGGCCACTTTCTGAGTAGGGTGACCCCAATTCCGGGGATTCAGAGCTCGTTCAGGAAGCGAACCTTGACCTTTTTGCCCTTGACCTTGCCCGCCGACAGCTTGCTGACCGCCTGGCGCGCGATGCCGCGCTCGACCGCCACATAGGTGTGGAAATCGGTCACGTTGATCTTGCCGATCTGCGCGCCCGTGAAACCCGCTTCACCGGTCAAGGCACCCAGCACGTCGCCGGGGCGGATCTTTTCTTTGCGGCCGCCCAGGATCTGCAGGGTGATCATCGGGGGTAACAAAGGCGCCTCGCTGGCGGGCGTCAGTTCGCTGATCGGGTGCCATTCGGATTGTTTGCCCTGCGCGACTTCGATGTTGCCCACGCGGCCCATCTCGTTCATCGTGGCCAGGTTGAGGGCCCAGCCGTTCTGGTCGGCGCGGCCCGTGCGGCCGATGCGGTGCACGTGGATCTCGGTGTCGGGCGTGATGTCGACGTTGATGACGGCTTCCAGCTGCGCGATGTCCAGACCGCGCGCGGCCACGTCGGTCGCCACCAGGACCGAGCAACTGCGGTTGGCGAACTGGATCAGCACCTGGTCGCGGTCGCGCTGTTCCAGGTCGCCGTGCAAAGCCAGGGCTTCGATGCCTTGGGCCTTGAGCACATCGACCAGGTCGCGGCATTGCTGCTTGGTGTTGCAGAAGGCCAGGGTGCTGACGGGGCGGTAATGCTTGAGCAGCAATGACACGGTGTGCAGGCGCTCGGTCTCGGTGACCTCGTACCAGCGCTGGCGGATCTTGCTGTCATCGTGCTGCTGGGTCAGCTTCACCTCTTGCGGATTGCGCAGGAACTGCTGGCTGAGCTTGGCGATGCCTTCGGGGTAGGTGGCCGAGAACAGCAGGGTTTGGCGGTCCTTCGGGCATTGCCTGGCGACCTTGACGATGTCGTCGAAGAAGCCCATGTCCAGCATGCGGTCGGCCTCGTCCAGCACCAAGGTGTTCAGGGCCGAGAGGTTGAGCGTCTCGCGCTCCAGGTGGTCCATCAGGCGGCCGGGCGTGCCGACGACGATGTGCGCGCCGTGCTCCAGGCTGTCGATCTGGCCGCGCATGGGCGTGCCGCCGCAAAGGCTCAGGATCTTGACGTTGTCCTCGAAGCGGGCCAGGCGGCGAATTTCTTGCGTGACCTGGTCTGCCAGCTCGCGCGTGGGGCACAGCACCAGGGCTTGCACCGCGAAATTCTTGGGATCGAGGCGCGTGAGCAAGGCCAGGGCGAAGGCGGCGGTCTTGCCACTGCCGGTCTTGGCCTGCGCGATCAGGTCTAGGCCTTGCAGCGCGATGGGCAGGGCGGCGGCCTGGATCGGCGTCATGGCCAGGTAGCCCAGCTGTGTCAGGTTGTCCAGCATGGCGGGGGCCAGGGGGAGTTTGCTGAAGGGCTGGCTGGCGGGGGCGTGAAGGGTCGGGGTGGGGGAGGTCATGGGCGGGATTATCCGCTTCGGGCCTTTCCCCCGCTAATTTGCAGGCGCCTCGGTGCTCAGGGCCGAGGCATGGTGCGCGATGTGGTCGCGCATGAAGGTGCTGATGAAGTAGTAGCCGTGGTCGTAGCCTTCGTGCCGGCGCACGGTCAGGGGCTGGCCCTGTTGCTGGCAGGCGGCTTCCAGCAGGTGGGGGTGCAACTGATCCGGCAAGAATTTGTCGGCCAGGCCCTGGTCGATCAGGATGGGTGGGCACTTGGCGCCGGCCTTGACCAATTCGGTGGCGTCGTGCCGCGCCCAGGCGGCTGACTCATCGCCCAGGTAGCCTTGCAGCGCCTTGCGGCCCCAAGGGCATTGGGTGGGCGCGGCGATCGGTGCGAAGGCCGACACGCTCTTGAACAAGTGGGGGTGCTTCAAGGCCAAGGTCAGGGCACCATGCCCGCCCATGGAATGGCCAAAGATGCCGGTGCGGGCGGCATCGCCCTTGAAGTGCCGCAGCACCAAAGGCAGAAGCTCTGCCGTCAGGTAGCTTTCCATGCGCCAGTGGCGTGACCAGGGCTCGGCCGAGGCATCCAGGTAGAAGCCGGCGGCGGTGCCGAAATCCCAGTTCGCATCGGCGCCTTCCACGCCAGTGTGGCGCGGACTGGTGTCGGGGCTGACCAGAATCAGGCCATGCTCGGCGGCGTATTGTTGCGCACCGGCTTTGATGGCGAAGGTCTCTTCGGTGCAGGTCAGGCCGGCCAGGTAGAACAGCACCGGCGTGCTGGTCGAGGTCAGCGCCTGCGGCGGTCGGTACACGCCAAAGCGCATCGGCAAACCGATGGTGCTGGACGTGTGCTGGTAGAAGCCTTGCAGGCCGCCGAAGCAGGCGTGTTCGCTGAGCGTTTCAATGGCCATGTCAGTACATCACCACCGAGCGAATCGACTCGCCCCGCTTCATCAGGTCGAAGCCTTCGTTGATCTGGTCCAGCGACAGCTTGTGCGTGATCAGGTCGTCGATGTTGAGCTTGCCCTCCATGTACCAGTCGACGATCTTGGGCACGTCGGTGCGGCCGCGCGCGCCGCCAAAGGCCGAGCCTTCCCACTTGCGGCCCGTCACCAGCTGGAAGGGGCGGGTGCTGATCTCGGCGCCCGCTTCTGCCACGCCGATGATGATGCTGCGGCCCCAGCCCTTGTGCGTGCACTCCAGCGCCTGGCGCATGGTGGTGGTGTTGCCGATGCATTCGAAGCTGTAGTCGGCGCCGCCGTCGGTCAGTTGCACGATGGCGTCGACCACGTTGGGGACATCCTTGGGGTTGATGAAGTGCGTCATGCCAAACTTGCGCGCCATGGCTTCGCGACCAGGGTTCAGATCCACGCCGATGATCTTGTCGGCACCCACCATGCGGGCCGCCTGGATCACGTTCAGGCCGATGCCGCCCAGGCCGAACACGACCACGTTGGCGCCGGCTTCGACCTTGGCATTGAACAGCACCGCGCCCACGCCGGTGGTCACGCCGCAGCCGATGTAGCAGACCTTGTCGAAGGGCGCATCGGGCCGGATCTTGGCCAGCGCGATCTCGGGCACCACGATGTGGTTGCTGAAGGTGGAGGTCCCCATGTAGTGCAGCAGCGGCTTGCCGTCGATCGAGAAGCGCGAGCTGCCGTCGGGCATCAGGCCCTTGCCCTGCGTGGCCCGGATTTTCTGGCACAAGTTGGTCTTGCGGCTCAGGCAGAACTTGCACTGGCGGCACTCGGGCGTGTACAGCGGGATGACGTGGTCGTCCTTGCGCAGGGAAGTCACGCCCGGGCCCACGTCGACCACCACGCCCGCGCCTTCGTGGCCGAGGATGGCGGGGAAGAGGCCTTCGGGGTCGGCGCCCGACAAGGTGTAGTAATCGGTGTGGCAAATGCCGGTGGCCTTGACCTCGACCAGGACCTCGCCCTCGCGCGGGCCATCCAGGTCGACGGTTTCGATGGTCAGGGGTTGTCCTGCTTTCCAGGCGACGGCGGCGCGTGTCTTCATGGGGGTTCTTTCAAGGGTGGGCGGGGAGTGGGGCGATGATATTCTGCCGCCATGAAAAACGCCCCCAGCCAGGACCCATTGCATGGGATGACGCTCGAGATGATCCTGAACGCGCTGGTGGCCGGGTATGGCTGGCCCGAATTGGGAAAGCGCATCAACATCCGTTGCTTCCAGGCCGATCCCAGCGTTTCGTCCAGCCTGCGTTTTCTTCGCAAGACGCCTTGGGCGCGCGAGAAAGTGGAAGGGCTTTACCTTTTCATGTTGCGGGAGCAGCGTCGTCAAGGTTGTCGCGGCGAATAGACGCCGCGTTTTTTTTATCGTGCCAGTCTTGGAATTCTGGTTTCATCTGGTAACTTCCCCGCCGATCTTCTTCACGAAGGGTCATTTTGCAGTTGATCGACAGGGAGCGACTTTGAAAACCAGCGTCAGTGTCAAATGGGCCGGGGCGACCATCGCCATCGGCTTGATGTCGGGTTGTGCCATGAAGGCACCCCCCTACCAACCATCCATCGACAACGTTCAGCTTTTGCAGCGCGCCAAGGTGCGTCCTGCCAATCTGGGCGAATTCAGCGTGAAAGCCGGCGCGGTCGGTGCCACCGAAATCAAGGTGCGCGCCAACACGATGACCTCGCCAGTGGGCAACAGTTTCGCGTCCTACCTGGGCAATGCGCTCAAGCAGGAACTCGAGATGGCGAACCTCCTGGATCCCAAGGCCCAGCTTGAAATCTCGGGCACCTTGCTCAGCACGGACATCGACACCGCCATGGGCACCGCCAGTGGTTACGCCGAAGCGCGTTTCGTGGTCAAGCAAGGCGGCCAGGTCCGCTTTGACAAAGTCAAACGTGGCGAGCACCAATGGGAGTCTTCGTTCGCCGGCGCCGTGGCCATTCCTGCGGCGCAGATCAACTATCCCGTGATCTTCCAACACTTGCTGTCGGCGCTGTACAGCGACAACGATTTCCAAAACTCATTGAAGTAAAAAGAGACATCCCATGACCTTGAACCACATCACCCGTGCATTGGCTGGCCTTGGCTGCGCCGTTTCCATCGTCCTCCTGACAGGCTGCGCCCATCCCATCACCCTGGTGCCCGACCTGGCCACCGTGCCCGCCGCTTCGGCCAAGATCAACAAGACGGCAGGCTACGTCGTGTCCGCTGAAGACATGGCCAAGGAAGTCGAAACGCCCGGCGGCGGCGGCGACAAGGTCAAATACGCACCGTACAAGGACTTGGACGTTGGCCTGTACAAGTCTTTCAGCCAGGTCTTCACCAACGTCGTCAAGCTCAAGAGCGTGAACGACGTGGAAGGCATTGCTTCTCAAGGTGTGTCGCTGGTGATTTCGCCGAGCATCGCCACGGACTCTTCGTCCAGCAGCGCTTTCACCTGGCCCCCGACCAAGTTCACGATCACGCTGACCTGCACCGTCGTTGATGCGAAGGGCGCCCCGGTCACCGTCATCACCTCGAAGGGTGAAGGCGCTGCCGAGTTCAGCGAATTCAAGAGCAACTTTTCGCTGTCCGCCAAGCGCGCCTCTGAAGATGCTTTGAAGAACCTGGTCAAGGCCCTGTCGGAGTCCGAAGCCCTGCGTCGCTGATCGAGCATGGGTTCGCGCAGGCGGTAGAGTAGCCGCTGCTGCCTGTTCGATCCCTTCCATGTCTCTTTCTTCGCTCGTTTTTCGTTTCATCTTCCGCCACTGGCGTGCCTACGGCCCTTCAGCCGTGATGCTCGTCGTCATCGCGCTGCTCACCGTCTGGCTGCCACGCCAGGTGGGGCACTTGGTCGATGGGCTGGTGGCCCGTCAGTTGGACACCGCCGGCCTGCTGCGCCAAGTGGGCCTGATGGTGTTGGCCGGCCTGGCCATCTACCTGATGCGCGTGACCTGGCGGCAACTGCTGTACGCAGCCGCCTACCGCCTGGGCGTCGAGTTGCGCACCCGCTTGTATGAACGCCTCACTCTGCAAGGCCCACGCTTCTACCAGCACCGCCGCACGGGCGACCTCATGGCCCTGGCCACCAACGACATCGATGCGGTCGAGCAGGCGGCAGGCGAAGCGGTGTTGGCGGGCTTCGATGGAACGCTGACCCTGCTGCTGGTGATCGGCTCCATGGTGCTGGGCGTGGACTGGCGCCTCACGCTGGTGGCGCTGCTGCCGTTCCCCATCATGGCTTGGGCGTTTTGGTGGATCTCGAACCACGTGCACACGGCCTCGCGGCAATCACTGGACAACTTTGGCCATTTGAACGACCAGGTGCACGAGACCCTGTCGGGTGTGCGCACCGTGCGGGCCCTGGGCCTGGAAGCGCGCAGCCTGGCCGACTTTGCGGCGCTGGCCGACCAGGCCGCGCAGACCAGCCTGACAGCCCAACGCTGGGAAGCCGCCTACGAGCCCGCCGTCAGCTTCACGCTGGGCGCGGCCACGGCCTTGAGCCTGGGCATGGGCGGCTACCTGGTGTGGCATGACGAACTGACCATCGGCCAGTTGACCAGCTTCAGCCTCTACCTGGGGCAGATGATCTGGCCCATGTTCGCGGCCGGCTGGGTGCTGTCTTTGATCGAGCGTGGCCGCGCGGCCTGGGACCGCTTGCGGCCTGTGCTGGACGAGCCCCTGACAGTGCAAGACCAGGGCACGGTGCGTGCCATCCAAGCCGGTGCCTTGCACGCCCATGATGTGGTCTTCGCCTACCCCGGCCATCCCAAGCAAGCCTTGTCGGGCGTGTCGCTGAAGGTAGAGCCGGGCCAGACCTTGGGTTTGGTCGGCCCCACGGGTTCGGGCAAATCCACCGTGGTGCGCCTGCTGCTGCGCCATTTCGCGCCCGATGCTGGCCTGGTGCAATGGGGCGGCGTGCCCCTGGCCGACTACCAGCTCGACACCTTGCGCCGAGCCGTGAGCTGGGTGCCGCAGGAACCTTTCCTGTTTTCCGCATCCGTGGCCGACAACATCGCGCTGGCCAAGCCGCAGGCCACGCGCGCCGAGGTTGAACACGTGGCCCGCATGGCCGCTGTGCACGACGACATCCAGCGCCTGCCGCAAGGCTACGACACGCCCGTGGGCGAACGTGGCGTGACCTTGTCGGGCGGCCAGCGTCAGCGGGTGGCCATCGCCCGCGCTTTGCTGGCCGATGCGCCCTTGCTGCTGCTGGACGATGCCTTGTCGGCCGTCGACACCGACACCGAAGCCAGCATCCTGCGGCACCTGCGTGAGTTGCGCGCCCAACGGCCTGAACGCATCGTCATCGTGGTCAGCCACCGGCTCAGTTCCGTGGCCGATGCCGACCACATCCAGGTGCTGAAGGAAGGCGCGGTGACCGAGCAGGGCAGCCACGCGCAACTGCTGGCGCAAGAAGGTTGGTACGCGCGCCAATGGCGCTACCAGCAGCTTGAACAACAACTGGAGGCCGACGATGCAGCCGCTTGACCGACGCCAAGCCCTGAGCCTGCTGCACCGCGCCGCCAAGCCCGAGTTGCACCACCTGCGCGCGGGCCTGCTGTGGCTGGTGCTGGTCGCCGGGCTGGAGGCCATGGGCCCCATCCTGGGCAAGGCCTACATCGACCGCTACCTGATGCCGCACCAGGGCACCTGGCCCGACATGGCCGGCCTGCTGGGCGGCGCCCTGGTCATGGCCTGGGTGGCGAGCTGGGTGCGCTATGGCCAGCTCATCCGCCTGGCCGGCCTGGCCATGCGTTCGGTGCAGCGCCTGCGCGAAGAGGTCTACGGCCACGTGCTGCGCCTGCCCATGGCGTACTTCGACCGCGCCATCACGGGCCAACTGGTGAGCCGCGTCACCAACGACACCGAGGCTGTCAAGGCGCTGTACGTGCAGGTGCTGTTCGTGATGCTCGACAGCATCGTGGCCCTGGCCGCTGCCTTGGTGGCCATGGCCTACCTGGATTGGCACCTGATGCTGGTGGTGGCCCTGCTGGTGCCCGCCGTCACGGGCATCGTGTGGCTCTATCAGCGCCTGAGCGCCCCGGCCGTGACGCGCTCACGCCAATTGCGCAGCGACCTGACCGCGCAGATGGGCGAGTCCATCGCGGGCATGTCGGTGCTGCAGGCGAGCAATGCCACGCCTCGTTTCGCCGAGCGTTACGCCAACACAGCGAACGAGCAACTGCAGGCCCGCCGCGCCGAGTTGCGCGCCAACGCCTGGCTGCTGCGCCCCGCGCTCGATTTGCTCAACATCTCGCTGCTGGCGCTGGTGATGATGGTGTTCGGCCTGCGCAGCCAGGGCGGCAGCCTCAGCGCGGTCGAGATCGGCGTGCTTTACGCCTTCATCAGCACCATGGCGCGTGTGGTCGAGCCCCTCATCCAGATCACCACGCAGTTCTCACAACTGCAGCAGTCGATGGTGGCGGCCGCGCGCGTCAACACCTTGCTGCAGGAATCCGAATCCCTGCGCGCCAGTGGCCAGGGCCGCGTCACGCAGGGAGGCATCGACATTCGGCACCTGACCTTCGGCTACGCCAGCAACCCACCGGTGCTGCACGATGTGAGCCTGCGCGTCGCTCCCGGCCAGTTCATCGGCATCGTGGGCCACACCGGCAGCGGAAAATCGACCTTGTTGTCGTTGATGCTGCGCTTTTACCAGGCCACGCCCGGCATGGTGATGATCGATGGCCAGAACGTTGATGACATCGACGACCACGCCTTCCGCCAGGCCGTGGGCCTGGTGCCGCAAGAGCCTTTCCTGCTGGCCGCCAGCGCGCGCGAGAACATCGACATGGGCCGCGGCCTGAGCGCACAGCAGATCGAAGACGCCGCGAAAGCCGCCCAGGTGCACGACTTCATCCTGACGCTGGAAAAGGGCTACGACACGCCGCTGGGTGAAGGCGGTGCGCGCCTGTCGGTGGGACAGAAGCAACTGCTGGCCATGGCGCGGGCGCTGGCTGGCCAGCCGCGCATCCTTTTCCTGGACGAGGCGACCTCGCACATTGACAGCGACACTGAACGGCTGGTCCAGAAGGCGCTGGACGCCTTGCATGGCCAGGTCACCGTGGTGGCCATCGCGCACCGTTTGTCCACCATCCGCGACGCCGACGCCATCGTGGTGCTGCACCATGGCCGCATCGCCGAACAAGGCGCGCACGAGGCGCTGATGGCGCTGCCCGAAGGCCGTTACCAGCGCCTCTACCTGCTGCAGCAATGGCAGGCGCAGGAAGCGGCGCCATAATCCGACCCATTGCTATACACGTGTGCACCATCGCCCGGCAAGTGGGCATTCGCGCCGCATTCAACTCAACATGTTCCAAAGAATCGTTCAATTCGCCAAGGCCGTGCTGGCCAGCACCATCATTGCGGTGAGCACCTTGGTCCATTTCACCCTCATGGTGCCTTTTGCCTTGCTCAAGCTGGTGCTGCCCTTTCCGGGCGTGCGCAAGGTGACCGACTACGCGCTGAACAAGATCGCCGACAACTGGGTGGGCGTCAACAGTCTGTGGATGGACGCCATCGGGCGCACGCGCTGGCAGATCACCGGCGCGGAGAAATTCAAACGCCAGGGCTGGTACTTGGTCAGCAGCAACCACCAGAGCTGGGTCGACATCCTCGTGTTGCAGCGGGTGTTCGGTGGGCGCATCCCCTTGCTCAAGTTCTTCATCAAAAAGGAACTGATCTACGTGCCCGTGATTGGCCTGGCTTGGTGGGCGCTCGACTTTCCCTTCATGAGTCGCAAGGGTGGCAAGGCCAGCGCGACCAAGGACCTGGAGGCCGCGCGCAAGGCTTGCGAGAAGTTCCGCGCGGTGCCGACCTCGGTGATCAGCTTCCTGGAAGGCACGCGTTTCACGCCGGGCAAGCACGATGGCCAGCAGTCGCCCTACCAGTACCTGCTCAAGCCCAAGACGGGCGGCATCGGCATGGCCCTGGCGGTGATGGGCGAGCAGTTCGACGCCATGCTGGACGTGACCATCGTCTACCCGGCGGGCGTGCCCACCTTCACCGACCTGATCAGCGGCCGCCTGAGCGATGTGATCGTGGACGTGCGCCAGATCGCCATCCCGCAGGACCTCAAGACTGACACCGGCCACGACACCGGTTACCGTGCGCGCTTGCAGGCTTGGATCAATGGCTTGTGGGCCGAGAAAGATCGCCGCATCGGCGAGTTGACCGCGGGATTCAAGCCCCGCTGAGGTCGGCGCAGGCCGCGCTCAGGCCTTGTAGCCGGGATCGAGCCGTTCCAGCTTGCGGATGAGGGCTGGCCACACAAAGGCGCCACCCAGGCTCCCGGTCTGCACCTTCATCGCGTGGGCCACCCCGTCCACGATCTGCGGGTGCACCTGCGTCAAGGCCGCGCCACCCGACTGCGCCGCGATCTGGATCTGGCAAGTGCTTTCGAAGATGTACATCGACAGGAAAGCATCGGCGATCGTCGGGCCCACGGTCAGCAGGCCATGGTTGCGCAGCATCAGGAAATTCTTCGTGCCCAGGTCGGCCTGCAGGCGGGGTTTCTCTTCGTCGCGGAAGGCCACGCCTTCGTAGTCGTGGTACGCCAGCGAAGCCAGCACGAAGGTGCTTTGCTGCGAGATGGGCAGCACGCCATCTTTCTGCGCCGACACCGCCACACCCGACCGCGTGTGGGTGTGCAGCACGCAGCCGGCGTCTTCACGCGCCGCGTGCACCGAGCTGTGGATGGTGAAGCCCGCCGGGTTGACCGGGAAGGGTGAGTCGCTGAGCTTATTGCAGTCCTGGTCCACCTTGACCAGGCTGGACGCCGTGATCTCGTCAAACATCAGGCCGTAGGGGTTGATGAGGAAATGGTGCTCGGGCCCTGGGATGCGCGCCGACACGTGCGTGAAGACCAGGTCGCTCCATCCATAGGCCGCGACCAGGCGGTAGCAGGCGGCCAGGTCCACGCGCAGCTGCCATTCTTCGGGGCTGACGCTGTCTTTCAATGAGGGGATGTTCAGGCTCATGCGAAGGTCTCCTGGTGTTGTTGGCGCAGCAGATTTTTCTGCACCTTGCCCATGGCATTGCGGGGCAGGTCTGTCGTGAAGAACACGCGCTTGGGCACTTTGAAGCCAGCGATGGTGTCCTTCAGGGATTGGATCAGCGCCTGTTCGTCGAGCGCCTCATTGTTTTCCGCCACCACGATGGCGATCACGCCTTCCCCGAAATCAGGGTGCGGCACGCCGACCACCGCCGATTCGACCACGCCAGGCAGCTTGTCGAGGTGGCTTTCGACCTCGGCCGGGTAGACATTGAAGCCGCCACTGATGATGAGGTCCTTGGCGCGGCCGCTCAGGTGCACATAGCCCTGCGCATCAAGCAGGCCGACATCGCCGGTGCGGAACCAGCCCTCGGGCGTGAAGGCTTCGCGGGTTTTGTCGGGCATGCCCAGGTAGCCGCTGAACACATTCGGGCCGAGCACCTGCACGTGGCCCACGGTGCCGGTGGCGCAGGGCGCATCCTGGTCGTCCACGATGCGCAGGCGCACGCCGGGCAGGGGTCGGCCCACGCTGCCGGGCAGGCGCGGGCCTTCGCGCGGGCGGCAAGGGTTGGAGCACAGCATGCCGGTCTCGCTCATGCCATAGCGTTCCAGGATCTGGTGCCCGCTGCGCTGTGCGAAGGCTTCGGCGGCGGCGGTCAGCAAAGGGGCTGATCCGCTGACGAAGAGGCGCATGTGGGCGCAGGCGTTGGGCGTGAGGTAAGCCGTGTCGAGCAGGCGGCCGTACATGGTGGGCACGCCCATGAAGACGGTGGCCCGTGGCGCGGTGGTGTCCTCGATCTGCAGCATCACGCCGGTGGCGTCGAACTTGTTGAGCCAGCGCATGGGCGTGCCCGACAGCAGCGCGCAATGGCCCGCCACGAACAGGCCGTGGATGTGGAAAATGGGCAGGGCGTGCACCAGCACGTCGTCGGTGCGCCAGTCCCATTGGCGCAGCAGGGTGCGGGCGTTGCTGAGCAGGTTGCCATGGCTCAGCAGGGCGCCCTTGCTGCGGCCGGTGGTGCCCGAGGTGTACAAGATGGCGGCCAGGTCGTCCGCCTGGACGGAGGCCGTGTCGTGCTGGTCGGACTGTGCCGCGGCGTGCGCCAGCAGGCTGCCGGTGCGGTCGTCGTTCAAGGTGAACAGGTGGGCGACGCGGCCTTGCGCGGCCAGTGGCACGACCCAGTCCTGGTCTGGCGACCGGCACACCAGCACCGAGGGGCACGCGTCGTTCACGAAATAGTCCAGCTCGGTCTGGCGGTAGGCCGGGTTCAGCGGCAGGAAGGCGAAGCCGGCCCGCAGGGTGGCCAGGTAGAGCACCAGGGCCTCGACCGATTTGTCGACGTGCGCGGCGACCACGGGCGGGCGCCCGGCCACGCCTTTCAAGCGCAGACCGGTCAGCAGGTTGGCGACCATGGCGGTGGCGCGGTCCAGGTCGCGCCAGGTGTAGTGCAGGCCCGTGTCCGTCAGGATGGCGGCATCGTCCAGGGTGGCCGGCCAGGCGGCGGTGAGGGCGGTGAACAAATTCATGGGCGTGATGATGCGGCATCCGGGCCGGCTTTACGAACTGAAACCTGGCAAGTCTTGAACTTCACGGGAGCCGCCCCCATCCTATGAGAACTGCTTTTGGAGGTACCTGACATGCGCTTGAAACGATACTGGATGACGGGCTGCATGGCCCTGGTCCTGGTGGCGGCCGGACGCTTGCCCGATGTGCCCGACAGCGAGGATGCGGCCGACTCCAAGGTGGGCTGGGTGACCCTGACCAGCAAGCACAGCCTGGACGACACGGTGAACAAGTTGACGCAGGCGGCGCGCTCGCGCGGCATGTCGATCATGGCCAAGGTGTCGCAGAAGCGTTCAGATGACCGGGATATGGGCAAGGCGCCGGCTTTGGTGCTGGTGTTGGGCGACCACGACGGCCACACGCCGGTGGTCCAGGACAGCTCGAACGCCAGTCCGCATTTGCCGATGAAGGTGCTGGTGGAAACGCGGCGCGATGGCTCGACGGCGGTCAGTTTCCATGACGGCGCCACGCTGTTGAGCGATGCGGATGTGCCGTCCGAATTCATTGGCGGGGTGAGGCAGTTGGCCCGGGTGGTGGGGGCTGCGGTCGGTTAGTGGCTTGTGTTGGGTGGCATGCAAAGGTTGCTGCTCAGTGTGGCCACGCGAGGCTGGGCTGAGTCGGTGGCTGGCGGGGCTCCTGCGGTGACGGTCCGCCGCGTTGCGGCAGACTGCTCTGCGGTGCTCTGCCACGGCGGGCGGCTGCGGAACTCGCCGTCCTTCGGCGGCTCAGACAGTCCTCGCCGACCCCTCGCGCTGCGAGGGGCAACCCGCCGTGGCCTGCGCTCCTCGACGCCACCGAAGTCGCCCCGCCAGCCACCGACTCATCCTTGACCGCCTCGCTGGTGGCATGGCACGAAAAGGAACCGTGCCATGCCGCCAGCGGGGCGGGGGAAAAAGTGCTGGGGCGGCCTCCGGCGGGGCGCCTGGCTTGGTGCTGAGAAGCACAGCGCCGAGGTGGGCGCGCGCAGCGCGCATCAACATCTGACCGGCCGTGGTTGTCTGAGCGCAGCGGCGTAGCCGCGAAGCGAGTTCCACGGCCCCACCTCGGCGCGAGCATCGCAAGGCAGTCCCGCTACGCGGGACCACCAAGCAGAAGCCCCGCCGGAGGCCGCCCCAGCACCCCCGCCTCGCGCTGACCGGCCAAAGCGCCCAACCCTGCGAAAACAGAAGGTCAGGTATCAATCGCCCGCGCCGACCCCGCCACCTTGCGCAATTCGAACTTCTGAATCTTCCCGGTGGACGTCTTGGGCAACTCCCCAAACACCACCGCTTTGGGCACCTTGAAACCTGCCAAGTGCTGCTTGCAGTGCTTCACGATCTCTTCCGCGGTCACAGAAGCCCCGGCCTTCAGCTCGACGAACGCACAAGGCGTTTCACCCCATTTGTCATCGGGCTTGGCCACCACCGCCGCGGCCAGCACCGCAGGGTGCCGGTACAGCACATCCTCTACCTCGATCGACGAGATGTTCTCGCCCCCCGAGATGATGATGTCCTTGCTGCGGTCCTTGATCTTGCAGTAGCCATCGGGGTACTGCACCGCCAGGTCGCCCGAGTGGAACCAGCCTCCCGCGAACGCCTCCTGCGTTGCCTTCGGGTTCTTCAGGTAACCCTTCATCGTGATGTTGCCGCGGAACATGATCTCGCCCATGGTCTCACCATCGGCCGGCACGGGCTGCATGGTCTCGGCGTTCATCACCGTCACATTGCGCTGCAGGTGGTAGTTCACGCCCTGGCGCGCGTTCAAGCGAGCGCGTTCGCCGATGTCCAGTGCGTCCCAGTCCTCGTGCTTGACGCAGACGGCGGCCGGGCCATAGACCTCGGTCAGGCCGTAGACGTGCGTGAGCGTGATGCCCAGTTGCTCCATGCCTTCGATCATCGCGGCGGGTGGCGCGGCGCCCGCCACCATGGCCTGGATGCCTGGCGGGATGCCCAGGCGCAGCGCCGCCGGCGCATTCACCAACGAGGCGTGGACGATGGGCGCGCCGCAGTAGTGCGTGACGGCGTGATCGCGGAAGGCATCGAACACCGCCTTGGGTTCGACCTTGCGCAGGCACACATTCACGCCGGCCCGCGCCGCCACCGCCCAAGGGAAACACCAGCCATTGCAATGGAACATCGGCAGCGTCCACAGGTAGACGGCGTGCTTGGGCATGTCCCATTCCAGGATGGCCGAGATGGCGTTGACCGCCGCGCCCCGGTGGTGGTAGACCACGCCCTTGGGGTTGCCGGTGGTGCCGGAGGTGTAATTGAGGCTGATGGCGTCCCACTCGTCGCCGGGCAGTGCCCAGTCGAAGGCCGGGTCGCCGCTGGCCAGCAAGGCTTCGTAGTCCAGAGCACCGATGCGTTCGCCCGGCCCGGTGTAGACCACGTCATCGACATCAATGACCAAGAGGGGACTCGTGGACTTGCGCAGCGCCAGTGCCTGGGCCATGACGCCGCTGAATTCGCAATCCACCAGCACCGCCTTCGCCTCGCCATGGTCCAGCATGAAGGCGATGGCTTCGGCGTCCAGGCGGGTGTTCAGGGCATTGAGCACGGCCCCGGACATCGGCACCCCGAAATGCGCCTCGACCATGGGTGGCGTGTTGGGGAGCATCACGGCCACGGTGTCGCCCTTGCCCAGTCCGCGTCGGTTCAAGGCGCTGGCCAGTTGCCGGCAGCGGGCGTAGGTCTGGGCCCAGGTTTGCCGCAAGGCGCCATGGACGATGGCCGGCCTCGAGGGGTAAACCAGGGCAGCGCGTTCGATGAAGGACAGCGGACTCAGCGGCGCGAAGTTGGCCTCGTTGCGGGGCAGGTCCTGGTCGAAGATGTTGTGCTGACTCATGTGGGGGTCTCCTTCGGTTCCTCGGTCTCGGTCGCCCCGGGCGCGATGACCCGGATGCGCGTGCCATGCAGGCTGACGACCTGGCCCGCGCGGATCTTGGCGGTCTTGCGCAGCTCGTCACGGCCGTCCACCTGGATCATGCCTTCGGCCACCATGGTTTTGGCGCGCCCGCCGCTTTCGGCCAGGCCCGTGGCCTTGAGCAGGCGGTCCAGCGTGATGAACTCGCCACGCAATTCGAAGGTGATCTGATTCAGGGTGGCCATGGATTCGGGGGATGTCGGATTGCGCCTGGTGGGAAGCTCGGCGTTTGGCTGGGATCAAAAGGTGCACGACTGGGCCGTGCCGGTGCACAATCGCGGGATTGTCGACCTTATTGTCCAGGCCTTGAAACCTGCCG
>NZ_JBOHHL010000033.1:0-53124 GCF_050725395.1 Aquabacterium sp. | reverse complement strand
GTATTGAGAGTTGATGAGTTTGGTCAAAGCTGTTGAAAGCACCGTGACTGGTTTGGGTTACGAGTTGGTGGAATGCGAACGCACCCCGCAGGGGTTGCTGCGCGTGTACATCGACCGCCTGCCCGGTGGTGCCTACGATTTGCCGGGCGAATACGTCACGGTGGAAGACTGTGAAAAGGTCAACCGCCAGCTTCAATATGCGCTGGAAGTGGTCAATGTCGATTACAGCCGCCTGGAGGTTTCTTCTCCAGGTCTGGACCGCCCATTGACGACGGCCGCGCATTACGAGCGCTTCGCTGGCGTCGAGGTCGAGGTGTCCTTGAAGGTTCCTTTCCAGGGCCGCAAGAACTACCGTGGCGTTCTGGAGGCCGTCGAAGTGCCGGAAGGTGAAACCGCTCCTGAGGGTGGATCCTGGCAACTGGTCTTCAAGGTGGGCGAAGGCAAGAACGCAGTAGAGCAAGCATTGGGTTTCACGCTCGATGAAGTCCGCGCCGCACGGCTCGTGCCGGTGGTGGATTTCAAGGGGCGAGGCCGCCGGGTGGCAACCCCGGAGGCTGGTGAAGTAGCCGTGGATGAGGCGCAAGATCTCGGAGGTCAGAACAAATGAACCGCGAATTGTTGATGTTGGTGGATGCGATCTCGCGCGAAAAAAGCGTGGAACGCGACATCGTGTTTGGGGCTGTTGAATCGGCGCTGGCTTCGGCCACCAAAAAGCTGTACAGCGGCGAGGTGGACATCCGTGTCGCCGTCGACCGTGAAGATGGCAACTACGAGACCTTCCGTCGTTGGCACGTCGTGCCGAACGAGGCCGGCCTGCAACTGCCCGACGCAGAAATCCTGCTGTTCGAAGCGCAAGAGCAGATCGCCGACATCGAAGTCGATGACTACATCGAAGAGTCGATCGAATCGGTGCCCATCGGCCGCATCGGTGCGCAAGCCGCCAAGCAGGTCATCTTGCAAAAGATCCGCGACGCCGAGCGCGAACAGCTGCTGAACGACTTCCTGTCGCGTGGCGACAAGATCTTCGTGGGCACCGTCAAGCGCATGGACAAGGGCGATGTGATCGTCGAGTCCGGCCGCGTCGAAGGCCGCCTGAAGCGCAGCGAGATGATCCCCAAGGAGAACCTGCGCACCGCCGACCGCGTCCGCGCCTACATCCTGGGTGTCGATTCCGCCGTTCGTGGCCCGCAAATCATGCTGTCGCGCAGCGCTCCCGATTTCATGATCGAGCTGTTCCGCCAGGAAGTGCCCGAGATCGAACAAGGCCTGCTCGAAATCAAGAGCTGTGCCCGTGACGCCGGTTCGCGCGCCAAGATTGCCGTGCTCTCGCACGACAAGCGCGTCGACCCGATCGGCACCTGCGTGGGCGTGCGCGGTTCGCGCGTCACCGCCGTGACCAACGAATTGGCCGGCGAACGCGTCGACATCGTCTTGTGGTCTGAAGATCCGGCCCAATTTGTGATTGGTGCGCTGGCCCCGGCCAACGTGCAATCCATCTTCGTGGACGAGGAAAAGCATGCCATGGACGTGGCCGTGGACGAGGAAAACCTCGCCATCGCCATCGGCCGTGGTGGTCAGAACGTGCGCTTGGCGTCCGAATTGACCGGCTGGCGCATCAACATCATGACGAAGGAAGAATCGGCGCAGAAGCAAGCCGTTGAAACCGACGTCATCCGCAAGCTCTTCGTCGACAAACTCGACGTCGACGAGGAAGTGGCCGATATCCTGATCGCCGAAGGCTTCACCAGCCTTGAAGAGGTGGCCTACGTGCCCCTGCAGGAAATGTTGGAAATCGAGTCGTTTGACGAAGACACGGTCAATGAGTTGCGCACCCGCGCAAAAGACTCACTGCTGACCATGGAAATCGCCAAGGAAGAAGAAGTCGAGACTTTGTCGGAAAATCTCAGGGGTCTGGATGGTCTGACCACCGAGTTGATCACCAAGTTGGCCGAGGCCGGTATTCACACCCGTGACGACCTGGCCGACCTGGCCGTCGACGAGTTGACCGAGATCACCGACGTGGGCGAAGAACAAGCCCGCGGCCTGATCATGAAGGCTCGCGAACACTGGTTTGCCTGATCAACATCATCCGTCCACCCTCGACTTCTCGTTTAGCAAGTACATCGCAAGGATTAACACAATGGCCGTGACCACCGTCACACAACTCGCCGCGGAGCTCAATCGTCCGGCAGCAACACTGCTGGAGCAGTTGCATTCAGCGGGCGTGCCGAAAGCTTCGCACGAAGACGTGGTCACGGAGGCGGACAAAGAGCGCCTGCTGGATCATCTTCGCCACGCCCACGGCTCGACCGGGGCTGATCGCAAGAAGATCACGCTGACGCGCAAGTCGACCACCGAAATCAAGCAGGCGGATGCTTCCGGCAAGGCCCGGACCATCCAGGTCGAGGTCAAGAAGAAGCGTGTCTTCGTCAAGCGCGACGACGCGACCGAGGAATCCGCCGCGCCCGAGATCGACGAAGCCGATCTGCAGCGCCGCGAAGAAGAAGCCCGCCAGGAAGCTGAAGCTCTGCGCCTGCAGGAAGAAGCCCTGACCGAGCAACGCCGCCAGCGGGAAGAGCAGGAACGCATGCAGCGCGAAGCCGCCGAAGCGGCCCAGGCCAAGGCCGCCGAAGAGGCTGCGCGTGCCGCCGAGACCACGGCCGAGCAGACCACTCAGCAGGAAGCCGTTGCACGGCGTGCCGCGCAAGAGGCTGCGGCGCGTGCCGAATCTGCTGCGCTGACCGCCTCGGCCAAGGGGCGCAACACCCGCAAGGCCGCGGCCGTCGCCGAGACGGTGACCCCCGTGGTGGCCTTCGCCGAAGGTGGCGACGGTGCTGATGCTTCGTCTGACGACGTGGGCTCCGCCGCGCCTGTGACCGCCAGTGCCACGCCTGCCGCTTCCGCATCGGTTGCCGCACCCGTGGCGCCTGCTGCGCCAGTCAAACCTGCTGGCGGTGTTCGCGTGGTCAAGGCCGCGACGATCGAGGCCGAGGAAAAGCAACGCATCGCCGATCTGGCCGGCCGCCGCAAGGCCGCAGAAGACGAAGCCGCCGCGATCCGCGCCATGATGTCCGCGCCTCGCAAGGTGCTGACGGCCGCCAAGCCTGTTGAGCCTGCCAAGGCGGTAGACGCCGCCGGCAAGGAAGGCATCAAGGGAACCATCCACAAGCCCAAGGGTGCGCCTGGTGCGGCTGCACCTGGCACTGCTGGTGCCGCCAAGCCCGGCGACAAGAAATCGGTCAAGTCCGAGAAGCTCTCGTCGAGCTGGGCGGACGATGCCAAGAAGCGTGCCGCCGCTGGCAAGCCGACCCCGGGTGGTCGCTCGCCAGGTGGTGCCAATGGCTGGCGTGCGCCGGGTGGCCGTGGTGGCCGCCGTGGCGACAACCGCAACAGCGATCACCAGTCCAACTTCGTGGCTCCAAGCGAGCCGCAAGTCATCGAAGTGCACGTGCCTGAAACCATCAGCGTGGCCGATCTGGCACACAAGATGTCGGTCAAGGCTTCCGAGGTCATCAAACAGTTGATGAAGCTGGGCCAGATGGTCACGATCAACCAGCAACTGGACCAGGAAACGGCCATGATCCTCGTCGAGGAACTGGGCCACACCGCGGTTCCCGCCAAGCTCGACGATCCGGATGCCTTCCTCGAGGAAGAACACGCCGCTCAAACGGGCGAAATGCTGCCCCGCGCGCCTGTGGTCACGGTCATGGGTCACGTTGACCATGGCAAGACCTCGCTGCTGGACTACATCCGGACCAGCCGCGTGGCGGCCGGTGAAGCGGGCGGCATCACGCAGCACATCGGTGCGTACCACGTCGACACGCCTCGCGGCATGATCACTTTCCTGGACACCCCCGGTCACGAGGCCTTCACGGCCATGCGTGCCCGTGGCGCCAAGGCCACCGACATCGTCATCCTGGTGGTGGCGGCGGACGACGGCGTGATGCCGCAGACCAAGGAAGCCATCCACCACGCGAAGGCCGCTGGCGTGCCCATCGTGGTCGCGATCAACAAGATCGACAAGCCGGACACCAACCTCGAGCGCGTGCGCCAGGAGTTGGTGGGCGAGCAGGTCGTGCCTGAAGAGTACGGTGGCGATTCGCCTTTCGTGCCCGTGTCGGCCAAGACTGGCGTGGGCATCGATGCCCTGCTGGAACAAGTGCTGTTGCAGGCTGAAGTGCTGGAGCTCAAGGCACCGACCGAAGCCATGGCCAAGGGCCTGGTCATCGAAGCGCGCCTGGACAAGGGCCGCGGCCCCGTGGCCACCGTGCTGATCCAGACCGGCACGCTCAAGCGCGGGGACGTGGTCCTGGCGGGTGCCAGCTACGGCCGTGTTCGCGCCATGCTGGACGAGAACGGCAAGCCGATCGCCGAAGCCGGCCCTTCGATCCCGGTCGAAATCCAGGGCCTGACGGAAGTGCCGGCCGCGGGTGATGAATTCATGGTGCTGGGCGACGAACGCCGTGCCCGTGAAATCGCCACCTTCCGCCAAGGCCGTTACCGCGACGTCAAGCTGTCCAAGCAACAGGCCGCCAAGCTCGAGAACATGTTCGAGAACATGGGCCAGGGCGAAGTGCAGAACCTGCCGCTGATCCTGAAGGCCGACGTGCAAGGCTCGCAAGAAGCCCTCGCAGCCTCGCTGCTCAAGCTGTCGACGCCAGAGATCAAGGTCCAGATCGTTCACGCCGCCGTGGGTGGCATCAGCGAATCCGACGTCAATTTGGCCATCGCTTCGAAGGCTGTGCTGATCGGTTTCAACACCCGTGCAGACGCTGGCGCCCGCAAGCTGGCCGAGCACAACGGTGTCGACCTGCGCTACTACAACATCATCTACGACGCCGTGGATGAGGTGAAGGCGGCCATGTCGGGCATGTTGGCGCCGGAATTGCGCGAAGAAGTCATCGGTTCGGCCGAGATTCGCCAGGTGTTCATCGCTTCGAAGATCGGCACGATCGCGGGTTGCATGGTCACCAACGGCATCGTTCGCCGCAGTGCGCGTTTGCGCCTGCTGCGCGAGAACGTGGTCATCTACACCGGCGAACTCGAAGGCCTCAAGCGCTTCAAGGACGACGTCAAGGAAGTCAAGGAAGGCTTCGAGTGCGGCCTCAACATCAAGGGCTACAACGACATCAAGGAAGGCGATGTCCTGGAGTTCTTCGAAATCAAGGAAGTTGCTCGCACCTTGTAAGGCATTCACGTGCCTTCGGGCCCGACCCGCGACCCCGCCTTCACCCGGCGGGGTTCGTGCTTGAGGGCCCGTGCTTCAGGAGTTCACCATGCGCCATAAAAAATCAGCTCCCAACCGCAGCCACCGCGTCTCTGACCAGATACAGCGCGACGTGGCCGAGCTCATCCGCGATCTGAAGGATCCGCGCATCGGCATGGTCACGATCAACCATGTTGAAGTGACGCCCGACTACGCGCACGCCAAGGTGTTTTTCTCAATCTTGACGGGCGACTCGCAAGCCTGCGAGCTGGCCCTGAACGAGGCGGCCGGTTTCGTCCGAAACGGCCTGTTCAAGCGCCTGCAGATCCACACCGTGCCCACCTTGCACTTCCACTTCGACCGCACCACCGAGCGCGCGGCCGAACTGAGCGCCCTGATCAACAAAGCCGTGAAAGACAAGGCCAAGGACGCGGAGCCGGATGCTGCCCCTTCAAGTAAGGAAGAGGCCCAGCCCGAATGAACACCCGGCCGCCGCGTCAACCGCGCCGTGCTCTGCACGGCGTCATCCTGCTGGACAAGCCTTTGGGCCTGTCGAGCAATGACGCCTTGCAGAAAGTGCGCCGCCTGATGCGCGCCGAGAAGGCCGGGCACACCGGCACGCTGGACCCTCTGGCCACGGGCTTGCTGCCTTTGTGCTTCGGCGCCGCGACCAAGTTTTCGCAGGTGTCCCTGGAGGCCGACAAGGCCTACCGCGCCACGCTCAAGCTGGGCCAGACGACCACCACGGCCGATGGCGAAGGCGAGGTCGTGCAAGAGCGCCCGGTGCAGGTCGACGATGCCAAGATCGCCGCCGCTTGCGCTGCGTTCAGCGGCGAGATCGACCAGGTCCCGCCCATGCATTCGGCCCTCAAGCACGAAGGCCGCGCCCTGTACGAATACGCCCGGGAGGGCATCGAAATCGAGCGTCCCTCGCGCCGCGTCACGATTCACGCCATTGACATCGTCGGCTGGCAGGCTGACAGCCTGACGCTTGACGTGCGTTGCAGCAAGGGCACCTACATCCGCACCCTGGCCGAGTCCATCGGCGAGCACCTCGGCTGTGGCGCACACCTGCAGGGCCTGCGCCGCACCGCCAGCGGGGGCACGACGCTGGAAGGCGCTGTGACCCTGGACGCCCTGCAAGCCATGACCGAAGCCGAGCGCGACACCCACCTGCAAGCCGCCGACGTGCTGCTGGCCGATTGGCCGGCCGTGGTGCTGGACGAAAGCGAAGCCGGCCGTTTCCTGACCGGCCTGCGCCGCCGCGTGAAGCTGGAAGACGCGCCCCAAGTTCGGGTCTACGGGCCCAACCCCACGGCGGCCGCTGGCCAGTTGCCGCGGGTGCTGCTGGGCAGTGCCCACATCAAGGCCGGTGAATTGATACCGACCCGTTTACTCAGCCCTGCCGAAGTGCAAGGGCTGTTGACCCCAGTTCTTTGATTTCAGACAGTGAGCCTCGCATGAGCAAACAAATCCGCAATATCGCCATCATCGCCCACGTTGACCATGGCAAAACGACCATGGTTGACCAACTGCTGCGCCAGTCGGGCACCTTCGCCGAACACGAAAAAGTGGTCGACACCGTGATGGACAACAACGCCATCGAACGCGAGCGGGGCATCACCATCCTGGCCAAGAACTGCGCCGTGAGCTGGGAAGGCACGCACATCAACATCGTCGACACCCCGGGCCACGCCGACTTCGGTGGTGAAGTCGAACGCGCGCTGTCCATGGTCGATGGCGTGGTGCTGCTGATCGACGCGCAAGAAGGCCCGATGCCCCAAACGCGCTTCGTGACCAAGAAGGCGCTGGCCCTGGGCCTCAAGCCCATCGTCGTGGTCAACAAGGTCGACAAGCCCGGTGCCAAGCCCGACGCCGTGGTCAACGCCGCTTTCGACCTGTTCGACAAGCTGGGCGCCACCGACGAGCAACTGGACTTCCCCGTGGTGTATGCCTCCGGCATCAACGGCTGGACGTCGTTGACCGAAGGTGCGCCTGGCGAAAAGTGGGGCGAGGACATGTCCGCCCTGTTCAACACTGTGCTCAAGCACGTGCCCGCTCAGAAGGGTGATCCCGCCGCCCCCCTGCAACTGCAGATCTCGGCGCTGGACTTCTCGACCTTCGTGGGCCGCATCGGCGTGGGCCGCATCAGCCAGGGCACGATCAAGCCCAGCCAGGATGTGGTCGTGATGGAAGGCCCCGATGGCAAGTCCATCAAGGGCCGCGTCAACCAGGTGCTGACTTTCCAAGGCCTGGACCGCGTGCAAGTGACCGAAGCCGGTCCTGGCAACATCGTGCTGATCAACGGCATCGAAGACATCAACATCGGCGTGACGGTGACCGACCGTGAGAACCCACAGCCGCTGCCGATGCTCAAGATCGACGAGCCCACCCTGACCATGAACTTCTGCGTGAACAACTCGCCTCTGGCGGGTCGTGAAGGCAAGTACGTGACCAGCCGCCAGATCTGGGACCGCCTGCAGAAAGAGCTGCAGCACAACGTCGCCCTGCGCGTGAAGGAAACCGACGAAGACGGCATTTTCGAAGTGATGGGCCGTGGCGAACTTCACCTGACCATCCTGTTGGAAAACATGCGCCGCGAAGGCTATGAGCTGGCCGTGTCCAAGCCCCGCGTGGTCTTCCAGGAAATCAACGGCGAGAAGTGCGAGCCCATGGAATTGGTGACCGCCGACGTCGAAGAAATCCACCAAGGTGGCGTGATGCAGGCACTGGGTCTGCGCAAGGGCGAAATGGTCAACATGGAGCCGGACGGCCATGGCCGAGTCCGCCTCGAGTACCGCATTCCTGCACGTGGCCTGATCGGCTTCAGCAACGAATTCATGAACCTGACGCGTGGTTCCGGCCTGATCGCCTCGATCTTCGACGGCTACGAGCCGCACAAGGGCGACATCGGCGGCCGCAAGAACGGCGTGCTGATCTCGATGGACGAAGGTGAAATCTTCACCTACGCCCTGGGCAAGCTGGACGACCGTGGCCGCATGTTCGTCAAGCCGAACGACCCGGTGTACGAAGGCATGATCGTCGGCATCCACAGCCGCGACAACGACCTGGTGGTGAACGCCACGCGCACCAAGCAGCTGACCAACTTCCGTGTCTCGGGCAAGGAAGACGCGATCAAGATCACGCCGCCGATCGACCTCACGCTGGAATACGGCGTTGACTTCATCGACGACGACGAACTGGTCGAGATCACGCCCAAGAGCATCCGTGTACGCAAGCGCCACCTGAAGGAACACGACCGCAAGCGTGCTTCGCGCGAAGCCTGATCCGGCACCGAGCCCATCCTGACGATTGGGCTAGGATGCGAAGGCCTGCATTCCTCTTGGGGAAGCAGGCCTTCTGCTTTTTGGAGACCAATGGATGGAAAGCCTGATTCTCACCGAGGTGATCGGCGGCCTGGGTGTGGTGACGCTCAACCGGCCCAAGGCCCTCAATGCCTTGTCGCTGGAGATGGTGCGGGAGCTGGACCGTGTGCTCAGGCGCTGGGCCGCGGATGGGGCCGTTCACGGCGTGTTGCTGCGCGGTTCGGCCCGGCCGGCCGAAGCCGGCAAGCCTGCCGGCCCGGTGCATTTCTGCGCGGGCGGTGACATCCGCTTCATGCACCAGGCGGCCACCACGGGCGATCTGGCCCTGGATGATTTCTTCACCGAAGAGTACGCGCTGGACCACCTCATCCACACCTTTGCCAAACCGGTGATCGCGTGGCTGGAGGGCGTCACCATGGGCGGTGGCATGGGCCTGGCCCAGGGTGCACGTTTGCGGGTGGTGACACCAAGTGTGCGCATGGCCATGCCGGAGACCCGCATCGGGCTCTTTCCCGACGTGGCGGGCGGCCATTTCCTGTCGCGCCTGTCGGGGCATGTGGGCGAATACTTGGGGGTGGTCGGTCCGCAACTCAATGCCGCGGAGGCCTTGGGCCTCGGCCTGGCCGACGTGGGCGCGCAGGCGGACAGCCTGACTGTGTTGCTTCAGGACCTGCAAGAACGTCCCTTGCGCCAGGGCGATGACGTGTGCCAACGCGTCAGGTCGCATGCCGAGCAGCATGACACTGGCGACTGGCCCGAGGCTGCGGTGCTGGCGGAAGCGCCCCGCATCCAGCGACATTTCAGCTTGCCAACGGTGCAGGCCATCGAGGCCTCCTTGAAGCAGGACGACAGCGAGTGGGCGCGTCAAACACTGCACCACATGGCAGGGCATTCGCCCCTGATGATGTGCGTCACGCTGGAGCAGATCCGCCGCGCGCGGACCATGCCGCTGGCCGATGAGTTCCGGATGGAACGCGACTTGGTGCGCCATTGCTTCGGGCTCCGCAAAGGCGCCGCGAGCGAAACGGTCGAAGGCGTGCGCGCCTTGGCCATCGACAAGGATCAGCGGCCCCGCTGGCATCCCGCCACCCTGGGCGAGGTGACGCCCGACATGGTGGCAGCGTTCTTCCAGCCTGTCTGGCCCGACCACGTCCATCCGCTGCGTGATCTGCTTGCAGTCGCCGGAGATGAGCGAGCAGCATGAAGGACGAAGTCCTGCCTGCCAAACCTTGATGAACTCGGAGCCGCACAGGGTGGGATAACTCTGAGAAAATGCAGGCGCCGCCTGGTTGACTGGATTAGCGGTTGAAGGCGTGATCTCTGGTGCACCAATGAATTCCGAAGTAAAACAAGAACTTGGCCAGGCTTCAACGGCCTGGCGTCTGTCCGTCGCGCCCATGATGGACTGGACCGACCGCCACTGCCGCTATTTCCACCGTCAGCTCAGTCGCCACGCTCGCCTGTACACCGAAATGGTGACCACCGGTGCCTTGCTGCATGGCAATGTTCCCCGCCACCTCGATTTCAACACCGAAGAACACCCCGTGGCCTTGCAATTGGGGGGCAGCGAGCCGGCGGATCTGGCAGCCTGCGCCAAACTGGCCCAGCAATGGGGTTATGACGAGGTCAACCTCAACTGCGGCTGCCCCAGCGAACGCGTGCAGCGTGGCGCCTTTGGTGCCTGCCTGATGGCCGAGGCGCCCTTGGTGGCCGATGGCGTCAAGGCCATGCTGGACGCCACGGGCGGCAACGAGCGCATGCCGATCACGGTCAAGCACCGCATTGGCATCGACCAGGGCGAAAGCTACGAGTTCGTGCGCGACTTCGTGGGCACGATCGCCGATGCCGGCTGCGAGGTTTTCGCGGTGCATGCCCGCAATGCCTGGTTGAAAGGCCTGAGCCCGAAGGAAAACCGCGAGATTCCGCCACTGCGCTATGAATTCGTGCACCGGCTCAAGCGCGATTTTCCGCACCTCGTCATCGTGCTCAATGGCGGGATGGCCGACAACGCGCAGATCGCCGAGCAGCTCAAACCCGGGGCGGTGTACGAAGGGGTGACGCTGGACGGCGTCATGGTGGGGCGAGCGGCCTACCATCAACCCTGGATGATGGCCGACTGGGATGCCTTGTTCTACGCCGATTCATCTTTGGGCACCGACCGGCGCCGCGAGGACCTGGAAGCCCTGATGGTGGCTTACTGCGAACGCGAAATGGAGCGGACCCAGGGCATGGACGGGGCCGCGGTGCGTTGGCCTTCGGTCATTCGGCACATCCTGGGGTTGTACAACGGTTTGCCTGGTGCCCGACGCTGGCGCCAAGTCTGGTCAGACCATCAACTCAAGGCCTTGCCGCCTTCCGAGGTCATGAAGCTGGCGCACCAGCGCGCGGCGGCCTGAAAGGGCTCACCAACCGCGCGGTTTGCGAGACAGTTTTTCGATCAAACTCAGGCCGATCAGGAGCAGGCCATACTTGAAGGGTGTGGAGAGCTCGGCGAGGTCGCCGCTGAGCGGGTTGTCCAGGAACTGGGTGAAGCCCGCTGATGCTTCGGCGGGCAGGGTGCCGCTGGCCATGGTTGACGTGACCGGCGTGGCGGCGCTGGCCTGTGGCATCAAGGCAGGACTGAGCGTGGCGGCCAGGATCACGGCGAGGGCGAAATGGTGGTTGATCGGCTTCATGGTGAAACATGACCTGGCGGCGGGCATCAGGCGAATGTCAAGGTGAGGCGTACTGTCGTCGATCCGAGAATGGAAGTCCTTAAAATTCATTAAAGCTTGCCGGCGGGCAGCAGGGCGATCGAGGGGTACGCTTTGCCAGACACATTGAGATTCGCAGAAATTGAAATCAGCGTCCCCGAGCGGCGCATGACGCTGGAAGGCCGCGTCGCCAGCCTGGGCGCGCGGGCCTTCGATTTGCTGGTGGCGCTGGTGGAGCGGCGGGACCGCGTCGTGTCGCGCAACGAGTTGCTGGACCTGGTCTGGCCCGGGCTGTTCGTGGAAGACGGCAACCTGGCCGTGCAGGTGTCGACCCTTCGCAAGCTGCTGGGCCCCAAGGCCATCGCCACGATCCCCGGGCGGGGGTACCGCTTCACCCTGCCAGAGAAAAACCCCACGCCCATCGCTGCCGAGGCGCCAGCCCCCGTGAACGAGCCTGGCGCTCAGTCATTGCCTGAGGTGTCGTCGGCCTTGTTTGGGCGCCACGATGACCTGGCCACTTTGGCGCATTTGCTTCGCGAGCACCGCCTGGTGTCGGTGGTCGGGCCGGGCGGCATCGGCAAGACCTCCCTGGCCCTGGCGGCGGTGCATGCCCGTCCCTTGTCGCTGCGCGATGGGGCGGTGTGGGTGGAACTGGCCCCCATTTCCGACGAGGCCCTGTTGCCCGGGGCGCTGGCCCAGGCCCTGCGCCTGTCGGCCACCCGGCACGCCGACCCCGTGGCCGGTCTGGTCGAGGCGATGAAATCGCTTGAAGTCTTGCTGGTGCTGGACAACGCCGAGCACCTGGACGCGGCGGTGGCCCGCTTGGCCCAGGCCCTGCTGGACGGCGCGCCCGGCGTGCGCCTGCTGGTGACCACGCAGGTGGCGCTCAAACTTGGCCAGGAGCGGCTGTTGCGCCTGGGGCCCTTGTCGATCCCGGCGCAGGGTGTCAGTGTCGCTCAGGCCCTGGAGCATGGCGCGGTGGCCTTGTTCGTGGACCAGGCCAAGGCCGCCGACCAGCGGTTCGAACTCACCACGGACAAGCTGGACACCGTCATCAGCCTGTGCCGGCAGCTCGATGGCCTGGCGCTGGCCTTGAAACTGGCGGCGGCGCGCTTGCCTTTCCTGGGCTTGAAGGGCCTGGAGGCCCGCCTGGACGAGCGGATGAAACTGCTCAGGGGCGGCCACCGCACGGCGCCAAGCCGGCAGCAGACCTTGATGGCGGCGCTGGACTGGAGCCATGGCCTGCTGTCGGCGCCCGAGCAGCGGGTGTTTCGCCGCCTGGCCGTGTTCGTGGGCGGTTTCACCCTGGACCTGGCCTGCGCCGTGGCCCGCGAGGACGATCATGGTGGCGAAGAGGCCCTGGACGACGTCGGGGTCGTCGACATCCTGTGCGCCCTGGTCGACCGATCTTTGGTGGCGGTGGATGGGGGTGATTCGCCCCGTTACCGCCTGCTGGAAAGCACGCGTGAATACGCCTTGGTGCGTTTGGCCCAAAGCGGCGAGGAAGAGGCCATCCGCACGCGCCACACCCGGGAAGTCACCGCCATGTTCGGTCGGGCCGATGCCGAGCTTTGGGTCAGCCAGGATGCCCCTTGGCTGGCCACCTACACGCCCGAACTCGACAACGCGCGCGCCGCCCTGGACTGGGCCGTGCAGCGCCAGGATCCGATCGCCGTGGGCCTGATGGCCTCGCTGGCCCGGTTGCTTTTCCAACTGCCCTTGGGCCACGAAACGCGCCGGCGCAATGAAGCTGTTCAGCCCTTGGTCGACCGGGTCGATTCGCCGTCGGTCCTGGCCCGCTACTGGGTGCGCCGGTCCCATGGGCAGTGGGGCATCGACCAGGGATTGGCGCTGGTCTACGCGCAAAGGGCGGCCGACCTGTACCGCCCTTTGAACGAACCATTCGGCCTGCACGAGGCCTTGTTCGCGATGGCCACCAGCTGGCGCTTGCCGCCCGACCAGATGGCCCAGGTGCTGACGGAGCTGCGCGAACTGGAGCGCCCGGGCTGGCCGGCCCGCATCCGGGCCGACCGCAATGTGGCGCAGGTGATGGGCCACTACACGCTGGGCGACTACGAGCCCATGTACCGCGAAGCCCAGGAAGGTGTGGCCAATGCCACCGAGGCGGGCAGCAAGCTGCGGGTGAACATCTTGCGCTGGTACGCCTGCACGGCCTTGCGGGGATTGGGGCGCATCGACGAGGCCCTGGAGGTCGGGCGCGGATCCATCGCCCTGCTGGGGCAGTGGCGCGGATGGTCGGTGGGCTACATGCTGGGCGAGTACGTGTGGTGCAACCTTGTCAGTGGCCGCCTGGCGCAGGCAAGGTCATCGCTGTGGGAATTCATGGCGCTGTCTCGCAGTGCAGGGTGGACGGCGTTCGGGTACCACAGCCACCTCTATGCGCGCATT
The DNA here is from genome assembly GCF_050725395.1 of Aquabacterium sp. Taxonomy (GTDB): domain Bacteria; phylum Pseudomonadota; class Gammaproteobacteria; order Burkholderiales; family Burkholderiaceae_C; genus Aquabacterium. Next base: position 39,490 of record NZ_JBOHHL010000033.1, on the reverse strand, counting down.
GCGCTGGAAGATGGGCAACACGCCACCGCCGCTCGCCTGCTGGGCTTTGCCGACAAGTCCTGGCGGCGAATTGGCAACCCGTTCCCTGACGTGGCCCGGGAGCGGGCCCACATCCAGTCCGCCCTGGAGGAGTCGCTCGATCCCTCGGCATTGCAGGCGCTGCTGGCCATGGGCGAGTTGCTGGACGAGGAAACCGTGTGCACGCTGGTGTTTCCCGAGAGCTTGGCCTGAAAAAAAGGACACCGCAAGGTGTCCTTTTTGTGGGGCGAGCCCAGCTTAGACGCGCTTCTTGTACTCGTGCGTGCGGGTGTCGATTTCGATCTTGTCGCCCGAATCAACGAACAATGGCACGGGGATCTCGAAGCCGGTGCCGACCACGCGGGCAGGCTTCATGACCTTGCCGGAGGTGTCGCCCTTGACGGCGGGTTCGGTTTCGATTTCGCGCACGATGGTGGTGGGCAGTTCAACCGAGATGGCCTTGCCGTCGTAGAACACCACTTCGGCTTCCATGCCGTCTTGCAGGTAGTTGATCGCGTCGCCCATGTTTTCGGCTTCGATCTCGAACTGGTTGTACTCGGCGTCCATGAAGGCGTACATGGGGTCGGCGAAGTAGGAGTAGGTGCATTCCTTCTTGTCGAGGATGACCTGGTCCATCTTGTCGTCGGCCTTGAACACGGTTTCTTGACCGAAACCGTTCAGCAGGCTCTTCATCTTGATGCGGACCGTGGCGGCGCCGCGGCCACCGCGGCTGTATTCGGTCTTGAGCACGACCATCGGGTCCTTGCCCTGCATGATGACGTTGCCAGCGCGGATTTCTTGTGCGAGTTTCATGATGGATTCCCGAGGGGGTCGTGTTTGAGCAAAGCCTCGGATTTTAGCGCTTATCCAAGACAAAACCGCAAAGCTGGGTCACGAGATCAGGAATTTCAAGCAATCCGTGCCGGGCTGCGCGGCTTCGAGCGGCCCATTCAGGCGAGTTCAAAACGCGGCCCAGGGATTGGAAATCGCTGGGATGCCGAGTCGCCAGACCATTCCAGTTGCGCCACAACTGGCGCACATCGCCGGCCAAGGCCTCGGGCCAACCGGCCATCCAGCGGTCCATGAACGCGTCCAGTTTGCCCGCATGCACGCCGTCGTCCTGGGGGTAGATGTGCCACACGTGGGGCTGGCCGGCCCACAGTGCGCGCACCGCGGAGTCCTCGCCGCGCACGAAATTCAGGTCGCAGGCCCACAGCAGGTGGTCGAACTCGCGTTGGCTGAGGTGGGGAAGTTCGTGCAGGGTCAGGTGTTCAGGCACTGGCCGGGTGGACTGCCAGGCCCTGACCAGTTGCATGGCGAAGCCTGGCGTGACCAGCACCTGCGTGGGCCGTCCGCCCTCGGCCAAGCTGTCCAGCAAGGCGGCTACGGGGGCGGGTTCGTAGCAGAACAGGGACAGCAGCTGCTCACCTGGCGCGGGCGGGCGAAGGCCATGGGCCGCCAACCATCGATCGCGTGGCCGAGGGTGATCGGCCCGCCAGGCTTGGCGCGCGGCGTCCATCCCCGACTCTCGCAGCAGTCCGCCCGTGGCCCGCGTGAAGCCGGGGTAGTAAAACCACTTGCTCAAACCGGCCCCGGGGCCGCTCATCACCGGCGAGCGCAGGCCGTGGCAGCGTTCCACCCAGTCTTCGGCGGTCAGGTATTCCAGGTTGATCCAGACCGGCGGGATGGGGCGCTGCATGCGGGCCACGAAGGCCTCGGGTGGGTTGCAGCCGAAGGCTTCGATGACGATGTCGCCAGGTTCCTGAGGCGGCGCGTCCCAGTGCAAGACCTGGATGAGGGACGAGCGGTCAAGTTCGGGTGCCATCCAGCCCAAAGCGCTGGCGTCGTCCACCCAAAGCCGGACCGCGTGGCCTCGTTCGGCCAAATCGGCGCACAGGCGCCAGCACACGCCGATGTCACCGAAGTTGTCGATGACGCGGCAGAACACATCCCACAACATGGCGGCGCGTTCAGGCAGGTTTCAACACGCCCAGCAACCAGCGGTTGAGGTCGGCGATTTCGGGGGCGCAGACGGAGTGCGGCATGGGGTAGTCGTGCCATTCGATCTGGTGGCCGAGCGATTGCAGCAGGTCGCGCGATGCGATGGCCCGGGCCAGCGGGACGATGGGGTCGTGGGTACCATGCGCCATGAAGATGGGCGTGTCGTGGTTGCCGGCGTGGCGCTCCGAAGCGGTCTGCGCGGCCAGGGGCAGGTAACCTGACAGGCCAACGATGCCCGCCAGGCGTTCTTCGTGGCGAAGGCCGGTCTGCAGGGCCATGGCGCAGCCTTGTGAGAAGCCCATGACGACGATTCGCGAGGCCTTCACCCCACGGGCCTTTTCGCGCGCGATCAGGCCCTCGACCGTGGCTTGCGACTCGCGCACGCCTTGCTCGTCTTCGCGTCGGACGAGGTCAGCACCCAGGATGTCGTACCAGGCGCGCATCACGTGGCCACCATTGATGGTGACGGGACGGGTGGGCGCGTGCGGGAACACGAAACGCACAGGGCCCACGGCGTCCAGGTCAAGCTCTTCGGCCACGGGCACGAAGTCGTTGCCGTCCGCGCCCAGGCCATGCAGCACGATGATGCTGGCGGTGGGCTGGTCGCCGGTTTCAATCTCGATCAGTTCAAGCGACATGGACGGCTTTCGAAGGGGTGGCAAACAGCGCCCATCTTACCGAGGCTGTTGCGTCAAACCTGGTTGGGCAACCAGTTGCCATGGAAGCCAGCGGGCACGCGCACGGGCAGGTGGACCACGGCTTGCGGCGGGCCGGCCAAATCCTGGGCATTGACCACCACCAGGTCGCTCAAATCGGTGTTGGCGTCGTAGACATAGGACAGCAGCCAGCCATCATCTTCGGCCGTGGCGCCTTCGCGAGGCACGAAGACGGCCTCGCCGGTGGACCGGCCGGCGCCATGGTCGTGCACCAGTGTGCTGCCGGTGTGGAGGTCGTGCCGCAACAGTCCCCGCGCGGCTTCAGCGTTGTTGAAGCCGACGGTGTAGGCATAGCGGTAGGGCAGGGTGCTCAGGGTCTCGTTGCAGCGGGGGAACTCCTGGTTGCGGTCGGACACCACCGTGCGCTTCACCGCGCTTCGGGCCGGGTCGATGTGCCAGCGCTCGAAGGTGATGCGGGTGCCATCGGCTTCGGGGCCGATGCGAGAGCGGTCGAACATGCGCGCGTGCACGACCACGTCCAGCATCACGCCGCCGTCGTCCAAATCGTGGGCATTGCAGGTGTGGAACACATAGCAGGGGTCGACCGGGATCCAGCGGATGTCCTGCGCCTGGCCATGGCGGGGCAGCAGACCGACGCGGGCCTCGTGCCTTTCGTTCCAGCCATAAGGCAGGCCGGCGCCCTGGAAAACGTGCTTCAGCGAGAAGGTGACGGGGAGGTCCAGCACGATCACCTGCGTGCGCGTGATGGCGCAGTCATGGATCATCGGGCCGTGCTTGACCGGCAGTTCGACCACCTTGGTCACCTGGCATTGCTCGTTGACCACCATGTGGGTGACGCGTTTGGGCTTCAGCGCGTCATAGCAAATGGCGTGGGCTTCGCCCGTGGCCGGGTCCACCCTGGGGTGTGCGGTGAATGCGTGTGAGGCCTGGCTGTCGAACAGGCCGTGCCGAATGGTGTCCAACTCGGCGTTCAGTTCGACCGGGTAGGAGCCCGCCTCGACCGCTGCCCAGATGCGTCCGCCATGGGCGAACACATTGGTGTTGACCGCGTCGCCCACGCCCCGGCGCGGCCCGGGCAGTTTCGAGCGGCCTTGCTTCTGGCGCACGGAGTCGGAGCCGATCCAGCGGTTGCGGTACCACAGCGCCTGCCCATCCTGCAGGCGCACGCCGTGCACCATGCCGTCACCCGTGAACCAGTGGTAGGCGCCGGGGTTGGGCACCTGCATGGGGTTGGGGCCGATGCGCGCGTACAGGCCGTTCAGTTCGCGGGGCAACTCACCGGTGACGCGCAACTTGGTTTCCGTGCGCTCCTGTGTCACGGGCGCGTACATGCCTTCGAGGTAGGGGTTGCGGCTGGAATAGGGCACGCGGCTCTGCAGGCGCTGGCTGAGCCAGGTGACGGCGCGTTCCTTGAATGTCAGTGAAGCCATGGCCTGTCCTTCCGGATGATATGTATACAGTGTGAACATCATAAATCCAATGTGTACAATGTCAACATGAGAACCGAGAAGACCTTGGAAACGCCATCTGGGCCTTACCATCACGGCAATCTCCGCCTGGCCTTGGTCGAGCAGGGGCTGGTCTTGCTGGAAAGCAGCCCCCAGGGCGAGTTCAGCCTGCGGGAACTGGCGCGCCAGGTGGGGGTGTCGGCCAATGCCGCCTACCGGCATTTCGCCAACAAGGAAGCCCTGCTGGTTGCCCTGGCCGCCGAGGGCTTCCGCCGCCTGCAGGCGGCGCAGGTTCAGGCCGCGATGACCGTGGCGAGTCTGAAGGAAGGCTTCCGCCAAGCTGGCCGCGCCTACGTCCGCTTCGCCCAAGACAACCCCGCCTTGTTCCGCCTGATGTTCGGCGGCTTGCTCTCCAACCACCCCAGCGAAGAGTTGTCGCAAGCCGCCCACGCGGCCTTCGGCACCTTGCAGACCTCGGTGGCGCAGTTGCTGGGCCTTGACGAGGCTGACCACCGCGTCACCGTCAGCGCGATGAGCGCCTGGAGCGTGGTGCACGGCCTCAGCCACCTGGTGCTCGATGGCCAGCTCGAACACCACGGTCACCAGGCCGATGCCCTCATCGACGAGGTGCTGGCCCGCTTCGAATCCGTGTGACCTCCCGCGCAGCGCGTGGCGGCGTTGTCCGCGACAATGCCGCCCATGACCGTGCCCAACGACACCGATCAAGCCCCCGATCTGCCCCCAGGGGGCCCTGAACCTTCCGAGCAGGACCGCGCCCGCGTGTGGGAGCGCCTGCTGCTGGAAGTGGCCGCGCTGCCGAGCCTGCCCGGCGTGTACCGCTACTTCGACACCAAGGGCGATGTGCTCTACGTCGGCAAGGCGCGCGACCTGAAAAAACGCGTGGCCAACTACTTCCAGAAGAGCCACGGCGGCACGCGCATCGGCCACATGATCTCGCGCATCGCGCGCCTGGAAACCACCGTGGTCCGAAGCGAGGCCGAAGCCCTGCTGCTTGAAAACAACCTGATCAAGACGCTCAATCCGCGCTTCAACATCCTGTTCCGCGACGACAAGAGCTACCCCTACCTCAAGATCGCGTCCCACGACTTTCCGCGCCTGGCCTACTACCGCGGGGCGGTCGACCGCAAGCACCGCTACTTCGGCCCGTACCCCAACGCCTGGGCCGTCAAGGAGTCCATCCAGTTGTTGCAGAAGGTGTTTTTGCTGCGCACCTGCGAAGACTCCTTCTTCAGGCACCGCACGCGGCCCTGCCTGCTGTATCAGATCAAGCGCTGCAGCGGCCCTTGCGTTGACCTCATCAGCAAGGACGACTACACGCGCCACGTGCTCCAGGCCGAGCAATTCTTGCTGGGCGAGCAGGAAACCGTCATGCAAAGCCTGCAGGACGAAATGATGGCCTACGCCGAGCGCATGGAATACGAGCAGGCCGCCGAGATCCGCAACCAGATCGGCGCCTTGTCCAAGGTGCTGCACCAGCAGTCGGTGGACACCGCCGTCGACAAGGACGTCGACGTGCTGGCCGTGAAAGTGCAGGGCGGCCGCGCCTGTGTGAACCTGGCCATGGTGCGTGGGGGGCGGCACCTGGGCGATCGTGCGCATTTCCCGGTGCACGTGCAGGAACAGGCCCTTGCCGAGGAGGAACTTGACGCCACCTCGGCCAACCTGTCGCAGGCCGCCGAGGTGCGCGTGCTCGAAGCCTTCCTGGCCCAGCACTACCTGGGTGGCGTGGTGCCATCCCTGCTGGTGCTCAGCCACGCCGTCGACCCAGCCTTGATCGACGCCCTGAGCCAGCACTGCGAGCACAAGGTCCAGACCCTGATCCAACCGCGCGAAGAACGCCGCGCCTGGCTGGACATGGCCATCACCGGTGCCGACATCGCCCTGGCCCGACTGCTCAGCGAAGAGGGTTCGCAGCAGGCCCGCACCCGCGCCCTGGTCGAAGCCCTCGACCTGGCGCTCGACCCCGGCGACAGCGGTGGCGACAACATCGATGCACTGGCCAAGCTGCGCATCGAATGCTTCGACATCAGCCACACCGCAGGTGAAGCCACCCAGGCCTCGTGCGTGGTCTACGAACAGCACAAGATGCAGTCCTCGCAATACCGGCGCTACAACATCAAGGGCATCACCGGTGGCGACGACTACGCCGCCATGCGCCAGGTGCTGGAACGCCGCTACGGCGACGCCAAGCCCGAACACATCCCCCACGTCGTGCTGATCGACGGCGGCAAGGGCCAGGTGTCCATGGCCCGCGAGGTGTTCGAGGCCCTGGGGCTGGACTTGTCCATCATCGTGGGCGTTGAAAAAGGAGAGGGCCGCAAGGTCGGCCTGGAAGAGCTGGTGTTCGCCGATGGCCGCCCCAAGCTGCAACTGGCGCCCACCTCCGCCGCCCTGATGCTGGTGGCGCAGATCCGCGACGAGGCGCACCGCTTTGCCATCACCGGCATGCGCGCCAAGCGTGCCAGTGTGCGCACCGGCGGCAGCAAACTCGAGGACATCCCCGGTGTGGGGCCCAAGCGGCGTGCCAAACTGCTGCAACGCTTCGGTGGCGTGCGTGGCGTGGCCTCGGCCAGCATGGAAGAGTTGGCCACCGTCGATGGCATTTCAAGAGAACTGGCCGAGGAGATCTACCGTGCCCTTCACTGACAGCATGAAAAGACTGATGTTCACTGCCTTGGTCCTGGCGGTGATGGGCTCCAGCGCCTGGCTGGCCGGCTGTGCCTTCCGCGACCTCAAAACGGGCTCGGGCCCTGAAACAGCCCCGCTCGCAACGCCCGCCACCCCAGCCCCTGCCGATGCCAGCACGGCAGCTCCTGGCAAGAAGGGCGCGCGCATCGTGTTGCCCCAGCCCACCATGTCGCGCAACTGGAAAGAGCTTCGCCTCCAGGCGGCCCGGCGCTTGGTGGCCGCCAACCCGGACATCACCTACATGGGCAAGCCGCCCGACCTGCTGCGGGCCATCCCCGTGTTGACCTTCGAGCTGAACGGCGACGGCACCATCCGCCGGGTGGAGGTCATGCGCTACCCCAGCCAGGACCGCGAAACCGTCAACATCGCCATTGAGTCCATGCGCAGGGCGGCACCTTTCGGCAACGTGTCGCACCTGCCCAAACCCTGGCGTTTCAACGAAACATTCCTGTTCAACAACCAGCACAAATTCAAACCCATGACCCTGGATCAACTTTGATCCCGTCTTCACGGCACAATCGCGTCATGTTTTTAACTTTGCCCACCCTGCTCACTTGGGCGCGGATCGTCGCGATTCCGCTGATCGTGGGATGCTTTTACCTGCCGTGGCCCATGGAGCAGATCAATCTGCTGTCCTGCGCGCTGTTCATCGTCGTCGCTTTAACGGACTGGGCAGATGGCTGGCTGGCACGGCGCCTCAACCAGACCTCCGCCTTCGGCGCTTTCCTGGATCCGGTGGCCGACAAGTTCCTGGTGTGCGCCTCGCTGCTGATCCTGCTGGACCAGCACCGTGTCGATGCCTGGGTGGCTTTGGTCATCATTGGTCGGGAGATCGCCATTTCGGCCCTGCGCGAGTGGATGGCCCAGATCGGCGCTTCGCGCAGCGTGGCTGTCCACATGCTGGGCAAGTTCAAGACCTCGGCGCAAATGGCGGCCATCGTTTTACTGCTGTACGACGGTGAACTCTTTGGCCTTCTGCACACCCGCGTCTGGGGCACTTGGCTGATCTACGCCGCCTGCGGGCTCACCATCTGGTCGATGGTGTACTACCTGCAAAAATCCTTGCCGGCCATCCGCGCCAAAGCGGGCTGACAAGCCGAATTCCGGGCTTCGTGTCAAGCGTGCATACACGCCCTCCTGGGCGATGGTCCCGGCAGGGATTGGGCATAGAATGATTTCTCTCTTTTTATCCGCAGCAGGTATTTCGGTGCTGCACACATCTCCCCAGCGCTGTTAGTACGTTCGTTTTGTGGAACTCGTTTTGTGACGCCTTCAAGAAGGGATTTTTTGTGAACAAGTCCGAGTTGATTGAACACATTGCCAAGCAAGCTGACATTTCCAAGGCCGCTGCAGGCCGTGCGCTGGAAGCCGTGATCGGCGGGGTGCGCACCACGCTGAAAAAGGGCGGGACCGTCTCATTGGTCGGCTTTGGTACATTCGCTGTCTCCACGCGTGCCGCACGCACCGGTCGCAACCCGCGCACCGGCGATGCCATCAAGATCAAGAAGGCCAAGGTCCCCAAGTTCCGTCCAGGCAAAGCCCTCAAGGACGCTGTGAACTAAAATAACGTTTTCTGATCTATCGGGTGCTTAGCTCAGTTGGTAGAGCGGCGCCCTTACAAGGCGTAGGTCGGCGGTTCGACCCCGTCAGCACCCACCACCGATAGCGAAGCAAAGGCGGACCCAGGTTCGCCTTTGTCTCGTCTGAAATCTGGTTTTCCTGAACCCTGTGACCCGGCCCCGCGCCGTAGCCATCTCATGTTTGATTTCGTTCGCAAGCACACCCGAATTTTGCAAGGCCTGCTGGTTTTGCTGATCGTGCCCTCCTTTGTTCTCGTTGGTGTGCAGAGCTACTCAAAGTTCATGGACGACGACGGTGTGGTCGCCAAGGTGGCCGGCAAGGACATCACCCAGACCGAGTGGGACCAGGCCCAGCGCCGCATGGCCGAGCGCGTGCGTGCCCAGCAACCGGAAACTGATCCCAGCGCCTTCGACAAGCCCGAGTTCAAAAAGCAGGTCCTGGACTCCCTGGTGCGCGAATACGTGTTGAGCGTCGCGGCCCGCGACCTGAACCTGCGCGCCCCCGACGCCCGCCTGGTCCGCATGTTCGCCGCCGACCAACAGTACGCTTTCCTGCGCAACCCCGATGGTTCGCTGAACAAGGACCTCCTGCAGGCCCAGGGCATGACGGCGGCACAATTCGCCGAGCGTCTGCGCCTGGACATGTCGGTGAACCAGGTGCTGGGTGGCGTGGCCGCCACCGGCCTGGCCTCGACGGTGTCCAACCGCGAAGCCGTCGATGCCTTGTTCCAGGTGCGCGAGGTCCAGTGGATGAAGTTCGAGCCCAAGAATTACGTGGCCCAGCTCAACCCCACCGCGGATCAACTCAAGGCTTTCTACAACAGCCCGGCCAATGCCAAGGATTTCCAGGTGCCCGAGAAGGCCGATGTGCAGTACGTGTTGCTGGACCTGGACACGCTGAAGGCCCGCGTGTCGGTGCCCGAGGATGAGCTGCGCCGCTCCTACAAGGACAACATCGCCCGCTTCACCCAGCCTGAAGAGCGCCGTGCCAGTCACATCCTGGTCAAGGCCGAGAAGAGCGCGCCGGCTGCGCAGCGTCAAGCGGCCCAGGCCAAGGCCGAGCAATTGCTGGCCCAAGTCAAGAAGGATCCCGCCCAGTTCGCCGAACTGGCCAAGAAGAATTCCGACGACCCGGGTTCGGCCGTGAATGGTGGCGACCTGGATTTCTTTGGCCGCGGTGCCATGGCCAAGCCCTTTGAGGATGCGGTCTTCAGCCTCAAGCAAGGCGAAGTCAGCGGCGTGGTCGAAACCGACTATGGTTACCACATCATCACCGTGACAGGGGTCCGTGGTGGCCAGCCGCAACCGTTTGAAGTGGCGCGCCCTCAGATCGAAGACGAGGCACGCAAGCAACTGGCCCAACGCCAATATGCCGAAGCCGCCGAGAGCTTCACCAACAAGGTATACGAGCAGCCAGACAGCCTCAAGCCCGTGGCCGACGAACTCAAGCTGCCGGTACAGACCGCCACCGATGTGTTGCGCAACCCGGGCGCCAAGGACCAAGGCCCCCTCAGCAATCCACGCTTGCTGGAAGCCTTGTTCGATGCCACCAACCGTGCCAAGGCCCGCAATACCGAAGCCATCGAGGTGGGTCCCAACAAGCTGGTGTCCGCCCGCATCCTGAAGTACACGCCTGCCAGCAAGCCGCCTTTCGAACAAGTGCAAGCCCAGGTTCGTGATCGCTGGATCGCCGCCGAGTCCTTCAAGGCCGCCCGCCAGGATGCCGACCAGAAGCTGGCGCTGTGGAAGCAGTCTCCCGACAAAGCCCAGTTGCCTGCCCCCGTGCAGATGTCCCGCCGTCTGGTCTTCTCGCAACCCCCGGCCGTTCTGGACAGCGCCTTGCGCGTGCCCGAGAAGCAATTGCCCGCCTGGACCGTGGTCGACATCGGAGCGGAAGGCACGGCTTTGTTGAAAATCAACAAGGTGCTGCCTTTGCAGATCACCCCGCAGGAAATCCAAGAGACTGAAAACCAGTTTGGCGGCTACTGGGCCAAGGCCGAGGCCGACGCCTACTACCAGTCGCTCAAGAAGAAGTACAAGGTCGAGTTCTTGAACAATGGCAAGAAGGTGATGGAAGAAGAACCCAAAGCGGTTGAAACTCAAAAAACCGCATCGGCTTCTTGAGTGAACTTTTTGCTGCTATAATCTTTTTCTTTCCAGTGGTGGCTGTAGCTCAGTTGGTAGAGTCCCAGATTGTGATTCTGGTTGTCGTGGGTTCGAGCCCCATCAGCCACCCCACCACATTCAATTCCCCCTATGAGGCATGTTCTCCTAGGGGGATTTTGTTTTGAGCTGTGTATGGAGGGGCCAGTCCCTCATAGGCCCACTAGCATGCGGGACGAGGCCTCTTTGTGCGCTTCTTGCACTTCAGCTCGCCATTGATGTTTTCGATTTTCAGGCATGAGTTGACATTGGGCAATGTGCTCCTGACCTCTCCATGGCCGCTTCTGCAAGTCGCCGATAGTTCGTTGGCGTTCACGCAGTTCATTGTGAAAGCGCGGCAGGTCTTGGTGTAGCTACCACCCGGAGCGCGTGTTGCGTCACAGCAGATATGTTGCTCATTGCGAGACGGAAGACTGTAGACAATCGTGGTCTGTTTACCCGAGCCACCTTGGGGTGGTCCTCCAGGTGCTCGTGAAGGGCAAGCCACCACTGAGCATGCTGAAGGAGTGGGCCCAGTCCGAACACAACGGGCCCCGTCTTGCACGCACCCACTTGGGCAGCAGACATCGGCGAATGCCGCTGGGGAAAGGCCGATGAGGGCAACCAGCAAAAGCAGATAGCGAAACATGATGCCCCCGACCTATGAATGAAGACAGGCCAGTGTCTGGCGACTTCTTTGCGAGAGCAACACCCAGAAGTGGGATAACAGTGAACTTCAGGGCCCCCCTGGTTGCCGTATTGAGCGAGGCATCACTTTAGGGGGTGTCCTCCTGGGCGTGTTCTTGTCAAGATGAGGAAGGCAGGAAACTCGGGAGGGTGTTCGATGTTTGACGCAAAGAGCTACAGAGCATCGTTGAAGGGTGGGCCAGGCCCCATGGGCTTGCCGCGAGAGGAGTCAGAAACTGACGTCAAGGTCCTTGAACTCAAGAAGCAGCAATACGACTACATTGCCGCGCAAATTAACAGGGAGGATGAGTTGGTCAACAAGCGTCTAACTTGGACCTTGACCACCAACGGCCTGCTTTTCACCGCGCTTGGTTTTTATGCCGGCAAGTCCACGCCAATGGAGGAACTGGTGGATTTCTTCCACTATTTCATCCCCTTGACCGGCATCGTCATATCCATCGCAGGTTTTCTTTCAGTTTTTGCGGCGTACATGCAGATTGACTACCTGACGAAAGAGTGGGAGATGCTCAAAGATGACCGGTGGATTCGGCCATTCGGAGACAAGGTGCACGCCTACTATCTTGGCGGCATCTTGGCGGTTTCCCCACCGTTCATGTTCGTCATCGTCTGGGGATACCTTCTCCAAAAGTGGAACACTTTCCCTTGGTTTTAGGCCGGGCCAAGTCCCTGACCTTTGGCGGACTGAATCGGGATGGCCATTCACTTGTGTGATGCCAAAAGCTGCAAGGTGCCTGCCGCCTTGCCTTTGCCGGCGCGGGCTGGTGGGTTGCACAGGCCGCACACGAAGTGACGGGCGATTTCATGCGGGTGGGTGACGTAAGAGCCTCCGCATTTTGAACATTTGGTCAGGCTGAGCATCCCATTGTCGATGAACTTGACCAAGCGCCAAGCGCGGGTCACGGAAAGCATGGGATCGACGCCTTGAGGCTGAGTCTGTTCCAGGTAGAGCTGATAGGCCTTGATCACCACGTCGATCTCGTCCAGCTCGGAAGCCTTGTTCAGGTATTCGTGGATGTTCATGAACAGGCTGGCATGGATGTTGGGTTGCCAGGTCATGAACCAGTCGGTGGAGAAGGGCAGTTGGCCTTTGGACGGCGATTTGCCGGACACCTCCTTGTACAGGCGCAGCAGGCGTTCGTAAGAGATGTCGGTTTCCGACTCCAGCACCTGCAGGCGGGCGCCCAGGCCGATCAGGGTGACGGCACGTTCGATTTGCTTGGCTTCGGTCAACAGGCTTTTGCTGCGCATGGCTTGCTCCCAGTTGCTCGGACATGGACGGCGGAGACCAGCTTACGGGCTTGAGCGGGCCACGTCGAGCAAGCCCATCATGACCGTGTGTCAAAGCTTGGGATGCCTTGTCTTGTGCAATGACGACTTACTGTATAAAATAACAGTACTTTGCTGATGGCCACTGGCATTCAACCCTGCCAGGACCAATGCTGTCGCAGTGTTGACACATGGCATGTTCACGCTGCGGGAGATGGCATCGTGCGCCCTGCCATCCAACATCCATGTCAAAACGAACGAAGGGATTTCACATGAAAACGTCTCAGAAAAAGTCGGTGCTGGATCGCCTCTTGAGCGATTGGTGGGTGGACCTTGGCGTGGCGGCTTTCGTGGTCGCCATGTTGACGGTGAGCGCCTTTCGCTGAAAGCATTGAGGGTGACCTTGGAAGACGGTCACCACTTCCGCCTTCAACAAAATACTGTATAAAATAACAGTATGAATGCGCAACTGAAAGACACCTGGATAGCGCGCTGCGCTCAGCGCATCGCGGAGTTGCGCCCCTGCTTGCGGCCACGTTTGGCGAGGCTGGTGGCGGTTGAGCTTTGGCAAGACGAGCGTGGCCACATACCCCCTGAAGAATGGGCCGAGATCGAGGTGAACACCTGGGGTGGCGATGCGCCCAACCGCTAAGGCTGCATCGGGCGGTGGCGCCGTCGTCTGGCGGCTCGAAACACGCCCGTGAGCACCACCAGGGCCATTCCACCAACCACGCCCGACAGCACAATCAAAGGCATGTTGTTCCTGATGAGGGGGACTTGGCCAAAGAAGTAGCCTGCTCCCAGCAGACTCAAAGCCCAGAGCATGGCGCCCCCGCTGGCGAACACCAGGAATCGGCCAAACACCATCTGAGTGGCGCCCGCCAAAAAGGGCGCGAAGGTGCGAACCACGGCGATGAAAGGCGACATCAGAAAAGTGACGCTGCCATGTTGATTGAAAAAGACCTGCGTTTGGCGAACAGCGTTCTGATTCACCCAGCGGCGGTCTTTTTGCATCACGCTCTGGCCAAGCGTTCGGCCTGTCCAATAGCTCGCGACGCTGCCTCCGATCGCGGCCACGGTGAACAAGGGGATCAACACCCAGATGTTGATCGCGCCCGTGGCGCAGAACGCGCCACTGATGAAAATCAAGGGGTCCCCGGGCAGGAAAAACAGCGGCAGAACACCAATCTCCACGAAAACAATGGCGAAGAGGATGGCGTAAATGGCCAAACCATGGCGAGGAATGGCGCTGCCCAACTGCTGGTCAAAATGAAGCAGTGTTTGAAGCATCTGTGCGGGGTCCACCATCGCCATGCCCCAGTCTAGCGAACTCCAGGTCAAAGAGGATCTGTCTTGGGCTCCGCGTTCTCGACCGATTGATCCGTGGACGCATGGATCACGCAATGGATGAAGTGGAGCTTGGTGACCACTTCCCGTGAAAGCACAAAGGGGTAGAAGTCGGGTTGGCCCATGCTGCGAGACATCTCGTTCATCACGGCGGTCAGCCCCACCCAGTCGTTGACCAGCGCCAGGAAGCGCGGGCCCTCGTCGCTGGTGTCGTCCGCCCAAAGCACGTCGGTGTCGAAGGGTTCAGTTTCGAGGCCGATGTGCGTCAAGTCGATGCCAAAGCTCGCCGCCGTGTCGGCCGTGTCGACCATGTGAAGGTAGTGCGCCCAGGTTTCGGCCCAATCTTCCCAAGGGTGGGTGGATGAATACGCGCTGACGAAGTGAACGCCCCAGTCCAGGGGCGCGCCGTCGCGGTAATGGGCTGCGACGGCCTCGTCGTAATCCTGGCGTTCGTCGCCGAAGAGGGTTCGGTAGGGTTCGAGCCAGGTGCTGTTCTTGACCAGCCGGTCCCAGTAGTAGTGACCGACTTCATGGCGAAAATGACCGAGCAGCGTCCGGTAGGGTTCGCCCATGCTCTTGCGCGTGCGTTCCCGGGTCGGGTCGTCGGCTTCTTCGAGGTTGATGGTGATCAAACCGCAGTCGTGGCCGGTCAGCACCCGGGGTTCGGCGGGTTGTGAGCGCAAAAAATCATAAGCCAGCCCGCATTCCGGGTCCTCTCCTACTTTGGAGGCGACGGGCAGCTTCAAGGCGATGAGCTGTGACACCAGGCGCCTTTTGGCGGTTTCAGTGCGGCGCCACAGCTCCTGGTTTTCCGGGTCGGACAAATCAGGGATGGTGCGGTTGAGGCGGCACGCCTGGCACAGCATGGTGCCTTGGGCCGCCTGCGCCTGCGGGATGAGCCAGTTGCATTGCGCGGCGCTGGTGAAATTGGCGCAGCGCACGTAGTGGGGTTCGTTGACATCGCGGGGCTGGTCGGGCGTAAGACTGGCTGGCACGAAGACGTCGGCTTCTTCCGCGGGGTCGAGTGGAATGACCTTGGCCTGGAGCGCCTCGTAGCCCAAGGGTGTCTTGCAAGCCAGGCAGACCGAATTCCTGAAGAACACAGGGCGCCCGCAGCGGCAGCGGTAGGCCCGGGTGGAGGTGGGCTCGTAGCGGTCTGGGTTGGTGTGCTGAAAGATGGGGGCTGGGCGGGGATCGTTCACGGTGGGATTCCAGAGGGGCGCGCTACATTGCAGGAACTGGCGTGGCAAACGACGTGCCCGCGGATTGGGAGCGTGGATGAACGAGTTGGAAGTCGGCAAGATGGAGCACATGGTGCGCCTGGAACCCTTGGGCGTGAGCATGCGGGTGTCCGCCGATCTGCCTTTGCTTGGCAGCGCGCGGGCGGGCGGCATTGAGTTGCCGAGTTCCTGCCGCAATGGCACCTGCCGCACTTGCCTGTGCCGACTGAACAGCGGCCAGGTGACCTACCGAATCGAATGGCCCGGCTTGAGTCATGAGGAAAAGCATGAGGGCTTCATCCTGCCCTGCGTGGCCTACCCCTTGACCGACCTGGTCATCGACGTGCCTGGTGCGCGGAGAATCAAGGCGCTGACCTGAGCCATTGCTGGATCTGCAAGGCCACCCAGGGTCCATCGTCCAAAGGCAGGTCGTGACCAGCGGTGGGGTGTTGCGCGAAATCGGCGTTCCACTGGGTGGCGATCTGTCTGGAGCAGCGCGGGTCCACCAGGCCATCTTGTGCACTGCCCAGGATCAGCAGGCGCGGGGCGGGTGGTGTGCTGGGGGCGGCGTAGCGGGCTGCGGCCAGCAACTGCCGCAGCGCGTTGTCGCGCGACACCGGGCATGCTTCGCGGTAGGTGATCCAGTCTCGGATGTGTTGCTCGGGCTCGGGTGGGTGCCGCGTGGTCATCTTGAGGATGGCCTCCTCCCATTGGCGGGGTGAGCCGCCTCGCAACGCCAGCTTCAGCATTCGCGGATAGTTGCGTGGCCGCAGTCGTTGGTAGAAGGGGTTGAAGGGCCGCATGCTGGTGTTGATCAGCACGCACGCCTTCAGTTCATGAGGGTGGGCTTGTGCCCAGGCCACGGTCACCATCGCGCCCAGGGACATCGCCAACACGTGGTAGGGCGGCGCGATGCCCTGGCGGGCCAGTTCGGCCCGGCAATGCTCGGCCATGTCGGGCACGGTGGCGGGGCTGGTTTGGGCGCAGAGGCGGCCGTTGCCAGGGATGTCGAGCGTGACGATGCGCGCCTCAGGCGCATGCCGGGACAGGGTGGCCGGGAAGCGGCCCCAGTGCCGCTGTTCGCGCGTGAGTCCGCGCAACAGGATCCAGGTGTGCGGTTCGGGCATCAATACCAGCGGGCGAAGGCGGCCTGCCGATGCTCATCCCTGGCGGGGCCGGTCGGCACCCACCTGGCGTGGCTGCTGGCCGCGTGCGTGATGAAATCCAGCCAGGCCATGTGCCGCCTGAGCACGCGTTGTTGCCGGTGCTCGGCCAGCGGGTTGAAGATGCCCTGCCTTGAGAAGAGTTGGCGTGGGTTTTTCTTGATCCACAGCCAGGAGCCCATCTCCAGGGTCAGCGGCAGGAAGGTGGTGTCGGCCTGGGCGCTGGCTTTCAGGTAAAGGTGATCCCACAAATCGCCGTGGGTCAGGTATTGGCGGCTTTGGGGCTCGACGACATAGCGGTGATGGGGGTAGGCCTGGTCGAAGATTTGGCTCAGGGCCTGCATCTCGGGCAGGTGCTCGATGGGACGGATGGTGTGGGCATGCGGGAACCAGATGCGGTCGACCATGCCGAAGCCCGAATGGCAGTCGATGGCGATGCTGAAGGGGTGGTTCAGGAGTTCATTTTGAACAACGCTGCACAGGGCCTGGCTTTCAAGCTCCATGGGGGCATGCTGGCCGCCTCGGTACCAGGGCAGGGCGCTGCTCAGGCGCTGTCCTCCGACCAGGAAGGACACCGGCTCGCTGGCTTCCACTGGCGCGTTGCGCATCAGGTCCACGCCCTTGGGATTGGCCCGGGTGCCGGCCCACAAGCCGCCAGGGTTGACGATGGGCATGAAGACCAGCCGGAGGGATTCCAACTGGCGGTGCAATTGGGCGTCCCATTTCAAGCGCATGACCAGATTGCGCAGGTAGGCCATGACCACGCGCGAACCGATGCGTTCAAGGCCGTGCACGCCGCCGAAGAAACCCACGGCGGGCACCTCGGGGCTGGGGTTGCCCAAGGTGATGGCGTGGACGGGGAACTGGTGTGGCCCTGCGCGCACTTCGCAAACCTGCTCGACCTTGAGCAGCGGGCCTGCTTCGTCGAGGATGCGTTGCAGATCGGCGAGCTCGACGAGCGGTGCCGAGCATGCCTGCTCCTCGTTCAGCCGATGGGGTGGCTGGCTGGGAACAAAGCTGCGGCGCTCGAGGTGGAAGAGCTTGGCCATGGTGTGCGCAAGGGGTGGTCAGGCATGAGCCGTTCGGCTCATTCGTCCTTTTTGGGGCGGCCGGTTTTCAAGGGCACCAGGCCATCCAGCACCAGCTTGAGCTTGGCATCGGGCAGGGCGGACAGCGCATGCAGGCCGGCGCGCAGCAGTTCGCTTTTCTTGGTGGGGCGGCGGAACGTCAGGGCGCGTTCCTTGAGCGTGTTGATCAGGCTGAAATCGCCGCGTGGCATGGTGAAGCTGTCGCGCACGAGCTTCTGCTTGACCTTGGCAGGGCTGCTGGCTTTGGCGGGGCTGGGCGTGACGGCCACCACGGTCTTGGTGGGTTTGGCCGCGACCTTCTTGGCGGCCGGTGCGGGGCTGGCCGAAGCGGCCACTTTCTTGATCGGGGTTTTCTTTGCCACGGCCTTTTTAGCGGGAGCTGACTCTGGCTTTTCAACGGGGGTGGTTTTTGTTTTGGCAACGATGGTGTCGGTATTGCTCATGATCAATTTTGAATGAATCGGTGTAAACGATTTATACAATAAAAGTCAGTGTTGTCAACCGTGAATGTGAGGTCGAAATGACCAGGCAGTTCGCCTGGTGCTGTCACATGGCTGTCGAACATGCGTGTCCAGAATCGCGGGCATCTGCACCACTTCACGCCAGGACTTGCCGACATGAGCACCCACCTTCACCGCTTGTTCATCAGTGCCACCTTCGCTGCGATGGCACTGGCCGCCCATGCTGCCTGTGCCACGGACCGTTCCGATGAAGGGCGTGGCAAGGTGTGGGACGGTGGCCGCCAGGGACACCACCGGGAGGACAAGCTGAATGTGCAGGTGGGCGTGCGCCCCTTCTACCTGGTGGAGGGCCTGGACGATGGCAAGCTCAAGAGCCGTTTGCAGCAGTGCGAGGCCGGGCCGTTCTACCGCAGCAAGTTCTCGATCAGCCACCGCGGTGCGCCACTGGAGTTTCCGGAGCATTCGCTGGAGTCCTACCAAGCCGCGAACCGCATGGGCGCCGGCATCATCGAATGCGACGTGAGCTTCACCAAGGATGGCGAGCTGGTGTGCCGACACTCCGAGTGCGACTTGCACACCACCACCAACATCGTGAACACGCCCTTGAATGCCGCTTGCACGGTGCCTTGGGTGGCCGGGGGCTCAACGCCCAAGTGCTGCACCAGCGACATCACCTTGAGCGAGTTCAAATCCTTGAAGGCCAAGATGGACGCGAGCAACCCCGCGGCGACCACGGCGGCAGGCTACCTGGGCGGAACCGCCGCGTGGCGAACCGACCTGTACACAGGCCGCCCGGCAGGCAATGTCGTCACGCTGAAGGAGCACATCGCCCTGATGAAGGATTGGGGTGTGTCGCAAACGCCTGAGTTGAAGGACGGCGATGCCGCGCGCATCCAGTCCATCTTTGGTGGGCAGAAGGCCTACGCGCAGAAGCTGATCGACACCTACAAAGAGGCGGGCGTCGATCCGCGCAAGGTGTACCCGCAGTCTTTCAACATCGATGACGTGCTTTACTGGATCAAGCAGGAGCCGGCCTTTGGCCAACAGGCCGTCTACCTGGACCCGGTCGAGCCGGCCTTGAAGATCGAGCGCATGAGCAAGGAACGCCTGCGCGAACTGAAGAAGGCCGGCGTGCAGATCATCGCGCCACCGATGTGGGCGCTGCTGGCGGTGAACGAGTCGAACGAGGTCGTGCCCTCGGCTTATGCCATCGACATCAAGGCGGCTGGCTTCAAGATCATCACCTGGTCGTTCGAACGCGTGAACCTGACCAAGGGCGCGGCCGGGCAGGGCAGCTACTACCAGTTCGACCCTCAAGGCAAGGCCATCAAGAAGGACAGCGACATGCTGAAAGCGCTGGACGTGCTGGCGCGCCAGGTGGGGGTGGAAGGCGTGTTTTCCGATTGGCCCGGCACAGTGACTTACTATGCCAACTGCATGGGGCTTTGAAAGCCCCTGGTCTCGACTTTCCTGAATTGCCAGCCGCCGAATTCCGGTGAACAATCGCCTTCCGCGGCGCCAGCCGACCGCGATGGGGGGATGAATGTCATGCGAAACAAATCGGAAAAATCCGTTCTGGACCGCTTGTTGAATGACTGGTGGGTTGACCTGGGCGTGGCTGTGTTCGTGATCGTCATGCTGGCGATCACGGGCTTCAGATGAGGTGCGCTTGGGAGGTCACTGCACCAGCGGGAAGTCGTGTTTGGAGATGACGACCGGCTCGGGTGTGGCCTTGGCCACCTTGGCGCGCACGACGGCGTCGATCACCTCGGCGTGTGATTGGTAGGCATAGACCCAATCTTGCGGCGCCGGGCCGGCGGCAAAGCGTTCTTCCAGGGCTTCGCGGGACACCAGGACCCGCACACCCCGGCCACCCACGGGCACCCGAACGATCACCGCGTCACGGCCTGCATAGGCTTGCATCATCAATTGCATGTCAACTCCTTCTTGTACATCACGGACAGGAAGCGACCATAGCCGTGCCACCAGGCAGGCTGTAAGTCGATGCGTCGGTGGAAGACTTGCCCCGGGGCAAGCGTTAAAGTGGGCGAAACACCTGTTGCTCAAAGATACGCGACCACCACCATGACTTCGCCCGACGCTTGCCCCCTCTGTGGCGGGCCCAATGCCTGCGCGGTATCCGCTGGCGGTTCAACGGACGCGCCGTGCTGGTGCCGTTCGGCGGTCTTCAGCGAGGAGTTGCTGGCCCGTGTGCCGTCTGCGCAGCGCGGGTTGGCCTGCATTTGCGCGCGGTGTGCGACGGCCTCGTCGTTGGTTTCGGGGGATCAGCCGGAAGCGGGCTGACAGCGGGTGCCTCATTTCGAGGCACTCCAAGCGCTTACCCAGGGGGATGCGCGGATGCTCAGTGTTTCCCCACAGGGTTGTCCACACCTTCGGTGGATAACCCTGGCGCAGCTGACATGGGTGCGAGGCGCGCGATGGGCCCCGCACCTCAACGCATCAAGCCTTTTTGGCTTTCTTGGCGGCAGCGGCCTTCTTGGCAGGTGCCTTGGCAGCCTTGGTCGCAGGTGCCTTGGCGGCCTTGCGGGCGGCGGCCTTGGGATCGACGGCGGCCTTGAAGGTGGCGCCAGCCGTGAACTTGGGCAGCTTGGCGGCGGCGATCTTGATCTTGGCGCCGGTGCTGGGGTTCACGCCGCTGCGTGCTGCGCGGGCGTGTTGCTTGAAGGTGCCGAAACCGGGGATGGTCAGCGAGTCACCCTTCTTGACGGTGGCGACGACGACGTCCAGCAGGGTTTCCAGGACGCGGCCAGCTTCGGCCTTGGTCAGTTCATGCTTGGTGGCCAAATGCTGGATCAGTTCGGTTTTGTTCATGTGACGCTTCTATCCGTTGCACCCGAAATGCGGGCAGCGCAATTGTGCCGTAGCCCGCGGGCATTTCCACATATAGGTGGCGAAGAGTCGGTCGGGGCGTGCAAACATCGATCAATTCTGCTGGATTTGGTGTCGGTGTTGCGGCAAACACAACAGCGCATCGTCAATGGCTGCTGGGATCTCAGCAGTTCAAACCCATTTGGGTGAGCGTCTGTCGGCACCTTGCTGGGTACGTTTCGTGCTGAACCAAGGCACCTCACCAAAGGAGCCAGACATGCACAGCTTGACCTTGGACCGTTCCGATCTGGCCCGGCAACACGAGGATGCCCGGCACGCCGACGGCAAGCGCCTGGTCCGTGCCTTGGGCGTGTCGCGGGGCCACAAGGTGCTGGACATCGGCTGTGGCACGGGGCGCCTGGGGGCGCATGTGGCGCGGATCGTGGGCGTGGACGGCGAAGTCATTGGCATCGACCCATTGCCCCTGCGCGTTGCCGTGGCCGCTCGGCGCGAACCTGCCGTGTTCAAGGCCAGTGTGGGCGTGGCCGAAGACCTTTCCCGCTTCGAGTCCGACCACTTCGATCTGGTGAGTTTGAACAGCGTGCTGCACTGGAGCCAGGACCCGCCCAAGGTCTTGAGCGAGGTCCGGCGTGTGCTGCGCCGGAATGGCCGGTTGGGCCTGAGCGTGGCCAACCGGGGCCGAGTCGACCAGCGCACGCGGCTGGTCCTCGAAGCGCTCTCGCACGTCGATGGCGTGGACATGGGCCGGGTGCCGAGCGAGGTACCGGGGGCGGTGGGCTGGCGACAGTTGTCGGCCCTGATCAACCAGGCGGGATTTTCCAGCCACACTTTGTCGGACGAGGTGTTGACCGACTATCACCCAAGCCTGGACCACGTGCTGGCTTTCCACCTCAACAGCGCGCTGGGCGGTTTTCTGCTCGACCTGGACGACGAACAGTACGAACAACTGCGGCGCTTGCTGGCCGAGAGCATTGCACCGTTCACCACCAGCAAAGGCATCCGCCTGGAGCGTTACCTGATCTTCGCGGTGGCCAATCGACACCGGTGATGCCGGCTGGCTGAGAAAATCGCATATCGATCGTCGAATTGCTTTCTTGGCCGAAGGCAAGGGGCTGCCTAGACTCGCGTCCAACTTGTCATAACAAGATACGACGCGATGAAATCCGCCAAGCTGATCGACCTGCCGGCCACCCCGCTGTACGGCCAGATCAAGAACCAACTGAGAACCCGCATCCTGGAAGGCGTGCATGCCGCTGGCAGCCAGATGCCTTCCGAGAGCGAGCTGTGCGCCATGTTTTCGGCCAGCCGCATCACGGTGCGCCAGGCGCTGGGTGACCTGCAAAAGGAAGGGCTGATCTTCAAGATCCACGGCAAGGGCAGCTTCGTGTCCAAGCCCAAGGCTTTTCAGAACGTGACGACCTTGCAAGGCTTCGCCGAGTCGATGACGGCCTTGGGCCACGAGGTGATCAACCAGTTGAAGAGCTTGCGCTTTCTGCCGGCCAGCGCCTTGGTGGCCGCGCGCCTGCAACTGGCCGAGGGCTCGACCGTGACCGAGATCCGCCGCGTGCGCCTGCTGAACCGCGAGCCCGTGTCGCTGGAATTGACCTGGGTGAGCGAGGCGCTGGGCCGCAAGCTGGCCCAGGCTGATCTGGTCACCCGCGACATCTTCCTGATCCTGGAGAACGACTGTGGCGTGCCCCTGGGCCATGCCGACATCGCGATCGACGCGACCATGGCCGACGAGGACATTGCCGAGTCTCTGGCGGTGGAAGAGGGCTTGCCCGTGCTGCGCATCGAGCGCCTGACCCACGATGAACAAGGCCGGCCCGTCGACTACGAATTTTTGTATTTCAGGGGCGATGCCTTCCAGTACCGCCTGCGTGCCGAGCGCCAGGCTGCCGCCAAGCTTTGAGAAGAGAAACACCATGCAAACCCACGAACTCGAATACGACCTGGTCGTTGTTGGCGGCGGCACCGCCGGCCCCATGGCCGCCATCAAGGCCAAGGAAAAGAACAAGGACCTGCGGGTGCTCTTGATCGACAAGGCCCATGTGAAGCGCAGTGGCGCGATCTCGATGGGCATGGATGGCTTGAACAACGCCATCGTGCCCGGCTTCGCCACGCCCGAGCAGTACACCAAGGAGATCACGGTGGCCAACGACGGCATCGTGAACCAGTCGGCCGTGTACGCCTACGCCAAGCACAGCTACACCACCATCGAACAGCTCGACCAATGGGGCGTGAAGTTCGAGAAGGATGCCAACGGCGACTACGCCATGAAAAAGGTGCACCACATGGGCACCTACGTGTTGCCGATGCCCGAAGGGCATGACGTGAAGAAGGTGCTGTACCGTCAGCTGAAGCGCGCGCGGGTCGAGATCACCAACCGCATCGTGTGCACGCGCCTGCTGACGGCCGACGATGGCAGCGTCAATGGCGTGATGGGCTTCGATTGCCGCACAGCCGATTTCTACGTGGTCAAGGCCAAGGCCGTGATCCTGGCCTGTGGCGCGGCGGGGCGGCTGGGTTTGCCATCGTCGGGCTACCTGATGGGCACCTATGAGAACCCTACCAATGCTGGCGACGGCTACGCCATGGCCTACCACGCGGGCGCCGAGCTGTCGAACCTGGAGTGCTTCCAGATCAACCCGTTGATCAAGGACTACAACGGCCCGGCTTGCGCCTACGTGACCGGCCCGCTGGGTGGCTACACGGCCAATGGCAAGGGCGAGCGCTTCATCGAGTGCGACTATTGGTCGGGCCAGATGATGATGGAGTTCTACCAGGAACTGCAAGGCGGCAATGGCCCGGTCTTTTTGAAGCTGGACCACCTGGCCGAGGAAACCATCCAGACCATCGAGACGATCCTGCACAGCAATGAGCGGCCCAGCCGTGGTCGCTTCCACGAAGGCCGTGGCAACGACTACCGCACGCAGATGATAGAGATGCACATTTCGGAGATCGGTTTCTGCAGCGGGCACAGCGCCTCGGGCGTGTACGTGAACGAGCGTGCCGAGACCACGGTGAAAGGCCTCTATGCCGCTGGCGACATGGCCGCCGTGCCGCACAACTACATGCTGGGCGCTTTCACCTATGGCTGGTTCGCCGGGCACAACGCGGCCGACTACATCGCGTCCACCAATTTCAAACCTTTGGATGCCGGCCAGATCGAACGCGAACGCGAGCGTGTCTATGCCCCCTTGAAGCGCGACCACGGCCTGCCACCCTTGCAGGTCGAATACAAGCTGCGCCGCATGGTCAACGACTACCTGCAACCGCCCAAGGTGACGCGCAAGATGGAGATCGGCCTGCAGCGTTTTGCCGAAATCGAAGACGACTTGTCGCAACTGCATGCCCGCGATGCCCACGAACTGATGCGCGCCGCCGAGGTGTCGGTGATCCGCGATTGCGCTGAGATGGCCGCGCGCGCTTCGCTGTTCCGCACCGAAAGCCGTTGGGGCCTGTACCACATGCGCGTCGATTACCCGCAGCGCAACGATGCCGACTGGTTCTGCCATGCCCACCTGCTGAAGGACGCGGATGGCCGGATGAGCAGCGCCAAGCGTGCCATCGAACCCTACATCCTGCCCTTGGACGACGAAGAGAAAACGGCTTACGAAAAGCTGCGCATCGCCCAGCCCCTGGCGGCTTGATGCTGCATTGAAAGGATATCGAACATGGCTTTCACTCCCCGACAAATCGCCGAGATGAGCGATGCCGCCGTGACGGTGGACGAAGAACTGTGCATTGCCCACAAGGGCTGCACCGTCTGCGTCGACGTCTGCCCGATGGACATCCTGGCCATCGACCCGGCGACCAACAAGGCCTACATGAAGCACGACGAGTGCTGGTACTGCATGCCTTGCGAAAAAGACTGCCCCACTGGCGCCATCAAGGTCGCCATCCCCTACCTCTTGCGTTGAACCAACACAGCTTTATCGAAGGACCTTGACGTCATGAATTTCCGCCGCCCCCTTCTGGCCCTGGCTGCTTTTGCAGCCTTTGCCTCGGCCCATGCCGAAACCATCCGCATCGCCATTGGCACGCAGGACACCACCATCAACTGCGCCACCGGCGGCCTGCTGATCCGCGAGTTGAAGTTGCTCGACAAGTACCTGCCCAAGGATGGCAAGTACAAGGGCGCCACCTACGACATCCAGTGGAAGAACTTCACCTCGGGTGCGCCGCTGACCAACGAGATGGTGGCCGACAAGCTGGACATTGGCGCGATGGCCGACTTCCCAGGCTCGGCCAATGGCGCAGCCTTCCAAAAGGCCGGCAAGAAGAGCTTGTTCATCACCGTGCTGTCGGGCAGCACGCTGGGCAGCGGCAACGGCATCGTCGTGCCCAATGGTTCCAACATCACGTCGATCTCGGAGTTGCGCGGCAAGACCATCTCGGTGCCGTTCGCATCGACCGCGCACGGCATGCTGCTGCGCGCCTTGAAGGCCCAAGGCATCGACCCCGAAAAAGACGTCAACATCATCACGCAGGCCCCCGAAGTGGCCGGCCCCGCGCTGCAGGCCAACAAGATCGAGGCCCATGCCGACTTCGTGCCCTTTGCCGAGCTGTTCCCGTACCGAGGGATCGCCCGCAAGATCTTTGATGGTGCCCAGGCCAACGCGCCCACTTACCACGGCTCCTTGGTCAGCGCCGAGTACGCCAAGAAGTACCCCGAGATCGTGACCGCCTACCTGCGCGCAGCGCTGGAGGCCGACAAACTGTTCGCCGCCGACCCCGAGAAGTACAGCGAACTGATCGAGAAGAGCACGGGCATCGACGCCGCCGTGAACTACCTGTTCCATGGCCCGCTGGGCCTGCAGACGCGCGACTTCACCTGGAAGCCCGAGTACCGCCAGGCCTTGAAAACGTCGATCGACACCTTGCACTTCCTGAAGCGTACTGATGTGGACCTGGACGTGAACAGCTTCATCGACGACCGCTTCATCCGCGAAGCCTTCAAGCAGTCGGGCCTGAACTACGAGGCCAGCTTGAAGAACTACGCCAAGCTGCCTTTGAAGGCCAATGATGCCGTCACCGGCAAGCCCATCACCGACACGCAGCGCGTGGCCGGCATCTGGGTCAAGGGCGAGCCGAAGGTGCGCTACTACGCCTCGATCGAAGGCGCGCTGGCCGACCTGCGCAAGCTGGAGCAGGGCGGCAAGGCCGCCCGGGCGGTGTACGTGCATGACCTGATCCACCGCATCAAGCTGTTTGGCAACCTCTCGTGGTACGCCATCGATGGCAAGGGCCAGTTGAGCGCCTTCCTGCAGAAGGACGCGGCCACGGCGTATGCCAAGGCCAATGGTGGCAAGCTGCTGGACTTCGCCGGCGCGCAAGCGGTGGCCAAGGCTTCGCGCTGACGTTGCCCAAGGAGCCGACCATGCAGTCATCCGTGGTGGAATTGAACGGGCCGGGCGGTGTCATCGACACCGAACTGCGGGCCAGCGCGCCAGCGGCCGGCCAGCCTTGGCGGCGACTGAGCAATTTGCTCGGGCCGGTCGTTTCCCTGGTACTGAGCGTGCTGGTCTGGCACGTGGCCGCCACACAGCGTTGGCACCTGGGTTTCCTGACCTTCGAGAACGTACCGCCGCCGCTGGAGGTGGTGCAGGCGGCGTGGGACTTCGCGCGCTCGCCCAAGATCTGGTCCCACCTGGGCTTCAGCCTGTGGCGGGTGTCCGTGGGCTTCGTGGCGGCCAGCGTGCTGGGCGTAGGCCTGGGCCTGGCGATCGGGCGTTTTGGCTGGGCGCGGCAACTGTGGCTGCCGCCGCTCGAGGTGCTGCGGCCCATCCCCGCCGTGGCCTGGATTCCCTTGTCGATCCTGATGTTCCCCTCGTCCGAGGTGAGCATGATCTTCATCACCTTCATTGGCGCGCTGTTCCCCATCCTGCTCAACACGGTCCATGGCGTCGAGCACGTGGACGCGCGCCTGGTGGCTTCTGCCCGAAGCCTGGGCACAGGCCCTTGGGGCTTGTTCTCGCAGGTCATCCTGCCCTCGGCCGCGCCCAACATCGTCACGGGCCTGTCCATCGGCATGGGCACCTGCTGGTTTTGCCTGGTCACGGCCGAGATGATCTCCGGCCAATACGGCATCGGCTACTACACCTGGGAGTCCTACACCGTGCAGAACTACGCCAACATCATCGTCGGCATGCTGTTGATCGGCGTGCTGGGCATGGGCAGCAGCGCCCTGATCCGGCTCGGCGGGCATTGGCTGATGCCCTGGCACCGCCAGGAAGGGGGCAAGCCATGAGCCAGCTCGACATCGACCAAGTCTCCTTGCACCTGGGGGCTGGCGCCAGCCGCTTCCTGGCCTTGCAGGACATCAACCTCCAAGTCAGCCCAGGCGAGTTCGTGTGCCTGCTGGGCCCTTCGGGCTGCGGCAAGTCCACCTTGCTGGGCGCACTGGCCGGGCACATCAACCCAACGCAGGGCAGCTTGCGCCTGGCGGGGCAGGCGATCAAAGGCCCCAGCCCGGAGCGCGGCTTGGTCTTCCAGCAGCACACCTTGTTCCCCTGGCTGAGCGTGCTCGACAACGTGGCCTATGGTCTGAAGATGCAGGGCGTGGCCAAGGCCGAGCGGCGCCAGCAGGCGAGGGCCTTGCTGGAGCAAGTGGGCCTGGCGGGTTTTGAAAACCGCTTTCCCTCGCAACTGTCGGGTGGCATGCAGCAGCGCGTCGAGATCGCGCGCGTGCTCATCAACCAGCCGCGGGTGCTGCTGATGGACGAGCCTTTCGGTGCCCTGGATGCCTTGACCCGCCTGAAGATGCAAGAGCTGCTGGTGGACCTGTGGGCCCGCCTGCGGACCACCGTGGTCTTCGTGACCCACGACATCGACGAAGCACTGTTCCTGGCCGACCGCATCCTGGTGATGAGCCCGCGCCCCGGCCGCATCGTCGATGAGCTGGACCTGAGCGAACAACGCCCGCGCCGCCACGAAATGCTGACCACGCCAACGTTCTCGCGCCTCAAGCGCCATTGCCTGGACCTGCTGCGCCATCCTGACACGACCTTGCCCCTGGACCGCCTCAGTCCCCTGGGCATGGCCCCCGACCTTTCCGCCGAGCGACTCCGTTTCGCCATCTGACGCCATGAACCTGCCTTTGCCCCCGCCCGACCTGCACACCCGCCTCACCAGCGATGACGCCACCGTGCGCCGCCTGGCCCTGATCGACCTGGCCGAGCTGGAAGACGAGGATTTCGTGCCCTGGCTTCTGCAGGCCCTGCAGGACGCGGACCCCGATGTGCGCACCGAAGCCGCCGAACGACTGGCCTATTGGGAGCAGGACGCCACCGTGCAATCCTTGGTCAAGGCTCTGGAAGACCCGGTGAAC
Source organism: Aquabacterium sp. (assembly GCF_050725395.1). Classification (GTDB taxonomy): domain Bacteria; phylum Pseudomonadota; class Gammaproteobacteria; order Burkholderiales; family Burkholderiaceae_C; genus Aquabacterium. The sequence continues at coordinate 11,479 of NZ_JBOHHL010000033.1, read as the reverse complement.
GAGGTGCGCGAAGCCGCGGCCCACAGCCTGGCCGAACTGAAGCTGTTGAGCGCCGGGACCTGGCTCTTGCCCGCGGTGGACCATGAAGACGCCTTTGTGCGGGCCAGCGCCTTGCGGGCCCTTCGCGAACTGCGTGTGCCCGAGAGTCACGGCCCCGCCTTGAGGCGCCTGGACGATGCCGACCACCGCGTGCGCCTGGAGGCCGTGGGCGTGCTGGGCTGGCTCAAGCGCGAAGATGCCTTGTCGGGCCTGGCCTGGGTGGCCCAGCACGACGGCCAGGCGGACGTGCGCCGCGCGGCCGTGGGATCGCTCGGCTACGCGTCCGATGACCAGGTGCTGCCGGCCTTGCTGTCCGCCCTGGCCGACCCGGCCTGGCAGGTGCGCGAAGAAGCCGCGACGACCCTGGGCAAGCTGAAGCTGGCTGGCGCCCTGGAGGCCTTGATCCTGGCGTTGGACGATGCCTACTGGCAGGTGCGCCAAAGGGCGGCGCGCGCCCTGGGCCAATTGCGCCAGCCCAAGGCGGTGCGGGCCGTCGCGGCTTTGCTGGCGCACAGCATCGTCAACCTGCGCAAGGAGGCCGTCATCGCGCTGGGCGAGATCCGCGATCGCTCGGCCTTGGGGGCGCTCGAGGCGGCCTTGACCGACCCCGACCCCGAGGTGCGCAAGGTGGCCAGGCTGGCGGTCTCCCAGATCGAAGGCCAAGCCTGATTAAGATGGGGGCATGAGCAAACTGCACCTGGTCCACGCCAACTACCGCTTCATCGCGGCCTCCCAGGAGGTCAACGCGCGCATCAACCAGCGCCAGCAATCGCTGGCCTTGTACGTCTCGCTGGTGGTGAGCCTGCTGGCCGCGCTGGTGGCGCTCAAGCCGGGATCGCGCACGCATGAGCTGCCAGTGGAATGGCTGGTGCTGGGCTTTCCGGTGGCCTCCACCTGCCTGGCCTTTTTGAACTACAAGGCCGAGCGCGCCATCACCAATCTGCGGCATTTCATGTCGACGCTGGAGCGCCTGGGCAACGAGGCCGAAGAGCTGCCCAGCTACAACACCGATCCGAAGTGGGCACAAGGGGCCAACCGGGCGCGCCGTTTCCACGACTACGCGGCGGCGGTGCTGGTGGCCAGCGGCAATGCCGTGGGCATTGGCGCCATCTTGCGCATCTACCCCGAGCGCATGGCAGAGAACCCGGTGATGGTCTGGATCACCATCATCACCGGGGTGTTGTCGTTCGTGGCCCTGCTGGTCACGCCCAGGTGGAGTTATCGGCCCATCGCATGAACCCTGGCTCAGGGCGCTGGATTGGGGTAGCGCTCGTGGATGGCGTCGATGCCCTCCAGCACGGCCTGCGGCAGGATCACCTTCACGCTGGCGATGTTGCTGCGCAGTTGTTCAAGCGTGGTCGCGCCGATGATGTTGCTGGTGACGAAGTCCCGGCCATTCACGAAGGCGAGGGCGCCTTGCGCCGGGTCGATGCCATGCTTTCTGAACAGGGCCACGTAGGCTTGCGTGGCCAGGCCGGTGTTCTCGCCGTGGTAGCGCGTGAAGCGGTCGAACAGCGTGAGGCGCGCGCCAGCGGGGCGTTGGCCGTTCAGGTACTTGCCGCTCAACACGCCAAAGGCCAGGGGTGAATAGGCCAGCAGGCCCACGTCTTCGCGCAGCGACATTTCCGACAGGCCGGTCTCGAAACTGCGGTTGACCAGGCTGTACGCGTTCTGGATGCTGGCCACGCGGGGCAATTCGGCGTTCGTCTGCGCATGGTGGATGAACTGGCCCAGGCCCCAGGGCGATTCGTTGGACACGCCGAAGTGCCGGATCTTGCCGGCCTTGACCAGGTCCTGCAGCGCGGCCAGGGTCTCGGCGATGGGGACCGTCATCTCGTCCTTGACGTGTTGGTAGTTGCGCTGGCCAAAGATGTTGGTGCGGCGGTCGGGCCAATGCAGTTGGTACAGGTCGATGTGGTCGGTCTGCAAGCGCCGGAGGCTGTCGTTCACCGCTTCGAACAGGTTCACGCGGTTGAAATTCAGGCGCCCGCCGCGCACATGCGAAGGGCGCGCGGCCTGGTGCGAGGGGCCGGCGGCCTTGCTGGCCAGCACGATGTCCTGGCGGCGGCCGGTCTTCTTCAACCACGTGCCGATGTACTGCTCGGTCAAGCCCTGCGTTTCGGGCTTGGGGGGCACCGGGTACATCTCGGCCGTGTCGACCAGGTTGATGCCGGCGTCCAGCGCCACGTCCAGTTGCTCGTGGGCTTGGGCCTCGGTGTTCTGCTCGCCCCAGGTCATGGTGCCCAGGGCGATGAGGCTGACTTTCAGGCCGGTGCGGCCCAGTTCGCGGTATTTCATGGATTCTCCAAAGGCGAAGCGCATGGTGTCACGGTCCCAAACACCTTGCCCCTGGCCGGTCTTGCGAAATATATAGACCAGTCGTTATAATTGCGGCATGAATGCGAACAATGCAAGACAGCGCCTGATCGACACCACCGCCCGCCTGCTGCAAACCGCCGGGTATCACCACACCGGTTTGAACCAGATCGTGGCCGAAAGCGGTGCGCCCAAGGGCTCGCTGTACCACTATTTTCCAGGGGGCAAGGTGGCGTTGGCCGTGGCCGCGCTGGACCAATCGGCCAGCCAGTTGGCCCAGTCGCTGGCGCAGATGTGCCTGGCCCATGCCGATCCCGAAACGGCCATTGGTGCCGTGCTCGACCATTTCATGGCCGAACTGGAATCCTCAGGTTTCACCAAAGGCTGCCCGGTGGCCACCACCACCCTCGAAGAAGCCGCCGTGACGCCCGAGATCCGCGAAGCCTGCGCCCGCGCCTACCGCCTTTGGCAGGATGGCCTGGACGCCTTCCTGGCCGGCCATGGCGTCCGCGAATCCGCCTTCCTCGCCGAAACCCTGTTGATGCTGATCGAGGGCGCATTGCTGCTGTCCCGCGCCCAGCACAGCTGCGATCCCCTGCGCAGGCTCCAAGCCCGCGTGCCCACCCTGATCCGATCCGCCCAAGGAAAGTGATGTGATGATGTTCAAACGCTGCTTGTTGTCTCTCGTGCTGGCTGGTGCCAGTTGGTCTGCCTTGGCGGATGCCGCCCACGCCGACGTCGAGTTCGCCATCATCAAGACCGGCAAGACCACCGCGCTCAAGGGCATGATGGTGTCGGGCGGTGGGTTCACCACCAAGGTCGATGGCAACTTCTCGGCCATCCTGGTCAAGCATGGCCAGGCGACTTTCTTGTTTGATTCGGGCTTGGGCAGCAAGGTGGCCGAGCAATACCAGCAGGACATGCCTTGGTGGGCGCGCGCCTTTTTCAAGTACGAGAATCCCGTGGTGCCGGCCCGAGTGCAACTGGACAAGGCGGGCATCCCGCCCATCGAACGCATCTTCCTGAGCCACGCGCATTGGGACCACGCCAGCGGCCTGGGCGATTTTCCCGAGGCCGTGGTCTGGGCCGCGCCTGAAGAGCTGAAGGTGATCGAGCACGCCGCGCCCGGCCTTGGGGGCAGCTGGCCTTCGCAGGTGTCCCTGAAGAGCATCCGCTGGCAATCGCTGGAGTTCAAGCCCCAGCCCCACAAGGTGTTCGACCGCAGCATCGACGTGTTCGCCGATGGCTCGGTGGTGCTCGTGCCCATGTTCGGCCACACGCCGGGGTCCATTGGGATGTTCGTCACGGTGGCCTCGGGCAAGCGCTTTTTCTTCTGCGGCGATGCGGTCTGGCGCGCCGATGCCTTGAAGGACGGCAGTCCCAAGTTCTGGCCCGCCAGCCTGATCGTGGACAAGGACCGTGAGCAGACCCAGCACACCATCGAGCAGATGCGCGAGCTGGTCAAACTGGATCCGGGCCTGGTGGTGGTGCCCGCCCACGACGACACGGTGCAATCCGCCTTGGGATACTTTCCCTCATGGATTAAATAGGCGGGAAGGGCTACGCTCGCCTCTGTGATTGCTGCATTTCGTTAAATGAGAATCAATAAACCAGAGGCCCTCTTTCATGTCCATCCAAGCAACCTTGCCGCCCTTGCTCCGCGCCGGTTTTCTGCTCACAGGCCTGATGGCCGGTGCCGCCTGGGCCGCCACGGCGCCTTCACCCGACGGCGAACTCATCCCCGCTGACGAGGCCACCTCGACCGCCGCGATGGTGAGCGCCATCCGTGACATGGTGCAGTCCGGCTTCGACGCCGACGGCCATGCTGTCCGCGACGCCCACCGCAAAGCCCATGGCTGCGTGCAGTCCACCTTCACGGTGCTCGACAAGCTGCCGCCGGCGCTGGCGCAAGGCCTGTTCGCCACGCCACGTGCTTACCACGCGGTCATCCGGTTTTCCAATGGCTCGGGCCAGAGCCAGGACGACCACAAGGGCGATGCGCGGGGCATGGCGGTCAAGGTGATGGGCGTGGCAGGCCAGAAGCTGCTGGACGACGAGCAGTCCGCCGGCACGCAGGATTTCCTGATGATGAACAGCCCGGTGTTCTTCATCCGCAATGCCGGCGACTACGTGGTCTTCCAGAAAGCCATGACGGGTGGCGGCTTGTCGGCCGCGGGCTGGTTGGCTGGCCACCTGTTCCACGAGACCGCCGTGCTGCTGGCCATCCAGGGACGCAAGGTCGTCAACCCGCTGGCCTCTCAGTACTGGAGCACGACGCCGTCCAAGCTGGGCAGCCAGCAGATGAAGTTCTCGGCCAAGCCCTGCGCGGGCAGCGCGTTCTACACGGCCTCGGACACCAAGGACCGCCTGGGCGACAACCTGACGGGCCAGTTGGCGTCGGGTGGCGCCTGCTTCGACTTCATGGTGCAGACGCGGGCCAAGCCAGCGACCATGCCGATCGAAGACCCCACCATCGAGTGGAAGGAAAAAGAGTCGCCTTTCGTGCCCGTCGCCCGGATCACGATCGGTGCGCAGGTGCCCGAACAAGGTGAAGCCTGCGAGGTTCGCTCCTTCACGCCTTGGCATGCCATCGCGGAACACCGTCCGCTGGGCGGCATCTCTCGCGTCCGCAAAGACGTTTACCTCGAGATCTCAAAACTGCGCCACCAGTTGAACGGACAGCCCCGCATCGAGCCTTGAGCGCGCTGTTCGCTCATCTTGCCAAAGCCCGCATTCGCGGGCTTTTTCCATGGCCCGCCACCCACTGCCGATAGACTGTGCCTTTCAACACGGTTTTTTCGAGGACCTTTCCCGGATGCCCCATAACGTCAGCCTGATCTCCACCATCGCCACGGGCTTCGGCTTGGCGCTCATCTTCGGATTCATCGCGTCGCGCATGAAGGTGCCGCCTTTGGTGGGCTACCTGTTCGCGGGCATCGTGATCGGGCCGGCCACGCCTGGTTTCGTGGCCGACCTGGACTTGGCGGGGCAGTTGTCCGAGATCGGGGTGATGTTGCTGATGCTGGGCGTGGGCTTGCACTTTTCGCTGGCCGACTTGTTGGCCGTGAAGCGGATCGCCATCCCGGGTGCCATCTTGCAGATCGCGGTGGCCACGGCCTTGGGCATGGGGACGGCCACCTTGTGGGGTTGGAGCCTTGGGGGGGCGCTCGTCTTCGGCCTGGCCCTCTCGGTGGCCAGCACGGTGGTGCTGCTCAAGGCGCTGGAAGCGCGCAATGTGCTGGAGTCGGTCAATGGCCGCATCGCGGTCGGCTGGCTGGTGGTCGAAGACCTGGTCATGGTGCTGGTGCTGGTGCTGTTGCCTGCCGTGGCCCCGATGCTGGGCGGCGTGCAGGATGCCGCGCACCAGGCCGCGGCCGGGGCTGGACAAAGCGTCTGGATGACGCTGGGCTTGACCCTGGGCAAGGTGGCCACCTTCATCGCGCTGATGCTGGTGGTCGGGCGGCGGGTGTTTCCCAAGGTGCTGTGGCTGGTCGCCAAGACCGGGTCGCGCGAACTGTTCACCTTGTGCGTCATCGCGACGGCGGTGGGCGTGGCCTATGGTTCCGCCAAGCTCTTCGACGTGTCCTTCGCGTTGGGTGCATTCTTCGCTGGCATGATGATGCGAGAGTCCGAGTTCAGTCACCGCGCGGCCGAAGAATCCCTGCCATTGCGCGACGCCTTCTCGGTGCTGTTCTTTGTCTCGGTGGGCATGCTCTTCAACCCGAGCGTGCTGATCGAGGAGCCGCTCAAGGTGCTGATCGTCGTGGCCATCATCATGATCGGCAAGACCATCGCGGCCATGGGCCTGGTGCTGGCCTTCCGCTACCCGCTCAACAGCGCTCTGACGGTGGGCGCCAGCCTGGCGCAGATCGGCGAGTTCTCTTTCATCCTGGCGGGCCTGGGCATGTCGCTCAAGCTGCTGTCCCCCGAGGGCTACAGCCTGGTCTTGGCGGGGGCGCTGATTTCGATCGCGCTGAACTCGCTGCTGTTCGCGGCCATCGAGCCGGCGCAGGATTGGATCCGTGCGCGGTCGGCCTTCGCGCGGAGTCTGGAATTGCGCGATGACCCGCTGGCCGAACTGCCGATGTCGGTGCCGCAATCGGTGCTGGCGGGACAGGTGGTGTTGGTCGGGCATGGCCGGGTGGGCAGCCGCATCGCCCAGGCGCTGGTGGACCGCCACCTGCCGTTCGTGGTGGCCGAGGAAAACCGCGAGGTGGTCGAGCAGCTGCGCGCCGCCAACATCCCGGCGGTCTGGGGCAATGCCTCGGACCCTTCCGTGCTGATCCAGGCGCACGTGGCACGGGCGGGCATGCTGGTCATCGCGACGCCCGATTCATTCAATGTGCGCAAGATGGTCGAGATCGCGCGCACCCTGAACCCTGCCATCGAGGTGGTGGTGCGCACGCACAACGAGGCCGAAGGGCGCTTGCTGGAGCAGGACGAGGTCGGCAAGGTGTTCATCGGCGAGCAGGAGCTGGCCCAGGCGATGCTGGGCCACGTGCTGTTCAGGCTGGGGCACGACCTTCGCCGAACATGAAACTGGACACGGTGATGCCACCGAAGAAATCCTCTTCGTGGTACACGCAGCGGGCGCTTTCTCCTTCGGCAGCGCCCACGGCCACCATCAAGGGGATCAGGTGATCCTCGCGAGGGTGGGCTTGGCGGGCACCGGGTGCGGACGACCACGCCAGCAAACGCTGGGACCGTTCCTCCGGGCTTGAATCGATCAGCGTGGCCTGCAGCCATTGGTCGAATGCCTTGGACGAGGCCTGGCCCCCGGCGCCGAAAGCGCGCAGGTTGTGGTAACTCAAGCCGCTGCCGATGATGAGCACGCCCTCATCCCTCAAGGGGGCCAGTGCCCGGCCCAGGGCCAGGTGCTCCGCCGGGTCGTAATTTTTCTTCATGGACAGTTGCAGCACGGGCACCTGGGCGTCGGGGTAGATGGCGTACAGGGGCACGAAGGTGCCATGGTCGAAACCGCGTTGCGCGTCCAGCCGGGCCGGAAACCCCGCGGATTCGATCAAGGCCTGAACACGTGCCGCCAAAGCGGGCGAGCCGGATGCTGGGTAGCTGATGTCGTAGGTGTGTGCCGGAAAGCCCGAGTAGTCGTAGACCATGGGCGGCCGGGGCGAGGCCATGACGGTGAACTCGGGGGCTTCCCAGTGGCCTGAGATGACCAGAACGGCTTTGGGCGTCTGGCCCACTTGGGCGGGCACGGCTTGCAGCGACGCCTCAAGCTGGTCGTAGGCGCCACCCATTTGCGCTTTCATCCAGGGCCAGGGCCCCCCACCGTGCGAGATGAAGTAGGTGGGAAGGCGGTCGTGGCGGTTCATGGCCACAGTCTAGGAGATCCGATCAGGGCAGTGCCGCCGCAGGGGCATTGGGCTCGCCGCGGCGTGAGCGGCGCGGCTCGCGCCAGCCGGGTGCCCAACGCGCCAGCAAGGCCGCCAATTGGGCCCGGCCGAAGGGCTTGGCCAGGTGATCGTTCATGCCGACCTGCAGGCAGCGCTCGCGGTCCTCGCTCATGGCGTTGGCGGTGAGGGCGATGATGGGGATGGGCTTGAGCTCGCGCTGCACTTCGTATTGGCGGATGGCTTCGGTCGCCCCAAGGCCGTCCAGCACGGGCATGTGCCAGTCCATCAGCACGAGGTCGAAAGGCGTCCTGGCTTGTTGGGCGGTGGACCACAGGTGCGTGGCCTCGGCGCCGTCGTTGGCGATGACGACATCGCAGCCCAGCTGGCGCAACTGTTCCTCGGCCACGATGATGTTGACCGGGTGGTCCTCGGCCAGCAGCACGCGGACGCTGGCGGGCGGTTTGACGGGCGTGGGTGAGCGGGACCACGAGGGGTCTTGCGCGCGTTGCCGCTGCAGCACATTGATCAGCGCTTCCTGCAGGCTGCGGCGGTGCACCGGTTTGCGCAGCCAGATCAGCGGCGCGGGGCGGTGGGCATCGGGGTCCGACGACGAGTCGCCCTCGAGCGAGGTCAGGAGCACCGTGGGCAATTGCCGCAAAGCGTCAGGCGCGGCGGAGCCGGCACTGTTGCAACGCACGGCCAGGTCGAAGGGCTCGGTCAGGTCCGCCAGGATTCTGGCGGCCTCATGGTCACTGGGGCAGAGGGTGCTGTCCAGGCCCAAGGCTTTCACATAGCGTTCGAGCAGGGCGCCGGTCGCAGGATACGGTTCGACCAGCAGGATGCGCTGGCCCGCCAGCACTGAAGCGGGCGCGAGCGCGGGCGCCGGGCCTGGCAGCGTGGGCTGAGGTTCGGCCGCCTCCAACGGCAGCGTCACCACGAAGGTGGAGCCCAGCGTGGGGATGCTGCTGAGGCTGATGCGGCCGCCCATGAGTTCACACAGGTAGCGGGTGATGCTCAGTCCCAGGCCGGTGCCGCCAAAGCGGCGGGTGGTGGACTCGTCGGCCTGGGCGAAAGCCTCGAAGATCTTCTGCTGCACGGGAATGGGGATGCCGATGCCCGTGTCGCGGATGGTCAGCTCGATGTCGCCGGTCTTGTTCAATTTGACCAGGACAATGACCTCACCGACCTTGGTGAACTTGATGGCATTGGACAAGAGGTTCGCCAGGATCTGCCGCACCCGAACCGGGTCGCCCATCACTTGCCGTGGCACCTCGTGCGCGACGTCGCAGATCAGCTCCAAGCCCTTGGATTGGGCTTCCTGGGCGAACAGGCCGCAGACTTCTTCGGCGAGTTCCCCCAGGTCGAAGGCGATGGACTCGAGCCGCATGCTCTGGGCTTCGATTTTGGACAGGTCGAGGATGTCGTTCAGAATGGCCAGGAGCGATTCGGCCGACGAGCGGGCCAGGCCGACGAAATGCCGCTGGCGTTCGTTCAGGGGGCTGTCGTTGAGCAAGTCGAGCACGCCCAGCACGCCGTTCATGGGCGTGCGGATCTCGTGGCTCATGTTGGCCAGGAACTGCGACTTGGAGCGGTTGGCTTCCTCGGCGGCGTCCTTGGCCTGGCGAAGTTCCACGGTGCGCATGGTCACGGTGTCTTCGAGCGAGGCGTTGTAGGCGGCCAGGGCCGAATCGCGGGCCTGGATCTCTTCCAGCATGCCATTGAAGCCCTGGTAGAGCGAACCGATTTCGTCCTCGTGGTAGGTCGTCACGCGCAGGTCGTAGTGGTGGTCCTTCGACACCTTTTGCATGGTGTCGGCCAGCTTGACCACGGGCTGGATCACGCTTTTCTGCAAGGGCAGCAAGGCGATCAGCGCGGCCAGGGACGCCAGCAGGCTGAGGCCCAGCAAGAGGGCCGCGCGCCAGTAGATGCCGTGCAGCATGTGGCGAGGATCGACCTCGACCAGCAGCGTGCCGACGCGCGCGCCATCGAGCAGCACGGGTTGGACCAGGTACAGGGCGGTCCAGTCGTAGCGCAGGGCTTGTTCCCGCTGCGCCATCACGGCTTGCTTGATCAGTTCCTTGTCTGGTCCGAGGCTGGGGTCCACGTACATCTCGACGCGGGTGAAGACGGCGAACTTGCGGCCGGCCGGGTCCAGCAGCAAGGCATGGCTGATCTCGGGCAGGGTGTTGAGGCTGTTGAGCACGGCGCGCGCGGCGTCCGGGTCGCCGAAGGCCAGGGCAGCCCGGGCATTGAGCGCCAGGATCTGGGTGACGCTGGCCGTGTTGGTGTACAGCCGTTCGCGCTCGGAGCGCAGGTCCAGCGCCGTGGTGGCGGCGAAGAGCACGATGGCGGCCAGCATGGTCGATGCCGCCAGCACCAGGGCCAGCTTGCGCCTGAAGCTCCAGTGGCGGGGAATGAGCCGCAGCTTCATCGACCGGCCCCGCTGTCGGTTTCGACCAGAGCTGTGGCCAGGTTGAGCAGGTCGGCCGACAGCCGCAGGTTCGCTTTCTGCGTCTGGGTGCGGTTGATCTCGAAACGCAACCGTTTGCCGATCCGCAGCAGTCGGATCATGCCGCCGTCCTGCGCAAAGCCCTCGGTGTCACTGACGGTCAGGGTGGCTTGGCTCGCCAGGGCTTGCAGGGCCTGGGTGCGCCGCCGGGCATCGGGTTCGGCCAGGAAGACCAGGTGACAGACCTTGGCGTCCTCGGCACGCTCGGGTTGCATGAAGCGCAAGGGGTGGCCCTGCACGGGGCGGTCATTGAGGCTGACCATGGCGTTGGCCAGGGCCTCTCGCCGGCCCAGCAGGCAGTAGTTGAGCGGCGAAGTCTTGTTCGCGAAACTGCTGGCGGGCCATTCGGTGAAGCGCGCGAAATTGAACAGGTAGGCCGCCTGCACCGCGGCTTCGCTGCCTTCGGGCTCGGCGGCCTGGCTGGCCTGGGGCAGGGCGCCGCCGCCCAGACAGGCCAGCACCAGCAATGACTCGCGCCAACGGCCCAGCGCTGCCTTGAGCAGGTCTCGGGTGGTGCTGGGGGTGTCTTGCCGCATGGTCAGAACGAGGCCTCGACTTTGGCAAAGGCGGCGCGCTTCACCTGGAAGGAGATCTGCGGGTTGATCTCTTGCGTGTACTGGCGGCCCAGGTTGTGACCACCTACCGACAGGGTCATCGCTGGCGTCACGGCCCAACGCAAATTGACGTCGAGCGCGGTGCGCGAAGGCACATCCAGCGCGGGCACCAGCGGGTCCTTGCGCGCGGAGGTGTAGCGCAACCAGACGTCGAGCATCCATTGGCTGCCCAGGTCGAAAGACTCGCGCAGCGACACGAGGGTGCGCGGGTTCCCGCCGAGCGTCGTGACGATCGACGGGGTCGCGAAGCGCGTTTCCGTGTAGCTGTAGCTCAGTTGCTGGCGCCAGAACCGGGCGATGCGCCAGTCGGTGGCCAGTTCGATGCCGCTGGTGGTGGCGCGCGCGGCCGAGGTCAGCGCGATCGTGATCTGGCGGCGGCCGTTGACCGTGGTGTCGCTGATGACGGTGGGGTTGTCCAGGAAATCGATGGGCACGCCGAGCAAGGGGTCGTAACGCTGAACGAAGGCGGCCACATCAACCGAGAGGTTCTGGCGCACCTGGCTGCGCCAACCGGTTTCGAGGGCGGTCACCTTCTCGACGATCCGGGCACTGGGGTTGAACACGCCACGGGCCGTCACCGGGGTACCGCCGCCGTTGGAACTGAGGTTGACGCCGCCATCGGCCTCACCGCGTGCGGGCGCCCGCAC
>NZ_JBOHHL010000032.1:0-54514 GCF_050725395.1 Aquabacterium sp. | reverse complement strand
GCGCGCAAATGCGCGTGCACATGATGAGTTTGCCGCTGCGCTGGCGCCTGCTGGCAGGCTATGTGACGGCCGACATGACCTACGTGATGATGATGCAAAGGCATGGGACCGCACCCCCAGCGGGGCCCGAGCATCCGGGGCCGTTGGCGTACTTTGCAGGCCTTTTTTCGGTGAACTGGCTGACCTGGAACGTGGCGTCGTTGGCGGGCGTGATGTTTGCCAGCGCGATCCCGACGCAATGGGGCCTGGGTTTTGCCGGGACCTTGGCCTTGGTGGGCTTGCTGGTGTCGCTGACGAATGACCGCAGGACGGCCTTGAGCGCGGGCTTGGCGGGCACGGCGGCAGTGGCCGCCTTTGCCTTGCCGTTTCGGCTCAACATCGTGGTGGCGGTGGCTTCGGCGGTGGCCTGCGGTTTGCTGTTGGACCAGATGTCGGCTTCGCGGCAAGGCAGCCCCGAGCCCGCGGACAGCGCGTCAGGAGACCACTGAACCATGGCCTTGCCTGCGATTCCGATGAGCGAGGGAGAAATGGTGCTGGCCGCCTTGGGATTGGTGGTGATCTCTGCCTTCAGCCGTTCGTTCTTCTTTTTGAGTGAGCAGCCCTGGCGCTTGCCCGCCTGGTTGGAGCGCGGCTTGCGCTATGCGCCCTTGGCGGCCTTGAGTGCCGTCGTTTTTCCGGAAGTGCTGTTGACTCAGGGGCATTGGCCGCATGATTGGCGTGATGCGCGGTTCTTCGCGACCGCGGTGGCCGTGGGGTGGGCTTGGTGGCGGCGCGACATGCTGGGGACCATCCTGAGTGGGATGGTGGTCTTGCTGGCCTTGAAGCTGGGGCTGGGCTGGTGAGGTCCTCGCCCGAGGCTCGAGGCCCCATGATGAACCTGGGTGGCTGATCGCGGGCGGTTCTTGCCCGAGATCAGCGGGCAGGGGATCAGGCGCGACGGCGGAGACCGATCGCACCGATGGTGACCAGGCCCAACACGGCGAGGGCCACGCTGGAGGGCTCTGGAACCGCGCTGGTCGCCACGTGCACGTCGTCCACGAACTTGCCGGAAGGCAGGACGATGGCGCTGATGTCGGCGGCGATGTCGTCGACCTGGAAATGGGCGCCCGACAGGTCTTGCTGGAAACTGAAGGTCTGCACGACGTGGCCCATGGCGTCCAGGAAAAGGATGTCGGCCGAGGGCATGCCGTAGGTGGTGTTCTCCAGCGTGAAGGAGAAGCTGCTCAAGGTCAGCGGCGTGCTGAAGCTCATCAGCACGGGGCCGTAGGCGGTGTTCAATGCGTTGATGCCGCTGGGGGCCAGGTTCCGCCCGAAGTCGATCGGGTTGGCGACGGTGACGGCCTCGGTGTAGTCGGTGTCGATGCCCCAGTGGGTCTGGCCGGGGATCGGGTCGCCATTCACATCGAGGTCATCGAAGAGCTTGGCGTTGTCGAAGCGGACCAGGCTGCTGGCGCTGCCGATGGCCAGGTTGGCGTCGGTGCCGGAGGCGACGGCGTCGAAGCTGAGGGTGGTGTCGATGCCGACAGCGTGAGCGGAGGCGCTGGCCAGCGCGATCGCGGTGGCGGCCAGGGTGGCGCGCAGCGCAGTGTTCAATGTGTGCATGGGTGAAAATCCTTGGATGGCGAAGGCTCCATGCAGGAGCCTTCGCGGTGGCATCAGGTCAGTGAAGCGTGGCGGTCAGGTCAATCACTTGACGCCGCCGATGGCCGCCTGGCCCAGCTTGAAGAACACGTCGGTGTTGTCCATCACACCGGTGAACAGCGAGCTGCCGCGGCCGAAGGCCGACAGGGGGATGTCGGTGGCGGTGTGCACGGCTTGCTGGCCGGCCACCTGGCCGGTGATGAACACGCCGGTGTCGCTGTTGCGCACGTTGGGATTGGCGGGGTAAGTGTTCAAAGGCGAGGCTCCAACGAAGGGCTGTTGTGAATCCTGGGTGGGCTGGGCGGTGGCCAGCCAGGTTTCGTAGCGGTCGGCGTTGGCGCCGTATCCCACCAGCAGCTTGTTGTCGATGTCGGTGGTGGCTGGGTAGCCGTCGGCCTGGATGGCGTAGGACGGGAACTTGGCGGCTTCATAGTTGCCGACCACGGCGTCGCGCTGGTCGGCCGTGGTGTGGCTGCCGGAGGCCTTGGCTTGCAAGGCGGCGTTGGTCAGCAGCGAGGCGCCGATCAGCGCCGCGCCCGAGCACTCGTGGTCGGCCGTGACGATGACCAGGGTGTCGGGATTGGCGATGGCGAAGTCCTTGGCCTTTTGAATGGCGCGGTCGAACTCCAGCACTTCCAGCATCCAGCGGTCGGTGTCCATCAGGTGAGCCTGTTTGTCGATGGACGCGCCTTCGACCATCAGCACGAAGCCATTGGGGTTCTTCTTGAGCACGTTCAGGGCCTTGTCGGCCATTTCGTCGAGCATGGGCTGGTCGGGGAAGCCGTAGTCGTTGACCACGCTCGAGGTGCCGCGGCGGCCGTTGATCTTGTCGAACGAGACGTTCATGTTCGAGTAGGAGAACAGGCCCAGGAGCTTGTCGGGCGTGCCGGCGTTGTCCAGGTCGGTCTTGGTGGCGGCGTAGGTGAAGCCGGCGCCTTGGAAATCGGCGATCAGGTCGCGGCCAGCGTCGAGGGCGCCAGGTGCTGCGCTCCAACCGGTGACGATGTCACTTGGCAAAACGTAGTCGCTGGAAGTGCGGCGTTGCGAGCCATTGGCGGGCTGTGGGCTGGTGCTGTTGCCGGCGTTGGGCAGGAACCACTTGCGACCACCCCCCATCAGCACGGTCAGGCCGGTCTGGGCGCGGTCGTCGAAGAACTGGTCGACGATGCCGGTGCCGTTGCCGCGGTTGGAGGTGTGCACGGCATTGGCGGCCGGCGTGGCATCGAACACGTCGGAGGTGGTGACGACGCCCAGCGACTTGCCTTGCGTGCGGTGCAGGAATTCCGACAGGTATTCGATGCGGGGGTTGTCGAAGGTGTCGGTGGTGTCGTCGGGGAAGACACCTTCCTGGTTGTTGTTGGCCTTGTTGCCCGTGACGTAGTTGGCCATGCCTGGGGCCGAGTCGGTCACGATGGAATCGAGCGAGGCGGTCATGACCATGCCGGTGAACGGGAAGGTGTCCATGGCGAGCAGGCCCTTGGCCTTGCCTTGCGCGTAGCCCTTGGCCAGGATGCGGCCGGCCGTGCGGTGCGCCGCGCCCATGCCGTCGCCCAGGAAGATGACGATGTTCTTGGCGGGACGGCCTTGGGCGGTGATGCCGATGACTTCGAAGTTGCCGGTGGAGGTGGTGGTCGTGCCGTCGCTTTGCGTGGCAATGGCGGTCAGGGTGTGGACGCCGGCGGTGGCGTTGCTGTAGGCCCGCACGGAGGCGGCCACAGAGCCGGGGGCGGCGGCGGTGATGGCGCTGGCCGGCACCAGGCTGGTCTTGCCAGAGAACACCGAGGTGGCGGCACTGGTCACGGGGGCGGCCGCGTTGAGGGTGGCAACGCTGTTGCCATCGACCAGGAACTGCACCTTGGTGATGGACTTGCCGGCTTCAGGGCGGACCGTGGCCTGCAGGTCGAAACGCTGGCCGGGCAGGAAGCGGGCCAGGGTGTTGACGGTTTGGCCGAGGGCATTGCTGGGAGGCGTCAAGCGCGAGATGGTGGGGGCGGCGAAAGCGGGGGCGGCCAAGGCGGCGAGTGCCGTCGTCAGGGCCAGGGTCAGGGCGCTGCGTTGAAAGCGGGTGCGGGACATGGACATTCTCCGGATAAGGCTTGGGGAAAGAAAAAGGAGGGGCGGATGGGTCAGCGGGCCTGTTCGGCCAAGGTGGTGCGGGCACCCGGCACGGCGTCGGTGAAGAGCTTGGAGGTGTTGTCATCCAGCTCCAGTTGGAAGGACGACACGCGGCCACCAGCTTCATCGCGGGCACCGACGCGCAAGGTGCCGATCACGCTGATCAGGCCGCGCAGGTGCGGGATGTCGCGTTGCGCGGCGCCTGGGGCGGCATGCACGAAGACGGAGGACGCGGGCAGGTCGTCGGACAGGCTTTCGTCTTCGTCGCCCACTTCCACGGGCAAGGGCGAGAGGATGAACTGGCCGGGCGTGGCCGCGTCCTGCGCGACCATGTAACCCACCATGCGCACCTTCTGGCCGGCCAGCGAAGTCATCTTGTCGCCGAGCTCCAGGCCTTTGGGGCCGATGGGCAGCTTGAACATCTCGCGGAACTTGAGGTCGGTGACGCCTGCGGGCGGTGCGCTCAGGCTGCCCTTGACGGCGATGGCGGCGGGGGCCGGGTAGGAGGCGGCGCTGCCGTGGGCCCAGGAGGAGGTGCCGGCGAGACCGCAGGACGCGGCCAGGAGTGCCAGCAAGAGGGAGGTGTGACGCATGGTGTGACAACCGGGGGAAATGAAACAACCTCGTTACGATCGCGCCCGGCGGTGACGCCCTGATGACAATGCAAACTCGCGGATTGACCCCCGGGTTCAGGGGGCGCCAGGCTCTCTACAATCAGGCCCAGCTCCCGTTTCGTTTTTCATCCAATTTTCACGATCACCATCATGAACATCCTCCGATTCGAAGACCTCGTGGCCCAGGGCAAGGTGGCTGGCCAGCGCGTGTTCATCCGCGCCGACCTGAACGTGCCGCAGGACGATGCCGGCAACATCACCGAAGACACGCGCGTGCGCGCCTCGGTGCCGGCCATCGAGCTGGCCCTGAAGGCCGGCGCCGCCGTGATGGTGACCTCGCACCTGGGCCGTCCCACCGAGGGCGAGTTCAAGATGGCCGATTCGCTGGCCCCCGTGGCCAAGCGGCTGGGCGAGCTGCTGGGCCGCGAAGTCAAGCTGGTGTCGAACTGGGTGGACGGCGTGACCGTGGCGCACGGCGACGTGGTGCTGCTGGAGAACTGCCGCCTGAACAAGGGCGAGAAAAAGAACAGCGAGGAGCTGGGCCGCAAGATGGCCGCGCTGTGCGACATCTTCGTGAACGACGCCTTTGGCACTGCGCACCGCGCCGAGGGCACGACCTACGGCATCGCCCAGTACGCCAAGGTGGCTTGCGCCGGCCCGCTGCTGTCGGCCGAGATCGACGCGCTGAACAAGGCCCTGGCCGCGCCCAAGCGCCCGCTGGTGGCGATCGTGGCGGGCTCGAAGGTGTCGAGCAAGCTGACGATCCTGGAGGCGCTGTCCAAGAACGTGGACGGGCTGATCGTGGGGGGCGGCATCGCCAACACCTTCATGCTGGCCGCGGGTTTGAACGTGGGCAAGTCCTTGGTCGAGCGTGACCTGGTGCCCGCCGCCACCGCCGTGATCGAATCGATGAAGGTGCGTGGCGCCGAAGTGCCGATCCCCGAGGATGTGGTGGTGGCCAAGACCTTCGCCGCCGACGCGCCCGCCACGGTCAAGGCCGCGGCCGACGTCGCCGACGACGACATGATCCTGGACATCGGCCCCAAGACCGCCGCCACGCTGGCCGCCAAGCTCAAGGCCGCTGGCACCATCGTGTGGAACGGCCCCGTGGGTGTGTTCGAGTTCGAAGCCTTCGAAAACGGCACCAAGACGATTGCCAAGGCGATCGCCGAATCGCCCGCCTTCAGCATCGCTGGCGGTGGCGACACCCTGGCCGCGATCGCCAAGTACGGCATCGAGAAGGATGTGGGCTACATCTCGACTGGCGGCGGTGCTTTCCTGGAAGTGCTGGAAGGCAAGACCCTGCCGGCCTTCGAGATCCTGCAAAAGCGCGCGGCGGGCTGATCGGCCATGGTCAAGCGCACGCTGCTGGTCCTGGCGATTGCCGCTGGCTTGATCTGGTGGTACGAGCAGGCGCAGGCCCCGGGGGTGGACGCGGCGAAGGTGACCGCGCCGTCGTCGGCCTCGCCGGGGCTTGATGCGACGCCACCGGTCGTCAAGGGATCGGCGGTCCGGCCCGCGGGCGGTTGGTCGCCCAAGGCCTGGTCGGTGATCGGCGGCAAACTGACCCCCACCCGCGCCTTGCGCGATCGCTTCGACAGCTACCTGCCTTTGGGCAAGGGGGTGACGATGGTGGAGGTGCGGGCCACCATCGAGCAGGACGCCGAGGCGGACCTGGGACAGGCCAATGCCGCCCAGGTGCTGGCCATCTGGGACCGTTACGCGCGCCTGCAGAACAACGATTGGCAACACCCTTTCAATGCCACGGAGCCGAAAGGCTGGCAGGCCACCCTGAACGAGCAGCACCAGGTGCGGCGCCAGTTGCTGGGGGCCGAGTGGGCCGAGGCCTTCTTTGGCGACGACGAGGCGGCGTTTCAGCGGCGCATCGCCAACCTGGTGGCGGCCCGCCCGGTCGCACCTCAAACGATGGACAGCGTGCTGGCCAGCGCGCCGTCGTCGGCGGGCGTGGCCTCGGCCGCCTCATCGGCCAGTCGGGATGACTGGCGGGCGCGCGCCGACAAGGCCCGGCTGGAATGGACGCACCTGACGCAGGATGCCTCGCTGGACGAGGGCCAGCGCCTGATCCGGATCCGGCAATACTTGCAACAGAACTTCAATGGCCCCGATGCTGCGCGCATGGAGCGCGAGCTGCCATTGCCCTGATCTGAGCGCGCCAGTCAGCGGCGGGTGGGCGGCGTCAGGGCGTCACTGGCTGCGATGACATCACCAGTGCGCTTGAGGGCGTCGGCCCACACGGGGTAGTGGGGCAGCATGCCCGAATCCCAAGGGTGGAAGCCGGGCTTGTACCAAGCCAGGTAGGGCCGGACGACGTCGGTCATCATGCCGCCGGGTCCGTAGAGCCACCACAGGCCTTTGGCCCACAGCCTGGCGCGCTGCCGGCGGTTGAAGCCATCGACCTTGAACATGTGGCCCATGATCTGGAACACGAAGAGCGGGAAGTGGATGCTGACCTGCAGCAGGGCCAGCACGCGGCCGACGTAGCCCACGCGGGCCACTTCTTGCATCACGTCGTAGGCCACGCCCTTGTGCTCGACCTCCTCGACGGCATGCCACACGTACATGGCGCGCACGCGCGGGTCGGCGTCCATGAAGAGGTCGCGGCGCTCGAACCAGCACTGCGCCATGATGGCGGTGAGGTGCTCGGAGGCGGCGGTCAGCGCCAGGGTCTGCCGGCGCGACAGGCGCGTGCGCGCGGTGTCGAACAAAAAGCGCCGCTGGTTGTCCAGGATGCGGTCGACCTTGATGCCTTGCGCAGCCAGCCGCTGGTTGAAAGCCTTGTGCACCTGGCCATGCTGGGCTTCCTGGCGGGTGAAATCCTGGATGGCCTGCAGCTGTGCGGCATCGGTGACCTGCCCGCGGAAATCGCGCACGCAGGTGATGAAAAAGCGCTCGCCCTCGGGGAAGAGCGTGGACATGGCGTCGAAGAAGCGGGTCTTGAACGGATCGCCGCCGAACCAGTGGCGGGGGATGTCCTGGGATGCCAGGCCGAAGTCCAGGTGCTCGCGCGGCACGATGGGGACACCATCGCGCTGGGCGGTCGTGTCCTGGGGGGTGTCGGCGGAGCGGAGGGCGGTCATGCGGCTATTTTCGGCCGCTGTGCCGGCGAACTTGAGGCCCAAGGCGGGCCTCTCAGGACAAGTCCCTAGGCCGCGGCCGCGTGCAGCACCTCGCCGGCGATGATGGGGTCGCCCGTTTCGTTGAAGGTGTTCAGCCAGAGCTGGTAGCTGTCCATCTGGCCATGCTGCCAGGGGTGGAAGCCAGGCTTGTAGTAATGCATGTACATGGCGAACATCGACATGAACAGCCCCGTGCCCGGCTTGTACAGCCACCACAGGCCCTGTGCCCACAGCTTGGTGCGTTGCCAGCGGCTGAAGCCATCGACCTTGAGCATGTAGCGCGTGCTCAGCATGGCGTTGATGGTGAAGCCCAAGGTGACTTCGACCATGGCGAGGACGCGGCGCGGGTACCAGACCTTGGCCACCTTCTGCATCACGTCGAAAGCGACCGATTTGTGCTCGATCTCTTCCATGGCGTGCCAGGCGTACATGGCGCGCATGCGCGGGTCCGCGGCGGCCATGACGTCTTTGCGCGAGAAGAAGCTGTGCGCCATGATCGACGTCATGTGCTCGGCGGCGGCGGTGCTGGCCAAGGTGTGCTTCTTGGGCAGGTTGCGGCGCATCCACTCGATCAGGCCGCGCTGGATGCCTTCCAGCATGTCCACGTCGATGCCTTGCTTCTTGAGGCGCTCGTTGTACTGGCTGTGCACGATGCCGTGCTGGCCTTCCTGGCGGATGAAGTGCTTGATCTCCTCACGCAGCACGGGGTCGCTCACCTGGTCTCGGAAGTCGCGCACGCAGCTGATGAAGAAGCGTTCGCCTTCCGGGAAGATGGTCGACATGGCGTCGAAGAAGCGCGTCTTGAAAGGGTCGCCGCCAAACCAGTATTGGGGGATGTCGCCTTCCAGGCCGAAGTCGAGCTTTTCGCGCGGGACGATGTCGTTGGGCTTGTGCATCATGGCGGGCTCCTTCAAGCGTGGGACCAGACCTGCGCGCCGTGCAGGCGGTTGCCAGCCAGGACCGGGTCGCCGGTTTCCTTGAGCAGCTTCAGCCAGTTGTCGTAGCTGGGCACGACCGGGTCTTGCCAGGGATGGAAGCCGGGCTTGAGGTAGCTGAAGTACTTGCCCGCCATGGGCGCGAACAGGCCGCCCGGCTTGTACAGCCACCACAGGCCCTTGGCCCAGATCTTGGTGCGCTGCCAGCGGCTGAAGCCGTCGACTTCAAGCATGTGCTTCATGATGCGGAACACGTGGAAGGGAAAGAGCATGGTCACCAGCAGCATCGAGCGGATGCGGTTGCCATAGCTGCTCTTGGCGACGTCCTGCAGCACGTCGTAGGCGACGGCCTTGTGCTCCATCTCTTCCATCGCGTGCCAGACATACAGGGCTCGGATGCGGTCGTCGGCGCCTTCGAAGATCTCGGGGCGCTCAACGAAGCAGTCGGCCATGATGGCGGTGATGTGCTCGGCGGCGGCCGTGATGCCCAGCGTGAATTCGCGGGAGGTGTATTTGCGGATGATGCCAAAAAGGCGCTTTTCCTGGCCGGCCAGGATGGCGTCGACCGCGATGCCCTGGGCCTTCAGGCGATCGTTGTAGCGCGTGTGGACGATGCCGTGCTGACCTTCCTGGCGCGTGAAGTCCTTGATGTCCTGCAGCATGCGCGGGTCGGTGGTGCGGTCCTTGAAGTCGCGCACGCAGGTGATGAAGAAGCGCTCGCCCACGGGGAAGAGCGTCGACATCGCGTCGAAAAACCGGGTCTTGAACGGGTCGCCATTCATCCAGTACTGGGGGATGTCGCCGTCCAGGCCGAAATCCAGCTTTTCACGCGGGATGATGGGGGGCGGGGTCATTTTGCTGTTGTTCATGTGTCGTCTCCTCGGGTGGAGTGCGCCCAAGGCACAGGCTGTCCGATGGGTGAACTGTAGGCAGTCGGTGGCGAGGGGGCTATGGTGTGCAACGACAGCAAGGTAAATTTCGCGACATCTTCACCCTCGGGAAAACCATTAAGGGGCGGGTGCCGAATCGCGCCGGTACTGGCTGGGCGTGGTGCCCGACCAGCGGGTGAAGGCCTGGGTGAAACTGCGCCGGTCTGAAAACCCCAGGCGATCGCTGATGTCCTCGATGGACTGGGTCGGGTCTTGCAGCCACTCGCGGGAGAGACGATAACGCACCCTGCCCAGGATGCCGGAATGGCTTTCCCCCAGGTCGCGCAGACGGCGTTGCAGGGTGCGGGCGTGCACGTTCAGCTCTTCGGCCAGGGCTTCCAGGCCCAGGCCCAACAGGCGGGGCTTGTGCGCCAGGGCGCGCTCGATCTGGTCGACCAGGGTGTGGCCGCTGGTGTCGGGTGCGGCATCGTGTTGCTGCTGTTCGGCGCGCTCGGCCACCTTCTGAACGACGCGTTGCGCGGCTTGTTCGTGCAGCAGGGGAAAACCGCCGCGCAGGGGCAAATCGAGCAGGGCGCGGTCGAACCACATGGCGCTGACCGGTTCCGAATACGCGACCGGTGATTGGAAAAAAGCTTCGCAGGCCACGCTGTCCTGGTCGCGTGGATGCTGGAACGTGATGCGGCCGAACAGCTGCTGGCCGCCCAGCAACATGCGCGTGAACTTGTGCAGGCTGGCGAACACGCCTTCGGTGAAATGCCGGGTGTTGGCGGCCGTGGCCTCGGGGTGGTTGAAGGACACCGCCATGCGCGCCTCGTCGCCGTGCTCGGCCAGCGTGAACTGCATGTAGGGGTTGAGCAGCGGAGGAATCCACTCCAGCGAGCGCGCGGCTT
This sequence comes from Aquabacterium sp., assembly GCF_050725395.1. Lineage (GTDB taxonomy): Bacteria > Pseudomonadota > Gammaproteobacteria > Burkholderiales > Burkholderiaceae_C > Aquabacterium. The sequence continues at coordinate 44,292 of NZ_JBOHHL010000032.1, read as the reverse complement.
CGCGCAGCGTGGGGCTGGTGGTGATGAAGGTCTCCACGTCCGACATGTACTCGAACGCGAAGGTTTCGCCCAGCACGATGGGGAAATACTGGCCACGGTCGACGGCGTGGGTCTCTTCGACGCAGCGTTGCATGACGCGCTGCATGGTGACGCGCAGGATGACGGCGGTCTCGGGGTGCAGGTTGCTGGTGTCGATGCCTTCTTCCTGGAAGATGCGGCCGATGTCGATGCCGCACAGGTTCGCCGCGCGCACCCAGTTGGTCACGGTGACGAAGGGGATCGGTGTTTCGGCCGGGCTGGGGGAGGTCATCGGGTCGCGATGTCCGGGATGGGCGGGTTCTGGAAGTGGGTCAGCCAGCGCAGCACTTCGGCCACGGTGGCTTGCGGTTGTTCGAAAGGATACAGGTGCGAGCCGGCGATCCACGACATGTTGGCCGATCCCACGATCCGGCGCGTGCCGGCCAGCTTGACGGCCTTGAGTTCCTTGGAACGCGTCCCGCCGATGAAGGCCAGGGGGCAGGCGGGCGGCCGCTGCCTGAACTCCCGCACCAGGTTGATCGGCATGCTCTGGTAGATGCGCGATTCGATCTCGCGCTTGAAGCTCAGGCGGCGGGAGACGGCGGGGTGGTGCTCGGTTCCGTGCTGCACATAGGCGTCGAACACGCCGGGGTGGAAGGCGGCGAACTTGGGTTTGGCGATGAAATGCTCGCGCACGGCCTCCAGGCTGGGCCATTCGTGGCAGCGCTGGGCGGCCACGCCGGAGGGCATGACGCGGTCCACCACGCCCAGGGCCTTGACCAGCTTGAGTCCCAGCGCACGCCAGCCTTCCAGCAGGGGCGAGTCGAGCACCACCACGCCTTGGGCCAGTTCGGGGTGGCGGCTCGCCAGCATCAGGCTCAGGTAGCCGCCCAGCGAATGCCCTACCAGGTACACCGGGTGGCCCACCGCCTCGTCGATGAAGTCCTTGAGCTGGTGCACGAGGTGCGGCCAGTCGGCGCTGACCGGGTAACGCGGGTCGTGACCGTATTTCTCGATGGCGTGGACCGCGTAGCCGGCGTCGCGCCAGGCATCGAACAGGGCCCGGTAGGTGCTGGCCGGGAAGCTGTTGGCGTGCGAGAAAACGATGGTGGGCTGGCTCATGGCGGGGTCTAACTTCTACATCAATGGACAGGCAAAGGCAGAGCGACTCCTTGGCATGTCGGCTGAACGGGCCTCAGACTGTAGGCATTACGCCACCGGGCAAGGCATGCGGCTCAGTGTAATGTCTCGGGAGAAGGCGCGACAAGCGAGGGTCTTGCCGCCCCAATTCGGGCGTTTCACCAGGCGGTTTGGTGGGACACTGTTTGCGAGACAACAGCCGCTCTCGATGCAGAGCCGAACACACCATGCCACGTGCCACCAAGATCGTCGCCACCCTGGGTCCTGCTTCCTCGTCCCCCGAGGTGTTGGAGCGCATGCTGCGCGCGGGGGTCGACGTGGTGCGCCTGAATTTCTCGCACGGCAAGGCCCAGGACCACATCGACCGCGCGACGCTGGTGCGCGAGGTGGCCAAGAAGGTGGGCAAGGTCGTGGCCATCATGGCCGACCTGCAGGGGCCGAAGATCCGGGTCGGCAAATTCGCCAACGGCAGCGTGATGCTGGAAAACGGCCAGCCCTTCGTGCTGGACGCCAGCCGCGCCGAGCCGGGCGACCTGCACGGCGTGGGCCTGGACTACAAGGAACTGCCGCGCGACGTGCGCGCTGGCGACATCCTGCTGCTGAACGATGGCCTGATCGTGCTGACCGTGGAATCGGTCAAGGGCGAGGCCGTCAACACCATCGTGACCATCGGTGGCGAGCTGTCCAACAACAAGGGCATCAACAAGCAGGGCGGCGGCCTGACCGCGCCGGCCCTGACGGCCAAGGACATGGAAGACATCAAGACGGCCGCGAGTTTCCAGTGCGACTACATCGCCGTGTCCTTCCCCAAGAATTCGACCGACATGGAGATGGCCCGCCAGTTGTGCAACGTGGCCGGCGAACCCTGGAAGCACCGCCCGGCCCTGATCGCCAAGATCGAGCGCACCGAGGCCATCCCCAACCTGGAAAGCATCCTGAAGGCCTCCGACGGGATCATGGTGGCGCGTGGCGACCTGGCCGTCGAGGTGGGCAATGCCGCCGTGCCCGCGCTGCAGAAACGCATGATCAAGCTGGCCCGCGAGATGGACAAAGTGGTCATCACCGCCACGCAAATGATGGAGTCGATGATCGTGAACCCGGTGCCCACGCGCGCCGAGGTGTCCGACGTGGCCAACGCGGTGCTGGACGGCACCGATGCCGTGATGCTGAGCGCCGAGACCGCCGCCGGCAAATACCCCGTCGAGACCGTGCAGCAGATGTCGGCCATCGCGATGGCGGCCGAGGCGGCCGAGGACGTGACGCTCGACGCGGATTTCACCAACAAGAAGTTCGGCCGCATCGACCAGTCGATCGCCATGGGCGCGCTGTTCACGGCTTACCATCTGGGTTGCAAGGCCATCATCGCCTTGACCGAGTCAGGCTCGACCGCGCTGTGGATGAGCCGTCACAAGATCCACGTGCCGATCTTCGGCATGACGGCGCAGCCGATCTCGCAACGCAAGATGGCGCTGTACCGCAATGTGCGGCCCCTGCTGATCCGCAGCCACACCGACCGCGACGAGGCCTTGAAGCAGGCTGAATCATTGCTGGTGGAAAGCGGCGTGCTCAAGCCGGGCGACACCTACGCCATCACCTGCGGCGAGCCCATGGGCTACCCGGGTGGCACGAACATGCTGAAGGTGTGCGAGGTCGGTTGATCAGACGCTGGCGGTTTCCGCCGGCTTGATCAAGGCCTGGGCCGATGAGCCCAGCACCAGGGCCTCGAAGGCCTGCGGTGGCACGGCCTTGCTGAACAAAAAGCCCTGCAGCACGTCGCAGCCCATGCGCTGCAACACGCGCAACTGGTCTTCTTCTTCCACGCCTTCGGCCACCACCTGCATGCCCAGGCTGTGGCCCAGCGACACCACCGTCTGCACGATGGCCTGGTCCTTGTTCTGGCCGGGCAAGTCGATGATGAAGGAGCGGTCGATCTTGAGTTCGTCGGCGGGGAACTTCTTGAGGTAGCTCAGCGATGAGTAACCCGTGCCGAAGTCGTCGATCGACAGGCGCACGCCCAGGCCCTGCAGATCGTTCATCTGCTTCAAGGCCCAGGACACGTCGCTCACCAGCATGCTTTCGGTCACCTCGACCATCAGCCATTCGGGCGGCAGTTGCGTCTGGGCCAGCACCTTCTGCAGGTACTGGAAGAAGTGGCCGTTGTCGAACTGCGGCTTGGCCACATTGATCGACACTTTCAGGTCGCGCATGCCCTGCTGCTTCCACTGCGCCATTTGGCGGCAGGCTTCCTGCGTGACCCAGTCGCCGATCTCGACGATCAGGCCGGTTTCTTCGGCCAAAGGCACGAAGCGGCCGGGGAACAGCAAACCGTGGTCAGGGTGCTGCCAGCGCACCAGGGCTTCGGCGCCCAGGATGCGGCCGGTGCGCATGCAGACCTTGGGCTGGTAGTGCAGGCGCAATTCATGGCGCTGGATGCCGACGCGCAGCTGGTTGGTCAGGGTCAGGCGCTCGATGGAGCGGGCCGTCAGTTCGGCCGAGAAGAATTCATAGCCGCTCTTGCCATGGCTTTTGACCTTGGAGCAGGCCAGGTCGGCGCTCTTGAGCAGGCCATTGGCGGTCTGCCCGTCGCTGGGGGCCAGGGCGATGCCCAGGCGTGGCACCAGGAAGATGTCGTGGCCGTCGATCTGGAAAGGGGCGGCGGTCAGGGCCTGGATCACGTCCTTGGCCAGGGTGGCGGCGTCTTCGGCCTGGGCCAGTTCGGGCAGGATGAGGGCAAAGTCCTGGCTGTCGACACGGGCCAGGCCGAGTGATTCGGGGTTCAGGGCGGCTTCTTCACGCTCCTGCGGCGGCACCACGGTGTTGATCAGGCACTGGGCGACCTTCTGCAGCAGGGTGTCGGCGGCGCGCGGGCCCAGGGTTTCGCGGGTCTGGCGGAACTGCTCGCAGTCCAGGTGCAGCAGGCCGATCATGGCCTGGTCGGGCAGGGCGTGTTGCAGGGTCTCGTCCAGGCGGCGCGTGAAGCGCTCGCGGTTGGGCAAGCCGGTGACCAGGTCGACGTTGGCCAGGCGGTCCTGGTAGCGCTTGAACGCCAGGGTGTTGCGCACCCGCAGAACAAGTTCGCTCGAATCGACCGGCTTGGACAGGAATTCGGTCGCGCCCAATTCCAAAGCGCGCAGCTTGGTCGCCGGGTCGCTGGCGGCGGTCAGCACGATGACCGGGGTGTATTGGAGGAGCTCGTCGGCGCGCACGGCCTGCAGGATGTCGAAGCCGGACACCTCGGGCATCATCAGGTCGAGCAGCAGCACATCGGGCTGGTGCTGGCGGATCAGCTGCACGGCCTCGCGCGGGTCGTTGCAGGCCACGAAGCGGGTGTAGCCGGCGTCTTCCAGGTGCGTCTGGATGACGTCGGTCATCATGGACTCGTCGTCCACCATCATGACCAGTGCGCCGTCCCAGGGCGTGGTCATGGTCATGAGGTTGCTGCCGCTCATGCGGGGGCTCCCTCGGGGGCGTCCAGCACCATGCGGTGGCTCAGCTCCTCAATGTGCTGCAGCCAGTGGCCGGCCTGCACGGCGTCGTCCACCAGGCAAGCGGCTTCGAGGTGGCGAGCGGGTTCGAAGTACGCGTCGAAGCCCACGCTGCCACCGGCGCCTTTGAGCCAGTGGGCGTGTTGAGCCAGGGCGGGCAAGTCTTTGTGATCCAAGGATTGCTTCATCAGGGTCAACTTGCCGGGAAACTCGTCCATGAACCGGACCACCACTTTTCGCAATTTGGGATGTTGTGAGAGTCGGGAGACCAAGGGGCTGGTGCCTCCAGGTTCGTTCACCGGAGCGCGTTCTGTGTTGTCGGCCGCTTTGCCTTGCAGCTTGAGGACTTCTTCCGGCGAGATGCACTCGCCCCCCAGCCGCTGCGCCAGGTCGGTCAGCAGGGTGCCGATGTTCAGAGGCTTGGTGTGGAAGCCGCTGAAGCCGGTCTGGTTGATCTCCTGTTCGAAGCCCTTCATGGCGTTGGCGGTCAGGGCCAGGATGGGGGTCTGCACGCCGCGTTGGCGCAGCAGGCGGGTGGCGGTCACCCCGTCCATCACGGGCATTTGCATGTCCATCAGCACCAGGTCGAAGCCGCTGTCGGTGACCATGTCCACGGCCTCCTGGCCATTGACGGCCTCGGCCACGACCAGGCCGGTTTCTTCCAGCACCAGGCGCACCAGTTCGCGGTTCTCGGCGCCGTCGTCGACCACCAGGATGCGGCGCGGCGGGAAGCGCCAGTGCGTGGTGGCCTGCACGGCCAGCTCGGCGGCTTGGAGACGCAGCTCGTTCGGACTGAGCAAGTCGATGCCCTTGATCGAACCCGGGTCGATGCTGATGTGGAAGGTGCTGCCCTTGCCCAGCTCGCTGGTGATGGTGATGTCGCCACCCATGGCGCGGGCGAAGCGGCGGCTGATGGTCAGGCCCAGGCCGGTGCCGCCGAACTGGCGCGTGGTCGAGGTCTCGGCCTGCACGAAGGGCTCGAACACGGATTCGAGCTTGTTGAAGGGGATGCCCACGCCGGTGTCGGCGACGTCGATGAGGTAGCGCGGCGGGCGGGCGGCCTTGTCCATGCGCAGGCTGACGGTGACCTCGCCCTGCGCCGTGAACTTGAGCGCGTTGCCGATGAGGTTGGTGATGACCTGGCGCAGGCGGCCCGGGTCGCCCTCGATGGTGGCGGGCAGGGGTTCCGGCAGGTCGATGCGCAGTTGCAGCTTTTTCTCGTGCGCCTTGACCTCGAGCACGCGCACCACGTCGCTGACGACCTTGTGCGGCGCGAAGTGCACGCGCTCCAGTTCCAGCCGGCCGGATTCGACCTTGGACAAATCGAGGATGTCGTTGATGAGGCCCAGCAACTGCTGGCCGCTGGAGTGGATGGTCTCCAGGTGGCGGCGCTGTTCGTCGGCGTTGCCGGGCGTCGGGGCGCGGCGGCGCAGCAGTTCGGTGAAGCCGAGGATGGCGTTCATCGGGGTGCGGATCTCGTGGCTCATGTTGGCCAGGAAGTCGCTCTTGGCGCGGTTGGCGCTGTCGGCTTCTTCCTTGGCGGCCTGCAGGGCCACTTCCTTTTCTTCGAGCTCGGTGATGTCCTGGAAGCTGATGAGCACGCCCTGTGGCTTGTCGGCGGCCAGGATGGGCGAGCAGTTGACGCGGAAGGTGTAGCGCTGGCCGCGTGCGGTGCTCAGGTACATGAACACGTCGCGGCGGGTCTGCTTTTCATCGAGGGCCTGTTGCCAGGGCAGCAAGGGCGTGACCAGCGGCTGGCCTTCGCGGTCGGTCCAGGGCAGGCTGGAGGCGGGCTTGCCGAGCAGGGCGTCGGGCTCCACGCCCATGATGGTGGCCAGCGACTGGTTGGCCAGCACGGTCTGGCCGTGGGCGTCGAGCACCATCAGGCCTTCGGTGAGGGTGTCGAGCGCCGAGCGCACCCGCGCCGGGATGGCCTGCGAAGGGTCGAGGTGCTTGAGCATGCGCCCCAGGTAAAGCGAGAAGGCGATGAAGCTGGTGACGAACAGGAAGGCGCTCAGGCGCAGCGACGGGTCGTCGAGGTAGCCCAGCCAGCCTTCGTGGCGCAGTGGCGAGTAGCGCAGTTCCAGTTGGCCCCAGCGTTCGCCGTCGTGCCAGATGGGGACCTGCACCTGCGCATCGGTGGACTGCTCGCTGGACGTCGGCTGCCAGCCGTCGTGCGGGCCCAGGGCCAGCAGCGTGCTTTGATCGGTGCGGCGCAGTCCGATGGACAGCAGCGAAGGCTCGCGCTCCATGGCCATCTGCAGGGCTTGTTCGAGCGTGCTGGTCTCGTCTTCATTGAGCAGCACCGAGGCACTGGTGGCCAGGGTCTCGGACAGCACGGCACGGTGCTGGCGGATCAGCGACTCGCGGTCGGGGATCAGGCCGAGGTAGGTGGCGGCCAAGGCGATCGTCACCAGCAGCGATGACAGGCCCATGGCGAGGTAGTAGCGCGTGCCCAGGCGTTTCATGATCATGGCGTGCCCTCCCCGAGGTTGGGCGGCGTGGGCATGGTCGGTGGTGGCGCGGGCCGTGGGGGTGGCGGGGAACCGTCATCGTCGTCGAAGATGTTTTCGATCGAGGCATCGTCTTCGACGCCAGCATCGAGCTGGCGTCCGCCACGGCCCCGTGAAAGCACGGGCAGTGGGTCGATCATCTGCCAGGCAGGCATGGCCGACAGCATGGAGCCGATGAGGGCGCCGCCGCGCACCAGCCAGATCACATAGCCCACCGACAGGCCGGTGGACACGGCGATGGACGAGGCCACGAGGTGGCGGCGCTCCAGGCCGTCGTTCTGCAGTTGTTCGCGCAGGGCCTCCAGGCTGTTGCGCAGGTTCTGGGTGTCGCTGATGGTGGTGTTCAAGGCCTTGAGCCAGGAGTAGCGGAAGGTGTCCTCACCGGCCGTGGCGATGCCGCTGGCGGTGATGACGCGGTTGTTCAGGTCCACGCCGTAGTGATTCACAGGGGGGGCGACCACGATGGGGCTGTTGGCCTGCACAACGCTGTTGACGTCCACCTGGAAAGACAGGCTCATGGCGGGCGCGGCGTTCTGCCCGCTGGCGGCACCGGCCAGGGCACCGGCTCCCGTGACCGGGGCTTCCTCGGCCTTGTCATCCTTGCTGTCGCTCTCGGGTGGGGGCGGTGGAGGGGGCGGAGGTGGCGGCGGCGGAGCGGGCGCGGCAATGATGGGTGGGGGCGGTGGGGTGAGTGCGAAGCTGGTCTGCACCGTCGATGCGGCTGTGCTGGCCTGGCCATCACTGGCGGACAGCACATAGGTGGGCGCCTGGGCGCTGTCGTCATGGACGAACACGATCTGGTGCGTGGCCACGTCCGCCATGGTGAACTGGGTGACGGTGTTGCCCGTGCCCACGTTGGCGAAATGGCCGCCGACGATGCCGCTGGCGCTGATGAGCAGGTCCGCGTTGCCGTTGTCCACATCGGTGACCAGCAAGATGGGCTCGGCCGTGGCCCCCTGGTTGATGTTCAGGGCGTTGCCGCCGATGACGGGCGCATCGTTGACCGGGGTGACGGTGATGGTGACCGTGGCCACGCTGGAGTCCGCCGAGCCATCGGACGCCCGGTAGGTGAACGTGTCGCTGCCGTTGAAATTGGCATGGGGCGTGTAGCTGTAGGTGCCGTCGCCATTGAAGGTCAGGCTACCGCTGGTCGGGCCCTGCACCAGCACGGCGGTGAGGGTGCCGCTGTCGATGTCCGTGTCGTTGGCCAGCACCGAGCCGCCAGTGAGCGTGGTGTCTTCATCGACCGAGGCGCTGTCGCCGGTGGCCGAGGGGGCATCGTTGATGGCGTTGACGACGATGGTGACCGTGGCCACATTGGACGTGGCCGAGCCATCCGAGGCTTGGTAAGTGAAGGTGTCGGTGCCGTTGAACTGGGCGGTGGGCGTGTAGGTGTAGGTGCCGTCGCTGTTGAGCGCCAAGCTGCCATGCGCGGGGCCTTGCACCAGCACCGCCGTGAGGGCGCCGCTGTCGGCGTCCGTGTCGTTGACCAGCACCGTGCTGCCATGGAGCACCGTGTCCTCGTCGACCGAGGCGCTGTCATCGCCCGCCATCGGTGCGTCATTGACGGCGTTGACGGTGACGGTGACCGTGGCCACGTTGGAGTTGGCCGAGCCATCGGACACCTTGTAGGTGAAGGTGTCGGTGCCGTTGAAGTGAGCGGTGGGTGTGTAGGAGTAGGTGCCGTTGGCGTTCAGCGTCAGGCTTCCGTGTGCCGGGCCTTGCACCAGCACGGTGGTGAGGGCGCCGCTGTCGATGTCCGTGTCGTTGGCCAGCACCGTGCCGCCATTGAGCACGGCGCCCTCGTTGACCGTGGCGTTGTCGTCCACTGCCACGGGGGCATCGTTGGCCGCGGTGACGGCGATGGTGACGGTGGCCACATTGGACGCGTCCGCGCCATCCGAGGCCTGGTAGGTGAAGCTGTCGGTGCCGTTGAAATTGGCATCGGGGGTGTAGGTGTAGGTGCCGTCGCTGTTGAAGGCCAGGGTGCCGTGTGCGACGTTCGTCACCAGGGTTGCCGTGAGGCCGGTGCTGTCGGCGTCCACGTCATTGGCCAGGACGGTGCCGCCATTGAGCACGCCATCCTCGCCGACCGAGGCGCTGTCGTTCGCGGCCACGGGCGCGTCATTGACGGCGGTGAGGTTGATGGTGACGGAGGACGAGCCGATCAGGTTGCCGCCCGTGCCGGTGTGGCCCAGGTCGTTGATGGTCAGGGTCAGCGTGTCGGTGGCGGGTGGGGTGTTGCTGGGGTGGCGGTAGACCACGGTGCCACCATTGAGGCCGTCCAGCAGTTCGTTGATCTGGTCGACGGTGCCCAACAGGATGACGCTGTTCGTGCCCGAATTGGTCACGGCCACGCCGGTGGTCCCGGCATCGACGCTGATCAGGCCGCCCAGCGTGCTCAGCCGGACGGGGACGCTGCTGGTGGCCGCGTCCACATCGCTCACGCGCAGGCCGGTGTTGTGCAGGTCCATGTCGGTCTGCTCGGCGGTGTCGTAGACGCTTTGGCCAATGACGGCGGTGGGCGCATCGTTCACGGCCGACACATCGACCGTGCGGCTGCTGCTTGCGGTCAACGGCGGTGCAGTGCCGGTGTTCACGCCATCCTGGGTGGTCATGGTCAGGGTGTCCTGGCCCGCGAAGTCCGCGTCCGACAGGTAGACCAGGCCCAGGCCATCGGCCAGCGTGGTGTTGATGGCGCTGACGCTGCCCGTGAGGATCACGGTGCGGTGGTCCGCGCTGTACTGGATGCCGGCATTGCCCAGGCCCGAGGACACCTGGTCGCTCACGCTCAGGGTGCCGTGCTGAACTTGCAGTGTGACGGTGATGGGCGCGCTGCCCGCATCGGGGTCGGTGACACTCAGGCCCGGCAGGGCGCTGGCGGCGTCTTCGGTGGCCGAGAGGGTGGCGGGCAGGTTGTTGACCGGTCGCGCATAGGGCTGGATGTCGATGGTCAGGGTCTGGTAGCTGGTCAACTGGCCATCCGAGGCGCTGACCTGCACCTCGTAGCGGTTGATGCCGCCCACGTCGCCGGGCGCTTGGGTGTCGGGCGGCGCCGTGAAGCGCAGCTGGCCCGTCTGCGCGTCGATGCTGAACAGGGCCTGGTCAGCCCCGCCCGAGATGCCGTAGGTGAGTTGCGAGCTGGCCGTCTGGTCGTCGGTGGCCTGCACGGTGGTCACCTCGGTGTGGAACTCGTTGACCACCAGGGTGGCGTCCAGCGGGCCGCCATTGCTGTTGATGACCGGTGCGAAGTTGGAGGCGGTGACCTGGATGTTCAGGGTCTGCTCGTCCCAGGCGCCCTGTGCATCGAGCACCCGCACCACGACCTGGTAGACGTTGTCGCCGTCCGAGTCTTGCGGGGTTTGGGCGGTCACGGCGGGGTTGAACATGAGCTCACCCGTGGCGCTGTTGAGGGTGAACAAGGTGCTGTCCAGGCCGCCGGTGATGACGTAGTTCAGGGTGTCGACCTGATCCTGGTCGGTGGCATGCACGGTGGTGGCCACGGGAGCGTTGTCCAGGACGACCAGGTTGGCGGTGCTGCCGCCGCCGCCGCTGACAATGACGGGGGCTTCGTTGACGTTGAGCACGTTGACCGTGAGGGTCTGGCTGTCCTGCAAGGTGCCGTCGCTGGCGGTCACGGTCACCACGTAGCTGTTGTTCTTGTCGCTGTCTTTCGCGTTCTCGTGGTCTGGGGCGCCGGTGAAGCGCAAGGCGCCGGTGCGGCTGTCGATCGTGAACTGAGCAGCGTCGGCGCCACCGCTGATGCTGTAGGTCAAGGTGGCATAAGGGTCGATGTCTTGCGCGCTGACCGTGGTGATGGCCGTGGTGTTCTCGTTGACGGTGACCACGGCGGTGCCGCCGCCGCCATTGCTGTCGATGACAGGGGCGGCGTCCAAGGTCAAGGCCAGGCTGTCGATGGACCCCGAGGTGATGCCCACGCTGCTGCCCTGCACCACCGTGGTGGCCACGGCGATGGCGGTGTTGCTGCCGGTGGGGCGGACCACGGTCAGGCCGATGACATCGGTGGCCGCCACATTGGCGTAGTTGTTGGCCACCTGCGTGTCGGCCTGCGCCAGGCTGATCAACAGGGCGCCCGGGTACAGCGTGAAATCATTGCCCAGCTTGGCGGTGGTGGAGGCCACTTCCAGGCCGGTGATCGAGCTGTCCAGGTTGATGTCGTCTCCTTCGATGAGCGTCGAGACCGTCAGGTCGCCCAGCTTGTAGCGCAGGATGTCGTTGGCGCTGGTGTTGCCATTGCCGTACGAGAACAGGATGGTGCCGGCGGTCAGCGTGACACCACTGACCGAGCCGATGGTGATGGTCTGTTCGACCAAGGCCAGCCCGCGAACGCTGGCGCCCGCGCCCAGAACCGTGCCCAGGGCGCCCAGCAGACTGGTGTTGACCGTGAAGACCTTGGTGAACGTGCCGGATGAATAGTCGCCCGCCACCGTGGGGCTGAACAGCAGGACATCGCTGCGGGAGGCCGTCAGGCTGTTGACGCTGGTGAGCGTGGTGTTGTTGCTCGGCACCGAGAACAGCACATCGCCCCGGTGCACGGTCAGGCCGCTGGAGAGCACCACGTCGCGCGAGACCCAGGCAATGTCGTTCAGCCCCGTGGCGCCAAAGGCCGACATGTCCAGCACGTGCGAGAACGTGCCATCTGTGTTGCCCGATCCGTAGTGGGCATCGGGGTTCTCCAGCGCGAGCACCTCGGTGCCGGTGACCGAGTTGACGCCATCCCACGCGTCGGCATTGCCCTGGTTGGAGCCCAGCCACAGGGTGTTGGTGGTGTTGCCCGCGATGTGCCCCTTGAACGTCCACGAGAACGCCGGTGTGAGCGAGCTGCCGGTGTTGGTGGTGGCCACCACGGGCGTGCTTTGCCACGCGCTGCCGCTCCAGTCCGAGAAGGACAAGCGGCCCGCCGTGGTCTGCATCCCCAGCATGATGTTGTTGGTGGTGGGATCGCTGTTCAGGCGCAGCGCGCCGACGATGCCGTTGGCATTGGGCCCGGTCAAGGTGGCCGACCACACGCCAGAACTGCCCAGGGTCTTGTAGTTGACGGTGTTGGCGCTGGTGCTGCCGTACACGGCCAGCAGGTCGCCGCTCTTGCTTTCGTAGGCCACCGCCACCGTGGGCGCGTTGGTGGTGGTGTTCTGGGCGGTGGTGACGGTGCGGTTGCCCCAGCTTTGCGAGCCGGCCTGGTTCCACACGGCGAAGGAGGTGATGGTCTGCGTGCCGGAGCTGCTGGTCAGTCCCATGGCGATGCGGTCGCTGGTGGGGTCGGAGGCCAGCCTCAGCCATTGCGGCGTGGCGGCTTCGAGGTAGTTGCCGGCGGCCGATTCGGCGCCCCAGGCGCTGCCATCGAAGACGCGGAAGTAGACATTCGCGTCCGAGGCCTTGCCATAGGCGACCAGGGCGTGGCCGCTCTTCGCTTCGAAAGCCACGGCGATGGCGGTCTGGTCGGCAGCGGTGGTGCCCGAGGTGTCCAGCGTGATGGCGTGGCCCCAGCTGTTGCCATTCCAGATCAGCGCGTGGTCATCGGCGTTGGCATCGCTGACCACCAGGGCCATGCCGTCGCCACCCGGCTGCACCACCAACTGCATGTGCTGGGGCGCGGCACCGGTGTAGCCCGCGATGGTGGCGGCGGCGGTCCAGGTGCTGCCGTTGTAGAGGCTGTACTGGAGGTTGGTGCCGTCGTTCCAGACCAGCATGGCGTCGCCGCTGGTCTGCTCGTAGGCGATGCCGAAGCCCTGGCGGTTGCTGGGCTGGCCACTGCCCAGGGTCAAGGGAATCAAGGTGCTGGTGCCGTCCTTGATCACCTCGCCGGTGATGGCGCCGCTGGTGGTCACGCCGACCGCGATGATTTCGTCCCGCTTCGGTGACGAGGCGGTGTCCACCAACGTCCATTGGCCCGTGGTGGCCGTGCCGGCGCCGTTGGTGTAGGTGGTGCCGTCGTACTGGGCGTACTGCGGGGTGCTGTCGCCGGAGGTGGCCCACACCGCGTCGGCCTTGCCGAGGGGCACGGCCGCCAGCACGCCACTGAAGGTGCCGCGTGCTTGAGCGCTGGGTGCCAGCAAGGCCTCGATGTGGCCGCTGTGCACTTCGAGCTGCCAGTCGCCGCCTTGCAAAACGGAGCCGGTCAGGTCATCGCTGGCGGCCACGTCGGCGCCGGTCAATGCCGCGAGGCCTTGCACCAGGGCCTGGCCACCGGCCTGGGCGCCGACGTCGCAACCATAGATCAGCAGGTCAGCGTCCTGGGTGAGGGCCTGGCCCCAGGTGGCCACGTCTTGCGCGCGCGTGGCCAGGGCCTGTTCGTCAAGCGTGGTGCTGCCCAGTTGCACCGAGCCGCTGCTGCCGTGCGAGATCAAATGCACGGCCGAGATGCCGGTGCGGTCGGCCAGGGTCTGCGTGATGCGCGCGATGCCGTCCTCGTTCGCGTCGATCAGCACGACTTCGATCGGGCGGCCTTGCCGGGCTTGTTCGTTCAGGTCGGCCAGCAGGGTGGCCTGGTCGGGCACGCGGGCATCGATGAAGACGATCTCGGTGCCGGGCGTGGCTTGGAGGTTCGAAGCGGTCGCGGTTTGGTCGACCAGGCGTTGGTGGCTGCCATCGCTGGTGCCCGCCGCCGGCAGGAAAGCCGCGGGCGCGATGTCGGCCGAGTACAGCACGCGCGGCTCCATCGCCTCGGCGATGGGCCTTTGAACGTGGGGCGGTGGCAGGGAACGCATGCCTGACCTGTTCAGTGCGCGGCGGGTCAGCGCGCGTCGGCCAGCGCGATGCTGAATTTCAGGCTGATCGGCTGGCTGGCCTTGGCCACGGCGAAGTTGCCGCGGGAGGGCGCTGGCGCCGCGGGCACGCGGGCCAGGGCGGTGGACATCTTCAGCCAGGTGGCGACTGGCGCGGTGGCCGTGGGCATGTGCACCGGCGGTGTGGCTTGCGCGATGGCCTTGGGCTGGGCGCGCACCGCGGGGACGGGCGCCATGCTGCTGGGCATGGGCCGGGCGGGCGCCGCGGTGCCACCCGCCGAGGCCACCGGCCAGTCGGCCTTGCAACGCAGGCCGGCGGGCAGGCGGTGATCGGGATTGGGCAGGGTCAGGCGCACGCGGAAGGTGTTGCTGGCGGCGTCCACCACTTTGTCCACGTACTGCACCGTGGCGCTGACCGTGCCGACGCCCGGCAAGTCGGGGTGGATGGCCAGGTGGTCGCCCAGCTTGACCTGGCCGTATTGGGTGATGGGCACCATCAGCGACACGCGCAGCGGATCGATGTTGGCCACGCGCATGACCGGGCGGTCTTCCACCCGTTCGCCGACATTGCTGTAGCGCTCGACGACGATGCCGTTGATCGGGCTGCGCAAGGTGCGCAAGCCAAGCTGGGCTTGTGCCATGGCCTGTTCCTGGCCATAGATGCGTTGCTGGCTGCGCGCCAGCAGGTGTTTTTGCGCGGCCACTTCCATTTCCGCATTGGCCTGGTCCAGCGCTTGCTGCGACACGAAGTCCTTGGCCACCAGTTGCTGGGTGCGCAGCACCTTTTGGCGCGCCAACTCGAGGTTGGCGGCGGCGGCCTTCACTTCGGCGTCCATCTGCGTGCGCAGGGTGGCGGCATTGGCGTTGGCGCGTTCCACGTCGGCGCGCAGGATGACCACGGACTGGCCGGCTTCCACCCGTTCACCCAGGGCGACGTTGAGCTTTTCAATGATGCCGGTGACGGCTGAGCCGACGTCCGCCACCTGGTCGGGTTCGATCAGGCAACCGGCAGGCTTGGGGGCCGCGGCGTGCGCGCTCGCCCCCACGGAGCCCAGCAGCGCGCCTAGGCAGAGGGCCCACGGTTTTGCCGTGCGAGGCGAAATTGTTGAGCCCATTGCCGGTCTCGTTCGAGCAGTTGCCGCCGCAAAGCCGCCTGCCGACGCTCTTCCACCCACTGGGGCAGACGCAGGTGCCAGAGGCACCAGGGCGACAGGTGAAAACGATGCACGACGGCGGATTGAATACATCGTGTTAGCTTAGGTTCAGAAGGGGGTGGCGGGTCGGCCGAAATGGAGGCACAAATCCACGCTTCTGTGCTGCCCGGCTGCCCCTGTCGCGCAGAGCGCCCCACCAACTGGCGGTCCATGCGTTTGGACTCGTTGCGCTGGCAATGGATCACGTGCAGGCCACCCGCGGCCAGGGCCCGTTCGTCCAGGCCGATGTCGGTGCCGCGTCCGGCCATGCGGGTGGCCACGGTGACGCGTCCGGCCTGGCCGGCTTGCGCCACGATGTCGGCCTCGTGCTGGTCATGCCGCGCGTTGAGCACCGCATGCGCGATGCCAGCCTCGTGCAGGTGGTTCGACAGCTGTTCGGAGTCGTGCACCGAGTCGGTGCCGATGAGGGTGGGACGACCCTTGGCCTGCAGTTGTTTCACCCGTTCTGCCACGGCGCGCCAGCGTTCATCCGCGGTCGCGAACACCAGCGTGGGCCAGCGTTGGCGCTGGCTGGGCAGGCGCTCGGGCACGCGGACCACATCAACGTCGTAGAGGCTGCGCAGCTCGCCGCGTGCTTCGACCAGGGTGCCGCTCAAGCCGCCCAGGCGCCAGTAGCGCTTGAAGAATCGTTGGAAGGTGATCTGGGCCAGGGTCTCGGTGGGTGCGCTGAGGGGACAGCCTTCCTTCAGTTCGATCAGGGTGTGCAGGCCTTGTGACCAGACCCGGCCCACGGCGATGCGGCCGGTGAGCGAGTCCAGCAGCTCCACCTTGCCTTCGCGCACCAGGTAGTGCTGGTCGCGTTGGAGGGCGTGCAGCGCGGTGAGGGCCAGGCCCAGCAGGTCGCGGCGCAGGCGCGGGCGGCGCCAGACGCCACCCAGGGCTTCGGCCGGGCCGGCGATGTGCCGCTCGCCCGCGGGCGTGAGGGTGGCGCTGTGCCGGCTGGTGTCGATGGTGAAGTGGTCGCCCGCGTGCAGGCGCCGGGCCAGGTGCAGGGCCTGCCACCAGACGGCGCGGCGGCTGGCCTGCTGCGCGGCCTGGCCTGACTGCGCCACCGAGATGATCAAGGGCACGCTGGCCTCGTCGAGCAGGATGCTGTCGGCCTCGTCGATCAGGGCGAGGCTGAGACCGCGCAACAGGGGCGGTGCGCCGTGGGGCATGGACAGGCCATCGCGAAGGTAGTCGAAAGCGACTTCCTTGGCGGTGGCGTAGACCACGTCCCGCACATAGACGGGGCGGCGCTGCTCGGACGTCATGGCCGGCGCGATGGCGCCCACCGACACGCCCAGGGCCTGGAACAGGGGGGCCAGGTGTTGGGCGTCTCGTTCGGCCAGGTAGTCGTTGGCGGTGACCACGTGCACGGGGATGCCGGCCAGCGCCGCCACCGCAGCAGCAGTGGCCATGGCCAGGGTCTTGCCTTCGCCTGTGGCCATCTCCACCAGTTGCTGGTCCAGCATCAAGGCGGCAGCGAGCAGTTGGGTGTCGTGCAGGCGCAGGCCCAGCGTGCTTTGCGCGGCGCGCAGCACATGGGCCAGGGCCAGGGCCAGGGTCGCGGAGGTGAGGCCCTGGCGACGCAGGGCCTGGCGGCAGGCGTTCAGATCCTCATTGGGCGTGTCGGCCAGTTGTCGCACCTGGCGCAACCAGGGTTGGCACAGCGCCAGTCGCCAAGTGGCGGGCAAGGCGGCGGGCAGGCCCCGCACGGGCAAGCCGCCGCCCTGGCGTGGCGCGGCGTGGTCGGGCCGTTCGGGGTAGCGCCCCCAGCGTGGGCCAGGACGGGCCAGCGCGTCATGCCTTGGCATGGGCAGCAGCACTTGGCGCCAAGAGGCCATCAGCGTGTGGTCCATGGTCCCTCAGTGTCCCGGGTTGAAGCTGGCGTCCACGCGCTGGCGGGTCCAGCGCCAGAGCTGGGCCACCGGCGGCGACCAGCCCTGGTCGAAGCGCACCCAGGCGCGCTCGCCCAGCCGTTCTGCGCGGGGGGCGTGGTCCAGGCGCACGTCCATCAGCACCACGGGGCGCACGGTGTTCAACTGGTGTTCGTCGTGCGGGTCGGTCTGGAGGTCGCCGCCGTGGACATCGCTCAGGGCGGCGCTGGGCAGTTGCTGCGTGGCGCCGATGGCATCGCGCACCAAGGTGGCATTGGCGGCGGCATCGCCCTGGCCGCTGCTCAAGCGCACCGACACCTGCCGAAGGTGTTGGCGCAGTTGCACGGCGTCGCCTTCGCGCACGGCCACGCGCACGGTGGGGGCTTGGTCCGTCAGCACATGGCCCAGAAGGTTGCCGCGGTGCAGATAGCGGCCTGGCAAGTCGCCTTGCTGAGGCAGCACCAGCCGGCCGGCGCTGCGGGCCCGCACCTGCAGGTTCGCGATCTGGTCGTCCAAGCGGTCGACCTCGGCTTGCAAGCGGACCAGTTCGTCTTGGGCCTTGCCGGATTGCGCCACGTCCTGGTCGGTGCGGGTGAGCATGCCGGTGAACTGATTCTGTTCGGCCTGCGTGACCAACGCGGCCAGGCGTTCGCGCTGGGCCAGCAGCTTGGGGTTGTCCAGCGTGACCAGCAAATCGCCGGCCTGCACCGCATCGCCATCGGCGTGGTGCACGGCCTGGATCAGGCCATCGACCTCGCTGCGGACCAGGGCCTGGTCGGGCGCCCAGACCACGCCACGCGCCACGATGCGGTCGGGCCAGGGCAGCAGCAGCGCCAGCAGAGGCAACAGCAACAAGGCCGCGCGACGCAAGGTGGCACGGCGGGTTTCACGGGGGCGCCACAGCACGGCCTGCCAAGCCACGCGGGCCCAGGACCAGGCCGGCTTGAGCACGCCGAAGAACAAGGCCAAGCTGCCGCCCAGCCAGCCGAGCACGCTTGAAACACTGCCGGCCCACACCACCAGCGCGGTCCACAGCAGGCACTGGTAGACCCAGGCCAGTGGTGCGTAGGCGATGAGCCAGGGCCGCTCGCCCGGCGCGATCTGCAGGGCCTGTGACCAGGGGGCGGCATCGTCCTGCGTGAGCCAGCGTTGGCCGCGTGCGCGCCACCACTGCTGGCTGCGCGAGGCCAGGTTGGGCAGGTGCAGGGCGTCGGTGGCCACGTGGTAGCCGTCCAGCTTCTGCAAGGGGTTGGCGTTGAACAGCAAGGTTGACACGCAGGCGATGAACCACACGACGAAACCCGCGTCGTGCAACAGGCCATCGCTGGTGGCGTGCCAAAGCCCCAGGCCCAGTGCGGCCAAGGCCAGCTCGGCCATGATGCCGGCCGCGCTGACCAGCATGCGCTGCCAGGCGTGGCGGAAGGCATTGGCCGCCGAGGCATCCACATAAGGCACAGGCATCAGCATCAACAAAGTGATGCCGGCTTCGCGCACCTGTCCCCCCCAGCGGCGCACGGCCAGCGCGTGCGCGGCTTCGTGGATGGCCTTGATGAGCGGGTAGAGCAGCAGCGACAAGGTCAGGTAGCGGGGGGTGTGCATCCACGCGCCGGCATGCGCCTGCAGCGCGTTGCCTTGCATGAACAGGCCCGCCAGCAGGCCCAGCATCAGTGCTGACCACAGCAGCAGGCCGGGCAGCGAGAACACCGCGCGGGCCAGGGGCTCGGCGCGGTCCAGCCAGCGGCTGGGGTTGCCCAGCGGGATGCGCCAGGCCATGAGACTGGACTGCCTTTGAGTGTGCTGGTCGGTGGGCTGCGCAAGCTGATCAACCGTGGCACCGGAGGCGGGCATGGCGCCGAAATCCGGCGTGCCATCGAACTCGACCAGGTGCTGCTTTTGAAGTTGCCGCAGCACGGCCACGATCTCGTCCTGAGTAGGGGCGTCGGCGTGGTGGTCCAGCAAGGGCCACAGGTCCTGCAAGGCGCGCTGACCGTCGAAGCGCGCGGCGATGCGGTAAGCGGAGGCGTTGAGTCGGCAGGCCTGTCCGGTGTCGTCGTCGCGCAGCACCTGCCAGCGCTGGCCGCGCACCCATTGCCCTTCGACGCTGACGCGCGGGCGCAGGCGCGGACGCAGCGCGGCCACGCGGTGCCAGTCGGGGCTGGACAAGGGGCTGTGCGGCTGCACGCTGCTCACCTCATCCCCACCAGGACCACAGGCCAAGGCGGGCGCGTTCGATCAGGGGTCGCACCAAGGTCCACAGCCAGGGGCGTTGGCCCACGACCACCTTGGCCTGGCCCATCAGGCCGGGGCGCACCTCGGCGGGCACGGGGCCGGTGAACTCGGCCTGCACTTCGAACACATTGCGGCCGTCCTTGGCCTGGGCCAGCGGGGTGATGCGCAGCACGCGCAGGTCCAGCGTGTCCCAGGGCAGGGCCGACAGCGCCAGCGTGCCGGTCTGGCCAGGGTTCACGCGGGCCACATCGCTTTCGTCCACTTCGAGCATGACGCGGTACTGGTGCGTGCTGGCCACCGTGATCAGGGCATCGCCCTGCTTCACGGGTGCGCCGATGGATTGGCTCAGGTCGCCCTGGATCACCACGCCATCGAAGGGCGCGTTCAACTGCGATCGCTGCAGTTGCTCATCGACCAGGGACAGCTGCGCCTGCGCTTCCTGCACCTTGGCCAGGCTCATGGCGGCGTCGGCGCGGTCCGCGCGGGTCATGGCGCTGGCGTAGCTGTTCTCGTGCTGGGCCAGTTGGCTGGTCCACTTGTCGCGCTCGAGCTTCAAGTCCTGTTCGGCCAGGTCGGCGAGCACCTGCCCAGCCTTGACGCGGTCGCCAGGGTGCACGTGGGTGGCCTTGATGAAGCCATCGCTGGGGGCGACCAGCACGCGCTGCTCGGCGCCTTCGATGCGGCCATGGCCGCCGATGCGGTCGGGCAGGGGCAGCAGGCCGAGCACGGCCAGCAGCACGGCGCCGAGGGCCAGGCCACGACGTCGCCAGGGGTATTCGCGGTCCTTCAGCGTCTGCCAGCGCTGCTTCAACGACTGGCGCAGGTGCCAGTGCCAGGGCCGGTGCGCCTGGCGTTGCAGCGCCAGCAAGGGCGCGCATTGCGCCACCGTGGCTTCGATGAACTGGCGGGTCATGGGCGACAAAGGCGGCTGGCCCTGGGCCCATTCAAGGCAGATGGCGCCGGTGGGCGTGGGGCCGGCAGGCAAGGGGACGCTCAGCACCGCGCAGCCCAGCTTTTGCGCCAGGGTGCGGTGCGCCAGCGTCACCCAGTGCTCATGGTCCTCCTGCACCGGGGGCCAGCCCAGGGTCACGCCTTGGTCGATGGCCTCGTCGAGGGCGGCGCCCAGTGGCGTGGGCAGCAGGGTGGCCGTGGCGGGGGCGTCGGGGCTGGTCCATTGGGCGTCCACCACCGCGTGGCCCTGCTGCCACCAGGCCAGGCAGGCGCGGCTGGCGCCCACCTGCGTGGCCAAGGTGGACAACAACAGCATGGCGCCTTCACGGGCGCTGCTGGACGCGGCCAACTCGGCCAGCAAGGCCGGGTTGGCGGGCGTCAAAGGCGGGCGGGACGACACCGTCGGCTTCCTCAAGGGGGCAACAAGCCCTCATCATTCAACGCCGGGCGGTGGCCCGATCCCCCGAAAAGCCAGGGCAGGCCAGGCTTGCCGGCGGTTTCGTGAAGAAAGTCACTTGCGCAGCACCACGTTCATGCCCGGCTGCAACTCTGATTCGTCGATGTAGCCCACGGCACCGGGCGTCTTGCTGACGTAGTCGATCATCTCGGCGGTCTGCTTGACCTCGTGCGGCGGCGTGCCCTTGCCCACGTAGCGGCGCACCGTCCAGTAGGCCACGTACTGGTCCTCGTCGGTTTGCAGGTATTGCGCCAGGAAGCGCTGGCGGCTCGGCATGGTCGCTGCACCGTTGGCGGGCGACACCCGCACGCCATCGACCTCGATGGCCTTGCCGGTGAAGATGCGCTGCACGGTGGCCAGGTCCATCTTGCGGACCGTGGGGTGGGCGATCACCACCACGCCGGCGTGTGCCAGCAGCGGGGCACACAGCGCCGCGATGGCGAAGGTCCGGTTGAATTTAAGGCGTGTCATGGGCACTCCTTAAAAGGCGAAGTTGTAGCTCAGGGACAGCACATTGATGCCTTGGTCGGACACCGCTGGACCGCCGCTCGGCGAATCAACCAAGACCGAGCCCCGCTTGACCCACGTGTGCAGCAACTCGGCCTTCACCTTGCTGTGCGGCGTGATCGCGTACGAGGCGCCGATGGCCAGCGAGTGCTGGTCGTAGAAGGGGATGCCATCGACCAGCTGGCGCTGGCCGGCGCCGATCTGGGCTGCGGCCGCCGAGCCCACCAAGGGCACGAGCGAGGCTGGATCGACCTGGTTCACGGCCTCCCGCAGGCGGGCCGGCGCCCCCACCGTCTTCAGCTTGGACACCGCCACATAAGGCGTCCACCGGTCCATGGTCTTGAGCAGCGCGAGGTAGCCGCCGGCGGTGTTGGCGCCCAGG
This sequence comes from Aquabacterium sp., assembly GCF_050725395.1. Lineage (GTDB taxonomy): Bacteria > Pseudomonadota > Gammaproteobacteria > Burkholderiales > Burkholderiaceae_C > Aquabacterium. The sequence continues at coordinate 22,791 of NZ_JBOHHL010000032.1, read as the reverse complement.
TCGGTGTCGTGCTGGAAGTTGCGTTCCAGCTCCAGCATCACGCGCCAGTTGTCCGGCAGGCGCTGGTCGAAGCCGATGGTGAAGATGTCGTTGACGATCTTTTGGGTATAGCTGCTGACGTTGTAGAAGCCCACGCCCGGCACCATGGGCACATAGGTCACGGACTGCGGGTTCTGCGGCCCATCGATCGACTTGGTGCCCGCATGGTGCCAGCCGAAGCGCAGCATCGTGTCGTCGGCGCGCCAGGTCAGCACACTGCCGCTGACGTGCGTGTTGTAGTCGTAGAAGCCCACGCCCGTGTCGCGGCTGGCCACGCGGATCCACACCTTGGCCTGGCCGCTGTACACGTCCATGCTCAGCTCCGAGGCCGGCAGCGTCCAGTTGCGGGTGATGTACAGGCCGGTCACATCGGTGGTCGGTGCGATGGAGTACATCTCGGTCGGCAGGCGTGCGAAATCGTAGCTCTGGCCCACGTCCATGTTTTCCGACGACAGGTACAAGGGGATGCGGACCTTGCCCGCGCGCAACAGCCAGTCGTTGTTGGGCCGCCAGGAGGCGAAGGCCCAACTGGCGCTCAGGTCCCAGTGGCGGTCATTGCGCATCGACGGGGCCACCTTGGCCTGCACGGTGGCCGACAGCTCGGGCGTGAACTGCGCATCGACCTGCGCGCCCAGCACGCTGTCGCGCTTGAAGCCCACGTCCGAGTCGATGAAGCGCTGGTAACGGTAGTCTTGGTCAGACACGGCCGCGCCGATGGTGCCGAAGGCCGAGTACGAGAAGTCCACGGCGTGCGCTGCCAGGCTGCCACTGGCGACCAGGACCAGCACCGCCACCTTCAACAGGGGTGTCTTCATCATCTTGGTTTGCTTCATCAGTCTTTCCATTGGCTGGCGATGTCGATGAACATCGCTTGTGTCGCGTGCAGGGCATCCACGATGTCCCCGTCGAAATGCTTGCCCCGGCCCTCGTCGATGAAGGTCATCGCCACCTCGTGGGTGAAAGGCTCCTTGTAAGGCCGGCGGCTGATCAGGGCGTCGTACACATCGGCCACCGCCATCAGTCGGGCCGAGAGGGGGATCTTCTGGCCGGCCAGGCCATCGGGATAGCCCGAACCGTCCCACTTTTCATGGTGAGATCGGGCGATCTCCATGGCATAGGCCAGGAAGTCGGTTTCTTCGCCCATGCGCAAAGCGGCCTTGTTGAGCATGTCCCAGCCATGTTGGGGATGGCCCTTCATGACCTCGAACTCTTCCGCCGTCAGCTTGCCGGGCTTGAGCAGGATGCTGTCCGGGATGGCGACCTTGCCGATGTCGTGCAGCGGCGCCGATTTGGCGATGAGCTGGATGCTGTCCGGGTTGAGCACGTCGTGGTGCAGCCCTTGTGTCCACAGGTGCGTGGCCAGCACGCGCACGTACTCCTGTGTGCGCTTGACGTGGTTGCCGGTGTCCTCGTCGCGGAACTCGGCGAATGAAATCATGATGAACAAGGTGGAGTCGCGCAGGCGGTCCAACTGCGCCATCTGCGTTTCCAGCTTGCTTTGCAGCACCACGTTGCGCTGGGCCAGGTAGTCGTGGAAGGCCTTGTTCTCCAGGTGTGTCTTGACGCGCGCCTTCACCACGGCCGGGATGATGGGCTTGTGGATGTAGTCCGCGCCGCCCACCTCGAAGCCGCGTGTTTCGTCCTCCGGCTCCTGCATGGCGGTCAGGAAGATCACCGGGATGTGGCGCGTGCGTTCGTCCTGCTTCAAGCGTTGGCAAACCTCGTAGCCGTCCATGCCGGGCATCATCAGGTCGAGCAGGACCAGGTCGGGCGGCGAGCGCTGCGCCAGTTCCAGTGCCTTGGCGCCGGACGACGCGAGCTTCACGCGGTAGGTCTTGTCGAGCAGGCCAGCGAGCAGGGTCAGGTTGGTCGGCGCGTCGTCCACGACCAGGATGGTGGGCGTGTGGGCGCGTGCTTCAGGAGAGGGCATGGCCAAGTCTTTCTTGGAGCAGGGTCAAGGCCGCGTCGAAATCGCAGCCTTCGATGGCGGTGTCCAGGCGGCTGAACATCAAGGGGTGCATCGCGCTGGCGAACACGCCGCGCTGTTGGCGCCAGACGCTGATGGCTTCGCTGTCGCTGTCCTGGACCAGGCGCAGCAAGGCCTCGGTGAGCGCGGGTGGCAGTTCGGGCAAGGTGTGGGCGCGCGATGGCTTGGCGGGTGATCCGGTCGGTGGGTCGTGCCGGGGCGTTGTCAGTTGGGGCCGCAGCCGTGCCAGCAGTTCGCCGACCGCCGTTTGCAGGGTCTGGCTGATGCGTGCCAGGCCGTCGTTGTCTTGCGCCTGGACCGTCCGCTCCAACTCGGCCGAGAGGCGGGTCAACTCGTGCGCGCCCACCGTGGCGGCCAAGCCGCGCAGGGTGTGGGCTTCGCGTTCGAGGGTGGGCCAGTCGCGGGACCGGGCCGCGGCGTCGAAAGCCGGGCCGGCCTCCACCAGGTGGTCGGTGAACCCTGTCAACACGCGGAGGTAGAGGTCTCGGTCACCTTCCAGGCGGCCGAGGGCCTGTTGGGCATCCAGGCCCGGGGCTTGCGGCAATGGTCGGGCGGTGGCGACGGCGCCGGCCTCCATGGGCGAAGGCTTGGCCACGGCCAAGGCCTGGCTCAGCGGGTGGTAACACGCCAGCGTGGCGTACAGCTTGCGCGGGTCCAGCGGCTTGCTGATGTGGTCCTGCATGCCGATGGCCAGGCAGTGGTCGCGCTCCTCGTCCAGCGCGTGCGCCGTCATGGCCAGGATGGGCAGGGCCTGGAAGCGCGCGTCGGCGCGGATCTGGCGCGTGGCCTCGTGGCCGTCCATCACCGGCATGTGCAAGTCCATCAGCACCACGTCGTAGGCGGTGGGGCCGGCCATGCGCAGGTGTTCGACCGCTTCACAGCCGTTGTCGAGCGATTTGACGATGGCCCCTCGGCGGCTCAGCAACTCGATGGCCAGTTGCTGGTTCAGCGCGTTGTCCTCCACCAGCAGCACGCGCAGGCCATCCAGCCTGACCACCGCGTCCGCCGGCACCGAGGTGGCCGCATCAGAAGAAGCCAGCCCGGTCATCCGCGCGAACAGGCCGCGCAAGGCATCGGGCAGCACCGGCTTGGGCAGGAAGCTGTCGGCGCCCGCTTGCGTGGCATTGGCCTGCAGGCTGTCCCAGCCGTAGGCCGACACGACCACCACGCCCAGGCCGGGGTGGCTCTGGCGCAAGCGGCTGGTCACCTCCGCGCCGTCCAGGTCGGGCAGCACCCAGTCCAGCAGCACGACATCGAAAGGCTGGCCTCGCACCTTCGCAGCATGTGCCATGTCCAAGGCCTGCGTGCCGTTCTCGGCCGTGGCGATCGTGCCGCCGCGCGCATCGACTCCCACGCCCATGGCCTGCAGCAGCCCGGCCACCGAGGCCAATGTTTCGCCCTGGTCGTCCACCACCAGGACGCGCAAGGTCTCGATCGGGCTGGGCGCGGCGGCCGGCAAGGCCTTGCCGGCGCTGGCCACGATGCTGACGGGCAGCATGACCGTGAAGACCGAGCCCGAGCCCGGCTGGCTGGCCACCGAGATCTGGCCGCCCATGAGCGTGCTCAGGCGTTGGCAGATGCTCAACCCCAGGCCGGTGCCGCCATAGCGGCGCGTGGTGCTGTCGTCGGCCTGCGTGAACTCCTGGAACAGCCGACCCAGTTGCTCGGGCGTCATGCCGATGCCGGTGTCGATGACCTCGAAGCGCAAACTGGCCGAGGCGCCTGTGCGGTCCTCCAGGCTCACGCGGATCTTCACGTGGCCGCTGTGTGTGAACTTGACGGCGTTGGACAGCAGGTTGGTCAGGATCTGTCCGACGCGCAGCATGTCCCCGCGGACCACGCCCGCCTCGCCCAGCAGGGCGGGGTCGGCGAACTCGCACAGCAGCTCGATCTCGCGCTCCTGGGCTTTCTGGCGCACCAGCATCATGGCGTTGCCCACCACCTCTTCCACGCGGTAGGGCGCGTTTTCCAGCGAAAGCCGTCCGGCCTCAATCTTTGAGAAGTCGAGGATGTCGTTGATCACGCCCAGCAGGATCTGCGAGGCCGACAGCACCTTGTCCAGGTAGTCCTTTTGCTGTTCCGTCAACGGGGTCTGCAAGGCCAGGTGAGTCATGCCGATGATGGCGTTCATCGGTGTGCGGATCTCGTGGCTCATGTTGGCCAGGAACAATGACTTGGCCCGCGTGGCCGATTCCGCCTGGTCGCGGGCGGCGCGCAGGTCGGCCTGCACCTGCGCGCGCGCGGTGAGGTCATCCTGGATGGACTGGGCCATGGCGTCCATGGTGCTGCTCAGCACCGCGACCTCGCGCACAGCGTGCCATTGCGGGTCGCCGCGCAAGTCGTAGTGGCCCGACGCAAAAGCACGCGCCTGTCGGCTGAGCCCGTTGATGGGGTCGAGCACCCGGCGGCGCATCACCATCAAGGCCAGGGCCATCACGGGCAACAGCAGAAAGTCCACCGCCACGGCCAGGCCGATGAAACGGGCCACGCGGTCCGAGGCTTCTTGCACCGCGGCTTCCGTGCGGGCGTCGGCGCGCTGGATCAGGTCGGCGATGGCGCGCGTCAGGTCGGCGCCGTCCTGCTCGTAGGACTTGGCGTAGACCAGCTTGGTGGCATAGGCCAGGTTGGGCTCGCCCTCCGAGACGAAGGCCTGGCGCTGGGCGTCGTACAGGCCCTGCGTGGCGGCGAAGGCGACCTGCTCGGTCTTTTTCAGGCGTTCGGTGGCGTCCAGCACGCGCTGCAGGCAGTCCAGTTCGTCGGCGCTCAGGTTCAGGGCCTTCATGCGCTCCAACAGTGTCTGACGCGGGCCTTGTTGGGGCAGGACATGCGGCTTGCGCTTGGCGATCACGTCTTCCCAGAAAACGCTGGCGTCGCCTTCGGCCGGCGCGCCCTTTTCACCCTGGCGGATGGCGTAGATGTCGTAATAGGTCAGCAAGTAGTTGACGTCACCGGTGGCCGTGTACGAGCGCACCAGCCGGCGCAGCAGGTCGGTCTCCAGGCGCAGGTTTTCCAGGGCATGGGCGGTTCGCTCACGCTGCAGGGCGACCTGCGGACTGGTTTCGAATGCGGAACGGATCAGCACCAGGAAGGCGAAATTGGCCATCAGCGCCAGGATGACGCCGAGGAACATGCTGTGGGAAACCGTTTTGAGCTTCACCGGCGGGCCCGTGAAGCGATGCCGAGGGGTGGACAAATGATGACCATGGGGCGGTATCGGACATTTACCCCGGTACCTGAACACCCTCAAACCACTGAATTTCGGTCTTGAAACGCTGTTCGCGGACAAAGCGTGGCAAGTGTCACAGCCGGCGGAATAAAACGGCGTCCGAAACCCCGTGCTTGCGTGTTTGAAGCCCCCCAATCGGGTGGGTTGGTATTTCAAATTGAGACAAGGTGTGACAAAATTTTTCAAACTCTTCGGGGGTCGGTGCCAAGCCTTCGAATCGGATGAGATGTATTAAATCCTTAGAGGCACACACATGCAGTATTCAATCGCAGCACCATCGCGGATTCCTGGCGATGACGAGTTGGGCGAACAAAGTGGGTTGAACAACAGCCTGCCTTTTGTGATGAAACTGGTTCGCACGGAAGAACAACTGCAAAAAGTATGTGAATTGAGATCGGCCGCCTATGGGCACCATTTGCCCCACATGGCCGAAAACATGTTGATACCGGACCACCTGGACAAATCACCCGGCACGGTGATTTTCCTGGCCGAGGACAAAATCACCGGCGAAGCCATCGGGACGGCCCGGCTTCAAAGCAATACCCACCAGCCCTTGTTGCTGGAGGGCAGTGTGGATATTCCACCTGATTTGAAAAAACAGACTTTGACGGAGATCACGAGGTTTTCGGTCCGGCCTGGTTATAACCAGTTCACCACGCGCCAGGCCTTGATCAAGGCGTGTTATCTGTACTGCTGCGCCATGCAATTGCCCATCATTTTGATTGGCGCCCGGCGTCCGCTCGATCGGATTTACGAATCACTGGGGTATGTGGACATATTCGGTGATGGCCGAAAGTTTCCCTTGAAGCATGCCGGAGGCATCGAACACCGCGTGCTCAAATTCGATGTGTATGGGGCGGAAAGGCAATGGCACGCCAACCAGCATCCGCTGTATGGCTTCATGTTCAAAACCTACCACCCGGACATCCAGGTGTTCTCGGCTGTGAGCTCGGGCTGGGCCCGTCCGCGTCAGGCCGATCAGGCCGCCGGCATGAAAGACCGCGAAGGCGCCGCCAGCGGCAGGTGAGCCAGCAGGACGGACAGCAGCTGGTCTTCCCGGAAGGGCTTGGGCAGGTGGGCGTCCATGCCGGCGCCCAGGCAGCGCTCGCTGTCCTCGGCCAGGGCGCTGGCGGTCAGGGCCACCACCGGTGTGCGCGCCAGCCCGCGTGACTGTTCGTCGGCCCGGATCTGCCGCGTGGCCTCGAAACCATCCATGGCGGGCATCTGGCAGTCCATCAGCACCAGGTCCGGGCGGGGCTCGTTGCCGCACATGCGGTGGACCACCTCCAGCCCATCGGGCACATGCTCCACGGTCAGGCCGTGGCGGCGCAGCAAGGCCTCCACCACCATGGCATTGACCTCGTTGTCCTCGGCCAACAGAACGTGGCCATGCAAGGCCACTGGCGTGCGGCCTGCGTCCAGGGGGGCGCTGGAGGCGGCCGGGCTGTCGTAACGCCGAGGCGAAGGTGCTTGCTCGGCATGGTGCTCGGGCAAGGGCACCGTCAACTCGAAACTGGAGCCCTGACCTTGCACACTGGAGCAGGTGATCTCGCCGTGCATGGCCCGGCTGATTTCGCGCGAAATCGTCAACCCCAGGCCCGTGCCGCCAAAGCGCCGTCCCAGCGAGTTGTCCACCTGGTGGAAGGGGTCGAAAATGCTGGCCAGGTCCTGTGGAGCGATGCCAATGCCTGAATCGGACACCCGCATCACCACGGGCCCGGCCTGGCCGTTCGCCGTCGGGCCCGCCCGGTGTGCGCTCAGGCGGATCTGGCCACGTTCCGTGAACTTCACGGCATTGCCGATCAAATTGAGCAGGATCTGGCGCACCCGCGCGGCGTCGCCCACCACGTGGCAGGGGCGCGGCAACTGCACCTGCGTCACCAGCTTCAAGCCCTTGGCCGAAGCGGTGACCGAGGTCAGCGCCACCAGGTCGTCCAGCACATCGCTCAGGTCGAACGGCTGGCTTTCCACCGACAGGTGACCGGCCTCGATGCGCGAAAAATCCAGGATGTCGTTGATGATGGACAAGAGGTGTTCGCCCGAGCGTTCGACCAGGCCCAAGCGCTTGCGGTTTTCGAGGTCCAGGTCGGCCGTCTGGATCATGCGGGTCAGGCCCAGGATGCCGTGCAATGGGGTGCGCAATTCGTGGCTCATGGTGGCCACGAACTGGCTTTTCATGGCGTTTTGGCGTTCGGCCAAAAGCAGGGCGTTCTCGCGCTCGTGGGCAATCCGGTCGGTCACGAAGCGCAGCCGGATCAATTCAACGATGTGTTTCTGGCCCCGCCGGGCCACCGACAGCAGGCAAGCCAGAAAAACCAGCAGGCCGGTGCCGGTGTACAAACTCAGCGGATCGTGCCGGTTTAAAAACACGATCGCCGCCGGCAACACCATGGGCACGCAATAGGCGACGTTGTTGATCCAATTGGAGTGCAGCGTGAAAGTGGCCAGGGTGGCCACGCCGGCGAGGCCCACGCCGATCAGGGTCGAGGTCAGTAAATCATTGGACGGGGTCAGCCAAATGCCGGCCAGGCCCCAGACGCAACCATCCAGGAACATCAGCAGCAGGGCCGCCCTTTGCCAGCGGCGAGAAACCGGGGCACCCAGGTACCGGTGCCATTCCTGTTGAAGAATCCGGGGAAGCGCGATGCCTATTTTCAGGCCCAGCCACCAGTGCACCAATGAATTGGCCACCTGGTGGTGAAAGAAGAGCGTCGTCAGCACGGCGAACAGCGTCGCCGCCACCGTGGCTGGCGTCGCCATCGCCATCATCATTCGGAACTGTTCCGCCTTGATTTTCTGGCGGAGTTCCGGATCCAATTCCAGGAAAGATTTGGGCATGGACTTGCGGTTCATAGCGGTACAGCTCACCACGAACAATGGATATATGAAACGCAGTGCACGGCTGCGCTTTCAGCGATCCATTCTGACAAGTATTCGTGACAATTGTTGCGCCGAGTAAAAAATACCCCCCCATATTTTGGGCTGGCTTTCGCGGCGCGTCAAACATCCCATGAACATGTTTTGCGCGCCGACCTTCACCTGGGGGGCGCGCCGGGGCAAGCACATCAGTAGAATCCACCCCAGTCCTGCGGGCTTGGCCCGTTCATTTTTTTGTCATTAGGGGGTTCCACATGCCACTCGTTTCCATGCGCCAACTGCTGGACCATGCCGCCGAAAACGGCTATGGCATCCCGGCTTTCAACGTCAACAACCTGGAACAGGTCCAGGCCGTGATGTCGGCCGCCGATGAAGTCGGTGCCCCGGTCATCCTGCAGGCCAGCGCAGGTGCCCGCAAGTACGCCGGTGAAGCCTTCATCAAGCACCTGATCCAGGCCGCCGTCGAAGCCTTCCCTCACGTGCCCTTGGTGATGCACCAGGACCACGGCCAATCGCCGTCGATCTGCCAGGGCGCGATCGACCTGGGCTTTGGTTCGGTGATGATGGACGGCTCGCTGAAGGAAGACGGCAAGACGCCGGCCGACTTCGCCTACAACGTCGAGGTGACCCGCAAGGTCGTGCAACTGGCCCACAAGGTTGGCGTGACCGTCGAGGGCGAACTGGGCTGCCTGGGCAACCTGGAAACCGGTGAAGCCGGCGAAGAAGACGGCATTGGCGCCGAAGGCAAGCTGGACCACAGCCAGATGCTGACCGACCCCGAGGAAGCCGCGATTTTCGTGCGCGAAACGCAACTGGACGCCCTGGCCATCGCCATCGGCACCAGCCATGGCGCCTACAAGTTCAGCCGCAAGCCCACGGGCGACATCCTGGCCATTTCGCGCGTCAAGGAAATCCACAAACGCATCCCCAACACCCACCTGGTGATGCACGGCTCCTCGTCGGTGCCTGCCGACCTGCTGGCCATCATCAACCAGTACGGCGGCAAGATGAAGGAAACCTACGGCGTGCCCGTCGAGGAAATCCAGGAAGCCATCAAGTACGGCGTGCGCAAGATCAACATCGACACCGACATCCGCCTGGCGATGACCGGCGCGGTGCGCAAGTTCCTGGCCGAGAACCCTGACAAGTTCGATGCCCGCGAATGGCTCAAGCCTGCCCGCGAAGCCGCCAAGCTGATCTGCAAGCAGCGCTACATGGAGTTCGGCTGCGAAGGCCAGGGCAGCAAGATCAAGGCCGTCAGCCTGGTGGACATCGCCGCCCAGTACGCCAGCGGCAAGCTGGCCCAAGTGGTGGCGTGACGATGCCCGGCGCTGATACGCCCTGATACCCCTCGACCGCGCTGCGCCTTGTGGCGTGGCTCCGAGGTGAAGCCGACCCACGCGTTAAGCTTGGGTCGGTTTTTTTTTGGAGGTGTGCCCAATGCTCAGGCTTCACGGCTTTTCCCTGTCCAACTACTACAACAAGGTCAAGCTGGTGCTGCTTGAAAAAGGCGTGCCGTTCGAAGAAGTGCTGGTGCCCACCACGGGCCACCCCGTCGACAAGGCGATGTCGCCCCTGGGCAAGGTGCCCTACCTGGAAACTGAACAGGGCAGCCTGTGCGAGAGCCAGGTCATCCTCGACTACATCGAGGCGCGCTGGCCCACACCGCCTTTGGTGCCCGCCGATCCCTGGTTGGCCGCCAAGCAGCGCGAGATCAACACCTTCCTTGAGTTGCACATCGAACTGTGCGCCCGCCAGCTCTACCCGCAGGCCTTCTTTGGCGAGGCCTTGCCCGACAAATTCACCGCCCGGGTCAGAGGCCAACTGGTGAACAACCTGGCCGCTTTCCGGCAACTGGCGGTGTTCGGCCCTTATGTGGCGGGCGACACCTTCTCGGCCGCTGACTGCGCTGCCTACACGCACCTGCCCCTGGCCGGCCTGGCCAGCAAGATCGTCTACGGAGAAGACCTGGTGGTGGCGGCCGGCATCGACTGGAAGCCCTACGTCAAGTTGATTGAAGCGCGCCCCACGGCGCAGAAAGTGGCGGCCGACCGCAAGGCCGACCAGGGCAGGAAAGTCGCGGTGCCCAAGGCCGCGGGGGCAGGGGAGGTTTGACATGCCGAAGTTTCAGCAGCGCGCGATGGTTTTGACCGCCCTGGCCCTGGCCAGCCATGTGGCCTTGGCGCAAGCCGTGCTGGCGCCCGCGGCGCCAGCCGCCCCACCGCCTCCCAACGTGAAGCTGGACCACTGGCGTTGGGAGCTGGGCCTGGGGGCCAGCGTGTCCTCGGGCAACACCGAGGCGTCCAGCGCCACGTTCAACGCCGATGGCGCGCGCATCAGCGCCCATGGCAAGTGGACGGTGAACGGCCGCCTGCTCTACGCCAAGGACGCCAAGGGCACCACCGCCGAGCAAGTGGCGGCGGACAGCCGCTACGACCACAACGTCACGCCGCTGGTGTTCTTGTTCGGCCAGGTGGGCGGCCTGCGTGACCGCCCCGCCAACCTTGACCTGCGCGTCACCGCCGGTGGCGGCGCGGGCTACCACGTCATCGAAACGCCGCAGACCATCTTCGACGTCACCGCCGGCCTGGGCTACGCGCGCGACCGCTACACCCAGCCCAAGGTGGTGAACGACCAGAACCGCGAAACCCTGGACCGGGTCGAACTGCTGCTGGGCGAGAATTCCAGCCACCGCCTGACCGACAACACCACCTTCAAGCAGCAATTGGCCTTGTCCCCGGCGTTGGATGGCAGCGGCTTGCGTGCCGAGTGGAAGGCCGGCCTGGCCGTGGCCATGACCGCCAAACTCAAGCTGTCGGTCAACGCCAGCATGCGCTACAACGGGGACCCCGGCGTCGGCATCAAGAAGACCGACACCCTGGTGGTGACCGGCGTGCAGTTAACCCTGGACTGACCAGACCCTGGCCTGACGAGGCGAGGCACAATGGCGGGCTGGGCCGCGAGCGGCGCCAGCCGTTGTTGATGAAGATGAAAGCCGACCTTTGATGACCTCCGCCCTGCACACTTCCGCCCTGCAATCCCTGCCCCTGCTTGCCCGTGGCAAGGTGCGCGACAACTACTCGGTGGGCAGCGACCGGATCCTCATGGTGGCGTCCGACCGCATCAGCGCCTTCGACGTCATCATGGGCGAGCCCATTCCCGGCAAGGGCGCCTTGCTCACCCAAATGGCCCTGTTCTGGTTCGAGTTGCTGAAGGACGTGGTGCCCAACCACCTGACAGGCGACGAACCCGTCAGCGTCGTGTCCGCCGCGGAGCGCGCGCAGGTCGAAGGCCGCTCGATGCTGGTCAAGAAGCTCAAGCCCCTGCCCGTCGAGGCCGTCGTGCGCGGCTACCTGGCCGGCAGCGGCTGGAAGGAATACCAGCACAACGGCGAGGTCTGCGGCGTGAAATTGCCCGCCGGCCTGAAAAACGCCAGCAAGCTGCCCGAGCCGATCTTCACGCCCGCCACCAAGGCCGACGTGGGCGACCACGACGAGAACATCAGCTTCGACAAGATGGTCGCCATCATCGGGCAGGACCTGGCCGAGCGCGTGCGCGAGGTGTCGATCCAGCTGTACCAGGCCGCGGCCGACTACGCCCTGACCAAGGGCATCATCATCGCGGACACGAAATTCGAGTTTGGCCTGGACGAGCAAGGCACGCTGACCTTGATGGACGAAGTGCTGACGCCCGACTCGTCGCGCTTCTGGCCGCAGGAGGGCTACGACGCCGCCTTCAACGCCGGTGCCAACCCGCCCAGCTACGACAAGCAGTTCCTGCGCGACTGGCTGGAGCAAGCCCAGGTCAATGGCCAGCCCTGGGACAAGACCGCACCATCGCCCGCCTTGCCACAGGACGTGATCGAGCACACGGCGGCCAAGTACCGCGAAGCGCTGACGCGCCTGACCGGGGCCTGAGGGGGCGATCGGCGCGGCGCGACGTTCAGCGCCGCCGAGCCGGCTTGTCGTCGCCCAGCAAGGCGTCTTGTTCGGCCTTTTCGGCGGCGCGGGCTGCGGCCAGTTCGGCTTCGCGCAGCGCCACTTCTTCGGTCGAGGCCCAGCCGCGCAGCATCACCGCCGCTTCGCCCACGCCGGTTTTCTTGACCGACGAGAACAGCATGATGTTCATGTTGGAGGCCTCGGTCTTCAAGGCGCTCAGCACTTCTTTGGCCTCACGCAGGGCGGCGTCGGCCTCCTTGCGGTTGAGCTTGTCGGCCTTGGTCAGCAGCACCAGCAGCTTGACCTCGCCCATGCGCACGCGGGGGCCGACGAATTCGAGCAGGTTGCGGTCGAGCTCGGTGAAGCCGTGGCGCGAGTCGACCATGTGCACCACCCCGGTCAGGTTGCGGCGCACGGCCAGGTACTGGGCCATGACTTCCTGCCAGCGCAGCTTGGCGGTGCGGTCGACCGCCGCGTAGCCGTAGCCAGGCAAGTCGGCCCAGTGCAGGTTGGGCGCGGCCTTGGGGCCGACCTGGAAGAGGTTGATGTGCTGGGTGCGCCCTGGCGTTTTGGAGGCAAACGCCAACTGCCGCTGTTGCGCCAGCGTGTTGATGGCGGTGGATTTGCCGGCATTGGACCGGCCCACGAAGGCAACCTCGGGTAACTCCGAGGGCGGAAGTTGCTCCAATTTGGCGGCTGTTGTTAAAAACCGAGCCGTGTGGGTCCAGGCGAGGGCGTCTTTCGGGGAAATCGTAGGTTCGGTCATCAGCCATTGTAAAATCAATGGGTTTCCAGCCCAACCCCACTCATCGTCATGAAGCGTCTTTCCACACTGATTGCCCTTGCCACGATGGTCTTGACCCTGACGGGTGTGGCCCATGGATCTGCCGCCAAACCGCCCGCCAAGCCCGACCTGGCCGCCGGTGAGGCCAAGGCCACCGCGGTGTGCGCGGCCTGCCACACGGCCGATGGGTCGCGGGGGGCGGCCACCTACCCCATCCTGCAGGGTCAGCACCCGCAGTACCTGGCCAAGCAGCTGAACGAATTCAAAAGTGGTCAGCGCAAGAACGCCGTGATGAACGGCATGGCGGCACCCTTGACGCCCGAGGACATCCGCAACGTGTCCGCCTTCTACGCCACCAAGAAGGCCAAGGACGGCTTCGCGAAGAACAAGGACACCGTGTCCCTGGGCGAAAAAATCTACCGTGGTGGCATCGCCAAGAAAACGGTGCCGGCCTGTGCGGCCTGCCATGGCCCGGCTGGCTCGGGCATCCCGGCGCAATATCCTCGCCTGGGTGGCCAGCACGCCGACTACGTCAAGGCGCAACTGACGGCCTTCCGCCAGGGCGACCGCGTCAACAACGCCTCCATGGCCGCCATCGCGGCCAACCTGAGCGACAAGGAAATCGACGCCTTGTCCGACTACATCGCCGGTTTGCGTTGAGCCTCGGCGCGGGCCGGGCTGGGTCCCGGTCTCGGCCCTTGCCCGCAAGGGCCACCATCAAAGGCGGGGCCATGGCAACCGCCTTTTTTGTGCCTGGTAATCCCTTGCATGGTCGCCTGCCCGACCATGCGATCGTCAGTGGCGTGGCTATAGTCCGCGCGCCGATGTTTCCCGGAAGTCGCTGTTGACCATGAGCTCCCTCGCCGATCCCACCCCGATGCCTGCGCGTTCCCTCAAGGGCGATCTGCTGGAGCTGCTGTCGTCCATGCGCTTCGCGATCTCCCTGCTCACGGTGATCTGCGTGGCGTCGGCCATTGGCACGGTGGTGCGCCAAGGCGAGCCCTCCAACAACTATGTGGAGCAGTTCGGGCCTTTCTGGGCCGAGGTTTATGGTGCCCTGGGCCTGTACCGCATCTACAGCACACCCTGGTTCATGCTGATCCTGGCCTTCCTGGTCACCTCGACCAGCTTGTGCATCGCGCGCAATGCGCCGCGCATCCTCGTGGATTTCCGCAACCACAAGGAAGGCATCCGCGAGCAAGCCCTGAACGCCTTCCACCACCGCGCCGAGGGCGTGATTTACCAGCCGCTGGACCAGGCGCAAAACCGCGTGCAGCAACTGCTGTCCAGCGCGGGCTGGTCCATCAAAAGCCAGGTGCGCACGGGCGGCGTGGGTCGCGAGGCGGGCGTGATGATCGCGGCGCGGCTGGGGGCGGTCAACAAGCTGGGCTACATCGCGGCGCACTCGGCCATCGTGCTGGTCTGCCTGGGGGGGCTGTTCGATGGTGATCTGATCGTGAAGGTCCAGGCCTGGGCGCAAGGCCTGCAGCCGTTCCGGGGCGGCGCCATCACCGAGCAGAGCCGCCTGAGCGTGGACAACCCGGCCTACCGCGCGCAACTGTTCGTGGCCGAGGGCCAGCGCTCCAGCTCGGCGGTGCTCAACCTGGACAAGGGCATGCTGCTGCAGCCCTTGCCCTTCGAGGTCGAGCTCAAGAAGTTCAACGTCGACTACTACGCCACGGGCATGCCCAAGCGTTTCGCCAGCGACATCGTGATCCACGATCCGCGCACCAACACCACCAAGGCGGCCACGGTCGAGGTCAACCATCCCGTGGTCTACGACGGCGTGACCATCTTCCAGTCCAGCTTTGAGGATGGCGGATCGCAGGTCAGCCTCAAGCCCGTGTTCCTGAACGGACAGGGGCTGGGCGAAGACGCGCCCCTGATCCAGGGCGAGGTCAATGGCAACCCCTTGCCCCTGGCGGCCGATGCCCGGGGCCAGGTCAGGGTGGAGATCACCGGCCTGCGCGTGATCAACGTCGAGAACCTGTCGGATGCCCAAGGCGCGGGCGAGGACAAAACCGATGTGCGCGGTGTGAACCTGGCCGACCTGAGCAAACACCTGGGTTCGGGCGCCAAGCCTCCGGGCGACAAGAAATTGGTCAACGTGGGCCCGTCGGTCACCTACAAGCTGCGCGACTCGGCCGGCCAGGCGCGTGAATACCAGAACTACATGGTGCCGGTGAACCTGCAGGGCCGGCCGACGTTCCTGCTGGGCGTGCGCGACACCCCGGCCGAGAACTTCCGCTTCCTGCGCATCCCGGCCGATGAGCAGGGCAGCATGAACGGTTGGCTGCGCTTGCGCCGGGCCTTGAACGATGAGGGCATGCGCCGCGAGGCCGTGCAGCGCTTCGCCGCCAAGGGCGCCCCGCCCAACCGGCCCGAGTTGGTCCAGCAGTTGGGCATGTCGGCACAGCGGGCCCTGGATTTGTTCGCGGGGGTGATCGTGACCCCCGGCGAGCCTGGCGAGCCCGTGCCCACGACGTCCGCTGGCGGCCTTCAGGCCTTGTCGGATTTCATCGAAAAGGTGGTGCCCGAGCGTGAGCGCGAACGCACGTCGGAAACCCTGGTGCGCATCCTCAATGGCGCCCTGTCCGAGCTGATGAACCTGAGCCGCGAGCGGGCCGGGCTGGCACCCTTGTCCATGGACACGGATTCTGCCCAGGCTTTCATGACGCAGTCGGTGCTGTCCCTGTCCGACGCGGCCTTGTACCCCGTGCCGGTCGTGCTGATGCTGGAAGGCTTCGAGCAACGCCAGGCCAGCGTCTTCCAGGTCACGCGCACCCCGGGTCGCAACGTGGTTTACCTGGGGTGTGTTTTGCTGATTGTCGGCGTCTTCGCCATGCTCTACATTCGCGAGCGACGCTTGTGGGTCTGGCTGCACGGCGACGGTGCCCAGGGCACGCAGGTCAGGATGGCCTTGTCGTCCACCCGGCAGACGCTGGACACCGACGCCGAATTCGAGCAGGTTCGAGCCGCCCTGCTGGCGCCAGCCCCAGCGCCTGATTTGAAAGAAGTGTGAGTCCCCCATGACGACCTCCTCGACCCATTCCCTGCCCGGGCCGCGTGGCCTGCACAGGTCCCTTTTCGACTGGGCCTTCGCGGTCACCGTGCTGGCCTTGGGGGGCTGGGCTTTCCAGTCGCACGGGGCCTCGATGGACATCTACGAACGGGCCATCCTGGCCGGGGCCTTGCCCGCCATCATCGCGCTGGGCTGGTTCTGGGGCCCGGTCCGTGTGCTGCTGCTGGCGACCGGGCTGGTGACCTGGGGCGCGATGGGCCTGTACATGCGCGCCACCGATGATTACGGCGCCGACCTGGCGCAGGCCGACAAGGTGTTCTGGCTGAAGTACTTCCTGTCCAGCCAGAGCGCCATCTTGTGGATGAGCGTGCTCTTTTTCATGAGCACCGTCTTCTACTGGATCGGGGTGTTCAGCAAGAGCGTCACGGGGGCGCGCCTGGGTTCGCGCATCGCCTGGGCCGGCGTCTTCATGGCCTTGGTCGGCACCCTCGTGCGCTGGTTCGAAAGCCACCAGATTGCCCCCGACATCGGCCACATCCCGGTCAGCAACCTCTACGAGGTGTTCGTGCTGTTCTCGTGGATGACCACCACTTTCTGGCTGTACTACGAAGACCGTTTTGCCAAGGCGGGCCAGTCGCTGATGGGCCTGGGCGCCTTCGTGATGCTGGTGGTCAGCGCGGCCGTGGGCTTCCTGCTGTGGTACGCGCTGGAGCGCGGCGCCAGCGAGATCCAACCGCTGGTGCCGGCCTTGCAAAGCTGGTGGATGAAGCTGCACGTGCCGGCCAACTTCATCGGCTACGGCACCTTCGCGATGTCGGCCATGGTGGCCTTCGCCTACCTCATCAAGACCCACGCCACCGAGACCCGCTGGTGGAAGCTCGCGCCCTTGTGGGTGATCGGCGTGGCGCTGTGCTTCGAACCCTTTGTGTTTCGCAGCGGCAAGCCGAGTGCTGAACAGGCCACGAGCAGCTACTGGGCCGTGTACTTCGGCATCGCCGCCGTCATCGTGGCCGGCATCCTCAGCATGCGCCGCAAGCTGGCTTCGCAGCTGCCGGACTTCGCCGTGCTCGACGACGTCATGTACAAGGCCATCGCGGTGGGCTTCGCCTTCTTCACCATCGCCACCATCCTGGGGGCCTTCTGGGCGGCCGAGGCCTGGGGCGGTTACTGGAGCTGGGACCCGAAAGAAACCTGGGCCCTGATCGTGTGGCTGAACTACGCGGCCTGGCTGCACATGCGCCTCATGAAAGGCCTGCGCGGTGTTTTCGCGGCCTGGTGGGCCCTGGGTGGCCTGCTGGTGACATCCTTCGCCTTCCTCGGGGTGAACATGTTCCTGTCCGGCCTGCATTCCTACGGTCAACTGTGAACGCGGCATCCTGGGTCACGCCCGAGTTGCGGGCACAGCTTCGCACGGATGCCTGGTTCGGCAGCCTGTCCTCGGGCCTTGAAAACGACCTGCTGACCCTGGCCACGCCACGGCGCCTGAAAACCGGCGAACACCTGTTTTTCCGGGGCGATGCCGCCGATGGCATCTACGCCGTGCTGGAAGGCAACCTGCGCATCTCGGGCGTGACCGAGGCGGGCAAGGAAGCCATCCTGTCGTTGGTCGAGCCCCCGATGTGGCTGGGCGAAATCGCCCTGTTCGACCACCTGCCGCGCACGCACAACGCCGTGGCCGACACCGCCACGCGCCTGCTGCACGTGCCCATGGGGCCGCTGAACGAACTGCTGGCGCGCTGTCCCGTCTACTGGCGCGACTTCGGCGTGCTGATGTCGCTCAAGGTGCGCTTCGCTTTCATCGGCATGGAGGACCTGGCCCTGTTGCCGGCCGACCTCCGCCTGATGCGCCGCCTGGTGATGCTGGCCCATGCCTCGGTCAAGGCGGGCGCCTGCGTGCTGCCCATCAGCCAGTCGCAGCTGGGCATGATGCTGGGCTTGTCGCGCCAGACCACCAACCAGATCCTGCAGAGCCTGCAGGACAAGGGCGTGGTGCAGGTGGCGTATGGCCGCATCGAGGTGCTGAACCTTGGCGAGCTGATCGCGGTGGCGGGGTTGTCGAGTGCGGACAAGGCGCTGCTGGGTCAGATCGGGCCGTCGCGTCAAGCTGGGGGCTAACCCGGCTTTGGTGATGTTGCTTCTTTCCTAAAATGGACGCGGCCCGAAAAATGGGCCTCATTCAACAATCCAGTGGAGGACATCACATGAACAAACCGGTCAAACATTTGCTCGCGGTCACCACCCTGCTCGCGGGCAGCATGGCGCATGCCGCCTTCGGCGACTTTCCACCGGTCCTGACGAACGGATCGGCTCAATTGGCCTTCTCGGACAATGGATCGATGTCGCTGGGCTCGGGAGGCGTCAGCATCCGCACACCGGCGACCCTGCCCGGCTTGCCGGCCACGGACAACCGCGCCTCGTATGCCAGCGGCACGCGACAACTGGACTTGGCCCTGGGGTCGTTCACCATCTCGGACGACCAACGCGCCGCGGTGGCCACTCAATCGCTCAACTCCCTCGTCGAATTCAGGCGGACGGTCGTCGATGAGGACAACCCTGACAGCCTGACCCGCTATGTGGTGTCCATGCAGGATGTCGAGGTGGACCTGGTCAGCGCCACGATCTACGCGAAGTTGTCGTCCTCCGTTCGCAACGGCCTCGACGCGCCCTTGGTCACCGACTTGGGCCGGCAGGCCATCTTCCAGGCCACCCAGGTGGGCCTCGTGGGTGGAACGCAAGGCCAGATCACCTATGTCTCGGACCCCGACTATCCGGGATCGCTCCGTGCCCACGCCAGCGGGAACTTCGCGGGCCAATTGCGGATGAACACCAGCACGGCGGACACCATCCTGGGCAACCTGGGTTTGTCGACCGACGCCAATGACCCGGTGGCGGGGCTGTGGCGCAGTGTCAACTGGGGCACTTTTGGCTTCACGACCTCGCCCGTGCCGGAGGCTTCGACCTATGCCATGTTCGGCATCGGGCTCCTGGGCGTCGGCGCAATGACCCGCCGCCGGGCCAGGGCCTGATCGCCATCCAGGCAATTGCAACACTTGTCAAGCGGCTGTAACGACTGTTTGGCGGGGGCCGCGATCTCTTTAAGATGGAAGTGTCCCGCGCCAATGCGTGCTGGACACTTCATCAATATCAGGGAGAGATTCGCATGAAAACTGCATTCAAACATTCATTGGCCGTGGCGGCATTCGTGGCGGCCAATGCCGCCCAGGCTCAGTTCATTCCTTTTCCACCCACGCTCACCTCAGGCTCGGGCACCTTGGCGTTTTCCAACGATGCCCTGAATGCCTTGAAGTCTTCTGGCGTTGCCCTGGCCACCCCGAACATCATTCCTGCCGTCTCGGGGGTGTCCACGGGGGGCAATGCCAACGCGGGGTCTTACGCGGCCGGTTCGCTGAACCTGACGTTCTCCTCCGTGACCACCTCGGGTGACCATGTCAGTTCGCTGGCGTCCCCAGATTCATTCCTGCGGCTGCGCCGTTCTCTCGTCGATGAAAACGGCAATGTGGAAGCGCAGTATTCCGTTTACCTCACGGGTTTTGAGCTGGACCTGAACCAATCCACCGTCTATGCCAACGTCTTCGCCGCCACCGCCGGTGGCGGCGCGGCCACCAACCTTGGTCGGACCGCCCTCTTCACGGCGACCCAGGTCGGCATCGTCGGTGGCACCGAGGGCCGCATCGTGTTCAGCAATGGCCCGGACGGCGTGCCTCGTCCCACGGCCAGCGGCAATCTGGCTGGCGGCTTGCGCTTGAACGGCGCCGCTGGCGAGCTCATCTTGAGCAACCTGGGCCTGGCCGCACTGGCCACCAATCCCAATGACCCCTTGAACCGCCTCTGGCGTGATTCGAACTGGGGCGCCGTGTCCTTCACGGCCCCGGCGGTTCCCGAGCCTTCAAGCTACGCCTTGTTCGGCATGGGCCTTTTGGGCGTGAGCGCCGCGGTGGCCCGCCGTCGGGCCCAGGCCTGAGGGCTCACAGGTCGGCGTTTCCCGCGCCGACCTAGGTCTATCCCTGGTTTGTCGGTCATCCGACAACGTTGAAGTGAGCGGTCCGCGACCATGCGCACATCTTCAATGTCGAACACTGAACCGGGGGTATCTCATGGCCAACACATATCACAGGGTGGCGCCCACGCTGGGGCTGATGGCCCTGGCTGCCTGCGTGCCGCTTTGCCAGGCCGCCCCCAAGTTCCCTGACCAGGAGCTGGTGTGCAGCTTCAACGCCGCACGCGAGCAGCAGCGCGCCGCCTCCGCTCAAAACTTCGCACAGCCGGTGGCGCAGCAGATGCTGGTCAATGGCGCCTTGGTCTGGACGGCGGGCAGCACCACCGCCCCCGCGCTCAAGCCCGGTGACACCGTCACGCTGATCGGCAGTGGCTTTGGTGCCGGCACCGACATCGATTTCAGCAAGATCATGGTCGGCAACAGCCGCGTGCTCGAGACCGACCTGGTCATGTACGAGCAGAAGCTCGACATCCTGGCCAGCGCCAACTACGAAACCGGCAAGGTCACCAGCAGCTGGCCCAAGGACGTGCTCAGCTGGTCCGACACCAAGGTCGAGTTCCGCGTGCCGGCGCATGCCAGCAAGGGCCCCTTGAAGCTGCAGGTGCAAAAGCGCACCGGCTACCTGACTTCGCTGCGCAAGCCTGGCGAGCCACACAACATCATCGACGTGCAGCAGTCGCGCCTGGAGGCGCCGGCCAATCCGAATTGCGACATCGTTTCGCTGCTGTCGGACGACACCAAGGCCATCGCGCCCATCAACGTCAGTGTGAACAACGCCAGCTTCGCCGAGATGGTCAAGTTGGGCCGTCAGATCTTCTGGTCCTACGACTATGGCCTGGGCGTGGCGCACAAGTTCAAGAGCCTGGACTGGGACAAGATCTTCGGTGGCAAGGCCATCGACCCCTACACCCGCAAGGTGGCTGATCCGGCCGTGCTCTTCGGTGCCTACAAGACCGTGGCGGGCCAGGTGCCCAGCGAGGCCATCGACGACGTCAGCTTCGATCCCTACCCACAAGAAAGCCCCATCCCTGGCTTCCTGCTGGTGGACCAGCAGCTGACCGCTGGCAAGACCAGCAACAGCGGTTGGGTGGGCTACCGCTATGCCGAGTCCTCGCACCCCTTGCTGGGGCGTGGCAAATGGATCGGTTTCAACTGCGCGTCGTGCCACGGCTACCAGATCAGCTACAGCAAGGGCAGCGCCAACATCACCAAGGTCTTCCCGGGCCTGCCCAACCCCGGTTGGACGCAGCGCTGGACGGTGCTGGGGGACAAGACCACGGACACCACCGCGACGTTCACCTACGTCGTGGGCGACGAGCCGGGCCCCAGCTGGGCATCGGGCAAGAAGAAGGTCGACAAGACGGCCATGCTGTACCTGATCCCGGGCGGCGCCACTGAATCGACCATGACGCGCACGGCGGGTGAGGGCACGCTCTACGACAACGACTACATCTTCTCGCCGATGGTCATCCCCAATGTGACCAACCACTTGCCGATCCGCCGCTCGCTGTCGCACACCGAGTCCTACGTGGGCTTCGAAGGCTCGTACATCCACGCGCAGGAGCCGGAAGGTGCCATGGGCGCGATGGACCAGAAGTCGCTCAAGGCCCTGACCGCCTACATGTCGGTGCTGGACCAGGACGATGACGACCTGCGCAACATCGGCTTCTACCGCTGGCTCAAGTCCAACGGCAAGCTGGCGCAGACGGGCAGCACGTCGACCACGGAAGGCACCTTTGTGCAGAAGGGCTGGCAGAACTACCCGGCCGTGGTGAGCGCGGTGAACGCGGGCAAGGCCAGCTTCACGCAGGCTTGCGCTTCGTGCCACGGGGACAAGCTGGGCGCCAACACCAACGAGAAGATGGTGTCGCTGAAAGAAGTGGGGCGCTTCTTCGCGCCGTCGGACTTCCAGCAGAAGCAGCAGTCCATCCGCGCCACTTTCCTGCGCAATCTTTACTGGGTGTCGTCGCGCGGTCTGCTGACCGATGGCCACGTGCGCAACCTGGAAGACTTGGTGAACCCCGACCGTTGCAGCGAAGGCAGTGCGCTCTACAAGCAGTACTACACCTTGCACGCGCCGGTGCGCCCCGCGCTGGGCACGGCCGACCAGCCCTCGGTCTTCCCCGACCTGAACCGCAAGGGCGATGTTTTCCGCGTCTACAAGGCCAAAAAGAAGAACATCTTCGACACCACTTCGGATGCACGCAACCTGTTCGTCGAGCGTCACAAGTACTTCGTGACCGTGCCCGGTGACGAGGCGCACTACTACTGGGACTACCAGAAGATGCGCCGTGAATTCGGCCCTGAGATCGGCGCCTCCGGCCCGATCGGCCTCCCCGCTTCGCCGCACCCCTGGTGTGCCAAGTCGGGCGGCGAAGTGGCCAACCTCGTCCAGTACCTGCTGACCCTGTGAGGGGCTGGCTGAACTGGTTTTTCCTCTGGGATGCCTGAGGCATTCTTTGACCGCCGGTGGTGACGCCGGCGGTTTTTTTACATCGGCTGAAGGCGACAGTCGCCCAGCACGGGTTCGCCCATGAGCAGGCCTTGGTTCAGGCAGTCCATGCGCACCAGCTGGCCAACCCGGGGTTGAGGCGTGTTGCTGACCTGGGCGCCCATGTCCACCACGGCCCGCAGGCCTGCGTGGTCCTGGCTGGCACCCAAGGTGATGAGCAGTGTCTGCCCTTGGCCGCCTTCGGTCTGATCGACCACCCCTTGCAAGCTCAACCTCTGGCCTTTGAATCGGGCATCGGCCACTTGCGGCGAGCGTGCGTAAGCTTGCGCGATGTCTTGGGCGGCCAGGCTGTCAGGCTTGGATGGGCGGTCGACCTTGGGCAAGGTCGGCATGCCTGTTGGGGAGCCTGGTGTTTCGAGCTGTGCGGCGCTGCCTGGCTGATCGGGGC
>NZ_JBOHHL010000031.1:0-55688 GCF_050725395.1 Aquabacterium sp. | reverse complement strand
AGTCCCGGGGCCGGGCGGCTACCATGCTGACTTGCGCGCACCTGCCGCGCCATCATGGGTTCTTGTCTTGATCATGAGTTCTGCTGTGTCCCTTGCCTCGCCAGTGTCCGCCACCGCGCCTTTGTCGGTGGCCTTGCTTCAAATCAACCCCACGGTGGGTGACCTGGCCGGCAACGCCCGCCAGATCATCGACAGCAGCCAGCAAGCCTACACCGACGGTGCCCGGCTCGTGGTCACCCCCGAGTTGGCCTTGTGCGGCTACCCACCCGAAGACCTGCTGATGCGGCCGGCTTTCCTGGCGGCATGCGATGCGGCGGTGCTGGACATCGCCAAGGCCCTGGCCCACCTGCCCGACCTGCACCTGGTGCTGGGCCATCCACGCCTGGGCCAGTCCGAAGAACTGCGCACGCGCTCCGTGTCAGCCCCTCGCTTGCTGAACGCGGCGTCGGTTTTGAATGGCGGCCAGGTGACGGCCACCTATGCCAAGCGCGAGTTGCCCAATTACCAGGTCTTCGACGAGCGCCGCTATTTCGTCAGTGGCCGTGAGGCTGAACTCGGCGCCGTGGTGATCGACGTCGCTGGATGGCGCGTCGGCCTGCTGATTTGCGAGGACGCCTGGTTCGACGAGCCGGCTGCATCGGCCAAGGCCCTGGGCGCGCAAGCCTTGGTGGTGCTGAACGCCTCGCCCTTCCATGCTGGCAAGCGTGCCGAACGCGAAACCAGCATGCTCCAGCGCGCGCGCCAGACGGGCCTGCCCTTGTTCTATGCCCACCAGGTGGGGGGGCAGGACGAGGTCGTGTTCGATGGCGCTTCTTTCGCCGTCGATGCCCAGGGCCAGATCCGCGCCCGTGCCCCGAGCTTTCAGGCCGCCACCCTGCTGGCCACCCTGCACCCCGATGGCGCGCTGCACGGTTCGGTGGACGATCCCTTGTCGTTCGAAGCCGAGATCTGGGCGGCGCTGGTCTGTGGTGTGCGCGACTACATCGGCAAGAATGGTTTCCCCGGCGCCATCATCGGCCTGTCGGGGGGCATCGATTCCGCCCTGGTCCTGGCCATCGCGGTCGATGCCCTGGGCACCGACAAGGTCCGCACGGTGATGATGCCATCGCCCTACACGGCCGACATCTCCTGGATCGACGCCAAGGACATGGCCGACCGCTTGAACGTGCGCCACGACGAGATCGCCATCGCGCCCATGTTCGGCGATTTCAAGGCCTCGCTGGCACCGCTCTTCGTGGGCCGGGCCGAGGACACCACCGAGGAAAACATCCAGGCCCGCATTCGCGGCACCTTGCTCATGGCCTTGTCCAACAAAATGGGCGCCATCGTGCTCACCACGGGCAACAAGAGCGAACTGGCCACGGGCTATTGCACTTTGTACGGCGACATGGCGGGGGGCTTTGCCGTCATCAAGGACCTGGCCAAGACCCTGGTCTACAAGCTGTCGCGCTGGCGCAATGAGCAGGCCGTGGCCGCCGGCCAGGTGGAACCCATCCCCGATCGCATCATCACGCGGCCGCCTTCGGCCGAGCTGCGCCCGGACCAGACCGACCAGGACAGCCTGCCGCCTTACGAGGTGCTCGATGCCATCCTGGAGCGCTACATGGAGCTCGACCAGTCCATCGAGGACATCGTCGCGGCAGGATTTGCACGCGCCGATGTGGACCTGGTCACGCGCCTCATCAAGGTCAATGAATACAAGCGTCGCCAGGCTCCGGTGGGGGTGCGCATCACACACCGTGCTTTTGGCAGGGATTGGCGTTATCCCATAACCTCCAAATTCCGCGCCTGACGAATAATCCAGCGAACGTGCTTAAATTGTCACTATCCTTTCGCAGATCTTCCCGGAGCATTCCATGAAACAAATCACCGCCGTCATCAAACCTTTCAAGCTCGAAGAAGTCCGCGAAGCGCTGGCTGAAGTGGGTGTCACCGGCCTGACGGTCACCGAGGTCAAGGGCTTTGGCCGCCAGAAGGGCCACACCGAGCTCTACCGTGGCGCCGAATACGTCGTCGACTTCCTGCCCAAGGTCAAGATCGAAGTCGTCGTCAAGACCACCGACGTGGACCGCTGCATCGAGGCCATCGTCAAGGCTGCCAAGACCGGCAAGATCGGCGACGGCAAGATCTTCGTGACCGCCGTCGAGCAAGTGGTTCGCATCCGCACCGGCGAAACCGACGAAGCCGCCGTCTGACGTCAGGCCGCCCGCATGGCGGCCACGTTGTTCGACCTCAAATGTCAGGCGAGACGCCGCCTGGGCCGACACCATTCGCGCCCGGCGGCGTTTCTGTTTGCGCGGCCTGTGCTTTCAGCCGCGAGGCGTCGGCGTGCAGGCGATCGAGCAGTTCGCCAACCTGCGTTTCGACCAGCAGCAGTTCCTGCACATCGGGCCACAGGAAGCCACCTTCGCGGCTGCGGCCGATGAAGCGCAGCAGGTCGTCGTAGTAGCCTGAAGTGTTCAGCAGGCCCACGGGTTTGTGGTGGTAGCCGAGCTGGCGCCAGGTCCACACCTCGAAGAGTTCTTCCATGGTGCCGATGCCCCCCGCGATGGCCACGAAGGCGTCGGACTGCATGGCCATGAGGTGCTTGCGCTCGTGCATGGTGTCGACCACCTGCAGGTCGGTGACGCCGGGGTGCCCCAGTTCCCGCTGCACCAGCCGCTGAGGGATCACGCCGATCACCGAGCCACCGTGGGCCAGCGCGGCATCGGCCACGGCGCCCATCAGCCCCGTGCTGCCACCGCCGTACACCAGTTGCCAGCCTCGCAGCCCGATCTGGCGGCCCACTTCCCGGGCAGCGGCTTCGTGGGCTGGGTCGGTGCCCATGCGGGATCCGCAATAAACGCACACTGAAAAATCGGCCATGGAAAAAAACTCAGGTTCGGGTGTCGATGAGGCGTGTCTTGCACAAGACATCGTGCAGGAACTGGCGTTGGGGGTGCAGCCAGCTCAGCAGTGCGTACACCGCGATCCAGCCCAGGATGGCGCCGTACACCCATTTGGATTGGTGCCAGCCCAGGAGCCAGGCCCCCACGAAGATCGGCATGAACCAAAGCCAGGCCGCGACGTACCGCATCAATGCCTGGCGGGGGCCCAGCGTGCTGCCATCGAAGGACACGACGCGCAGGTGCCAGGCCCTCATGGCCAGTGTCTGGCCACCATGCGTCCAGAACCAGATGAAATACAGGGCCATGACCAGGAAGGCGGTGGCCATCAGGCCGGACCGGTGCACCAGGGCATGGCGCTGGTTCATCAAAGGCCCGAAGATCATCCCGCTGACAAACAGCACGCCGAACAGCAGCATGCCTTCATACAGGAATGCTGCCAGGCGCCGTCGCACGGAAGGGGCCTGACCTTGCGCGCGCGCAGCGCATTCGGCGGCAGGCAAGGGCAGGAACGGAACGGGGGGGCGGGATTTCATCGGCGGCGCAAGCGGGGCAAGGCGCGAACGATACACCAAGG
Source organism: Aquabacterium sp. (assembly GCF_050725395.1). Taxonomy (GTDB): domain Bacteria; phylum Pseudomonadota; class Gammaproteobacteria; order Burkholderiales; family Burkholderiaceae_C; genus Aquabacterium. Next base: position 52,226 of record NZ_JBOHHL010000031.1, on the reverse strand, counting down.
CACGGGGCCCTTGGTCGGGTGGCGGTCAGCGGGCTTGTGACGCCGGAACGGCTGTCATGGCCGCGCCCTGTGCGCCTTTTTTGGGCAGCAAGGTGACCGGGTCGACGAAGCCTTTGGTGCCCGCGATTTTCGTCAGGCCGGTTTGCTGGTGCAGTGGCGGCGTGGGCCGTTGGCTGACGAGCGTCGTGGTGGCACCGCGCCCGGCCTTGATCAGCGAAGGGGCCACGGCCACGGGGGCCGGGGCGTTCGGGGTCGCACCAGGCACCCAGTTGGACTTGCCGATGGCCTGGTTGTCGCGGTGGCGCTTGCCCGTGGGTTGGCCCAATTCGCGGGGGCCGGCCATGTTGTCGCTCAGGACCACCGGTTGTTGTTTACGGCGCGCTTGCTGGGCCAGGTCACTGCGTTCTTCCGGGCTGAGCGCTTGGTAAGACGCCCATTTTTTCTGGCGCTCTTCGGGCGACAGCTGACGGGTTTGCTGGAACCTCAGGCGCGCTTCACCACGCTGCTGTGCCGGCAATTTGGACCACTGCGTCATGCGTTCCTGCATGCGTTGCTGCTCGACCGGCGAGAGGCCGCCAAACCGGTTGGCCACGTTCACCCAACGTTCCCGGTTGGTGATCTCCATGGTCGGCCACAAGGTGGCCAGAGGCTGAAGGGCCCGGCGCTGGGCGTTGCTGAGGCTGGACCACGAGCCATCCGAGGCGGTGGGCGCGCTGCCGGCGGCATGGGCCCGGGAGGGCGCGGCGGTGGTGCTGAAGTGGCTGAACGCCAGGCTCAGACCCAGCACCGTCGCCCCCAGGGAGGCGCCGAAGGCGACGGAAGCGCGCCGTGTCATGGCTGAGCCTCAGCCTCGTCGCTGCCCTCGTCGTCGTCGTCTTCGCCGGTCGACCCGTCGTCCGAACTGACCGCGGCCTCGTCGGAAATCAATGCGGTTTGTTCGGCGGCCACTGGCGGCTCGGTCTGCAAATATTCTTCGAAGCCCGGGTCGGCATAGGCGGCGGGCGGCAGATCATCGGTCAGCAAGGCCATGTCCACATCGGAGGCGGCTTGCACTTTCTCGGACCGGTACCAGGCGTGGATGCCCCACAAACCGACCACCAGGGCCAGTGCTGGGAGGGCGGACGCCAGGCGCCAGCCCCAGGGCAGGGGGCCTTCGTCCATGCCGCGGCCTTGGTCGCGGTGGCGCATGCCGTCGGTCCAGCCGGACATGGACTGGCCGGACGAGCCCGAACCAGCGAGGCTCATGCCCGCCAGTTGGGTGGCCGGCGCATACGAAGGCGCGGTGGCCACCGCCACTTGCGGGCGGGCCAGCACGGCGGCGCGGACGGCCTGCTCGCGCGCCACGCGCAGACGTTCGGTGATGTCGTGGGGCAGGGCCTGGGCCGATTCATCCAGCCGCGCACTGACGCGCAGGGCAAAGCGGGCCTCGATGGCCTCGATTTGCGCTCTCGACAATGGGGTGTTTGAATTTTTCACAATGCGACTGCTTTTGTTACAACGACATTCCGCGACCATTCAGGGCTCTGGACAGCGCCTGGACGGCCCGGGAGCAATGCGTCTTGACGCTGCCTTCGGAACATCCCATGGCGACCGCCGTTTCAGCGACGTCCATTTCCTCCCAGTAACGCAGCAGGAAGGCTTCCCGTTGACGCGTTGGCAATTTTTGAACTTCGGCCTCGATGATCTTGAGGGTTTCGCCGCGGCTGGCGGTGTCCTCAGCACCTTCCGTGCCCGGTTGATCGATCCGGAGCGCCTCCAGCAGGTCGAAATCACCGTCTCCATCGTCCGCTGACGACTCGAAGTCTCCCAGGTTCTGGAAGACGGCATTGCGAACTTTTTGGCGTCGGAACCAGTCCAGCGTGGCATTGGACAGGATCCGGGCGAACAGCATGGGCCATTCGTTGGAGGGTCGGTCGGCGTAGCTTTGCGTCAGGCGGATCATCGCGTCCTGCACGATGTCCAGGGCCGAATCATCGTCACGCACGGCGAAGGCGGTGCGCTTGAACGCACGGCGCTCAACACTTTTCAGGAAGTCGTTGAGTTCGTCGGCGGTGGAGGGACTGGGCTGGGCGGTCAAGACGCGGGGGCTGGGACAGCCGGATGGCGAGGGCGGATTATGGCACCGGGGCGCAGTCTTTCACACGCGGCGCCTTGAATCACGCACAAGGGGTGCGATAATGTTCGTCTTTGCGTCATCCCGATCTGGCCTGAATTGATCCCCCACCCGGTTATCAACTGGGGTTCGATGGCAGGCCGCGCAGGCTCCAATTCCGCCTCACAAGGGCGAGCACGCTGGTGATCCGTCACCGCAGATGCTGTTTGAGGAGGGGCACCGATCGTTTTTCGTTAGAGAAAATCCGAAAGGTCTTTTTACACCATGGACATGTCCTCTCCCACCACGCCCGAAGTCCTCAATGGCTCCGACATCCTGGTCCGCTGCATGCAGGCCGAAGGTGTCAAGTACATGTGGGGCTACCCCGGCGGCGCCGTTCTGTACATCTACGACGCCCTCTACAAGCAAGACACCATCCAGCACGTGCTGGTGCGCCACGAACAGGCCGCCGTCCACGCCGCCGACGGCTATGCGCGCGCCACGGGTGATGTCGGCGTTGCCCTGGTGACCTCCGGTCCCGGCGTGACCAATGCCATCACCGGCATCGCCACGGCCTACATGGACTCGATCCCCATGGTGATCATCACCGGCCAGGTGCCCACGCCAGCGATCGGCCTGGATGCCTTCCAGGAGTGCGACACCGTCGGCATCACGCGTCCCATCGTCAAGCACAACTTCCTGGTCAAGGACGTGGCCGACCTGGCCATGACCATGAAGAAAGCCTTCCACATCGCCCGCACCGGCCGTCCCGGCCCCGTGGTGGTGGATGTGCCCAAGGACGTCTCGCTCAAGACCACCGCATTCAGCTACCCTGAAACGGTCGAGATGCGCTCGTACAACCCGGTGCGCAAGGGCCATGGCGGCCAGATCCGCAAGGCCGTGCAGCTGCTGTTGGCGGCCAAGCGCCCCTACATCTACACCGGCGGCGGCGTGATTTTGGCCAACGCGGCCAACGAGCTGCGCGAGCTGGTCAACTTGCTGGGCTACCCCACCACCAGCACCCTGATGGGCCTGGGCGCCATTCCCGCATCCGACAAGACCTTCCTGGGCATGCTGGGCATGCACGGCACCTACGAAGCCAACATGACCATGCAGAGCGCCGACGTGGTGCTGGCCGTGGGTGCGCGCTTCGACGACCGCGTGATCGGCAACCCCAAGCACTTCGCCCAGGTCGAGCGCAAGATCATCCACATCGACATCGATCCTTCCTCGATCTCCAAGCGCGTCAAGGTGGACATCCCCATCGTGGGCGACGTCAAGGACGTGCTGATCGAATTGATCGCGCAGATCAAGGAATCGACCCAACGCGCCGACCCGAACGCCCTGGCCACCTGGTGGAACCAGGTCAACGAGTGGAAGAAGCGCGAGTGCCTGAAGTACAAGACCTCCGACGAGGTCATCAAGCCCCAGTTCGTGATCGAAACGCTGGCCAAGCTGACCCGGGGCACCGACAGCTACGTCACGTCCGACGTGGGCCAGCACCAGATGTTCGCGGCGCAGTTCTACCCCTTTGACGAACCCCGCCGCTGGATCAACTCCGGTGGCCTGGGCACGATGGGCGTGGGCCTGCCATACGCCATGGGCATCAAGCTGGCCAAGCCCGACGCCGACGTGTTCTGCGTGACCGGCGAAGGCTCGATCCAGATGTGCATCCAGGAGCTGTCGACCTGCCTGCAGTACCAGACCCCGGTCAAGGTGCTGTCGCTGAACAACCGCTACCTGGGCATGGTGCGCCAATGGCAGCAGCTGGACTACGGAAGCCGCTACTCGCACAGCTACATGGACGCGCTGCCCGACTTCGTGAAGCTGGCCGAGGCCTATGGCCACGTCGGCATGCTGATCGAGCGCCCGGGTGACGTGGAAGGCGCGCTGCGCGAAGCCATCAAGCTGAAGGACCGCACCGTGTTCCTGGACATCCGCACCGACCCGACGGAAAACGTCTGGCCGATGGTGAAGGCTGGCCAGGGCATTTCCGAGATGCTGCTGGGTTCGGAAGACCTGTAACGCTCACTTTGTTCCCGGCCTTCGCGAGGGGGCCGCAGCCAGGTGCTTGCCGGTGCCTGCGCGGGCGGTTTCTTCAAGCTTGGTCGGGGTTTTGACACCACTCATTGATCGAACGACGTGGCCACGGCCATCGGGTTACCGCCCGCTGGCTCAAGAGCGCGAAGAACGATGGACAACATGAAACACATCATTGCATTGCTGCTTGAAAACGAACCCGGCGCGCTGTCGCGTGTGGTCGGCTTGTTTTCCGCCCGGGGCTACAACATCGAGAGCCTGACCGTGGCCACCACCGAGGACGCTTCCCTGTCGCGCATGACCATCGTCACCAGCGGCTCGGACGACGTGATCGAACAGATCACCAAGCACCTCAACCGTTTGATCGAAGTCGTCAAGGTCGTCGACCTGTCCGAAGGCCCTTACACCGAGCGCGAGCTGATGCTCATCAAGGTGCGCGCCGTGGGCAAGGAACGCGACGAGATGAAGCGCATGGCCGACATCTTCCGCGGCCGCATCGTCGACGTGACCGACAAGACCTACACCATTGAATTGACGGGCGTCGCCGCCAAGCTCGATGCCTTCATCGAAGCCATCGACCGCGCCGCCATCCTAGAAACCGTGCGCACCGGGACCAGCGGGATCGGGCGTGGCGAGCGCATCTTGCGCGTCTGAACTTCTCCCGCTTTTTTCCGCTGTCCTCAGCACCCACACATTCACTGATTTTTCGACGGAGCACCACATGAAGGTTTATTACGACAAAGACGCAGACCTGAGCCTGATCAAGGGCAAGAATGTCGCCATCATCGGCTACGGCTCGCAAGGCCATGCCCACGCCCAAAACCTGACGGACTCGGGCGTGAAGGTCACGGTCGGCCTGCGCAAGGGCGGCGCGTCCTGGAGCAAGGTCGAAGCCGCTGGCATCAAGGTCGCTGAAGTCGACGAAGCCGTCAAGGGCGCCGATGTCGTCATGATCCTGCTGCCCGACGAGAACATCCCCGAGGTGTACAAGAACAACGTCGAGCCCAACATCAAGCAAGGCGCCGTGCTGGCCTTTGCCCACGGCTTCAACGTGCATTACAACCAGGTCATCCCCCGCGCTGACCTGGACGTGATCATGGTCGCCCCCAAGGGCCCTGGCCACACCGTGCGTTCCGAGTACAAGAAGGGCGGCGGCGTGCCTTCCCTGATCGCCATCTACCAGGACAAGTCCGGCAAGGCCAAGGACATCGCCCTGTCGTACGCGGCGGCCAACGGCGGCACCAAGGGTGGCGTGATCGAGACCAACTTCCGCGAAGAAACCGAAACCGACCTGTTCGGCGAACAAGCCGTGCTGTGCGGTGGTGCCGTCGAGCTGGTGAAGATGGGCTTCGAGACGCTGACCGAAGCCGGTTACGCGCCTGAAATGGCCTACTTCGAATGCCTGCACGAACTGAAGCTGATCGTTGACCTCATGTACGAAGGCGGCATCGCCAACATGAACTACTCGATCTCGAACAACGCCGAATACGGCGAGTACGTGACCGGCACGGAAGTGATCAACGAGCAATCGCGCGCCGCCATGCGCAATGCCCTGAAGCGCATCCAGACTGGCGAATACGCCAAGATGTTCATCCAGGAAGGCAAGACGAACTACCCGAGCATGACCGCTCGCCGTCGCCTGAACGCCGTGCACCCGATCGAAACCGTCGGTGGCGAACTGCGCGCGATGATGCCCTGGATCTCGAAGAACAAGCTGGTCGACCAGTCCAAGAACTGATCCACCACTGATCAGCGCTTGAATTGAAAAGCCGCCTGGGGTGACCCGGCGGCTTTTTTCATGCTCGCTGAGTTCCAGTCAAGCCCGTGGCTGGCTGGGTGATCTCGATGTCCGGGTAGTGGTTGAAGAACTCTTCGACGGAGCCGGCCGAACTCAAGGACTCGATCACGACGGGCAGGGGATCGGGCCAGATCTCGGGAAAGTCGCATTCCTGCGGCAGTTGCAGGGCAAAGGCCAGTTGCTCGACCGGCGGCGTGAACTGCGCGCACACCCCGGGCTTGTTGCCGCGCGGATCGAGCCGGTACCAGCCGTGGTCTTTCAGGTGCACCGCGTTCAATCCATGCAGGCAGAAGGGCCCGCGGCCGGGATTGACGGCCAGGCGCTGGTAGCACAGCCCGGTGGGAATGCCCTTGGACCGCAGCAGGGCGGCCAGCAGGTGGCTCTTGGCATAACAATAACCCGTGCCATGGGTCAGCACGTCCGAGGCGCGGATGGTGACCGGGTTGAGCTTGAAATCGCCGCTGTGCTTGACCTCGTCGCGCACGAATTCGAAGCAGCGTTGGGTGGTCTCCAGGTCGGTCTGGCAGCCCTGCGTCAGTTCGTCGGCCTTGGCGATGATGCTGGGGTGGGCATGGTCGATGAATTCAGTGGAACGAAGGTAGGGGGCGAGTGGCATGGTCTTGAGGAGGGGCGTCACGATGGCGGGTAAAACCTGTCACGATCAAGGGTAGCGGGTTTACGCAGCTTTACACCGGGGAAACCCGATCTTGTCAGCGCGGCTTGTCGTCGCCACGTTGTACAGCTACCGCCCGCTTTCGAGGCGGAAAATGGGGGTCTATGAATTCCACGAGCATCGCCTCGCTGGCCATGCGGCAATTGATGGTGGCGGCCGCCCTGATGGTCTTGTCGGGGTCCATGGGCTTGCCCGTGCCTGCGCCACCGGGGTTGGTCCAGGCGGCGTCGCTGGAAGATCAAAGCTTTGACGATACCCTGGTGGTGTCCGACCGCACCTTGCGCCTCAATGGCCTGGGTTTGCGGGGTGTGGCCTGGGTCAAGGCCTTCGTGGCGGGTCTTTACCTCGCCGCGCCTTCCAAAGAACCAGGCCAGATCCTGGCCATGCAGGGCCCCAAGCGCCTGCGCCTCAAGGTCATGCTGGAAGCGCCCAGCGTCGAGTTGACCAAATCCATGCGCCATGGCGTGCAGCGCAACGAACCCGCCGAGCTTCATGCGCAACTCCAGGACCGCGTCAATGTGCTGGCCGCTGGCATCGACGGCATCGGCACCTTCCATCCTGGCGATGTGCTGGACCTGGATTTCGTACCGGGCCAGGGCACGCAACTGGTGCTCAATGGCCGGACCCTGTCCACGGTGATCGCGGGCGACGACTTCTACCGGGCGATCCTGAAGATTTTCATCGGCGAGCGGCCGGTGGACAAACGCATGAAAGCGGGGTTGCTCCGTGGTTCGGCTGCCTGACGAAACGCGGGCGTCCGACGACCCGCACCTGCACCGCTTCATCGATGCCCTGTGGCTCGAGGATGGGCTGAGCGCCAACAGCCTGGCCGCCTACCGCCGCGACCTGGCCGCGCTGGCCGTGTGGCTGGCCTCGCAGCCCGCCCGGTCCACGCTGATCCAGGCCAGCGAGCTTGACCTGCAGGCTTATGCCGCGGCCCGCCATGCCGAATCCAAGCCGACCTCGGTGGGGCGCCGCCTGAGTGTGTTCCGCCGGTTCTACCGCTGGGCACTGCGCGAGGGCCTGACCACGCAAGATCCGACCCTGCGCATGGACGCGCCGCGCCAGCGCCTGCGCACGCCCGGCACGCTCACCGAAACCCAGGTAGAGGCCTTGCTGGCCGCGCCCGATGCCGACGAGACCCTGGGTCTGCGCGATCGCGCCATGCTGGAGTTGATGTACGCCAGCGGCCTGCGCGTGAGCGAACTGGTCGAACTCAAGACCGTGCACGTGGGCCTGAACGAAGGCGTGCTGCGCATCACCGGCAAGGGCAGCAAGGAGCGGCTGGTGCCTTTCGGGGCCGAGGCCGGCGAATGGCTGCAGCGTTATTTGATCGATTCGCGCGCCTTCATCCTGAACGGGCAGAGCAGCGATGCCTTGTTCGTCACGTCGCGTGGTGGTCCGATGACGCGGCAGATGTTCTGGAAGCTGGTCAAGAAATACGCCTTGCTGTCGGGCATCAGCCAGGCCTTGTCGCCGCACACCTTGCGCCATGCCTTTGCCACCCACTTGCTGAACCATGGTGCTGATTTGCGCGTGGTGCAGATGCTGCTGGGCCACGCCGACATCTCGACCACCCAGGTCTACACGCACGTCGCACGCGAGCGGCTGCGCTTGCTGCACGCGCAGCACCATCCCCGAGGCTGATCCGGCTGCTTGTTTCTGGGCGTTCCGTTCAGTTCAGCGCTTTGGACGTCCAAAGCTGTTCCAGCGCGTAAAGCTCGTCCTCTTCAAAGCCGGCCGCGCGGCGGGCTTCCAGGTTGAACGGGCCTTTCAGACGGGGCGCGCTGAACCGGGCGGCCAATTCGGCGTAGGTCGACAGCGGGTCCAGGCCACGTTGCGCGCACAGAATCCGATACCACTTGTTGCCCACGGCCACGTGCCCAATCTCATCCCGCAGGATGATGTCGATGATGTCCGCACCCTTCTGGTCTTCGATGTCCAGCAGCTTGGCCTTGATCGGCGGCGATGCATCCAGGCCGCGTGCTTCCATCGTTCTGGGCACCAACGCAATCCTGGCCAGCATGTCGTGCTTCGTCTTCTCGGCCATTTCCCACAAGGAGTTGTGGGCCGGGAAGTGGCCGTAGTCGAACCCCAGGCTCACGAGGTGGTCGCGCAGGAGTGTGAAATGCAAGGCCTCTTCCTTGCTCACTTTCAGCCAGTCCTGGTAGAACTCATCTGGCATGCCGTGAAAGCGGGCGGCCAGGTCCAGCGCCAGATCAATGGCGTTCAGTTCGATGTGGGCGAGGGCATGGATCAGCGCCGCGTGCCCCTCGGGGTTTCGCACGGACCGCGTTTTGAGCTGGGTGTGCGGCACCAGTTCAGGGCGGGCAGGGCGCCCTGGGATGCCCGCGGGCTCTGCCATGGCCTCTGCCGCGCCGCAAGGGCCACTCAGGTCGAGCGCCATGGTGCCCTTGGCTTTCGTCTCGGGATCGCGGGTCAGGAGAAGGCCGAGGGCTTGTCGTCGAAGGGTGTCCATCACCCGATGCTATCAATGGAACGGCGCTGGTGCGCCGCGGCTCACTCCGCCCAGACGATCCAGCCCTGGTGGGCCGACACCAGCACCAGGATGCCGAACGCGATCCGGTACCAGGCGAAAGGCACGAAATTGTGGGTGGCCACATAGCGCAGCAACCAGCGCACGCAGACCCAGGCCGAGATGAACGAGAACGCGAGGCCCACGCCGAAGAGCGGCAGGTCGGCCAGGGACAGCAGTTCGCGCTCTTTGTACAGGCTGTACAAGCCGGCGCCCACCAGCGTGGGAATGCCCAGGAAGAAGCTGAACTCGGTCGATGCCTTGCGCGACAGCCCCAGGAACATGCCGCCGATGATGGTCGCGCCCGAGCGGCTGGTGCCAGGGATCATGCCCAGGCACTGGACGAAGCCGATCTTGAGGGCGTCCAGCACGCTCAGGTCGTCCACCGTCTGCACGCGGGGGACGGCGTGCTCGGCTTTGCTGGCACGGCGCTCGGCCCACAGGATGATCAGGCCACCCACGATGAAGGCACTGGCCACCACGGGTGCATTGAACAGGTGCGCCTTGATGACTTTGCCCAGGGCCAGGCCGATCACGGCCGCGGGCAAGAAACCCACGACCACGTTGATGGCGAAGCGTTGAGCTCGGGGCTCGGAGCCCAGGCCTGCCAGCGTGTCGCGCAGCCGTTGCCAATAGACCAGCACGATGGCGAAGATGGCCCCGGACTGGATGGCGATGTCGAAGACCTTGGCCTTGTCGGCACCGACGTTCGACTGGAAATCGAGCAGCGAACCCGCGAGGATCAGGTGTCCGGTGCTGGAGATGGGCAGGAATTCAGTCAGCCCCTCCACGATACCCATCAACACGGCCTTGAAAAACAGCATGGTATCCACGTCGACGAGTCCTCTGAGTTGCTAGCAAGCGGGCATCTTAGGGCAGGGCAAGCCCGGCCAACCCCCCAGCCTGTTGGCGGGAAATGAGCTCGGGCACCCTTGGATGGGGGGTCTTGTCTACGCTGCGCCACAGGTCCGCTGTCTGGCGGAACCATTTGGCCGCCACCGCGATCTTTCAAGGTGCTTTGCTCGGCATGAGCCGCCTCGACGCCACCGCGATAGACTTCGGCCGCGCTGATTCGCCTTTCAAACCCGGTTTCCCATGAAGATATTTTTCGACCTGTTGCCGCTGCTGCTGTTCTTTGGTGCCTACACCTGGGCTGGTGGCCACAAGGAGCTGGCGGCCGAATGGATGACCCATTACCTGGGCTTCATGGTGTCTGGCGGGGTGGTCGCGGCCAAGGAAGCGCCCATGCTCTTGTCCACGGTGGTGATGGTGTGCTGCGGCGTGGTCCAGATCGCCGTGCTCAAGATCCTGCGCCACAAGGTGGACATGATGCTGTGGGGCACCTTGATCGTGGGCACGGTCCTGGGCGGCGTGTCGCTGTGGTTGCACAGTGCCATCTTCTTTCAGTGGAAGCCCACTGTGTTGTACTGGCTGATGAGCGCTGGTTTCCTGATCGCCGAGGTCATCATGAAGCGGCGCGTGCTGCACAAAATGATGGGGGGACAGATCGACGCACCCGATGGTGTGTGGCTCAAGCTGGGCTGGGCCTGGGCGGGCTTCTTCGCCTTCATGGGCATCCTGAACCTCATCGTGGTCTACAACTTCACCGAAGAGCAGTGGGTGAGCTTCAAGGTGTGGGGCACGTCGGCCCTGATGGTGGTGTTCATGCTGGCCCAGGGGCTTTACCTGAGCCGGCACATGCCGCCCGTCCCCGACGACGCTGCCAAGGCCAAGTGAACTTTTCAGGCACCCCATGACTCCACACCAAGGCGTGACCGCCGAACAAATCCAATCCGCCCTGACATTGGCGCTTGAGCCGCTCAGCATCGAAGTGACCGACGACAGTCACCTCCATGCGGGGCACGAGGGCGCCAAGTCCGGGCGGCATTTCAGCGTGCATTTGCGTGCGGCCTGCTTTAACGGCCTGTCACACGTTCAACGGCATCGCCTTGTGTATGATGCCCTTCGCGATTTGATACCGCAGGGCATCCATGCGTTGGCCATCAAGGCCGAGCCTGTCTGAAACCGAAACAACCTAACAAAATTCGCTCATGAAGACTTTCCGCACCCATGTCATCAAGTCTGCCGTGCTGGCCGCGACCCTGTCGCTGGCGGCACCTCTGGTGATGGCCCAGAACATCGCCATCGTCAATGGCAAGCCGGTGCCCAAGGCGCGGTTCGACGCCATGATGACCCAGATCCTGAAGCAAGGTCAGCAAGCCAAGACGCCCGACCTGGAAGCCAAGGTCAAGGAAGAGCTGGTGCTGCGCGAGATCTTCGTGCAAGAGGCCGAGAAGAAGGGCATCGCCCAAACCGCCGACTACAAGACGCAAATGGAATTCGCGCGTCAGTCGATCCTGATCCAGGCCCTGTTCGCCGACTTCCAGGGCAAGAACAAGGAAAACGAGGCCGAGTTGCGCGCCGAGTACGACCAGATCAAGGCCCAGAACGGCGACAAGGAATACCGCGCTCGCCACATCCTGGTCGAGAAGGAAGAAGACGCCAAGGCGCTGATCACCCAGCTCAAGGCCGGTGCCAAATTCGAAGACCTGGCCAAGAAGAACTCCAAGGACCCCGGTTCCGCTGAAAACGGCGGCGACCTGGATTGGGCAGCCCCTGGCAACTACGTGCCCGAGTTCTCCGAAGCCATGTCCAAGCTGGAAAAGGGCAAGTTCACCGAAACGCCGGTGAAGTCGCAATTCGGCTACCACATCATCAAGCTGGAAGACACGCGCGCCACCCAGTTCCCGCCCTACGACGAAGTCAAGGCCCAGTTGCAGCAGCGCAATGCGCAAGCCAAGCTGGCCAAGTACCGCGACGAGCTGAAAGCCAAGGCCAAGACCGATTTCAAGTTCAACGCCCCCGTGAACTGATCGTTGTCAGGTCAGCCTGCCCGGGTCAGCAGCGCGGCATTGCCGCCTGCCGCCGCCGTGTTGATGCTGACCACCTGCTCGGTGCAAAACCGCAGCAGATAGTGAGGGCCCCCGGCTTTCGGGCCGGTGCCGCTCCACCCCTGGCCGCCGAAGGGCTGCGACCCGACCACGGCGCCAGTCATGCCCCGATTCACATACACATTGCCGACGCGTGAGCGTCGGGCGATGTGCTGCGCGCGCGAATCGATGCGGGTCTGCACCCCCAAGGTCAAACCATAGCCCGTGGCATTGATCTGATCGATCAGGGCATCGATGTCTGGCGCGGTGGTGCCGGGGCCCCAGCGCACCACGTGAAGGATGGGGCCGAAATGCTCGGCCGTCAGTGCGCTGACGCTGGGCAAGGTGTAGGCCGTGGGCGGCACGATGTGGGCCGTGCCGACAGCCGGTGGCGCCAGCTTGGTCCGGCCGATCAGGCGGACGCCCGACCGAGGCTGCTGCGATTGGTGGTCCAGTTCGGACAGGTGAGCACCGAGCAGTTCATGCGCGTGGGCGTCGATGACCGGGCCCACGTCGGTGGCCCAATCGGCGCTGTCGCCCGTGACCAGCGTTTGCAGGGCACCGGCCAGCATGGCTTCCAGGGCATCGGCCGTGGCGCTGTGCAGGCACAGCAGGCGCAGTGCCGAGCAGCGCTGGCCCGCGCTCAAGAAAGCGCTGGCCACCACGGCGTCCATCACCTGTTCGGGCAGGGCGGTGCTGTCGACCACCATGGCGTTGAGGCCACCGGTTTCGGCGATCAGGGGAACGATGGGCCGGTCGCCCTGGGCCAGCATGCGCTGGATGCGTTTGCCCGTGGCCACCGAGCCGGTGAAGGCCACGCCCGCGCAGTGCTTGCTGGCCACCAGGGCAGCGCCGACGATTGGCCCGGGGCCACAGGCGCAGCCCAGCGCGTTGGCAGGCACCCCGGCCTGGTGCAGCAGGGCCACGAAGCGTCGGCCGATGGCGGGGGTTTGGTCGGCGGGTTTGGCCGCCACGGTATTGCCGGCCGCCAGCGCTGCCATGACCTGCCCGCCAAAGATGGCGAGGGGAAAGTTCCAGGGCGCGATGCAGACGAAGACGCCTCGGCCGCGCAGTTGCCATTCGTTGCTCTCGCCGGTGGGACCGGTCAGCACCTGGACCTTTAAATGGTGGCGGCCTTGCTGGGCGTAGTAGCGCGCCAGGTCGATGGTTTCGCGCACCTCGGCCACGGCATCGCTCATGGTCTTGCGGGCCTCGACCACCAGGTCGGCGGCCCAGCTGTCGAACTCGGCCTCCAGTTGGTTGGCCACGCGGTCGAGCATGGCGCAACGCGTGGTCGCGGGCGTTTCTTCCCACGTTGACCAACCCTGGCTGAGCGCTTCCATCAAGGCCTGGCTTTCAGCGGCGCCCAGGTCATGGCAGGGCGAGGGCACCTTCGATTGCTGGCGCCGCAGTTGCACGGAGGCTTCGAGGGCGTCCCGGTGCAGTTGGCAGTTCAGGTCGCGGCCCAGGGCATTGCGCCGTTCCGGGCCATGCAAGCGCACTGGCGGCACCACCGCCAGATCGTGGTCCGCATTGGCGGTGGTGAGCCAGGGCGAGGCCAAAAGTTCATCCAGGCTGACTTGCGGATCGGCCAACTGGTGCACGAAGGACGCGTTGGCGCCGTTTTCCAGCAGCCGCCGCACGAGGTAGGCCAGCAGGTCGCGGTGCTCGCCCACCGGGGCGTAGATGCGCAGGGCCGCGCCGGTCTCGGGCGATGCCTTGGGGCGGCGCAGTTCGCGGTAAACGCCTTCGCCCATGCCGTGCAGGCGTTGCCATTCATAGCGTTCCGGCCCGACGCCGTGTCGCCGTGCCAGTTGCATGACGGCGGCGATGGTGGCCGCGTTGTGGGTGGCGAACTGGGGGTAGAGCACACCGCTGTGGGCCAGCAGGGCATCGGCGCAGGCCAGGTAGGACAAGTCGGTGTTGCCCTTGTGCGTGTAGACGGGGTAGCCGTTCAAGCCGAGTTCTTGGGCGCGCTTGACCTCGGTGTCCCAGTAGGCGCCTTTGACCAGGCGCACGGTGAGGCGCTTGTCATGGGCGGTGGCCAGGCGGTGCACTTCGTCGATCACGGCCAGGGCACGGTGCTGGTAGGCCTGCACGGCCAGGCCCAGGCCATCGCCGGCGGCGGGCATCAGGCGGGCGAGCAGATCCAGTTGCAGCTCCAGGCGGAAGGATTCCTCGGCATCCAGGGTCAGCAGCACGCCGGCTTCGTCGGCCTGGCGGGCGAGTTGTTCCAGGCGGGGCAACAGTTCGCGAACCAGGGCCGTGTGTTGCGAAGGATCGAAGCGTGGGTGCAGGGCGGACAGCTTGATGGACAGGCCCTGGCGCTCCGAGAACGGCAATTGGCGCGCAGGGTGGCCATGGGCTTGGCCCAGCTTCGACAGGGCTTGCTGGTAGGCGGCCAGGTAGCGGTCGGCGTCTACCCAGGTGCGCGCGCCTTCGCCGAGCATGTCAAAGCTGTGGCGGGTGCCCAGGCCTTGGTCGGTGTCGGCCTGGGTTTGCTTGCGGGCCTGGCCCAAAGCCTCGTCCATGGTCTGGCCGAGCACGAACTGGCGTCCCAGCAACTGCAGGGCACGGGCGGTGGCCGACACCACGGTGGGCCCGCCCAGGCGCTGCACCAACGACGGGGTGGTGCCTTTGGCGTCCGAGGCTGGCAGCAGTTGGTGCGCCAGGTCCAGCACGCGGGCCGAGGCGCCGGACAACCAGGGGTGGGCAGAGCCTTGGCCCACGTGCTTGGCGAAATCGGCCTGGCCGAGCTGGTCGCCGATCAGGGCTTGGGCGGTGTCCTGGTCGGGCACGCGCAGCAGGGCTTCGGCCAGCCGCATCAGGGCCAGGCCTTCGCTGCTGGACAGCGGGAACTCCTGAAGCAGGGACTCGAGCGCCCAGAAAGGCGGTGGCCGGTGGCGGATGCCACGCACCCACGGCTCGCATTGCTGGCGGACCTGGCCCCAGTCCAGCCTGTCCTGCAGGCGAAGCCTCAGCTTGTCGACTTGCTCGGCCTCGTCGGCCCAGGGCAGCGGTAAGCGGTCGGAGAGTTTGTTCACGGCGCACTCCAATCAACGTCTTCAGACTAACGTCAATGGGCGCGCGGGGTCTAGTGCATCAGCGGGACTTTTCAGCGCTTTTTGAACACCAAGTCCCACACACCGTGGCCCAGTTTCAGTCCGCGGTTCTCGAACTTGGTCAGCGGGCGGTAGGCGGGCTTGGGGGCGTAGCCTTCGGCGGTGTTGACCAGGGTGGGTTCCTCGCTCAGCACCTGCAGGATCTGGTGGGCGTAGGGTTCCCAGTCGGTGGCGCAGTGAAGGTAGGCGCCGGGCGCCAGGCGCGAAGCCAGGTGGGCCACCAGGGGCGCCTGGATCAGTCGCCGTTTGTGGTGGCGCGTCTTGTGCCAGGGGTCGGGGAAGAAGATGTGGACACCGGCCAGCGAGGCGGGGCTGATCATGTGGTCGAGCACCTCGACGGCGTCGTGCCGGATCAGGCGCAGGTTGGTGATGTTGTGATCGCCGATGCGCTTGAGCAGCGCGCCCACGCCGGGTTCGTGCACCTCGACGCCGATGAAGTCGGTGCCGGGCAAGGTCTGCGCGATGGTGGCGGTGGCGTCGCCCATGCCGAAACCGATCTCCAGCACGACGGGGGCCTGGCGCTGGAAGGTGGCGGCGTAGTCCAGTGGCGTTTTTTCGAAAGGCAGCAGGAATTTGGGGCCAAGTTCGGTCAAGGCCTTGGCCTGGCCTTCGGTGGTCCGGCCGGCACGCATCACGAAACTGCGGATGGTGCGGTGCGGGTAAGGCGTGGGCGACTCGGCTGCCGGGATGTCGTCGTCGGGTGGCGGGGCGGTGCTCATGGTGGCGTGGGGCGGTGCTGACTTGGTGAGTCCGACATTGTCCTCGACCCGTGGCCTAGGGCTGTCCCTTAAACCGGAGGGGGTACTAAATCACGCTGAGTGCCTGCCGATGCCGGCAGGACATCCAGATGGGGGGTGAATGGCCCGTTTATTCAAAGAGCGTGGGCGCATCATTCACTGAGCGGATTCGACCGCCTTTGTTCAGTGGAGTTTTGAACGTGCACCCTGTTTCCCCGTTGTTGAACGCCAGTCGCTGTATCGCTGCGTTCAGCCTGCTTGTGTGCATGGTGAGTGCCCATGCGTCGTCCGGCTTGCAAGGCAAGTTCAGGGATGCCAGAGCGTCCAGTCCGGCAGTTCCTTCCGCCGTTTCCGAGCCACCCAGTTTGACTTTGCTGGCCTTGGGCCTGGTCGGGATCGGCCTGCATGGATTGGGGCGAACCAGGCGCCACCAGTGAGGTCCGTGTGGAGCGGGTGATGGGAATCGAACCCACGTTATTTGCTTGGGAAGCAAGAGTCCTACCATTGAACGACACCCGCGGACTGCGCGCATTCTAAACCTCGAAGTAGCGGCTCGGCTCCACCCCCATCGCTTTCTTGAACATCGCCGTGAAGGCACTGGGGCTGCGGTAGCCCAGCCGGCCCGCCACGCGTGCGATGGGTTCGCCTTTGCTCAATTGGCCCAAGGCTTCGACCAATCTGGCCTGTTGCCGCCAATGGCTGAAGCTCATGCCGGTCTCGCGGTGGAACAAGCGGGCCAGGGTTCGGCTGCTGGTGGCGCACTGGTCGGCCCAGCTTTCCAGCGTCTCGGTTGAATCGGGCTGGTCGATCAGCGCCCTGCACAGCTTTTGCAGCCGGGGCTCGGTGGGCACGGGCAGGTGCAGGGCGGCGGTGCGCAGAAAACGCAGTTCCTTCAACACCAATGCGGCGATCAGCCCACCCCGGCCAGCTTGGTCATAGTCCAAGGACTCGTCCACCAAGGCGTAGATCAGTTCACGCAACAACGGCCGCACTTCCACCAGGCAGCAGGCGTCTGGCAAATCTGGAGCGGCCTCAGGGCGAAAGTACAAGGTGCGCATGGCCACCGTGCCCAGCATCACGACCTGGTGGTCGACCCAGGCGGGAATCCACACGCCCCGCAAGGGCGGCACCACCCAGCTGCCGGCCGAGGTCTCCACGCGCATCACGCCTTCGCCAGCGTAGATCAGTTGTGCGCGCGGATGGTGGTGGATGGGCGTGGCACCACCCTGGTAATTGCGCGCTTTGGCCGTCACCAGGTGGGGAAGGGTTTGCTCGACGTCTTGGTGCGTGACCTTTTCGGAGCCAGCAACCACGGTGGGCAGTTTTGTCATTTTTGCGATGATTGTTGGCGAGACATGTTCAAAGCAGACAGATAGATTACACCTCCATGAGCAAAAGCATTCCCATCTCCACTTCTTCGCCTCGTGGCACCGCGTACAAGGTCATCGCGGCCATCAGCTTCACGCACCTGCTGAACGACATGATGCAGTCGCTGCTGGTGGCCATCTACCCGGTGATCAAACTGGGGTTGCACCTTTCGTTTGGTCAGATCGGCCTGATCACCTTGACCTACCAGATCACGGCCTCGCTGCTGCAGCCGCTGATCGGGCTGTACACCGACCGCAAGCCGCAGCCTTATTCATTGCCGATCGGCATGGGCTTCACGCTGGTGGGTTTGCTCTTGCTGTCGCACGCGTACACGTTTGAACTGGTGCTGCTGTCGGCGGCCCTGGTGGGCATGGGCTCGTCGGTGTTCCACCCCGAGTCGTCACGGGTGGCGCGGATGGCGGCGGGCCAGCAACCGGGGCTGGCGCAATCGCTGTTCCAGGTGGGCGGCAACCTGGGCAGCGCCATCGGGCCTTTGCTGGCGGCGCTGATCATCGTGCCGCACGGGCAGGGCAGCGTGGCCTGGTTCTCGGTGGCTGCTTTGATCGGTGTATTCGTGCTGTTGAAGGTGGGGCGTTGGTACCAGGCGCAGGCCAGTAGCGCGGCGGGCCAGGCCAAGGTCATCGTGCCGCATGGCTTGTCGCGCGCCAAGGTGGGTTGGTCGCTGGGCATTCTGGGCGTGCTGGTGTTTTCCAAGTACTTCTACATGGCCAGCCTGAGCAGCTACTACACCTTCTACCTGATGGAGAAGTTTCACTTGCCAGTGGACTCAGCGCAGCTCTACCTGTTCGCTTTCTTGTTTGCGGTGGCGGTGGGCACCATCGTGGGTGGGCCCGTCGGCGATCGCATCGGCCGCAAGCGCGTCATCTGGATCTCGATCCTGGGCGTGGCGCCGTTCACGATGATGCTGCCTCATGCGAACCTGTTTTGGACGGGCATCCTGTCGGTGGTCATCGGCCTGATCCTGGCCTCGGCGTTCTCGGCCATCCTGGTCTACGCCCAGGAACTGGTGCCGGGCAAGGTGGGCGCCATCTCGGGCCTGTTCTTCGGCTTCGCCTTTGGCATGGGCGGCATCGGTGCCGCGGTGCTGGGCCACCTGGCCGATGCGACCAGCGTGGCGCATGTCTACCAGTTGTGCGCTTACCTGCCCTTGATCGGTTTGCTCACCGCGTGGCTGCCGAATGTGGCGGGCCCCAGGCGTTGAGTTGAGGTAGTAAGGCTGCTCAAGGATGGGTTAGATGGGGATCATCGATGGCTTCTCGCCAAAGCTGAAATAAAAAGTGGCGCCCTTCTCGGGGATGCCTTCTGCCCATACTTTCCCACCGTGGCGGTCGATGATGCGCTTAACGATGGACAGGCCCACGCCCGAACCTTCAAAGCGGTTATCGTGCAGTCTTTGAAATGGTTTGAACAACCGTTTGGCCTGTTCCGAGTCAAAGCCGACGCCGTTGTCACGGACGAAGAAAATGGGCTGGCCCGCTGATTCGACCACGCCCACTTCGACACTGGGTTTGCTGGCCTCTGCTGCGAACTTCAACGCATTGCCGATCAGGTTCACGAAAACCTGCCGAGCCAATTCGAGATCGGCTTCGATCTTAGGAAGGGGCGTGGGGACCACAGGAATCGATCCTGCCGATCGGGCCAGACGTATCGACTCGATCACCTCACTCAACAGGATGTTCATGTCCACGCTGCGTGTTTGCAGGGTGACGTTGCTGGTGCGCGCCAATGCCAGCAGAGACTCGACGACTTTCTCGGTCATCGAAGCCTGCGCTGCGACAGCTTGCAGCAGGCGGATGGCCCTGGCTTTCTCGTCCGCCTCAATCAGATCCTGGGCCATCTTGGCTGCACTGGCGATGCCGCCCAGCGGACCTCGGATGTCGTGGGATACGTTTCGATTGAAAGTCTCCAGACCCTCGATGGTTTCGTTCAATTCGGCCGTGCGCAGTTGAACGCGGTGTTCCAATGTTTCATTGGCCTTGACCAGGGCTTCTGCAGCGAGTCTGCGTTCAACAATTTCGATCTGCAGTTGCTGGGCGGTGTGTTTGATTTCGTTGTAAAGACTGCCATTTTCGTAGATACGCCCGGCCTGGGCCGCATGGATAGTCAACAGCTGAGCGTCGTCTTCGGTGAAGGCTTGTGAACCCAACTTGTCGATCAGCAGGATCCATCCGTAGGTGCGGTTCAGCGACATCACGGGGGCCAGCAGCCCGCATTCTGCCGACGGGTAGGTGTCAGGCAGTCTTGAGGTAGAGGGGCGTGCCTCCGACCTCGAAAAGCGCTGAGCGCGGCCTTCTGCCATGACTTCGCTGAAGATCTGGTCGTCGATGCCGAGGCGCTTGATTTTCTCCGCTTGTTCCGGCGCCAAGCCCCAGGTGGAAATGTATTCGTCGCCGTCGCCATTTTTGTCGTGCACGCCCAGGACGCCGTAACGAGCACCCAGCAGGTCCCGCGCACCACGGCATACCTTGTCTAGCAGCACGTGGGGATCCCGTTCCGACGCCAATTGCAAATTCAGGTCGGTCAGGGCCGACAGCCGTTGGTTGGCACGCTCCAATTCGCTGACCTTGAAGGCCAGCTTGTCGGTCAGCAAACGCAAATGCTCGCGGTCGAACTGCAGTTCGTCGGGCTGCATCTCTATCGAACTGGCGTGGAGCAGCGCATGCTCGACAATGCGCAGGATCTCTTGAGGTTCGCACGGCTTGATCAGCACATTGGACACGCCACAGGCATTGGCCAGGCTTCGGGCTTCGCGTTCCATGAACGTCGCCGTGTAGAAGATGACTTCGGTTTGGGCGATGGCAGGGTCCGCCCGCAACTGCCTGACGAATTCATAGCCATCCATGGTGGGCATGAGGATGTCGCAGATCACCAGGTCGGGCTTTTCGATGCGAACCTGTTCAAGGGCAAGGCTGCCATCCGAAGCTTCGATCGATTGGTGCCCTTCGTAGCCCATGAGCGCGACGATCAAATCTCGATTGGGGGCATGGTCATCGACGACAAGTATCTTTGCCATGGCGCATGGACCTCAATGACCCGGCACAGGGCGTGGCAACCGCATGCGTTCAGGTAGAAATGATTCGATTTGATTGACGAAATTTTCAGGCTCGATGGGCTTGGAGATATAACCATTGAACCCGGCTGTCATGACTTTCTGGCGGTCATTGGGCATGGAAAAAGCGGTGACGGCGATCACGATGGCTTGCGCGCCTTGGGGGCGGGAGCGCAGTTGCTCAAGCACTTGGTAGCCGTCCAATCCGGGCATCTGCAGGTCGCAAATGATGAGATCCGGCTGCTCGCGCAATGCGATCTCCAGTCCTTGCTGACCATCGCGAGCCAGCAGCACCTCATAGCCGCTGAATGTCAGCAGATAGCGCACTAACTCCATATTGGCCGCGTTGTCTTCGATGATGAGGAAGCAGGTCGTCATGACTCAGTCTCCCGACAGGATCAGCGAAAAGGTGCTGCCCTTGCCGCTTTCGCTTTGAAAGATGATCTTGCCTCCCAGCAACTCGGCGAGCTTCCGGCTCAAGTGCAGGCCCAGCCCGGTGCCCTCTGGGGCATCTGGGCGTTCATTGCGCACTCGGCTGAAAGCGCCGAAGAGCTTGCCCTGATCTTCCAGCGGGATCCCGATGCCGGTGTCTTCGACATGGATGGTGGTAGCGTTGTCCACGCTCTGCTCCAAGGTGAGTCGCACCTCACCTTGATCGGTGAACTTCAGTGCATTGCCCGCCAGGTTCAGCACGATCTGGCTGAGGGCTCTTCGGTCTGTCTGGATCGTGGCGCCCTGCGACGGTCCTTGCACGCTCAACATCAGTCCTTTGCTGTTGGCCTGAGGTTGCAAGGTGGCGGCGATTTCATCCAGAACGGCCCGGATATCGACGAACTCGAGGTTCAACTCCACCTTGCCGGCTTCGATTTTGGAAACATCCAACAGGTCATTGATCAGTGCCAGCAGATGGCGTGCGCTGGATTGAACGGTTTTCAGCTGCTTTTGCTGTTCCTCATTGAGAGGGCCGGGCAACTTCATCAACAGGGTGCCTGTGAATCCGATGATGGCGTTCAGAGGGGTTCTCAATTCGTGGCTCATGCCCGCCAGAAACCGGTCTTTGGCCTGATTGGCGTTGGCCAGTTCAAGGTTTTTTTCCTGGAGCGCTTTTTCAAAACGCTTGCGTTCGCTGATGTCCCGGATGGCGCTCATCACGAAAGCGCTTTCCTCCGTGCGCAAAGGGCTGAGGCTGATTTCAATCGGAAACTCGCTGCCGTCCTTGCGCAGTCCCGATAGATCCAGGCCCGAACCCATGGCGCGCTTGCGAGGCTGCAAAAAATAATTGGATCGGTGGCCCACATGGGCCTTGCGGTAACGCTCAGGCAGCAATTCGTCAACGGAGCGACCTCGCAGTTCGCCTTCGGCATAGCCGAACAAGCGCTCGGCCTGACTGTTGGCGATGACGATGTGGCCCGTGGGGTTGGCCATCACGATGCCGTCGGGGGTCGACTCCAGCAGGTCGCGAAACCTGGCTTCCATGAGCTTGGCGTCTCGCAGCACCTTGATGGTGGTCACATCCTTCTCGGCGGACAGGACCATGGGCTCAAGATCGGCGGTATGCACCAGCTTTGTTGTGACATCCACATACAGCAGGGAGCCGTCTTTTCTACGTCGCACTGCTTCGTAGGTGACCGTACCAAGGGTCAGCGTGTCCTGGAGACGGGTGCCTTGCTCGGTTGACTGATCAGCGGGAACTCCGAGAGTCTCCCAATGTTGGCCATCGACTTCTCGTTCGCTGTATCCAAATATGGCCTGCGCGCCCTTGCTCCAGTGGGCCACATGGCCTTTTGCCGTCAGCAAGACCAAGGCGTCGGGCGATTCGCTGGTCATCAATGCGACGGTCTCGGCTTCCATGGAGTGAGCCTCTTCCCTTTTTTGTATCGGCCATTAAATCACTTATCAGGCGGCGATACCAGTCGGGCCACATGCTCAGTAAAACAACGCCCAAAGCACGCCGCCGATCAACACCCATTTGCCCACGTAGTAAGCCGTGCGGTTGCGGGCCTTCAAGGCCTTGGCCTTGGTGCGCAACTGGTAGAAGTGGAAGAAGAATTTGTTGAGCCCGCCGACGGGTTCGCCTTCCACGTTTTGCGTGGCGGCGGCGGTCATCACCAGCGTGCCGAAGCCGTGGTTGAGCCAGCGCATGATGGGCGTCCAGACCGGGCGCTCGATGTCGGCGAACAAGATGATGCGCGGGTGGTCGGTGGTGTTCTCGGCGTAGTGGATGTAGGTCTCGTCGAACATCACCACTTCGCCGTCTTTCCAGTGGTACTTCTCGCCATCGACGTCGATGTAGCAGCCGGGGTCGTTGGGCGTGATCAGGCCCAGGTGGTAGCGCAGCGAGCCGGCGTACGGGTCGCGGTGGCGCACCAGGCGGGCACCGGGTGGCAGTGAGGCAAACATGGCGGCCTTGATGCTCGGGATCTGCTTGAGCAAGGCCACCGTCTTGGGGCACAACTCTTGCGCCGAGGGCAGTTCATCGGCATACCACTTCAGGTAGAAACGCTTCCAGCCCGTGCGGAAGAAGGAGTTGAAGCCGATGTCGTTGTAGGTGTCGGCGGCCTTGATGTTGCCGCGCCCATCCAGGTTCAATGCCTCTTCGCGCATCACCTGCCAGTTGTCCTGAAGCAGCTTCAGGTCGGGAAACTTCTTCGGATCAAGGTAAGGCTGCGAGCCCACCTTCGAGAACAGCACCATCAGTGAATTCAGCGGTGCGATCAGCACGGTGAAGTCGGTCAGTGCGCGCACCAGGCCAAAGCGCATCTTGCCTCGCAGGTGCGAGTGCAGGGCGGCGGCAATGAAGGCCAGCAGCACCCAGTGGCGTGGCGCCAAAGGCCACAGTTCATTCAAAAAACTCATGCTCGGCTCACTTGTCCAATCCGCCAAGGCAAAGGTACTTGGCTTCCAGGTAATCGTCCATGCCCTGGCGCGCGCCCTCGCGGCCCAGGCCGGATTGCTTCACGCCACCAAAGGGCACTTCACAGGTTGAAATCAGGCCGGTGTTGACACCGACCATGCCGTATTCCAGCGCCTCGCCCACGCGGAAGATGCGGCCGACGTCGCGGCTGTAGAAATAGCTGGCCAGGCCGAACTCGGTGTCGTTGGCCATGGCAATCGCCTCGGCCTCCGTGTCGAACTGGAAGACGGGCGCCACGGGGCCGAAGATTTCTTCCTTCGCCAAGCGCATGCTGCTCGACACGTTCGACAGCACCGTGGGCGTGTAGAAGTTGCCGCCGTCCACCGGCGCTTTCTTGCCACCCGTGACGACCTTGGCGCCCTTGGCCAGCGCATCGGCCACCAGGTCTTCGACTTTGGCCAGGGCTTGGTCGTCGATCAGCGGGCCTTGCGTCACGCCGGCCTCGAAGCCATTGCCCACCTTCATCTGCGCCACGCGCTCGGACAGCTTGGCCACGAACTGGTCGTAGACCTCGGCTTGCGCGTACAGTCGGTTGGCACACACGCAGGTCTGCCCCGCGTTGCGGTATTTGGCGATCAGCGCGCCCTCCACGGCGGCGTCGATGTCGGCGTCGTTGAACACGATGAAGGGCGCGTTGCCGCCCAACTCCAGCGACAGCTTCTTGACCGTGGGCGCGCACTGCTTCATCAGAATGCGGCCGACTTCGGTCGATCCGGTGAAGGACAGGTGGCGCACCGTGTCGCTGGCGCACAGCGCTTGGCCCACTTCGATCGAACGCTCGGCATCGGCCGTGATGATGTTCAGCACACCGGGCGGCATGCCCGCGCGCAAGGCCAGTTCGGCCACGGCCAGGGCCGACAGCGGCGTGGCCTCGGCGGGCTTGATGACCACCGGGCAGCCAGCGGCCAGGGCGGGCGCCACCTTGCGGGTGATCATGGCGATGGGGAAGTTCCAGGGCGTGATGGCCGCGCACACACCAATCGGCTGGCGGATCACCAGGAAGCGCTTGGTGGCGTCGGTGCTGGGCACGGTTTCGCCATACACGCGGCGCGACTCTTCGGCGAACCACTCGATGAAGCTGGCGCCATAGGCCACTTCGCCCTTGGATTCGGCCAGGGGCTTGCCTTGCTCGGCCGTCATGATGCGGGCCAAGTCGTCCGCGTTCTCATGCAGCAAGCCGAACCACTTCATCATGATGGTGGCGCGCGCCTTGGCGGTCAGGCCCTTCCAGGCGGGCCAGGCGCGGTTGGCGGCGGCGATGGCCGCTTCGGTCTGGGCGGCGCCCAGGTTTGGCACCTGCACCAGCAATTGGCCCGTGGCCGGGTCGCGCACGTCAAAACGGTCAGCGGCATCCACCCATTGCCCATCGATCAGGGCCTGGGTCTTCAGCAGCGAGGGGTCTTTCAGGGCAGCCAAGGGGGAGGTGGAGGCGGTCATGGCGGTTCTCGGGAAAGCATGCACGGGCCAGAATCATAGGCCACCCCCCTGAAACCTATAATCCTGGGCTTGGCTTTACCCGGCTGCCAGCAGGCCCGGGTCGATGCCGCCCATGTTCTGAACCGGAAGCCCCCAGATGAAAGCCGCCGAGATCCGCTCCAAGTTTTTGAAGTTCTTCGAGTCGAAGGGCCACACCATCGTGGCCTCGAGCCCCGTGGTGCCCGGTGACGACCCCACGCTGCTGTTCACCAACGCGGGCATGAACCAGTTCAAGGACGTGTTCCTGGGTTTCGACAAGCGCCCCTACACCCGCGCCACCACCTCGCAGAAGTGCATCCGCGCCGGCGGCAAGCACAACGACCTGGACAACGTGGGTTACACCGCGCGCCACCACACCTTCTTCGAAATGCTGGGCAACTTCAGCTTCGGGGACTATTTCAAGCGCGACGCCATCAGCTTCGCCTGGGAATTGCTGACCGAGGTCTTCAAGCTCCCCAAGGACAAGCTCACCGTCACGGTCTACGCCGAAGACGACGAAGCCTACGAGATCTGGAACAAGGAAATCGGCGTGCCGGCCGAGCGCATCATCCGCATCGGCGACAACAAGGGCGCGCGCTACGCCTCCGACAACTTCTGGATGATGGGCGACACCGGCCCCTGCGGCCCCTGCACCGAGATCTTCTACGACCACGGCGCCCACATTCCCGGTGGCCCGCCCGGCAGTCCCGATGAAGACGGCGACCGCTTCATCGAGATCTGGAACAACGTGTTCATGCAGTTCAACCGCGACGAAGCGGGCGTGATGCACAAGCTGCCCAAGCCCAGCGTCGACACCGGCATGGGCTTGGAGCGCATCGCCGCCGTGCTGCAAGGCGTGCATGGCAACTACGAGATCGATTTGTTCGTGGCCCTGCTGGATGCGGCTGGAAAAGCCGTAGCGGACGCGGGAGGCGCAGTTGAAATTGTTGAGGGCAAGCTGAAAGGTGCTCCTGCCCCCAGCCTGAAGGTGATCGCCGACCACATCCGCGCGTGCTCGTTCACCGTGGCCGATGGCGTGATCCCCAGCAACGAGGGCCGCGGCTACGTGCTGCGCCGCATCACGCGCCGCGCCATCCGCCATGGCTACAAGCTGGGCGCCCGCACCCCGTTCTTCCACAAGCTGGTCGGCGCCCTGGTCGAGCAGATGGGCGACGCCTACCCCGAACTGCGCCAGAATGAAAAGCGCATCACCGAGGTCTTGAAGACCGAAGAAGAGCGCTTCTTCCAGACCATCGCCAATGGCATGGAAATCCTGGAAACCGCGCTGGCCGCCGTTGAAAAATCCGGCACCAAGGTGATCGATGGCGACACCGCTTTCAAGCTGCACGACACCTTCGGCTTCCCCGTCGATCTGACCGCCGACGTCTGCCGCGAACGCGACGTGACCGTCGACAGCGCCGGCTTCGACGCCGCCATGAACCGCCAGCGCGAACAAGCCCGCGCCGCCGGCAAGTTCAAGATGGCGGCCGGCCTGGAATACACCGGTGCCCCCACCACCTTCCACGGCTACGACCAATTGACCCACGAAGGCTCGAAGGTCACCGCCGTCTACGTCGATGGCACACCCGCCCCATCCGCCCGCGCCGGTGACGACGCCGTCATCGTGCTGGACGACACCCCTTTCTACGCCGAGTCCGGCGGCCAGGCCGGCGACAGCGGCGACCTGCGCAATGGCACCTCGCGCTTCGTGGTCGAAGACACGCAGAAGATCCAGGCCGATGTGTTCGGCCACCACGGCCGCGTGGTCGAAGGCGAGATCAAGGTGGGCGACACGCTCAACGCCCGCGTCGATGCCGACATCCGTGCCCGCACCATCCGCAACCACAGCGCCACCCACCTGATGCACCTGGCCTTGCGCACGGTGCTGGGCGGCCACGTGCAGCAAAAGGGCTCGCAGGTCACGGCCGACCGCACGCGCTTCGACTTCGCGCACAACGTGCCGATGACGGCCGACGAGATCCGCCAGGTCGAAGAACTGGTCAACGCCGAGATTCTGGCCAATGAGGCCACCGATGCCAAGGTGATGAACCTGGACGATGCGCAAAAGAGCGGCGCCATGATGCTGTTCGGCGAGAAGTACGGCGATGAAGTCCGCGTGCTCAGCATCGGCTCATCGAAAGAGCTGTGCGGTGGCACCCACGTCAAGCGCACCGGTGACATCGGCGTGTTCAAGATCGTGGCCGAAAGCGGCGTGGCCGCGGGCGTGCGCCGTGTCGAGGCCGTCACCGGCGTGGGCGCGCTGAGCTACCTGCAGTCGCTGGAAGGCACCGTGCAGGGCCTGGCCAGCCTGCTCAAGGCGGCGCCCGCCGAGGTGCCCGCGCGCGTTGCCGCGGCACAAGATCAGATCCGCGCGCTGGAAAAGGAACTGGCCGCCATCAAGGGCAAGCTGGCGTCCAGCCAGGGTGACGAACTGCTGAGCCAGGCCGTCGACGTCAAGGGCCTGAAGGTGCTTGCCGCCGTGCTCGACGGCGCCGATGCCAAGGCCCTGCGCGAGACCATGGACAAGCTCAAGGACAAGCTCAAGACCGCCGCCATCGTGCTGGCGGCCGTCGAGGGCGGCAAGGTGCAGATCGCGGCCGGCGTCACCGCCGACAGCATCGGCAAGGTCAAGGCGGGCGAGTTGGTCAACTTCGTGGCCCAGCAGGTGGGTGGCAAGGGGGGTGGTAAACCCGACATGGCCATGGCCGGCGGTACCGACCCCTCCAAACTGGCGCAGGCCCTGGCGGGCGTGCAGGGATGGGTGGCTGAACGACTCTGAGTCGCGCACAAACCCCACAAGGCTCCTTCGGGAGCCTTTTTCTTTGTGCGAATGTCGGCGCCAATGCCATCTTGTCATCCAGCATCCTGTAAGCGGTGGCACCGCATCCCTATAGTTCAATCACCGAGGACCGACTGACTACAAGAAAGGTGATGCTCATGACCACCCACGTTGCACAACATCCGATCGTCCCCCGCGAGAAGCTGAATTTCGGCCTGGACGGCGACATCCCCAAGTACTGGTTTGGCGGCGACCCTTTCAAGTCGCGCTTCTGGGACGCCCTGTCGATCATCTTCCCGCCTGGTGAAAAATTCTTCATGACCTGTGTGCGCGATTTCCGCGACCAGGTCACCGACCCGAAGATGCTGCAAGAGATCAAGGATTTCAACAAGCAAGAAGCCCAGCACGGCATCGTTCACCGCCAGGACAACGACCGCATCCGCAAGCAGGGCATCGACACCGACGCCCTGAGCGCCTGGGTCGAAAACTTCCTGACCAACCGCTACCGCAAGTGGTACAGCCGCAGCTACACCGTGGCCGTCACCGCCGCGTTGGAGCATTTCACCTCGATCATCGCCCACAGCATGTTCGACCAGCGCGACCTGCTCAAGGAAGCCGACCCCCGCGTGCGCGCCATGTACGCTTGGCACGCCATCGAGGAAGTCGAGCACAAGGGCGTGGCCTACGACGTGATGGTCGATGTCGCCAAGGTGGGTTACTTCAAGCGCGTGCTGGCCCTGGTGGACGCCACCATCCTGTTCCCCGCGACCATCTTCTACATCCAGCGCAAGATGCTGATCCAGGACGGCTTCAGCTTCTTCCAGCGCGTGAAGCTGACCGCTGGTGGCCTGTGGTGGCTGCTCAAGCCCAACGGCTTGCTGGCCCCCATGGCCAAGGCTTACTGGACCTACTACAAGGTGGGCTTCCACCCGTGGCAAGAGTCCGAGCAACGCGGCTACCCCGAGTGGCTGGCCGCCTTCAACGGCAGCGGTGGCGACCCTGTCAAGGCCAGCGAACAGATGCGCCAGACCCTGGCCATGTGATCCGCTGACGCCCCGCGAAAAGCCTCCGTCGCCGGAGGCTTTTTTCATGGGCCAAGCAAGAAGTTGTTGAGCGACTTCGTTAGACTGCAGCACACTCACACGGGTGAGCAGTTTCCACTTATGCAGATTCCATCGATCGTTCTCAAAGCCCTCGGCATCAAGCCCATTCCGCTGTTCATGCTGTCCAGCTGGATCAAGGCG
This sequence comes from Aquabacterium sp., assembly GCF_050725395.1. Lineage (GTDB taxonomy): Bacteria > Pseudomonadota > Gammaproteobacteria > Burkholderiales > Burkholderiaceae_C > Aquabacterium. The sequence goes on along the minus strand of NZ_JBOHHL010000031.1, from coordinate 23,468 downwards.
GCCGCGAAATGCGGCTTCAATGTGCAGCCTTTGTTCAAGGAAGCCGGCATCACCATCGACCTGATCCGGTTGGAGGATGCGCGTGTTTCGCCCCTGCAGTTGATTTCGGTGCTGGAGCAGTGCGTGGCCATGTCGCCGAACAAGCACTTCCCGGTGGTGCTGGGCGACACCTTCGCCTTTGAATCGCTCCCCGAGTTCGAAACCCTGCTGACCACCAGCCCCACCTTGCGCCAGGCCCTGGACGTGGCCGAGATGGCCAAGCGCATGGTCCTGCCCTGGGCCCAGTTCGATATCCGCGAAGAGGGTGACCTGGCCTACGTGGCCATCAGTTTCGAAGTGCCCCTGGTCGAGGTGAACAACCTGGGCCTGCCGCTGCACTACGTGACCGAGGCTCTGCTGGCCTGCATCCGCAAGTTCGGCCGCTCGCTGCAAGGTTCTTCCGATGGCTTCGTGTCGGTGTCGATGAAGCGCCCGCCGCCGCCATATGCCGAGCAATTGCAGCAGTTCTTCGAGGTGCCGGTGAACTTCAACCAGCCGATCGATGCGCTGGTGTTCGAAAGCCGCATCCTCGACCTGCCCCTGGAAGGCGCTTTCCCGGCCCTGCACGAGCAAGCGCATTTCCTGGCCGAGCAGCGCCTGGGCAAGGAAGCCCGCCGTCAGGGCGTCGCCGCCGAGATCGAAGAGATCATCGCCCTCAAGCCCGGCCTGCTGGCCCTGGGCGTGGAGGACATGGCCGAGCGTCTCAACCTGCACCCCCGCACGCTTCAGCGCCGCCTGAAGGACGAGGGCGACGGCTACTTGCACCTGCAGGCCCGCATGCGCCACCGTCTGGCCTGCGATTGGCTGCGCAAGGGCGACATGTCCATCGACGACATCAGCGCGCGCCTGGGCTTTTCGGATCGCCGGGCTTTCACCGCGGCGTTCAAGCGCTGGGAAGGCTGCACGCCGAGCAATTGGCGCGACCAGCAAGGCCGTGCCTGATTCGATATACGCAGACAACAGCTGTATCCTGATATTCGTTTTGGCCCAAGCTGCCTCTTGCAGGTGGCTTGGGCCATTCGCGCGTTCACCCCATGTGTTTGGCCGCCAAAGAGGCACTTCTCGATTGCAAAACGACGGGATAGTCGTCTTTTGTTCCTGTTTGAGTGGCCGAAAGCTTGTGACGGCCCTGGAATTTAAATAGATTGGATTCATCAATTCATACGAACGTTCGATATTCAATGAATTGAGGCGCTTGTTAGAAAACAAATGTATTCAAATATTCAAGTCAAGCCCTCCGTGAACCAGGCCTGGAGCCCGGAGGTTTCGAGTTTGTCGGCCCCCATCCCCATGTTCGGCGTGCCCAGCTGGGTTCGTGCCGCCGCGCGTTGTGGCTTCTCGGTCGAAGCCGCCTTCCAGGAGGCGGGGGTCGAGCTGGACATGAACCAGGCCCCTGGCGGCTTGGTGACCGCCGACGCCTTGCTGCGGGCCGTGGACGTCTGCGTCAGGCGATCGACCGAACGCTACTTTCCCCTGGCGTTGGGCGAGGCCTACGTCTTCGACCGTTTCCCCCAGGTCGAGGCTTTCATGGCCACCAGCGCCACCCTGCGCGAGGCCATCGAGGCCTTGCCCTGGATTCGGGCCATGCAACTGCCCTGGCTGTGGCTCAACCTGGAAGAGACGGAGGATCTGGCGGCCTTGGTGGTCACTTTGGACCCTGAAATGGCACGCCGGCCAGAGGCGCCTTTCGTGATCGAAATCGTGCTGGCCGCCTGCCGCAAATTCGCCAAGGCCATGCTTGGTCGCTCGCTGGCCCAGTTTTCACCGCCGATCCACGCAGTGCAGTTTCAGAAGGCGCGCCCTGACAACGCCGCCATGTTCCAGGATTTTTTCCCCTGCCAAGTGCAGTTCGGGGCGCCGCGCAATGCCCTGGTCTTCCCGAAAGGCATGCTCGACATTCCCCTGGAAGGGGCCTTGGCGAGTGTGCACGGGCAGGCTCGCCGCGCCATCGAACTGGAGTTGGCCGCCAGCCAACCTCGCTTTGCGACGACCGAGTCGGTGCGCCAAGCCCTGGAAGCGCAGTCCGAGCTGCTCAAGGGCGGATTGGAAGAGGTGGCCGAGGCCATGGGGGTCCACGCGCGCACCTTGCAGCGTCGCCTGCAGTCCGAAGGTTTCAAGTTCGCCGATCTGCTGGCCCAGGCCAAATATGCGCGGGCACGGCAGATGTTGTCCCGCAAGGCCATCAGCATGGAAATCATCAGCGTCGAGCTGGGCTTTTCAGACCGGCGCGCGTTCACCTATGCCTTCAAACGCTGGTCTGGCATTTCGCCCAGCACTTACCGGGGCCAGGTTCTCCAGACCGCGGTGGCGGCTTTCCGGTCAACTTGAACGGGCAGGCCGGGCAAGCCTGCTAGAGTCCGGCCCATGTCAGAACGTTCAGATCTCCAGGGCAAGCACATCGTGCTGGGCCTGACAGGCGGCATCGCCTGCTACAAATCGGCCGAACTGGTGCGCCTCCTGGTCAAGGCGGGCGCCACCGTTCAAGTGGTCATGACCGAGGCGGCGCAGGCCTTCATCACCCCAGTGACGATGCAGGCCTTGTCCGGCCGGGCCGTGGCCACCAGCCAATGGGACGCGCGCGAGCCCAACAACATGGCCCACATCAACCTCAGCCGCGAAGCCGATGCCATCCTGGTCGCGCCTGCCAGCGCCGATTTCATGGCCAAGCTGGTGTTGGGCCGTGCCGACGAACTGCTCAGCCTGATGTGCCTGGCCCGCCCGCGCGATCGCTGTCCCTTGTTGCTCGCGCCGGCCATGAACCGCGAGATGTGGTCCCATCCCGCCACCCAGCGCAACGCCCGGACCTTGCGCGACGACGGCACCATCCTGCTGGGCCCCGACAGTGGCGACCAGGCCTGTGGCGAAGTCGGCGATGGCCGCATGAACGAGCCCGCCGACCTGCTGGCCGACCTGATCGCTTTTTTCCAGCCCAAGATCCTGCAAGGCCAGCGTTTGTTGATCACCGCGGGCCCCACCTTCGAGTCCATCGACCCGGTGCGGGGCATCACCAACCATTCCAGCGGCAAAATGGGTTTTGCCCTGGCCCGTGCGGCCGCTGAGGCCGGTGCGCAAGTGACCTTGATCGCTGGGCCGGTGCACTTGCCCACGCCGCGCGGCGTGCGCCGCATCGACGTGATGTCGGCGCTGCAAATGCAGGATGCCGTGCTGCCCAGGGCCGCCGAGCACGATGTGTTCATCGCCACGGCGGCGGTGGCCGATTGGCGCCCGGCCTCGCTGAGCCAGCACAAGATCAAGAAGGAAGGCAAGAAAGTGGCGCCCACCTTCGAGCTGACCGAGAACCCCGACATCCTGGCCGCCGTGGCCGCCTTGCCCCAGGCGCCTTATTGTGTGGGCTTCGCCGCCGAGAGCGAGAACCTGCTGGAGCATGCCCGCGCCAAGCTATTGCGCAAGCGCATCCCACTGATCATTGGCAACTTGGGGCCGGCCACCTTCGGCCACGACGACAATGCCCTGCTGGTGGTGGACGCGACCGGCCACCGGCAGTTGCCCGAAGATGGCGGCAAGGCCGACAAGCTGGTGCTGGCTCGTGCGCTCGTGGCCGAGCTGGCCCGCCGCCTGAACCTTCTTCCATGAACCGAAGCTTTACTTCATGACCACCGTCGACATCAAAGTGCTGGATGCACGCATGGCCGAACATTTGCCCGCCTACGCCACGCCTGGTAGCGCCGGCCTGGACTTGCGGGCTTGCCTCGATCACCCTGTGCTGCTGGAACCTGGGCAGGCCCACCTGATCCCGACGGGCCTGTCCGTGCACCTGGCCGATCCCCGCCTGGCCGCCATGATCCTGCCGCGGTCCGGTCTGGGCCACAAACACGGCATCGTGCTGGGCAACCTGGTCGGCCTCATCGATTCCGACTACCAGGGCCCCTTGATGGTCAGCTGCTGGAACCGGGGCACCGAGCCCTTCATCGTCCAGCCGATGGAGCGCATCGCGCAGATGGTGATCGTGCCCATCGTGCAGGCGCATTTCCGCCAGGTCGAGTCGTTCGACGCCTCGTCGCGGGGCGAGGGCGGGTTCGGCTCAACCGGTCGCGGCTGAGCCTCCTGCCAAGGTTCAGTGCAGCACTGAACCTGGTGGTGCCACATTCGGCGCCAGGGTGAACACCGACTCGGCCACGGAGCCTTGCTCGATTTCTTCCGGCGTGGCTTGGCGCACGCCTTCCACCTTCATGGACAGGCGCAAGGCGATGCCCGCCAGCGGGTGGTTGCCATCCAGCACCACGTGGGTTTCATACACCTCGGTCACGGTGTAGAGCGCATCCAGCGGCAAATCTGGCGTGGTCGAGCCTTCGGGTGGGCCTTCGAACTGCATGCCCACGTCCACTTCGGCCGGGAAAATATCCCGTGTTTCGAAGAACACCAGCTCGGGCTTGTAGTCGCCAAAAGCCTCGTCGGGCTCCAGGTTCAGCTCGGCCGTGAAACCGGTGGTCTGTCCGATCAGGGCTTCTTCGACCTTGGCCAGCAGGTCATCGCCACCGACGAAAAACTCCATCGGTTCGGGCAGTTCGTCGATCAGTTGGCCTTGCGCATCTTCGAGTCGCCAGACCAGGCTGACGACGCAGGGAGAGGAAATCATCATCCCTCGATCATCTCATGGCCGCTCCACCAGCATGCGCCAGTGGTCGCACAATGTCGGGATGACATCGACCACCCAGAACAACCTGAACCACGCGCCCCTGGACGCGCCTTTGACCCTGCTCGGCGGCCTGTCGCCCCAGCAATTCATGCGCCGCCATTGGCAGAAGAAGCCCTTGCTGATCCGCCAGGCGATGCCTGGCGTCAAGTCGCCCATCGACCGTGCCGCCTTGTTCGCCCTGGCGGGCCAGGACGACGTGGAATCCCGCCTCATCGTGCAGGACCGGGCGAGCGACGACTGGCGTTTGCGCCAAGGCCCCATCGCCCGGCGCGCGCTGCCCAAGCTGGACCAGGCCGGCTGGACGCTGCTGGTGCAAGGCCTCGACCTGCACGTGCCTGCCGCCCATGCGTTGCTGCGCCAGTTCGGTTTCGTGCCCCAGGCCCGCGTGGACGACCTGATGATTTCCTACGCCAGCGATGGCGGAGGCGTCGGCCCGCACTACGACTCCTACGACGTGTTCCTGCTGCAGGTGCAAGGCCGAAGGCGTTGGCGCGTGGGTCCGCTCAAGGACGCGAGCCTGCGCACCGACGTGCCCTTGAAAGTGCTGTCCAACTTCGAGCCGCAAGAAGAGTGGTTGCTGGAGCCTGGCGACATGCTCTACCTGCCGCCCATGTGGGGCCACGATGGTGTGGCCGAAGGCGAGTGCATGACCTGCTCGATCGGGTTCCGGGCGCCCGAAGCCATTGAAATCACCCGTGAGGTGCTGGGTCGCTGTGCCGAGGCCCTGGAGCCCGCCCTCAAGCCCAAGCTCTACAAGGACCCTCAGCAGCCCGCCACCGACCAGCCTGGACGCATCCCGGCCGATTTGCAGCAGTTCGCCGTGGACGCGGTGCAGCGTTTCCTGAGCGATCCGCAGCAGATCCAGGCGGCCTTGGGCGAATCTTTGACCGAACTCAAGCCCCGCGTCTGGTTCAACATTGGCGATCCTTTGCCGGATGGCGTGGGCGTGGTGCTCGACGCCCGCACGCGCATGGCCTACGACGACAAACGCATCTTTGCCAATGGCGAATCCTGGTTGGCCGCCGGCGCCGACGCGCGGCTGATGCGCGCGCTTGCCGATCGCCGGCAGCTGGACGCGTCGCTCGTGGCCAAGGCCAGCGCCGAGGCCCGCGAGTTGCTGGACCAGTGGGCCGAAGACGGCTGGTTGCATCCCCGCGTGTAAAGATCCTTGACTGTTGATGGAGGCTTTGCCATGGATCCGATTGAGATGATGCCCGCGGCGATTGATCCGAGCGAGCCCGCGCTCGGCCGCATCGACGGCTGGCCAGATTTCATCGACCGCGTGCGTGCCGCCATGGCGGTGGCCGCCGCGCAGCCCGTGTCCTTGTACTTGTGCGATGGCGATTTCAGCCGGTGGCCATTGGGTGAACGCAGTGTGATGGAGGCTTTTCAGCAGTGGGGCTTGAACAGCCGCGTGCCCCATTGCGTGCTGGTGGCCGCCACGCTGGATGAAATCCCCCGGCGGCATCCCCGCTGGGTGGCCTGGCGCGGCACCTGGGCGCACCGCGTGAAGTGCTACCTCGCGGATCCTGATCAAGCGGCTTCGTTGATGCCGACCTTGCTGTTGGAAAAGCAACTGGGCTTGCGCCTGCTGGACCCCATCTCTGGTCGGGGGATTTGGTCGCGCCGCCCCTCCGATTTGAGCGAGTGGCGCCAGGAAGCTGATGTTATTTTGCAACGTTGTAGTGAGGCGTTGCCACCCACCACTTTGGGCCTATAGGGAATTGCCCGAAGCATCGTATAATTGCAGTCTGAATGAGTGGCAATTTAACGATTGCGACGCATCCAAAGTCACTGTCTCACTTTTCATGGGGCTGTGAGCTTTGCACATGGTTCCATAGAATCCCCGTTTTTTGACTATTCCTTTTGAGGACACAAGCATGAAAAAGTCGCTCCTGCTGGCTTCGCTGATCGCTGCCATGGCCCTGGCCGCTTGCGGTAAGAAAACTGAAGAACCCGTTGCTGAAGCCGCTTCGGCCGCTTCGGAAGCCGCTTCTGCTGCTTCGGCTGTTGCTGAAGTTGCTTCGGACGCTGCTGCCGCTGCTTCCACTTCCGCTTCGGAAGCCGCTTCGTCTGCTGTTGACGCTGCTTCGGCCGCCGTTGACGCTGCCTCGAAGTAATCTGTCCTCACAGATTGAAAAAGCCGCTCTTCGGAGCGGCTTTTTTGCGTCTGTGCATGCCTGAAGAATGAAAAAGCCCTGGCCGATGGTCTACATCAGTGCAGGGCTTTTTGGCAGGCCACATCTTCTGGCCCACGTTCTGTCGATCAGCTGAGTTCGTCCAGCAACTGCTTGGTGATGCGGCGGCCTGTGTCCGAGGCCTCGGCTTCGCCTTTGGTGTTGAGCACCTTGACCGTGCTGTTGCTGCCTTTCGCCGACACCTGCACGCGGTAGCGCTTCAGGCCATCGGTGTTCTCGGCCGAGCCGAACCAGCGCGCGAACAAGCCTGGCTTGCTGGCATTCGGATCGGCTGGCGCCAGGCGGATTTCATAGGTGCCCTGGCTGCGGTCGCGGTCTTCGATGGTGAAGCCGCCGCGGTCCAGGGCCAGGCCCACACGGCGCCACACGGTGTCGAAATCGTCGTCGGCTGCCAGCGAGACGCCATCGGCTTCCAGGCGCACGCGAGCCGGCGGCAAGGCGGCGGTGCTGGGATTGGCCGCATCGGTCTTGACGGCGGTGGCGGCGTCTTTGGGTGCTCCCAGTTTCAGCATCAGGCGCGACAGCATTTCTGCTTCCAGGCCGGTGTCGGAAGGGCGCGCCACCCACTTGGTCTGGTCCTTGCGCGCGTCTTCGTAGATTTCTTGCGTGCCGCGGTGCGTGATGTAGATCTCGCTGCCTTGCGCCGTGCGTTCGATGCGGGTGCGGAATTGATCGCGTTCGCCGGTGTCGTACAGGCTGTCGATGATGCCGCCCAGCAGCTTGCGCACGCCGGTTTGAGGCAACTTGGCGCGGTTCTCGGACCAGTTGGTTTCCATGACGCCTGCTGCGGCTTGGTCCACCGGTAGCTCAAAACCCATCTCGAGCCAGAAGGCCTTGACTTGTTCCCAGACTTTTTCCGGGGGCAGGGCCACGCTCAGCCAGCGGTTCTGGCCGCTGCGTTCCAGCTTGACCACGCCGACTTGCGGGGCGGCCACGGTGCTGGTGTCCAGCGCAGAGGGCGCGCGGTCAGGCACAGCCAGGCTGCTGGCCGACACGGTGGACGGCTGGTTCTGGCCATAACGCGATTGACCGGACAACTGGCTCAGGTCTGGCGGCACGTCCAGGTTGACGGTCTTGACGCCGCTGGTGCGGTAGTCGACCTTGTCGCCCGCCAGCACGTTGTTGACGGAAGAGCACCCGGTGGTGCTCAGCGCACCGACCAGCGCCAGGCTGAGAGCGGTCAGACGAAAAGGGCTTGAAGTCTTCAACATGGGCAAGGGCATCCGGGGTCGATTCAATTGGCGCATGGCATGCGCACAGGAGGGTGATCCTACAGGGATCAGAGCAGGCCGCATTCGCGGAGCGCGGATTCGACGATGGCTTGTCCTGATTCGGACAGCGGCGTCAACGGCAGGCGCAGCGCGCCACCGGCCTTGCCCATGCGGGCCAGGGCCCACTTGACGGGGATGGGATTGGGTTCGACGAAGAGATGCTTGTGCAGGGGCAGCAGGCCCATGTGGATCTCGACGGCGCGCTTGGTGTCGCCGGCCATGGCAGCCTTGCACAGCTCGGCCATGCCGCGCGGGGCCACGTTGGCCGTCACGCTGATGTTGCCGTGTCCGCCCAGCAGCATCAAAGCCACGGCGGTGGGATCATCGCCCGAGTAGATGCCGAAGCCCTTGGGCGCCTGCTTGATCAGCCAGGCGGCGCGTTCGATGTTGCCGGTGGCTTCCTTGAGGCCGATCACGCCGGGCAGCTTGGCCAGGCGCAGGGCGGTCTCGGGCAGCATGTCGGCCACGGTGCGGCCGGGCACGTTGTACAGCACCACGGGGATGTCCACCGCTTCAGTGATGGCCTTGAAGTGCTGGTAGATGCCTTCTTGCGTGGGCTTGTTGTAGTAAGGCACGACCTGCAGGGTGCAGTCGGCGCCGACCTTCTTGGCGTACTCGCTCAGCTCGATGGCTTCGCGGGTGGAGTTGGCGCCGCAACCGGCCATGATGGGCACGCGGCCAGCAGCCTGCTCGACGGCCACGCGGATGATCTCGCGGTGCTCTTCGACCGACACGGTGGGTGATTCGCCCGTGGTGCCGACCACGCCGATGCAGTTGGTGCCCTCGGCGATGTGCCAATCGATCAGCTTGCGCAGACTGTCGTAGTCAACGCTGCCGTCGTCGTGCAGTGGGGTGATGAGGGCGACGATACTGCCAAAAATGGATTTCATGCTGATTCCTTCAATCGCGGGATTTTACCCAGCGCGAGGGGTGTCCTGTGTAAAGGGGAATGCGGGGTATGCCCGGGGCCTGTGTCGCAGCCGATGGCCCCCGAGTTCAATGCGGGTGGACGTCCTGGTTGAGCGCGGCCAGGGCCAGCTTGTCGACCAGACCCGGCGCCACCAGCTTCATCCAACGCGCCAGCTTGCCTTTGGCCGACATGACCACCTCGCGGTGGCGTTTTTCAGCGCCCACGCGGATCAGGCGGGCACATTCCTCGATGGACATGGCGCCGCGCTCGTCCAGGCCGCTTTGGCCAGCGGCCTGCCCCTGGGCGTTGAAGCCTCGGTAGCGGATCTCGGTGGCGACCACGCCGGGGTAGGTGAGGGTGACCGACACGCCGTGCGGCAGCAGTTCCACGCGCAGGGCTTCGAAAAAGCCGGTCATCGCGAACTTGGTGGCGCTGTAGGCGGTGCGGCCCGGCACGCCGACCAATCCGGCCAGGCTGGACACGACCACGATGCGACCTCGGGCGGCCTTGAGGTGGGGCAGGGCGGCGTGCGTGCACCAGGCGCTTCCCCACAGGTTGATGCGCATCAGTTGCTCGTACCAGGCCATGTCTTTCACATCCTCCAGCAGGGCGTGCGCCGACATGCCAGCGTTGTTGACCAGGGTGTCGATGCGGCCGAACCGGCCCACGGTGTCGGCGATCAGGCCCCGGCAGGCGTCTTCCTGGCCGACATCGGTGGGGCGCACCAGCACTTCGGCGCCGGACTCGCGGCATTGCTTGGCAACCTGCTCGAGTTTGTCGGCGCCGCGGGCGGCCAGCACCAGGGCCAGCTTGGCGCCTTCCACCTGGGCCATTTGCCGGGCCAGTTCTGCCCCGATGCCATCAGAGGCGCCGGTGATGATCACGACTTGTCTCAAAAGCAACTCCAGATGCGCGTGGCCAGGTCAAAGACCAGTTGGCTGCGGAAATACATGAGGAACACCAGCGCGAGGACGGCGCCCGCGGCCAGGTAGGCCAGCCAGCGGCGCGGCGATCGGCGCGGTGCCTGGTGGTGGTTCATGGACCGCGGCTCAGGCCCGGGCCAGCGCGCGACCGGCGGGCGCCCGATTTTCCTGGACGGGCAAGTTCAGCGCGGCAGCCATCAGCCCCAGGCCGACCGCGATCCACCAGACCACATCGTAGCTGCCCGTGGCATCGTACAGGCGCCCACCCAGCCACACGCCGACGAAGGAGCCGATCTGGTGCGAGAAGAACACCAGCGCGCCCAGCATCGACAAGTGCTGCACACCCAGCATCTGAGCGACCACCGCATTGGTGGGCGGCACGGTCGACAGCCACAGCGTGCCCATGGAGGCGGCGAACAGGCCCACGCTGAGGGGCGTGAGCGGCGTCAGGATGAAGGCGACCATGACCGCCGACCGCAGGGTGTAGATGGCCGACAGGATCCAGGTCTTGCGCCATTTCTGCCCCAGCGCCCCGGCCACGTAGGTGCCGACCACGTTGAACAGGCCGATCAGCGCCAGGGCGGTGGTGGCCACGGTCGGGTCGAGCTGGTGGTCCTTGAGGTAACTGGGCAGGTGAACGCCGATGAAGGCCAACTGGAAGCCGCACACGAAATAACCGCCCGTCAGCAGCAGGTAGCTGGGGTGGGTGATGGCTTCACGCAGGGCTTGCCCGGCGGTCTGCTTCAGTTCGGGTTTGGCTTGGCCGGCGTTGCGGGCACTGGCTTCGTCGCGCAAGGCTTGCGGATCGTCGCGCAACCCCCATGCCAGCGGGATCAGCAGGAGCGCCAGGCTGGCCAGCGTCCACAGCGCGTGTTGCCAGCCAATGTGGCTGATCAGCAGGCTGGACACCGGCACCATCAGGAATTGTCCGAAAGAGCCAGCCGCCGCCGTGATGCCCATGGCCCAAGAGCGCTTGGCCGGATCGACGTGCCGGCCCAGCACGCCATACACCACCGCGTAAGTGGAGCACGCCTGGCCCAGGCCGACCAAAACGCCGGTGCTGAGCATGAACAGGGTGGGCGTGGCGGCCAGCGACATGCCGAGCAGGCCGGCGCCGTAGAGCAGTGCGCCCGCCCACAGCACGCCGAAGGCGCCGCGGCGGTCCGCCCACAGGCCGACCAAAGGCCCGGCCGCGCCCCAAACCAAATTTTGAACGGCCATGGCCAAAGAGAACGATTCGCGGCTCCAGCCCCGTTCCATGATGATGGGTTGCAGCCACAGGCCGAAACCGTGGCGGATGCCCATGGACAGGGTGACGACCAGGGCGCCGCAAAGCAGCAATTGCCGCAAGGGCAGGCGGGAATCTTGGCGCATGGGCAAAACGCCCGGGCGGCGGGCGCGGTGGATTGAACGGGGACAGGTCGCTCAGACCTGCATGTTCATGATATCCGTGTACGCCTGAACGAGCTTGTTGCGAACCTGGACGGCCGACTGGAAACCCAGCTGCGCCTTCTGCATGGCGACCATGGTCTGTTCCAGGCTGACGGTGGGGTTGTCGAATTGAACTTCGCGCTGCATCGCGGTAGCCTGATTCTGGGATTGGCTGACCGATCCCAGGGCACTTGAGAAAGCGGCCTGGAAACTGGATTTTTCAACGTTTCCCGAGCCGCCCAGGGCGTCCAGCCGGGTCTTGGCCTGAACGCGCGCGGCGACGTCGGACATGCCGGCCTTGGCGGCGGCTTGCGCGAAATCAAAAGGCTTCAGTTTCAGGTCCATGTGTCGTTAACCCAGACAAGGCGTGATGCAGTTCACCACGATGCCAATACTAGGCAGTCCGGCCTGATCCGAAGTCGGGAAGTGCTTGGTAAATCTGCGGCTGTTCCCGGCACTTTTGCCCGGTCTTCCCTCGAATAATGAACGTGTTCCAGCGGGTTTGCGGCATCGTATTGTTTCGATGCGCGACCCAACGCTTCGACCACACATGGAAGTCACAGTCGCACAACCTCAAGCTGTCATCGCATCGCCCAACCAGGCGGTCGAGCCCCCCGCGCCGCTCAATTTCGTGCAGCGGGTGAACGCTTTGCCCATGCAACGCAAGTTGATGCTGGGCGGCGGCCTGGCGGCCATCATCGCCATTTTCGTGGCCATGGTGATGTGGGGGCAGCAGGGCGATTTCCGCGTGCTGTACGCCAATTTGTCCGACAAGGATGGCGGCGCGATCGTGGCCTCGCTGCAGCAGATGAACGTGCCTTACAAGTACGCCGACGGCGGCGGTGCCATCCTGGTGCCGGCCGACAAGGTGCACGATGTGCGCCTGAAGTTGGCCTCGGCCGGCCTGCCCAAGGGTTCGGTGGTGGGTTTCGAGCTGATGGAAACCCAGAAATTCGGCGTGACCCAGTTCCAAGAGCGCCTGAACTTCCAGCGTGGCCTGGAAGGCGAGCTGACCCGCTCCATCCAGACCCTGAACGGCGTGCAGAGCGCCCGCGTGCATTTGGCCCTGCCCAACCAGAACGGTTTCTTCCGAGAACAGCAAAAGCCTTCGGCTTCTGTCGTGCTGACTTTGTACCCCGGCCGCACGCTCGACCGCGGCCAGGTCGCCGGCATCGTCCACCTGGTGTCGTCCAGCGTGCCTGAAATGCCCACCAAGGCCGTGAGCGTGCTGGACCAGTCCGGCGGTTTGCTGTCCGGCCCCAGTGAAGGCGTGGACCAGGCGGGCCTGGACGCCCAGCAACTGCAGTACGTCCACCAGATCGAAGCCAATTACACCCAGCGCATCAAGGACATCCTGGAGCCGGTGCTGGGCCAGAACAACCTGCGCGCCCAGGTCACGGCCGACGTCGATTTCTCGCAGGTCGAATCGACGGCCGAAGAGTACAAGCCCAACCAGGGCCAGGCCCCGGCCTCGGTGCGCAGCCAGCAAAGCACCGAACAGTCGGGTGGTGGTAGCGCCACGCCTTCGGGGGTGCCCGGCGCCGCCAGCAACCAGCCGCCCGTGCCTGCCACGGCCCCGGTGAATGGTTCGGCGCAAGCCCTGCAAGCCGGTCAAGGCGCAGGCGGCACCAACGGCACCAGCCGCCGCGAAGCCGTCACCAACTACGAAGTCGACAAGACGGTGCGCGTGACCCGCAATGCCACGGGCTCGATCAAGCGCCTGAACGCCGCCGTTGTCTTGAACAGCCGCTCGGTGACCGACGCCAAGGGCAAGACCACGGTCCAGCCGATCAGCCAGGAAGAACTGGACAAGCTGACGTCCCTGGTGCGCGAAACCATTGGCTTCAACGAACAACGCGGTGACTCGGTCAAGCTGATCAACACGCCGTTCCAGATCACCAAGGAAGAGCCGGACAACACGCCGTTCTGGAAGAAGCCTGAGACGGTGGACCTGTTGCGCACCCTGGCCGTGCCGGGCGCCCTGACGCTGGCCGCGCTGATCGTGGTGTTCGGTGCGATCCGCCCGGCCATCAAGGCGGCGCAGCCCCTGCCAGCCGAAGAAGACAAGCAGCCCAAGTTGAGCGCCGTGGTCGATGACGTGCAGGAACTGCCCGACCTGCAGACGGTTCCTCCCGGCATGGTGATGGGCCCGAACGGCCAAATGTTGCCCGCCCTGGGCGCACCCACGGGCGATGCCCGCCTGGAAGCCGCGCGCCAGCTGGCACGAGAGAACCCGGGCGCCATGGCTGGCGTGATGCGCGAATGGATGATGGGCTGATCAAGGACGAATGAACATGGACGAAAAAGGACTCGAAGACGCCGCGATCTTGCTCATGTCACTGGGCGAGGAAGAGGCTGCCGAGGTCTTTAAACACCTGGAGCCCAAGGAAGTGCAGGGCCTGGGTGAAACGATCGCCAAACTCAAGACGGTGCCGCGCGAGCGTGTCGACAAGGTGTTGACGCGTTTCGCGGATGATTCCACCGACCTGGGCGTGCTGGTGCCCGACACCGACGAGTACATCAAGGCCGTGCTGCGCAAAGCCTTGGGCGACGAAAAAGCCAATCTGCTGATCGACCGGATCATCCAGGGCAGCGACGTCACGGGCATCGAAAGCCTGAAGTGGATGGACGCCCAGTCGGTGGCAGAACTGCTGCGCAACGAGCACCCGCAGATCGTGGCCGCCATCCTGGTTCACCTGGACCCGGACCAGTGTTCGATGGTGTTGAAGTCGTTCTCGGACCGCCACCGCAATGAAGTGATGGTGCGCATCGCCACGCTGGACGGCATCCAGCCTCAGGCCCTGAAGGACTTGAACGAAGTGCTGTCGCGCGTGCTGGCCGGTGGCACGCAGGTGCGCAAGTCCTCGCTGGGTGGTGTGAAGCCCGCGGCCGAAATCATCAACCTGATGGGCTCCAGCCTGGAGACCTCGGTGCTGGACTACATCCGCGAAAGCGATGCCGACCTGGCGCAGAAGATCATGGACAACATGTTCGTGTTCGACGACCTGGAGAAGCTGGACGACAAGGGCTTCCAGTCCCTGCTCAAGGAAGTGCAGACCGAGTCGCTCATCATCGCGCTCAAGGGTGCGTCGCCTGAGATCCGCGACAAGGTCTTCAAGAACATGTCCAGCCGCGCCGCGGAGACGCTCAAGGAAGACCTGGAGTCGCGTGGCCCGGTCAAGCTGTCCGAGGTCGAGGCCGAGCAGAAGGAAATGCTGAAGATCGTGCGCCGCCTGGCCGATGAAGGCCAGATCGTCCTGGCCAGCGGAGGCGACGATGAGTACGTCTAAGCCCGTGCCGCCCGGTGGTGGCAATGGCAACAACAACGGCAACGGGAATGGCGGCAACGGCCATGTGCCGAACTCGTACACGCGCTTCATCCCGCGTGAAGAGCTGGGCTCGTTCGCGGCCTGGAATCCGCAAGCTTTTGAGAAGCCCGTCCCACAGGCCGACGCGGCGGGCGATTCCGGCGTGCGCAAGCCTTCCTTCGCCGAGCGTGCCGCCGCCAGCGTGCCGCTGACCGTCAAGCCGACGGCCGCGACCCCCACGAAAGCCGCCCCTGCCAGCAAGCCTGCCGCGGCACCTGCGCGCCCGGCGGCAGCGGCGCCCAAGCCCGCGCCCAAGGCCAATGTCACCAGCATCAAGCGCCAGCCGCTGGTCGGTGGCATGCCCGGCGAAGAGGCCCCTTTGCCGCCCGAGCCGCCCGCACCGCCCGAGCCTTTGCCCAATGTGGAAGAGCTGATCGACCAGGCCCACAAATCGGGTTACCAGGATGGCTACCGCAATGGCCTGATCGCCCTGGAAAGCTACAAGCAAACGCAAGCTGCTCAACTGGCGGCCTACATGAACGACCAGATCGGCGCCTTGTCGTCCGACTTCCACCACCGCCTGGAATCGCTGGAGCAGCAACTGGCTGGCCGCATCGCCGGCGTGGCGCTGGAACTGGCCCGGCAGGTGGTCCGCAGCGAACTCGACCAACGCCCCGAGGCCGTGCTCACCGTGGCCGAAGAAGCCCTGGGCGTGTTGCTGTCGACCGCCCGCCAGATCACCGTGCGCCTGAACCCCGAGGACAACGCCTTGGCCCAGGGCTCGCTGACCGAAGTGCTGGCAGCCCGTGGCGCCCGTTTGATGCCCGATGCCTCGGTGACCCGTGGTGGCTGCGTGGTCGAGTCCGACATCGCCGTGGTGGATGCCAGCGTGGAAGCGCGCTGGTTCCGCGCCGCTGCTGCGATGGGCAGCCAGACCGAATGGCACGGCGGCCACGAAATGCCCTACACCCCGGTCAACACCGGCGATGACCCCGACATGAACGACGAACTGCCTTCCACCGGAGCTGCCGAATGAACATGCCTGTCCGAGCCGCTGGCCAAGGTGTGGCCATGGACCGCTGGAACCGTTTCCTGGGCGATCTGGACGATTGCGCGGGCACGGTGATTCCCTTGGAGAACCAGGGCAAGCTGGTCCGCGTGGCCGGCCTGGTGCTGGAAGCCGCCGGCCTGCGCCTGCCCGTCGGTGCCGTCTGCGAGATCCATTCCGAAACCCGCCTGGAAACCACGCCCGTTCTGGCCGAAGTGGTCGGCTTTGCCGGCGACCGTGCCTACCTGATGCCCACCGCCGAAGTGCACGGCCTGTCGAGCGGCGCCCGCGTGGTGCCCCGCGCCATCCCCATCAACCCGCCTTTGCTGGGCCGCCCGAACCACCCCTGGCGCCGCAGCGAAGACCGCACCCGCCACCTGCCCATCGGCGCCGGCCTGCTGGGCCGCGTGGTCAATGCCCAGGGCGAACCCCTGGACCGCCACGGCCCGCTGAACCACGTGCGCAGCGAACCCCTGGTGCGCCGCCCCATGAACGCCATGGAACGCGACCCCGTGCGCCTGCCCCTGGACACCGGCGTGCGCGCCATCAACACCATGCTGACCGTGGGCCGTGGCCAGCGGATCGGCCTGTTCGCCGGCTCCGGCGTCGGTAAATCCGTGCTGCTGGGCATGATGGCCCGCTACACCCAGGCCGACGTCATCGTCGTGGGCCTGATCGGTGAACGGGGCCGCGAAGTCAAGGAATTCATCGAGGACATCCTGGGCGAAGAGGGCCTGGCCCGCTCGGTGGTGGTGGCCGCGCCTGCGGATGCACCCCCATTGACGCGCATGCAAGGCGCGAACTACGCTACCGCCGTGGCTGAACACTTCCGCGACCAGGGCCTGCACGTGCTGTTGTTGATGGACTCGCTCACCCGTTACGCCATGGCCCAGCGCGAAATCGCCCTGGCCATCGGCGAGCCGCCTGCCACGAAGGGCTACCCGCCTTCGTGCTTCGCCAAGCTGCCCCAACTGGTGGAGCGCAGCGGCAATGGCCTGAACGGCCATGGCTCGATCACCGCTTTCTACACCGTGCTGTCCGAGGGCGACGACCAGCAGGACCCCATCGCCGACGCGGCCCGCGCCATCCTGGACGGCCACATCGTGCTGTCGCGCGACCTGGCCGAATCGGGCCACTTTCCGGCCATCGACATTGAAAAGTCGGCATCGCGCGTCATGAACAACGTGGCCAGCAGCGAGCACATCGATTCCTCGCGGCGCTTTCGCCAACTGTGGTCGAAGTACAGCAAGGCCAAAGATTTGATCCAGTTGGGCGCTTACGTGCCCGGCCACGACCGCGACCTGGACCAGGCCGTGAAACTGCATCCGGCGATGGTCGCCATGCTCCAGCAAGACATGCACCTGCCCGCGCGCCTGGATGAAAGCGTCGATCAGTTGCGTCAAATCGTGGGCGATTGAATCACATGAGCAGCATCCAGCCTTTGTTGATCCTGATCGAGTCGGCCGAAAAGGCCCGGGACGATGCCGTCTCGCAACTCGAAGGCGCCCGCCGTGCCCACGAGGCCGCGCGCCAGCAGGCCCAGTCCCTGGCGGACTGGCGCAAGGAATACCAGCAGCGTTGGAGCAGCCAGTTCGCCAAATCGGGCGGCATGGAAATCATGCGCTGCTACCAGGATTTCACCGCACGCCTGGGCGATGCGGTGGCCGAGCAGGACAAGCGGGTCGCCCAGGCCGCGCAGGTCATGGAGCAATGCCGGCTGCAACTGATCGAGCGCGAACGCAAGGTGGCCGCCGTCGGCCAACTGATCGATCGCCGCGTGCTGGAAGCCGCGCAACGCGAACAACGCCGTGACCAGAAGGCCACCGACGAGCAGGCGGCCCGCGCGGGCCGGGGCTCGCCCCTGTCGTCTTCGTTTGGCGGCGGCAACAAGTTCGCGCCCACGTCCTACTGAATTGAATGATCTTGAAAGGTTGTTGACATGAACGGTCCTCTCAACGCCCTGCCCAATGCAGGCAAGTCCAACGCCTCCAATACCGCGGCCACCGATTGGGCCGCCAAACTGTCGTCGTCCAACCAGGCGGGCAAGTCGGATTCGGCCACCATGCAGTCGGACTTTTCGCGCTGGATGGCGCAAGCCGCGGCCACCAACACGCAGGCTTCGGCCGCGGCCACCTCCTTGTCGGCCAATGCCACCACGCCGGCCAAGGCCAATGCGGGGCAGGGCACTTCGTCGTCCACCTCGGTGGAAGCGCGCAATGCCCTGGCACGTGCCCAGGCCAATGCGGCGCAGGCCAAGCGCCAGGTTCCCATGACCAAGGCCGAAACGCCGCACGCCCCCAAGGCTGAAAAGCCCAAGGCCCCGTCGGCCGAAGCCCACAAGTCCGCCAAGACCGACGCCGCCAAGGGCCACCAACCCAAGGAAAATGCCGACAAGGTCGACCGCCAGGACGCCGCTGCGTCTGAAGAGGTGTCTGCCGATGCTGGCAAGGTCGATGCCCGGCAGGGCGAAGCCGCGGTCAAGGACGCGCAAGCCACGGAAGGTGCCCATGCCACCGACCCATCGTCGATGCTGGCCTGGCTGGCCAACTTGACGCAGGGCGGGGCGGCGGCCCAAAACACGCTGGGTGGCGACGCCCAGCAGGCTGGCGGTGACGCACAGGCCCAGCTTCAAGCCAAGGATGCCGCCGTGCCTGGCGCTGCCAGTGGCCACGACGCCCTGGCCGCCATCGCCTCATCGGGCGACAAGGGCGCCGTCGATGTCTCGACCTTGCAGGCCACCGAGGGCCGCCTGGCCGTGCTGGAAGGCTCGGCCGACGCGTCGGCGAAAGGCGCCGACTTCGCCAGCACCTTGTCGACCGAAATGATGCGTGGCCTGGCCGCCAAGACGGCCGAGGCGAGTGCCACGGCCCAGACCAGCGCCACCCTGGCCCCGTCGGTGCACAGCCCGGAGTTCCCCCAAGCCCTGGCCGACCGCGTGGGCATGTGGGTCAACGCGGCGGGCGAAGATGGCACGATGTCCGCGGAGTTGCACCTCAATCCGGCCGAAATGGGCCCCATCAGCGTGAAGATTTCACTGGATGGCCAATCCGCGCAGGTTGATTTCGCGGCGGCCAACCTCGAAACTAGGCGTGCCATCGAGGCCAGCCTGCCGATGTTGTCCGCCTCCCTGGACGATGCCGGTTTCAGCCTGGGTGGCTCGGGCGTGTCGGATCAGACGCCCCAACAACAGTTCAACCAACAGGCCTCGGGCCAGCCTGGGGGTGCCCCGGCCTGGGGTGGTGGGTCTTCGGGTCAGGCGTCGTCGGGTGGGGAAGCCGTTGAAGGCCGAGCCGCCGCGGCCGTCCAGGCAGGGCGGCGTGGTGGTCTTGACCTGTATGCATAGGACTTGAGCGGTCCCGGCCAGAATCGCGCGGATTTCACATCGCTTATCGGTTCTTCAGTTTTTGCCCTGACTTCCAATAATCCCATCATGCCTCCTTCGACTTTTCCCGGGTCGAAGGGCTTGAATTTCAGGAGATTTGCGAATGTCAGCTGCTACCGCTGCGGCGCCTGCCGAAGGCGACGCTCCCAAGAAGGGGCCCAAGAAGCTCGTCATCATCATCGCGGCCGTCGTGCTGCTGGTGCTGGTGGGCGGTGGTGCCGCGGTCTTCCTCATGAAGAAGAATGCCGCCGCGGCAGCAGCCGCCGAGGGCGAGGACGGCGAGGTCGAAACCTCGCACGCCGCCAAAGAGGCGCCCAAGCCCAAACATGACGAGCACGGCAAGCCGCCGGCCTTCGTTCCACTGGATCCCTTCATCGTCAATCTGGCCGACCGGGAAACCGAGCGCTTCGCCCAGATCGGTCTGACTTTGCAAGTCGATGACCCCAAGATGGCCGAGGAGATCAAGACTTACATGCCCGCCATCCGCAATTCGGTGCTCATGATCCTGTCTCACAAGACATCGGATCAACTGTTGAGCCAGGAGGGCAAGGAAAAGCTGGCCGAAGAGATCCGCCGTGACGCCGCGCGCGCCATGGGCTATGAGATCGACGATCCTGAAGAGGAAGATGCTCCCAAGGCGGCCGAAGAAGAGGCGCCCAAGAAGAAAAAGAAGAAGAAAAAGAAGGTCGAGCAGTACAACCCGATCGTGAAGGTCAACTACGCCAACTTCATCGTTCAGTGAGCCAACCGCGATAGCCAGGCCATGAATCAGCAAATCCTCTCGCAAGACGAAGTCGACGCCCTCCTGCAAGGCATCACTGGCGAAAGCCAGAAGCTTGAGCAGGAAGACGTGCCCAAGGAGGGCATCCGCGACTACAACCTCGCGAACCAGGAACGCATCGTCCGCGGGCGCATGCCCACGATGGAGATCGTCAACGAGCGCTTTGCCCGCAACATCCGCGTTGGCCTGTTCAACCTGATCCGCAAGTCGCCCGAAGTGTCCGTGGGCGGCATCAAGGTTCAGAAGTACAGCGCCTTCCTGCGCGAGATCGTGGTGCCCACCAACTTCAACATCATGGCGATCCGCCCCCTGCGCGGTTCGGGCCTGGTGGTGTGCGATCCGACCCTGGTGTTCGCGGTGATCGACTCGCTGTTCGGCGGTGCCGGCAAGTACCACACGCGCATCGAAGGCCGTGATTTCTCGCCCACCGAACAGCGCATCATCACGCGCCTGATCGAGGTGATCAGCGAAGAGTACAAGAAGGCCTGGCGCGGCATCTACCCCTTGGAGCTGGACTACCAGCGCTCGGAGATGCAGCCCCAGTTCGCGACCATCGCCACGCCGGCCGAAATCGTCGTGTGCTGCTCGTTCACGCTGGAAATCGGCGATGCCAGCGGCACCATCCACATCTGCATTCCCTATTCCACACTGGAGCCGATCCGGGACATCCTGTTCTCGTCGATCCAGGGTGATTCGGCCGAACCCGACCGCCGCTGGGTGAAGCTGCTGACGCAGCAAATCCAGTCGGCCGAGGTGGAGCTGGTGGCCGAGATGGCCCACGCGCCCGCCACGGTGGAGCAACTGCTGGCCCTCAAGCCCGGTGACTTCATCGAGCTGGACCTCGAAAAACTCATTGAAGCCAAGGTGGACGGTGTGCCCATCCTGGAGTGCTATTACGGCACCTCGAACGGCAAATACGCCTTGCGCATTGACAAGCTACTGACCTCGACCGGCCCTGGCTGGCTTGGAGACCAACATGTCTGACGAAAACGAATCCACTTCCGCCGAAGCCCCTCCGAGCGAAGAACAGGACGCGATGGCCGCGGAATGGGAAGCAGCGCTCGCGCAGCAAAGCTCATCGCCTGCGGCGTCCACCGACGACATCTTCGGATCGGCCAGCGAGGTGACCAACCCGGCGGCCCAGGGCACGCCCGCGGCTTTCGCCAATTTCGCGTCGGCGTCCTCGGGCAACCCGGCGGGCAACGACATCAACATGATCCTGGACATCCCCGTGCAGCTCACGGTGGAACTGGGCCGCACGCGCATCCCCATCAAGAACATCCTGCAACTGGCGCAGGGTTCGGTGGTGGAGCTGGACGCGCTGGCCGGCGAACCCATGGACGTGCTGGTCAACGGCTTCCTGATCGCCCAGGGCGAAGTGGTGGTCGTCAATGACAAGTTCGGCATCCGCCTGACCGACATCGTGACGCCATCCGAACGCATGCGCCGCCTCAGCCGCGGCGGCTGATCGACCCCACAACAATAGGAGACGCGATGCAATCCACCGGCATGCTGATTTTCTGGTTCGTGTTCATCGTGGCCATGATTCCGCTGAGCCTGTACCTGTTGAAGAAATCAGGGCTGGCCAAGGGGCGCATCGGCTCGGGCGACGCGGTGCTCAAGACCGTGAGCCAACTGTCATTGGGCCCCGGGCAACGCATCGTCACCGTCGAGCTGGGCGCGGGCGACCAGAAGACCTGGCTGGTGTTGGGCGTCACGGCCCAAAGCATCACGGCCTTGCACAGCCTGCAGCCCACGCAAGACAGCCAGGACCAGGCGGAGCGCGAGGGAACCGCCTCGACCTTCCCCATCCTGCTGCGGCGCGCCTCCGACGTGGTCGAGACGCCCAAAGTCTGAAGTTCGAACGAACAGGACACCCTCATGCACCGTGCAAAACGTTTGAAAGCAGGCGCCGTGGCCTTGGGCCTGGCGGCATGCTCCATGGCCGTGATGGCCCAGACCGCCCCCACGTCCAGCGGCTTGCCCTTGCTGATCGGGCAGGGCGCGGGTGGCACCAACTACTCGGTGCCCATCCAGACCTTGCTGTTCTTCACCGCCTTGAGCTTCCTGCCGGCGCTGCTGTTGATGATGACGGGCTTCACCCGCATCGTCATCGTGCTCAGCCTGATGCGCCAGGCCATCGGCGCGCAGGCCGCCCCGCCCAACCAGGTCATCGTCGGCCTCTCGCTGTTCCTGACCATGTTCGTGATGGGCCCGACCCTGGACAAGGTCTACAAGGACGCCTACGAACCCTTTGCCGCCAACCAGATCAGCTTCAGCGAAGCCCTGGACCGTGGCCAGGCCCCGATGCGCCAATTCATGCTCAAGCAGACGCGCCAATCCGACCTGGGCCTGTTCGTGCGCCTGGCCAAGATCGAAGGCGAAGTCAAACCCGAGACCGTGCCGCTGCGCGTGCTGGTGCCGGCCTTTGTCACCAGCGAGCTCAAGTCAGCCTTCCAGATCGGCTTCCTGATCTTCATCCCCTTCCTGGTCATCGACATGATCGTGGCGAGTGTGCTGATGAGCCTCGGGATGATGATGTTGTCGCCCGTGATGGTGGCCTTGCCTTTCAAGCTCATGCTTTTCGTCCTGGCCGATGGCTGGAACCTGCTGCTCGGCTCGCTGGCCGCCAGCTTCGCGCAATAGACACCACCCCATGGATCCACAACAAGTCCTGACCATCGGCCGCGATGGCCTGATGGTGCTGCTCACGGTCTGCGCGCCCATCCTGATGGTGGTGCTGGCGGTCGGCCTGATCGTCAGCGTGTTCCAGGCGGCCACGCAGATCCACGAGGCCACCTTGTCCTTCGTGCCCAAGCTGCTGGCGGCCTTCGCCACCCTGGCGGTTGCCGGGCCGTGGATGCTGAGCAGCCTGGTCGACTACATCCAGCAAGTCCTGCAGTCCATTCCCAGCGTGGTGGGCTGATCCAGCATGATCACCTTCAGCGAGGCCCAGGTCATGGCGTGGATCACGCCCTGGCTGTGGCCTTTCTTCCGCGTGATGGGTTTGTTCACGGCGGCACCGGTCTTGTCGATGCGCGCCATCCCACGGCGCGTGCGCATGGGCCTGGGCCTGTTGATCGTGGTGGCCGCCCAGCCTTCCCTGCCCGAGATGCCGGTGGTGGCCTTGAACTCGCCCGAAGCGTTGATGGTGCTGGCTCAGCAGGTGCTGATCGGCCTGACCATGGGCTTTGCCGCGCGCGTGGTGTTCGCCGCCATCGAGTTTGCCGGTGAAATCGTCGGCCTGCAAATGGGTTTGAACTTCGCGAGCTTTTTCGACCCCATGAGCGGTGGACAGGCCACGGCGGTGAGCCGCTTCTACGGCACCTGCGCGGCCTGGCTGTTCGTGGTCATGAATGGCCACCTGATGCTCACGGCGGCGGTGATCCACAGCTTCGACACCTTTCCGGTGTCGGCCCAGCCGCTGGCCTTCTTGAGCGTGGTCCAACCCCAGGTCTGGGGGGCCGAAATCTTCAAGCTGGGCCTGTGGGTGTCGCTGCCTGGCCGTCGACGCCAACGG
>NZ_JBOHHL010000030.1:0-57286 GCF_050725395.1 Aquabacterium sp. | reverse complement strand
TCTCCACGTCTTCGAGCACGGCGATGGCGTCGTCGGTCAGCACGGCCAGCGAGCAGTACAGCGACACCAGGTAGGAGGCGATCGCCTTGTGGTTGATGCCCATGAATCGCACCGACAGGCCGGGGCTTTGCTGGCCGGGCAGGTCGGGCTGGTACAGGCCCACGACGCCTTGGCGGCTCTCGCCCGTGCGGATCAGGATGATGCTGGACTTGCCGTCTTCGATCTGCAGCTTGTCGGACGGGATCAGCGGGATGCCGCGCCAGGTGATGAACTGCGAACCGAACAGCGACACGGTCGGTGGGGGCACGCCACGGCGGGTGCACTCGCGGCCAAAGGCGGCGATGGTCAGCGGGTGGGCCAGGAAGAAGCCGGGCTCTTTCCAGACCTTGGTCAGCAGCTCGTCCATGTCATCGGGCGTGGGGGCGCCGGTGCGCGGCTTGATGCGCTGGGCCGGGGCGATGCTGGCCAGCAGGCCGTACTCGGGGTTGTTGATCAGCTCGCTCTCTTGGCGTTCCTTGATCGTCTCGATCGTCAAGCGAAGCTGTTCAGAGATCTGGTTGTAAGGCTTGCTGTACAGGTCGGACACGCGGGTGTGCACGTCCAGCACCGTGTTCACGGCCGACAGCATGTACTCGCGCGGGTTCTCGATGTAATCGACGAAGGTCTGGGGCAAGGTGCGTTCATCGCGGCCCGAGCATTCCACCGTCACGGCAGACGCATCTTTGACGCGGTTCACGCGGTAGATGCCGGCTTCGACAGGCACCCATTGCAGCAGCAGCGTCAGCCAGCGAGGCGTGATCGTCGCCATTTGCGGCACGGTGCGTGTCGCGATGGCCAACTGCCGGGCGGCCACGTCGCCCAGGGCCGTGCTTTGTTCTTGGATGTCAGACATTCGAAACTCCGTTGATTCAGGAAGGTGAGAGAAAACTTATTTGGACTGAGACTGGGACTGCGCCTGGGTCACATTGCTGCCCGGTGGCACGCTTTGCGTCAACCACACATTGCCGCCAATGGTCGAGCCCTTGCCGATCGTGATGCGGCCCAGCACCGTGGCGCCGGCGTAGATCACCACGTCGTCTTCCACGATGGGATGGCGGGCGTTGCCCTTGATCAGCACGCCGTTGTCGTCGGCCGGGAAGCGCTTGGCGCCCAGCGTCACGGCCTGGTACAAACGCACGCCCTGGCCGATGATGGTGGTCTGGCCGATGACGACGCCCGTGCCGTGGTCGATGAAAAAACTGCCGCCGATCTTGGCGCCCGGGTGGATGTCGATGCCCGTGCTGGAATGCGCGATGTCGGAAATGACGCGGGCGAGCACGGGCGAGCCCAGTTCATACAGGGCGTGGGCCAGGCGGTGGTACATGATGGCCGTCATGCCCGGGTAGCACAGCAGGATCTCGGACGGGCTGGACGCGGCCGGGTCGCCGTGGAAAGCCGCCAGCAGGTCGCTGACCAGCAGCGCGCGGATCTCGGGCAGGCGGGCCGCAAATTCGCGGGTGATCTCGGTGGCCTTGGCGGTCAGCGTGGCGTCGTTTTCCGCGTCGGCGTCGGTGACGAACAGGAGGCCGCGCCGTACCTGTTCCACCAGCACCGCCAGCGTGCTGTTCAAGGTGTTGCCGACGAAGTAATCGATGCTTTCGTCGTTCAGGTCGGGGCGGCCCAGGTGGGTGGGAAATAAAACCGCCAGCAAACCCTGAAGTATTTGGGCCAAGGCTTCGCGCGAAGGTAATTCACGGATGCGGCCTTTGTGGCGGATGTTGTGGGCGGTTTCGCGGGAATGCCGAAGGGCTGATACCACCGACGAGAGATTCCAGTCGTTTTGGACCGCGTCGGTGGGTTTGAATGGATTGTTTTTCATTGGGCAGGCTGCAGCTGGGAGGAACATCTGAATGACTGGCAGAACCGTGCCTGAGGGGATATAAGCGGTCAAGCGTTGCTTTGTTGAAAGAAACGTCTCTTATCTGTTTTGTGTATATCAATATTATCAATTGATATATGTAACTTCGTCCAGGGAAAGCCGCAATGCCCAGGAACTCAAATGGACTTCATCCGCCAAGCTGACGTTTGAATCCGTTGCAACGGATTGTTTGCAACAGGGTGTTTTGAATCTTTGAAGAAATGAATATGCAAAGGCATTTTTATTCGTTCCGCTTTGATGCAGCGACTTTTAGGATTCATCCATTGATTCACCACAACACACGTTTCAACCAACATGCAAGCCGTTTCCAACCGCACTCGTCGCACCTTCAGCACCTTGGCCCTGGCGGCATTGACCGCCATCGCTGGTGTGGCATCCCTGGTCCCTGCGGTCGCCCAGGCCAAGGATGTCACCCTGCTTAATGTGTCTTACGATCCCACCCGTGAGCTCTACCAACAGTACAACGACGCTTTCGCCAAGTACTGGAAGGCCAAGACCGGCGACAACGTCACGGTCAAGGCCTCGCACGGCGGTTCGGGCAAGCAAGCCCGCTCGGTGATTGACGGTCTGGACGCCGATGTGGTGACCTTGGCCTTGGCGTATGACATCGACGCCATCGCCGACAAGGGCCTGCTGAGCACCGATTGGCAAAAGCAATTCAAGCTCAACAGCGCGCCTTACACCTCCACCTACATCTTCCTGGTGCGCAAGGGCAACCCCAAGGGCATCAAGAACTGGAGCGACCTGATCAAGCCGGGCGTGGGCGTGATCACCGCCAACCCCAAAACCTCGGGCGGCGCACGCTGGGGTTACCTGGCCGCTTACGGCTTCGCCCTGAAGCAACCTGGTGGCAACGACGCCAAGGCTCAGGAATTCGTCAAGAAGGTGTTCGAGAACGTGCCCGTGCTGGACTCCGGCGCGCGTGGATCCACCGTGACCTTCGCTGAACGCGGTCAAGGCGACGTGCTGCTGGCCTGGGAAAACGAAGCCCACCTGGCCTTGAAGGAATTCGGCGCCGAGAAGTTCGACATCGTCTATCCCCCGATCAGCATCCTGGCCGAACCTCCGGTGGCCGTGGTGGACAAGGTGGTTGACAAGCGCGGCACCCGTGACGTGGCCAAGGCTTATCTTGAGTACCTGTACTCCGCCGAAGGCCAGGACATCGCTGGCAAGAACTTCTACCGTCCCACCGATGCCAAGGCTGCGGCCAAGTACGCCAAGCAGTTCCCCAAGTTGAACCTGTTCACCATCGATGACACCTTCGGTGGCTGGACCAAGGCCCAGAAGACGCACTTTGCCGACGGCGGCGTCTTCGACCAGATTTACACCAAGAAGTAACAGCAAGCACCAGTTTCTAGCGAGTGGGGTGGTGCCTGGGGCGTCCTGCAAGGGAAGTCCAAAGGCATCAATTTAAGGCGACTCTGACCCTGGTCAGAGTCGCCTATTTTTCTCATGGATACCTGTTTTCCGCATAATCAATTGCAAAAACCTCACTTCTGATGTGAGTTGCCGCTCTTTAACATTCGCCCGCTGCATCAAAAAAGGCCTCGTCATGATTTTTTCTTTGAAGAAACAATTTGTTCACCTCGCCTTGGGCGTTCTTTCCGTTTCGGCGTTGGCCAGTTCCGCTTGGGCGGATGCCACGCTGCTCAATGTCAGCTACGACGTGACGCGCGAGTTCTACAAGAATTACAACGTGGCCTTCACCAAGTACTGGAAACAGACCACGGGCGAAACTTTGACCATCAACCAATCGCACGGCGGCTCCAGCAAGCAAGCGCGCAGCGTGGTCGATGGCCTTGAAGCTGACGTCATCACCATGAACCAGGCCAATGACATCGACCTGCTGGCCGAGCGCGGCCAGTTGATCCCCGCCGACTGGGCCAAGCGCTTGCCCAACAACAGTTCACCCACCGCTTCGGTGACGGTGATCCTGGTGCACAAGGGCAATCCCAAGAACATCAAGGACTGGGACGACCTCGCCCGGCCTGGCATTTCGGTGGTCATTCCCAATCCGAAAACGTCGGGCAATGGCCGCTACACCTACCTGGCGGCCTGGGGCTCGGTGATCAAGACTGGCGGCGACGTGGCCAAGGCCAAGGCCCTGGTGCACAAGATCTTCGCGCACGTGCCGGTGTTCGATGGTGGCGGCCGTGCCGCGACCACGACCTTCGCCCAGCGCAACATTGGCGATGCCTTGGTCACCTTTGAAAGCGAAGTGCCCCTGATCCTGAACGAGTTCGGTGGCGATTTCGAAGTGGTTTACCCCAAGTGGACCGTGCTCGCCGAGAACCCGGTCAGCGTGGTCGACAAGGTGGTCGACCGCAAGAAGACCCGCAAGCAGGCCGAGGCTTATTTGAAGTACCTGTGGTCGGACGAAGGCCAGGCCATTGCTGCCAGGAACCACCTGCGTCCCCGCACCGACAAGGCCCAGGCCCTGTTCGCCAAGGAGTTCCCCAAGGTCAAGACTTTCACCGTGGATGAAGTGTTCGGCGGCTGGCAAAAGGCTCAGAAAGAGCACTTCAACGATGGCGCCGCCTATGACCAGATCCTGGGCCTGGGCAAGAAGTGACCGTGGCAGTATCAAACGGCTGATTCATGATTTTCTCTAAAACTCTATTGCGCAAGCCCAGTGTCTTGCCAGGCTTCGACCTGGCGCTGGGCCTGACGCTGATGTACCTCGCCATCATTGTGTTGCTGCCTTTGTCGGCCACTTTTCTGAAGACGTTCACCATGACCTGGCCCGCCTTCGTGGAGGCGGTGGCGTCACCCCGGGTGGTGGCGTCCTACAAGCTGACCTTCGGTGCTTCGTTGGCCGCCGCGGTCATCAATGGCGTGTTCGGGCTGCTGGTGGCCTGGGTGCTGGTGCGCTACGAATTCTTCGGCAAGCGCATCATCGATGCCCTGGTGGATTTGCCGTTCGCGCTGCCCACCGCGGTGGCGGGCATCACGCTGACGGGCCTGTATTCCGCCAATGGCTGGGTCGGGCGCTACCTGGAGCCCTTGGGTTTGAAGGTGGCTTACACGCCCATCGGGGTCTTCGTGGCGATGACCTTCATTGGCCTGCCTTTCGTGGTGCGCACGGTGCAGCCCGTGCTCGAAGACCTGGCCAGCGAGCTGGAGGAGGCCTCGGCCACCCTCGGTGCCACGCGCTTGCAGACCTTCGCCAAGGTGATCCTGCCCATCTTGATGCCGGCCTTGCTGACCGGTTTCGCATTGGCCTTCGCCCGTGCGCTGGGCGAGTACGGCTCCATCATCTTCATCGCGGGCAACATGCCCATGGTGTCCGAGATCACGCCCCTGCTCATCATCACCAAGCTGGAGCAATACGACTACCAGGGGGCCACCGCCATCGCCGTGGTCATGTTGATGATGTCTTTTGTCCTGCTGCTGGCGATCAACGCCCTGCAAGCGTGGACCCGCAAACGTCAAGGCAAGTGACATGTCGCAGTCTCCTCCCAATGTTTCAGGCAGCCGCAACGAACCCCCATGGGTGCGGCGCACGCTGATCGGCACCGCGCTGCTCTTCCTGGCCCTGTTCCTCTTCCTGCCACTGGTGTCGGTGTTCTTCGAGGCCTTCAAAAAGGGCTGGGAAGTCTACCTGGCCGCCATCAACGAGCCTGATGCCAGGTCGGCCATCTGGTTGACGCTGACGGCGGCCATCATCGCGGTGCCCTTGAACCTGGTGTTCGGGGTGTCGGCCGCCTGGGCCATCGCCAAGTTCGATTTTCGCGGCAAGAGCATCTTGCTGACGCTGATCGACCTGCCGTTCTCGGTGTCGCCGGTGATCGCCGGCCTGGTGTATGTGCTGCTCTTCGGCCTGCAAGGCTGGTGGGGCGAGTGGCTGCGCGACCATGACCTGAAGGTGATCTTCGCGGTGCCCGGCATCGTGCTGGCCACCATCTTCGTGACCTTCCCCTTCATCGCGCGTGAGCTGATCCCGCTGATGCAGGCCCAAGGGCAGGAGCAGGAAGAGGCCGCGCGGGTGCTGGGCGCCTCGGGCTGGCAAACCTTCTTCAAGGTGACGCTGCCCAATGTGAAGTGGGCGCTGCTGTACGGCGTGATCCTGTGCAATGCCCGGGCCATGGGCGAGTTCGGCGCGGTGTCCGTGGTGTCCGGCCACATCCGTGGGCAGACCAACACCTTGCCATTGCACATCGAGATTTTGTACAACGAGTACCAGTTCGCCGCCTCGTTCGCCGTGGCGTCCATCCTGGCCAGCCTGGCGCTGGTGACCCTGGTTTTGAAATTCATCGTTGAGCGTCAGGTCAAGCAAGAGCTGGCCCAGATCAAGGATGTTGGAGTTCCCGCATGAGCATTGAAGTCAAGAACCTCGTCAAACGATTCGGGCCGACCACGGTCTGTGACAACCTGAACATCGAAATCCCCTCGGGTGAGCTGGTGGCGTTGCTGGGCCCGTCGGGCTCGGGCAAGACCTCGCTGCTGCGCATCATCGCGGGCCTGGAGCAACCCGACAGCGGCTCGGTGCTCTTCCATGGCGCCGATGCGACCAATGTGTCGGTGCGCGATCGCCAAGTGGGCTTCGTGTTCCAGCACTATGCGCTGTTCGGCCACATGAGCATCTTCGAGAACGTGGCCTTCGGCTTGCGGGTGCGTCCGCGTGAAACACGCCCCGATGAAACCACCATCCGCAAGAAGGTGACCGAGCTGCTCAAGCTGGTTCAACTGGATTGGATCGCCGACCGCTACCCGCACCAGTTGTCGGGTGGCCAGCGCCAACGGATCGCCCTGGCGCGCGCGCTGGCGGTCGAGCCCAAGGTGCTGCTGCTGGACGAACCTTTTGGTGCCCTGGATGCCAAAGTGCGCAAGGAACTGCGCCGCTGGCTGCGCCGCTTGCACGATGAAGTGCACATCACCAGCGTCTTCGTGACCCACGACCAGGAAGAGGCCATGGAAGTGGCCGACCGCATCGTGGTGATGAACCAGGGCCGCATCGAACAGGATGGTGCGCCGGACGAGGTCTACGACCACCCGGCCACGCCATTCGTGCTGAAGTTCCTGGGCGATGTGAACCTGTTCCATGGCCGCGACCATGCGCCAGGCGCGGTGGCCGAGTCCGCCGGCACGGGCGCCTCCGACGACGTGAGCTATGTGCGGCCGCACGAGATCCAGGTGCTGGCGCACCCGGAAGAGGGCAGCCTGGCCGTCACGCTGGCGCACATCCTGACCGTGGGGCCCAACACGCGACTGGAGTTCCGCCGGGTTGACGACCAGGGCGAGATCGACGTGGAACTGCCCCGTGGCGAATTTGCAGCCCTGCGCGACAGCGGCATCTTGGTGACCGGCGCGACCGTGCACCTGAAGCCGCGCCGCGTGCGCCGCTTCGCCGACACCGTTTCCTGAATCCAAGAAGAAAAAAACATGAATTTCCAACAATTGAGATCAGTGAGAGAGGCGGTTCGCCGTGGCTTCAACCTGACGGAGGTCGCCAATGCGCTGCACACCTCGCAGCCGGGCGTCAGCCGTCAGATCCGTGAGCTGGAAGAGGAGCTGGGCATCGAGTTGTTCATCCGGGCAGGCAAGCGGCTGACCGGCTTGACCAGCCCGGGGGCGGAAGTGCTGCCCATCATCGAGCGCCTGCTGGCCGATTCGGAGAACCTGCGCAATGCCTCGCGCGATTTTTCGCAGCACGACACCGGTCCGCTGTCGATCGCGGCCACCCACTCGCAGGCGCGCTATGCCTTGCCCGCCGTGGTGCGTGATTTCCGCGAGCTGTACCCGCAAGTGACGCTGAGCCTGCACCAGGGTTCGCCCCGCCAGGTGGCCGAGATGCTGCTGAGCGGCGAGGCCGACATCGGCGTCGCGACCGAGGCGCTGGACCAGTACGACCAGTTGGTGACCTTGCCCTGCTACCGCTGGACCCACAGCGTGGTGGTCCCGCACGGGCACCCGCTGCTGGATGGCGAGCCCTTGACCTTGCAGCGCCTGGCGCGGTTCCCGATGGTGACCTACGACGCGGGCTACACCGGCCGTTCGCACATTGACGAAGCTTTTGCCAAGGAAGACTTGCAACCCCGCATCGTGCTGAGCGCGATGGACGCCGACGTGATCAAGACCTATGTGGAACTGGGCCTGGGCGTCGGCGTGGTGGCCTCGATCGCTTACGACGAAGAACGTGACCGCAACCTGAAGGCCATCGATGCGGGGCACCTTTTCGCGGTCAACATGACCCGCATCGCGTTTCGGCGCGGGGTGTTCCTGCGCGGCTACGTCTATTCCTTCATCGAGACTTTCGCGCCCACGTTGACGCGGTCGGTGGTCGAGCAATCCACCCGCAGCCATTCTGACGACCACGGCGACGCGGCTGCTTGATGCCTGGCTTTCGGCAGGAACACGGCCACCCTGCGGGTGGCCGAACTGTTTCTTGTGCGTAAAGAATTTTGTCAAGTCCGAAATATTCAAGACGAGTGATTAGGATCCACGTGGGCTCTGGTCTTACCCACGATCTGTCATGAAAACAAGAAATTTGCTGCTCGTCCTGGTCGCCGTCGGCGTGCTGGCCACCTCTGTCTATGTCTGGCATGCGCGCCGTGCCAAGGCCGAAGGGGCCACGGCCGAATCCGCGGCAGGGCCAGGCGGTGCGGGCGCCGGGCGGCGAGGGGGGCTGGGTGGCAACAACAAGCCCATCCCCGTGCGCGCCGCGAACGTGAAGCAGGGCGATGTCCAGGTCACCGTGGACGGGCTGGGCACCGTCACGGCCCGAAACACCGCCACCGTCAAGGCCCGTGTCGATGGGCCCTTGCTGAGCATCGCTTTCGCCGAAGGGCAAACCGTGAGCCGCGGCGACCTGCTGGCCGAGATCGACCCGCGTCCTTTCCAGGTTCAGCTGTCGCAGGCACAGGGGCAGTTGGCCCGCGACCAAGCCCTGCTGGCCAGTGCGCAGGTCGATCTTGAGCGTTACCAGGGTTTGCTGGCCAAGGACTCCATCGCCAAACAGCAGGTGGACACCCAGGCCGCCCTGGTCAAGCAGTACCAGGGCACGGTGCAGGTGGACCAAGCCCAGGTGGACAATGCCAAGCTGCAACTCGGCTACACCCGGGTCACGGCGCCGATTTCGGGGCGGTTGGGCCTTCGCCAGGTGGACGTGGGCAACACGGTGCATGCATCGGACGCCACGGGCATCGTGCTCATCACCCAGACGCAACCCATCGCGGTGGTCTTTCCGCTGCCAGCCGACAAGCTCGGCTCGGTGCTGAACCGCCAGCGCTCGGGCGCGGTGCTGCAGGTGGAGGCCCTGGACCGTGACGGCAAGACGGTGCTGGCCAAGGGGCGCCTGGTCAGCGCGGACAACCAGATCGAC
Source organism: Aquabacterium sp. (assembly GCF_050725395.1). GTDB lineage: Bacteria > Pseudomonadota > Gammaproteobacteria > Burkholderiales > Burkholderiaceae_C > Aquabacterium. Next base: position 48,047 of record NZ_JBOHHL010000030.1, on the reverse strand, counting down.
CTGGCCACGGGCACGGTCAAGCTCAAGGCCGAGTTCGACAACCGGGACAACGCGCTCTTCCCCAACCAGTTCGTGAATGCGCGGCTGCATGTCGAGACCCGGGCCAACGCGGTCATGGTGCCCGCCGCCGCCGTTCAGCGCGGAGCCCAGGGCAGTTTTGTTTACGCCGTCAACGCCGAAGGCGTGGTGAACGTGCGACCGGTGGTCTTGTCTCCGACAGGATCGACCAGCGAGTTCCTGGTCGTGGACAAGGGTGTCCAGGCTGGTGAGCGGGTGGTGATCGACGGGCTGGACAAGCTGCGCGATGGCGGCAAGGTGGAACTCATCACGGGCGACCCAGCCGCGCCTGCGGCCTCCGGGCCTCGCCAGGGACGGCATGGCCAGCGCCAGCGGCCGGCGGAAGCGTCGTAAGCCAACCGGATCCGTCGTGAACATCTCGCGCCTTTTCATCCTGCGTCCTGTGGCGACGTCGCTGCTGATGCTGGCCATCTTGCTGGCCGGCCTGCTGGCCTACCGCATGCTGCCGGTCTCGGCGCTGCCCGAGGTCGACTACCCGACCATCCAGGTCACGACCTTGTACCCTGGCGCCAGCCCGGACGTGATGACCTCGTCGGTCACGGCGCCCCTGGAGCGCCAGTTCGGGCAGATGCCGGGCCTCAAGCAGATGTCGTCCAGCAGTTCGGGCGGGGCGTCGGTGCTGACCCTGCAGTTCGAGCTGACCATGAAGATGGACGTGGCCGAGCAGCAGGTGCAGGCCGCCATCAATGCCGCCAACTCGGTGTTGCCGCAAGACCTGCCCATGCCGCCGGTCTACAGCAAGGTGAACCCGGCCGATGCGCCGGTCATCACGCTGGCCATCACGTCCAAGACCTTGCCCTTGCCCAAGGTGGAAGACCTCGTGGACGGGCGCATTGCGCCGAAGTTGTCGCAGGTGCCCGGCGTGGGCCTGGTCAGCCTGGCAGGCGGGCAGCGGCCGGCGGTGCGCGTGCAGGTCAATCCCCGCGCGCTGGCGTCTCAAGGTTTGAGCCTGGACGATGTGCGCACGGCCGTCGGCAATGCCAACGTCAACCAGGCCAAGGGCAGTTTCGATGGGCCCCAGCGCGCTTCCACACTGGATGCCAACGACCAGTTGCGTTCGGCCGACGAGTACCGTCAGTTGGTGATCGCCTACCGCAATGGCGCGGCGATCCGCCTGCGCGACATCGCCGACGTGGTCGATGGCGCCGAGAACACCCGCATCGCCGCCTGGGCCGGTTCTGCGAGCGAGCAGGGGCCCCGGCAAGCGCCGGCCATCCTGCTGAACGTGCAGCGCCAGCCGGGCGCCAACGTGATCGAGACCGTGGACCGCATCCACCAGGTGCTGCCTCAGTTGAAGGCCAGCCTGCCAGGGGCCATCGACGTGGCGGTGCTGACGGACCGCACCACCACCATCCGCGCCTCGGTCGAGGACGTGAAGTTCGAGCTGTGCCTGGCCATTGGCCTGGTGGTGATGGTGATCTACCTCTTCTTGCGCAGTGCCACCGCCACCGTCATCCCCAGCGTGGCCGTGCCGCTGTCCTTGGTGGGCACGTTCGGCGTCATGCACCTGGCGGGCTTCAGCCTGAACAACCTGAGCCTGATGGCGCTGACCATCGCCACCGGCTTCGTGGTCGACGACGCCATCGTGATGATCGAGAACGTGTCGCGCTTCGTGGAAGAGGGCGAGTCGCCCATGGCGGCCGCCTTGAAGGGCTCGCAGCAGATCGCCACCACCATCATCTCGCTGACCTTCTCGCTGATCGCGGTGCTGATCCCGCTGCTGTTCATGGGCGATGTGGTGGGCCGGTTGTTCCGCGAGTTCGCGGTGACGCTGGCGGCGTCCATCCTGATCTCGGCGGTGGTCTCGCTGACCCTGACGCCCATGATGTGCGCGCGCTTGCTGCGCCACATCCCTGACAGCGAGCAAGGCTGGTTTCACCGCAAGTCGGGCGCCTTCATCGACCGCGTCATCGCGCGCTATGGCGTGGCCTTGCGCTGGGTGCTGGACCACCAGCCTTTGACCTTGGCGGTGGCGGCGGGCACCCTGGTGCTGACGGTGCTGCTCTACCTGGTGGTGCCCAAGGGCTTTTTCCCGGTGCAGGACACGGGCCTGATCCAGGCCATCACCGAAGGGCCGCAGTCGAGCTCGTTCGCCGCGATGGCCGAGCGCCAGCAGGCCTTGGCCGACGTGCTGCTGCGCGATCCGGCGGTCGAGAGCCTCAGCTCCTTCATTGGCGTGGATGGCGCCAACAGCACGCTCAACAACGGCCGCATGCTCATCAAGCTGAAGGAGCGGGGCCTGCGCGACGACGATGCGCAAGGCGTGATCCGGCGCCTGCAGCACGGCACGGCCAAGCTGCCCGGCATGTCGGTCTACCTGCAGGCGGTGCAGGACCTGACGATCGAAGACCGCGTCAGCCGCACGCAGTACCAGTTCAGCCTCCAGGACGCCAACCTCGACGAGCTGTCCACCTGGGTGCCGAAGCTGGTCGAGCGCCTGAGCCACATCCCCCAGATCACCGACGTGACCAGCGACCTGCAGGACAAGGGCCTGCAGGCCTACGTCGAGATCGACCGCGACGCGGCGGGCCGCCTGGGTGTGACGGTGGCGGCGATCGACAACGCGCTGTACAACGCCTTCGGGCAGCGACTCATCTCGACCATCTTCACGCAGTCCAACCTGTACCGCGTGGTGCTGGAAGTGCACCCCGATTTCCAGCAAGGCCTGCAATCGTTCTCGCAGTTGTACGTGCCTGGCGCCAATGGCGCGCAAGTGCCCTTGAGCGCCGTGGCGCGCATCAGCGAACGCACGGCGCCGCTGGTCATCAACCACCTGAGCCAGTTCCCCTCGGCCACCATTTCCTTCAACCTGGCACCTGGCGCGGCACTGGGCGATGCCGTGTCGGCCATCCGCGAGGCCGAGCAGGAGATGCAGGCGCCCGCCAGCCTGGTGACGAGCTTCCAGGGCGCGGCCCTGGCCTTCGAGGCCTCGCTGAGCAACACCCTGTGGCTGATCCTGGCGGCCATCGTCACCATGTACATCGTGCTGGGCGTGCTCTATGAAAGCTTCATCCACCCGGTCACCATCCTGTCGACTTTGCCATCGGCGGGGGTGGGCGCCTTGCTGGCCCTCATGGTGTCGGGCACCGACCTCGGCATCGTGGCCATCATCGGCATCGTGCTGCTGATCGGCATCGTCAAGAAGAACGCGATCCTGATGATCGACTTCGCCTTGCAGGCCGAGCGCGACGAGGGCCTGTCCCCGCGGGAGGCCATCTACCAGGCTGGCTTGCTGCGCTTCCGGCCCATTTTGATGACCACCCTGGCGGCCTTGCTGGGCGCCTTGCCGCTGATGCTGGGCACGGGCATTGGCTCGGAGCTGCGCCACCCGCTGGGCGTGACCATGGTCGGGGGCTTGCTGCTCAGCCAGGTGCTGACGCTGTTCACCACGCCGGTCATCTACCTGGCCTTCGACAGGCTGGTTCGCCGCGGCCGCAAGGCGGTCGACACCGAACAGACGCCGGCATGAAGTTCAGCGCGGCGTTCATCCACCGGCCCGTGGCCACCACGCTGCTGACCCTGGGCGTGGCTTTGTCCGGCATCCTGGCCTTCGGCTTGTTGCCGGTGTCGCCCCTGCCGCAGGTGGACTTCCCGACGATTTCGGTGCAGGCCTCCTTGCCGGGCGCCAGTCCGGAGACCATGGCCAGTTCGGTGGCCGCGCCGCTGGAGCGATCATTGGGCCGCATCGCCGGCGTGACCGAGATGACGTCGACCAGCTCTCTGGGGTCGACACGCGTCACGTTGCAGTTCGACCTGGACCGCGACATCGATGGCGCCGCGGGTGATGTGCAGGCCGCCCTGAACGCCGCGCGCAGCCTCCTGCCCACGGGCTTGCCCAGCAACCCGACCTACCGCAAGGTGAACCCGGCGGACTCGCCCGTGATCCTGCTGTCCCTGACGTCGGACACGGCCACGCAAGGGCAGATGTACGACGTGGCCGCCACCATCCTGGCCCAGAAATTGGCCCAGGTGGAGGGCATCGGCCAGGTCAACGTGGGGGGCAGCTCCTTGCCCGCGGTGCGGGTCGAGTTGAACCCGCCGGTGCTCAACCAGATGGGCGTGGGGGTGGAGGACGTCCGCAATGCCATCGTGGCGGCCAACGTCAACCGGCCCAAGGGCAGCGTCGAGCAGGGTGACCGGCACTGGCAGGTCGGCGCCAACGACCAGGCCAAGAAGGCGGCCGACTACCTGCCGCTGATCGTGTCCTACCGCAACGGCTCGGCCGTGCGGCTGTCCGACGTGGCCGAGGTGTTGGACTCGGTTCAGGATCTGAACAACGCGGGCCTGGTCAACGGCAAGCCCTCGGTGCTGCTGCTGCTGTTCCGCCAGCCCGAGGCCAACATCATCGAGACGGTGGACCGGGTCCAGGCCATGATGCCGCAGCTGCGGGCCATGATCCCGGCCTCCATGCACCTGGACGTGACGCAGGAGCGCACGACCACCATCCGGGCCTCCTTGCACGAGGTCGAGCGCACGCTGGCCATGTCCGTGGCCCTGGTGGTGATGGTGGTGTTCCTGTTTCTGCGCCATGGGCGGGCGGCCTTGATCCCCAGCGTGACGGTGCCGGTGTCCCTGATGGGCACCTGCGGCCTGATGTACTTGTGCGGTTTCAGCCTGGACAACCTGTCGCTGATGGCCTTGACCGTGGCCACCGGTTTCGTGGTGGACGACGCGGTGGTGGTGCTGGAGAACATCTCTCGCCATGTCGAAGCCGGCATGGCGCCCATGAAGGCGGCCGTGGTCGGCTCGCGCGAGGTGGGCTTCACCGTGCTGTCGATGAGCCTGTCCTTGATCGCGGTCTTCATCCCCATCCTGTTGATGGGGGGCATCGTGGGGCGGCTGTTCCGGGAGTTCGCGGTCACCTTGTCGGCGGCCATCCTGGTGTCGCTGGTGCTGTCACTCACGCTGACCCCGATGATGTGCGCCCGCTTGCTCAAACCGGCGCCGAAACCCGAGGATGACCAGCCCGGCCGACTGCGGCGCACCCTCGACGGCACCCTGGCCCGCATGACCCGTGGCTACGAGGTGAGCCTGGGCTGGGCGATCCGGCACAGCCGCATCACCATGCTGCTTTTGCTGGGCACGGTGGCGCTCAATGTCTACCTCTACATCGCCGTGCCCAAGGGCTTCTTCCCCCAGCAGGACACCGGCCGCATCATCGGCAACATCCAGGCCGACCAAAGCATTTCCTTCCAAGCCATGCGGACCAAGCTCACGCGCTTCGTGGACATCGTTCAACAAGACCCGGCGGTCGACACCGTGACCGGTTCGATCGGCGGGGGCGGCTTTGGCGGGGGGCGCAACACCGGCCAGATGTTCATCAGCCTCAAGCCCCGGGACCAGCGCGACGTCTCGGCCGACCAGATCGTGGCGCGGCTGCGAGGCAAGCTGGCCCACGAGCCTGGCGCCAACCTGTTCCTGCAACCTGCTCAGGATCTGCGCATCGGCGGGCGTGGTGGCAATGCCCAATACCAGTACACCTTGCAGGCCGACGAGATCCAGGACTTGCGCACCTGGGGGCCCAAGATCCGGCAGGCCTTGAGCCGCCTGCCCGAACTGCAGGACGTCAACACCGACCAGCAGGACAAGGGCGAACAGACCACCTTGGTGATCGACCGTGACGCCGCCAGCCGCCTGGGCCTCACGCAAAAGCTCATCGACGCCACCCTGGCCGACCTGTTCAGCCAGCGGCAGGTCTCGACCATCTACAACCCGCTCAACCAGTACCGGGTGGTGATGGAGGCCGCGCCGCGTTTCTGGCAAAGCCCCAAGGCGCTGGACGACGTGATTTTCGCCGCGCCCAATGGGGCCAAGGTGCCCTTGTCGGCCTTCGCCACCTACCAGCCGACGAACACACCACTGGCGGTCAACCACCAGAGCGGATTCGCGTCCACCACCGTGTCCTTCAACCTGTCGGCGGGGGTGTCCTTGTCGAAGGCCACGCTGGCCATCGACCAGGCCATGGCCAAGCTGGGCTTGCCGTCCAGCCTGCATGGCAGCTTCCAGGGCACGGCCCAGGCCTTCCAGGCTTCGGTCAACAACCAGCCCTGGCTGATCCTGGCGGCCATCGTGGCGGTGTACATCGTGCTGGGCATCCTCTACGAAAGCCTCATCCATCCGATCACCATCCTGTCGACCTTGCCCTCGGCCGGCGTGGGCGCCTTGCTGGCCTTGATGGCCACGGGCTTCGACTTCAGCATCATCGCGCTCATCGGCGTGCTGCTGCTGATCGGCATCGTCAAGAAGAACGCCATCATGATGGTGGACTTCGCCCTGGTGCAGCAACGAGATCACGACCGGCCACCGCTGGAGGCCATCACCCAAGCTTGCCTGCTGCGTTTTCGGCCGATCATGATGACCACCCTGGCGGCATTGCTGGGGGCCTTGCCGCTGGCCTTGAGCGCGGGCGACGGCGCCGAGTTGCGCCAACCGCTGGGCGTGGCGATCGTGGGCGGCCTGGTCTTCAGTCAGATCCTCACGCTCTACACCACCCCGGTGGTCTACCTTTACCTTGAGCGGCTTCGCCTTTGGGGGCTGCGCCGCCGCCGGGGCGTCCAAGCCCGCGAAGAATGGCAGGCCGCCCCAGGACACCCATGAACAGCATCCGACACCTCTCCTGGCGGGCTCTGCGGCCCGTGGCTTGCGCCGCGCTGGTGGCCACCCTGGCCGCCTGTGCCAGCGGCCCCGATTACCAACGCCCGACCATGGACGTGCCTTCTGCCTTCAAAGAAGCCGAAGGCTGGCAGGTGACCCAGCCTGCCGACCTGGCCTCTCCGGGCCCATGGTGGTCGGTGTATGGCGATGCGCAACTCGACCAGCTGGTGGCCCAGGTGGCGTTGAACAACCAGACGGTGTCGGCGGCTGAGGCCTCGGTGCGCCAGGCCCAGGCCGCCTTGGGCGCAGCCGATGCAGCCTACCTGCCGACCGTGTCGGCGGATGCTTCATCCACACGTTCGCGCAGCAGCGCCAACGGCAACAACGCCAACGGAAATCAAGCCAACGGGCAGGGCGGACGCGTCACCACCAGCCACCGCGTGGCCTTGTCGGCCAACTGGGAGATCGACCTGTGGGGCCGCTTGCGGCGCGGCGCGGAAGCCGGCAGGGCCGAAGTGCAGGCCAGCCAGGCCGATCTGCAGGCGGCCCTGCTGAGTGCGCAATCGGCCCTGGTGGAGAGCTATTTGCAATTGCGTGTGAACGAGGCCCAGCAGGCCTTGATGAAGCAGTCGCTGGAGAACAACGAGAAGGCCGTGCGCATCACGCGCAACCGCTTCGACGCGGGCGTGGCCGACCGCGCGGACGTGCTGGCGGTGGAAAGCCAATGGCAGGCCACCCAAGCGCAAGCCATCGACCTGCGGGCACAGCGTGCCCAGCTGGAACACGCCATGGCCTTGCTCGTGGGCAAGGCGCCAGCACAGTTCTCGCTGCCCGTGACCGGTGTGGTGCCCGCGCTGCCCGGCGTGCCGCTGGCCTTGCCCGCCACGCTGCTGCAGCGTCGTCCCGACATCGCCGCAGCCGAACGGCGCGTGGCGTCGGCCAATGCCCAGATCGGCGTGGCCCAGGCTGCCTTTTTCCCGGCCCTGACCCTGGGGGCCTCCACCGGCTTCCAGAGCAACACCTGGAGCCAGATCCTGACCGCGCCCAACCGCATCTGGTCCGTGGGGCCGGCGTTGGCCGCCACCCTGTTCGATGGCGGGGCCCGGCAAGCCCAGAAAGACCAGACCGTGGCCGCCTATGACCGCACCGTGGCGCAATACCGCGAGGCCGTGCTGACAGGCTTCCAGGAGGTCGAAGACAGCTTGGCCACCTTGGCGGTGTTGAAGGAGGAAGCCGAAGTGCAGCGGCAGGCCAACGCGTCGGCGCAGGAAAGCCTGCAGCTGACCTTGAACCAATACCAGGCGGGCACCGTGGGCTTGCTCAACGTCCTCACTTCGCAGACCAGCGCCTTGGCGCAAAGTCGCACGGTGCTCGACCTCGCGGGCCGGCGCCTGGTCGCCAGCGCGAGCTTGTTGAAGGCCCTGGGGGGCGGTTGGGAGGACCCGCCGCGCCAGAAGTGAATAAGCACTCTTGAAAAAAAACGTTTTCATTCGGGCGCCTTGCCTTTACGGTCGCACCTTGTTTGATTTCCAGCAACCCTGCTGTTTTTTCAAGAAGAACACACACTGTGGAAAAAGTACTGACCCTTCCCGAGTCGCCCACCGCGCCTTTGTCCATCCGGGCCAAGGCCCTGGTGTTCCACGACCCCGGTTCGCTGACCCTGCTGCACCACGTGGAGCGCATCGCCCTGAGCGAAGCCACGGTGTTGGTCACGGGTGAAACGGGCACGGGCAAAGAGCTGATCGCCCGCCACATCCACGCCATCAGCGGCCGCCGCGGCCCCTTCGTGGCCGTGAATTGCGGTGCCTTCAGCGAGTCCTTGATCGATGCCGAATTGTTCGGCCACGAGTCGGGGGCGTTCACGGGCGCCTCCCAGGCCCGCGCCGGCTGGTTCGAAGCGGCCAATGGCGGCACGCTCTTCCTTGATGAAATCGGCGACCTGCCCATGGCCTTGCAAGTCAAGCTGCTGCGCGTTCTTCAGGAACGCCAGGTGGTCCGGCTGGGCTCGCGGCGAGGCATCCCGCTGGATGTGCGCCTGGTGGCCGCCACCAACATCGACCTGGCGCGCGCCGTCGAGGCCCAGCACTTTCGGGCCGACCTGTATTACCGCCTCAGCGTGGCCTGCGTGCGGCTGCCCCCCTTGCGCGAACGGCTGGCGGACATCGTGCCGCTGGCCCGGCATTTCATCTCGGTCTACAGCAACCGCTTGAACCTGCGAGACGTGACGCTGAGCGACGAGGTGCAAACGGCTTTCCTGAACTACGGCTGGCCAGGCAACATCCGCGAACTTGAAAACGCCATCCACTTCGCGCTGATCGTCTGCCGCGATGACGTGATCCAACTCGAAGACATCAAGCTGGTGCCCTTGGCCACGTCGGCGCCCATGGCCGGCTCTGCCCTGGTCACGGGCGGATTGGCCCAACCGGAACGCGCATCGACTTTGGCCCCGGTCTGGTCGCCTGGCGAGGTGGCCACGCAGGGCGGGGGAGAGGGCGGCCTGGCATCATCGGCCAGCGTGCCGCCGGCATTGGTGTCGCCCCAGCCTTCGCTCACGGCGTTGGAGCGCATGGTCGTGGCCTGGCAGGCCTTGCTCACCGAAGGCCACAGTGCCTTGTTCGAGAAGGTGGAGTCCGCCTTGATCCATGCGGCCTTTGCGCATGCCGGGCAAAACCAGGTCCGCACCGCCAAGGTCTTGGGCATCACGCGCAACATGCTGAGAACCCAGCTCAAGCGGCACGGTCTGCTGGGCGCTGGCGAAGCGGTGGATGGCACCGACCTGGGCGCCGAAGAACCCCAAGACGGCGAGTCGATCGACCAGCACGCCAACCACTTCGTCCTGGTCGAATCCTGACGAAAAAAGCCATGGCACCCCATGCCATGGCTTCTCAGCTCACGCCGCGTCCGCCTACCAGGCTGGCGCGGCGTTGTGGTTGGTGGCGGCCGATGGAGCAGGGGTGGCGGCCGGTTTGGCGGTGTGAATCCATGCGCCATTGGCGCCATACACCGCGGCGGCTGCGATCAGCACTGACACGGCGAAAGCCACCGGCCCGCCTTGGCGCACGCCCTTTCCAGGATGATGGTCCTTGGCGTCCACGTCTTTCCAACCCGTCACCATGGGCTTGACCAGGTTGTCCTTCTTGAATTTGACGTAGTAGAAAATGGCCGCCACGTGCAGGCCCAGCAGCACGAAGATCACGTTGACCAGTTTGTGATGCCATCCGGTCAGCTGTTGCGACAGCCCTTCTTCGATCAAATTGACCAGGGGGCCGGTGAACGCGATGTCGTCGTTGCTGAACAGGCCCGTGCCCGCTTGCACCCCGAGGATGATCAGCAAGGCCAGCACCGACAAGGCCCCCAGCGGGTTGTGGCCCAGGCCACGCCAACGACCTCGGAGGTAGGCCACGATCTTGCCGGGCGAAGGCACGAAGGACGTGAACCGGGCGTGGGTCGATCCCAGGAAGCCCCAGCTCAGGCGAAAGGCCACCAGTCCGACGATGACCAGGCCGGCTCTGCCATGCCATTCCATCATGTCGCCACCGATCTTGCCGGTCACGATGACGGCGGTGACGGCCGCCACCAATGACCAGTGAAAGATCCGCACGGGCAAGTCCCACAGCTTGACGCGGGTGGTGGCCGCAGCCTTGACGGATCGAAGTGCTGGCGCTTGGACTGAGGCCGGGATGTCGTCTTCTTCAAGGACTTTTCGCAGTGCCATGGTGTGTTCTCGCAGTCAGGAAGGAGGCCGCCATGCGCGTGGGCGATGGCGGCCTTTGTCGTTCAGTTCAGTTCAATTCAGTTGGAGGCGGCAGGGGCGGGTGGTGCGACCTTCACGATCGTGCCGCCGGCTTCGCGGTAGTCTTCGGAGCCCGTGGCGCCCGCCACCTTGAAGCCCTTGCTGGTGAGCAGGTCGCCCGCCGCGCCGGCCCGGTGGGCCCGGTTCGACACGGTCAGGATCACGCGGTCCTTGGGAATGTAGTCAAGGACTTCGGGCAAGGCCTTCAACTGCACGTTCAGGTAGGCCGGGAAGCTGCCGTACTTGACCAGCTCGTCCGGGCGCCGCAAATCAATGATCACCAGTTTCGAGGGGTTGGCGAGCAGGGCATCAACCTTGGCCTTCGTCAGGTTCTCGGTCTTGTACGTCCAAGGCTGCGGGGCCCTCGCGGCGGCAGAAGCGGCGGGTGCCGTGGTGGCCGTCTGGGCCAGGGCGGCGGCGCCAGTGGCCAACAAGGCCAGGCTCAGCAAACGTTTGAATGCGTGTGCTTTCATGAAACTAAGTGCTTTCTCATTGAGTTCGGTTCTTTGAATAAATGTTCATTTGCAGGCAGCATGCTCATGCAAATAAGTATTTAATTTATTCAACTGCTAATGCCAATTTGTATGAATGACGCCTTTGTTAATGCAAATGCTGAGCCAGCTTTTGAATTGATTTTTTAACATTTCCCAGAATAAATCAGCGCCGCTTGCTGATTTTTCAGCACTGGCATGTTGCGTTCCAAACAGCTCCCAGTGGACCGCAGATTGGGCGCTGGAGCAATTTCCTCATTTGCAAATGCAATGAATAAATATGCTTTAAAAACAATAACTTACGCTTGACTTTGCAAAAACTATCACCTTCTGAAACCTGGCTTGATAGTTGCTATATGGAAGCCCTTGAGTCGCAGTCAGTTTGAGTTTTTTGCCGCTGGCTCATGAACTCTGAATGCATTCTCGTTAATGGAGTAAATAAATGAGTCAAGCGCTCTACGTGTTGGGGTCCATCAATGAATAAAGCCATCTATCTATCGATCTTGTCAGGCACTTTTGCCGTTGCGGCGATCGCCGCCGACGGCAAACCCGTGGCCGACGCAGCCAAAGCGGCGCCCGCCGCGCCCAAGTCATGGTCCGCGTACCAGTTGGTCAAGGAGCCCGCCGTTCCCGAGGTCAAGCAAAAGAAGTGGGTCCGCAGTCCCGTCGATGCCTTCGTGCTGGCGCAACTCGAAGCCAAGGGCCTCAAGCCTTCGCAAGAGGCGGACCGCGCCACCTACATCCGCCGTGCCACGTTGGACGCCTGGGGCATCCTGCCAACGCCTGAAGAGGTGAAGGCTTTCGTGGGCGACAAGTCGCCCGACGCCTACGAAAAGCTGGCGGATCGCTTGCTGGCCTCGCATCACTTCGGTGAGCGCCAAGCCCGCCGCTGGCTGGACCTGGCCCGCTATGCGGACAGCGCGGGCTTCCAGGGCGACCAGACCCGTCCCAACAATTGGCGCTACCGCGACTACGTGATCAACGCCTTCAACAGCGACAAGCCTTTCGACCGTTTCATCAAGGAGCAGATCGCGGGCGACGAACTCTGGCCGCAAAGCCAGGAAGCTCGCATCGCCACGGGTTACATCGCCGGTTACCCCGACAACTCCAATTCGCGTGACCTGGTTCAGCGCCACTACCAGATCTCGACCGACGTGACCGACCTGGTGGGCGAAACGCTGCTGGGCTCGACCATCGGTTGCGCCCGCTGCCACAACCACAAGGCAGACAAGGTCAGCCAGAAGGAATACTTCCAACTGCAGGCCTTCTTCTCCAACACGGTGTTCGACGAGCGGGCCAAGCTGGACCAGAAGGCCGATGTGGACGTGGCCTACGAGAAGGCTCAGGCCGCCTACCGCGAAGCCACCAAGGAGATCCGCGACAAGCAGAAGGCCCTGCTGGACACGGTCCGTGAGAAAGCCATCAAGTACCAGAAGGAGCGTTACCTCGGCGATGCCCGCGATGCCTTGTTCAAGCCTCAGGATCAGTGGACGCCCATGGACAAGTGGGTGAACTGGCGCCACAAGGCGGTGTTCAACGAAGCCACCGACATCGGCAGCTACCTGAAGATGGCGGCCGAGGACAAAGACAGCCCTGAATACGATGCCACCAAGGTCGACACTTGGAAGGAATACCAGAAGCTGACCGCCGAGCTGAAGAAGCTCGACCACCTCAAGCCCAAGTTCGCTGGATCGACCAACCTGACCACGGCACTCGAGCTGGGCAAGGAAGCGCCCCCGACCTTTGTGCGCTTTGGTGGCATTCACGAGCGTCCCCTGGAAGAAGTTCAACCTGGCATCCCCGCCTTGTGGAACCCGACCAAGGAACAGCTGGCCATCACGCCGACCGACAAGTCGTCCGGCCGCCGTACCGCGCTGGTCAACTGGCTCACCAGCCCGAGCAACCCGTTGACTTCGCGCGTCTACGTCAACCGCATCTGGAGCCAGTACTTCGACAAGGGCATCGTGAGCACGCTGGGTGACTTCGGTCGCGCCGGTGAAAAGCCAACGCATCCCCAGTTGCTGGACCACCTGGCCGCGTCGTTCATCAACGATGGCTGGAGCGTCAAGAAGCTGCACCGCGAGATCCTGCTGTCCAGCACCTACCGCCAGGCTTCGGCCGAGCGGGCTGATGTGGTCAAGGTCGATCCGGACAACAAGCTGCTGGCGGTGTTCCCCCGCAAGCGCCTGGAAGCCGAAGAGATCCGCGACTCGCTGCTGTACGCCTCGGGTCAGCTGGTCGACAAGGTCGGTGGCCCTGCCGTGTTCCCGCCCGTGCCGAGCAACCTGAACGCCGGCAACCTGTGGGAAATCAGCAAGAACCCCGAAGACGCCCGTCGCCGCAGCATCTACACCTTCGTGCGCCGTTCCGTGCCGTATCCACTGACCGTGAGCTTCGACCCGGCCAACCCGGTCTCGCCTCACCAGAAGCGTGATGTGACCACCACGCCGCTGCAAGCCTTGACCCTGTTCAACAGCGACATCGTCTTTGCGTGGTCGCAAGCCCTGGCGGGCCGCGTGATCAACGAGGCCGGTGGCAGCGAATCGGCGCAGATCGACCGACTCTACGAAGTCCTCTTTGCCCGCAAGCCGAACAAGGAAGAGAAGGTGGCGTTGCAGGCTTTCCTGGCACAGCAGGAAAAGGTCGTGGCCAACAAGGTGGCCGATGCCGCCAAGTCCGGCACCTTCTCCGTGGCCGTGCCAACGGGCGTGAAGGCGGGGCAAGCGGTCAACCCGATCCGTGCCGCAGCTTTCGTGGACCTGGTTCACACCGTCGCCAATTCGAATGATTTCGCGTACCGCTTCTGAGCGTGCCGCTACCAAGCCATTACCAAAGGAATATGAACATGAGCCAAAATTCTCGCCGTGATTTTCTGTCCAAGTCGGGTGCCGCCGTCGGCGGTGCCGCTCTGTCCGGCCTCGTGCCTGGATTCGGTGCCGTGCAATCGGCCATGGCATCGGACCTGATCGATCCGCTGGCACCCAAGCCCACCCACTTCCCCGCCAAGGTGAAGTCGGTGATCTGGCTCCACCAGAACGGCGCCCCCAGCACCCTGGACCTCTACGACTACAAGCCCGAGCTGGTTCGCCTGGCCGGCACGCCACCTCCGGATTCTTTCCTCAAGGGCATCAAGACCAGCACCCAGGGCGGTGTGGGCAAGCTGTTCGAATCCGGCCGCACCTGGAAACAGTACGGTGAAAGCGGCGCCTGGTTCTCGGACCTGCTGCCCAACCTGGGCCAGCACGCCGACAAGATGGCCTTCATCAAGTCGAGCGTGACCGTGGGCGCCACCCACGACATCTCGATCCTGAAGCTCAACACCGGCGACCTGAGCCCCGGCCGTCCTTCTCTGGGCGCCTGGGTGACCTATGCCCTGGGTACCGCCAATCCTGACCTGCCGCCTTACGTGGTGCTGTACGACGGTGACCGCGAGCCGCAAGCTGGTTCGCAGAACTGGAGTTCGGGCTTCCTGCCCGCCGTGTACCAAGGCGTGGCCTTCCGTCCTGGCAACTCGCCGATCCTGTACCTGGACCGCCCTGAACTGCGTGCCGAAAACCAGCAACGTGGTGCGCTCGACCTGCTCAAGCGCCTGAACAACCTGGGTGCCGCCAAGTACCCGGCAGACTCGGAGCTGCGCGCACGCGTCAAGTCCTACGAGCTGGCCGACCGCATGCAAGTGGCCGCCCCCATCGCCGTCGACCTGAGCAAGGAAACCGAAGCGACCAAGGAGCTCTACGGCATCAATGACGAGATCAGCGGCAAGTATGGCGAAACGCTGCTGCGTGCTCGCCGACTGGTCGAACGCGGCGTGCGTTTCATCCAGGTCGTGACGGGCGATGCCCCTGTGGCCGATGGCGAGCGTGCCAGCTGGGACGCGCACGACGGTCTGGACAAGAACCACCGCGTCAAGGCCCGCCAAGTGGACAAGCCCATCGCCGGCCTGCTGGCCGACTTGAAAGCCCGCGGTCTGCTCGAAACCACCTTGGTGGTCTGGACGTCCGAGTTTGGCCGCACCTCTTATGGCCAGAGCGGCAATGGCCGCGACCACAACCCCTGGGGCTACACGCAGTGGCTGGCCGGTGGCGGCGTCAAGGCTGGCTACACGCACGGTGAAACCGACGAAATCGGCCTGCAAACGGCCGACAAGGACAAGGCGGTGGACACCTATGACCTGCAAGCCACGGTGCTGAGCCTCATGGGCCTGGATCACCTGAAGACCACCTTCCTGAACAACGGCCGTTCCGAACGTCCGACGGTGGTTTACGGCAAGGTCATCAAGGAACTGATCGCTTGATGCCGGTCAAGGACTAGCACAGAGCGGACTCGGGCCATGGGCCTGAGTCCGCGTTTCTCAATGCATTGGCAAGATTTGTATTTCGTATGCGTAAGTTGATCATGGCGATGGCCATGCTGGCGGTGTTGGTGGGTGCCGTTCGTGCCGCTGATGAGCTGGACATGGACCTGATGCAAACCATCGAGGACACCAACAAGAGCCTGTCCTCGAACATCGCGTTGAAGAACGTCAAGGGCAGCACGGACGATGCCAAGGAACTTGAAACGCTGTTCGCCAAGGTGGAGAACCACTTCGTGGCCAAGGGCGACGCACCCGATGCGGTCGACCTGTCGCGCAAGAGCAAGGACCTGGCCACCGCCATCGTGAAGGCCGTGGGAGCGCAGCAATTCGACGCGGCCACGGATTCGGCCACCGAGATATCGCGCGCATGCCGGAGCTGCCACACCTTCTACAAGAAGTCCTGAAGGTGAAGGGCGTTTCGTGAAATTCATGTCGAACGTGCTTCTGTGCGCCTTGCTTCTGTGCGCCTCGGCCCAGGCCGCGGCGCCTGTCACCAAGGTGAGCAAGACCGGCAAGGCCGCGCAAGCGAAGCCTCTTGCGCCTGCGGCTTTCAAAGGCGATCCCGTGCTGGGCAAGGACAAGGCGGAGGCTGAGCGCTGCTTTGAATGCCATGGCCAGGATGGCCAAGGGCAGGGCCATGCCAATGGCCCGGAGGGCAAGTTCGCCAAGCTCGCGGGGCAGTTCCCCGAGTACATGCTCAAGCAATTGCAAGACCTCAAGTCGGGCAAGCGAAAGCACGACCAGATGGCCATCATGGCCCGCAGCGTGGAAGAGGAAGACCAGCGCGACATCATTGCCTACTTCGCGTCCTTGCCCCGCATGAAAGGCGAGGGTGGTGCTGCCGAAACACCGGGCGCCAGGCTGTTCGCGCAAGGCGATCCCGCCAGGGGCATCGTGGCGTGTGCCAGTTGCCATGGCGAACGAGGGCAGGGCCTGAACTCGGCCCAGGGGCCCATCCTGGGTGGGCAGGAATGGAAGTACCTGGAAAAGCAGATCCAGGACTGGCGTTCGGGCTTTCGGCGCAACAACCCGGAAGGAATCATGAACCAGGTGAGTCAGGCGCTCACCGACGCAGAAATTCAATCACTGGCCGACCACCTGTCGGCCCAGTGAGCCATCGATCATTGATACATGGAACGGAGATGAAATGAACCATCGGAAATGGATCCTGGCCGGCGCGTTGTCGGCCCTGGTCAGCCTGCCTGCCATGGCGGTGCTCAAGGAGGGCGACGCGGCCCCGGACTTCAAGCTGCAGGCCTCGCTGGCCGGCAAGGCCTTCAGCTATTCGCTCAAGGATGCCCTCAAGAAAGGACCGGTGGTGGTGTACTTCTATCCCTCGGCCTACACCGGCGGGTGCAACATCCAGGCACACACCTTCGCGGTCAACCACGACAAATTCGAACAGGCCGGTGCGACCGTCCTGGGTGTGTCCCTGGACAGCATCACGCGCCTGAACCGCTTCTCCGCCGACCCCGAGTACTGCGCCGGCAAGATCGCGGTGGGTTCCGATGCGGACGGCAAGGTGTCCAAGGCCTTCGACCTGGCGGTCAACGACACGCCAACCGGACGCAAGGACACGCGCGGCGATGACATCGACCACGGCCGTGTCGAGCGCACCACTTTCATCATCAGCCCGAACGGCAAGATCGTCGCCACGGTGGGTGGTGTGGGCCCTGCTGCGAACGTCGAGAAGTCGCTGGAAATCGTTCAGCAACTGGCGGCCAAGTCCGCGAAGAAGTCCTGACCCCAGGATGCTCAAAGGACAAGCCATGAAACAAATCAAGGTTTTGAAACAAGCATTGACCGTGACCTTGCTGGCCGGTGTGGCCGTGCAGGCAGGCGCCCAGGTGCCGGCTCCCGCCACGACCCTGATCGTCAATGCGATCCCGGGTGTGGTGGCCGCGGGCACCAAGGTCGAGCTGATCAAGGAAGGATTCTCAGGCACGGAGGGCCCGGTGGGCCTGGCCGACGGAAGCCTGATCTTCACGGAGACGCAAGTGAACCGCATCACGCGGATTTGGCCCGATGGCACCGTCACCGGCTTCCTGGACAACACCAACGGCGCCAATGGCCTGGGCTTCACGCCCAACGGCGACCTGTACGCCGTTCAGGTGCAGCGCACCCGCGTGGGCATCATCCACCCGTCCACGCACGCCAAGACCCTGACCGAGGGTTTCGAAGGCAAACCTTTCGGGCGTCCCAACGACCTCGTCGTGGACAAGAAGGGCAACGTCTACTTCACGGATTCCGGCGCGAATGGGGCCTTGCCGCCTGGTGCGCCGGAGCCTGCCAAGCCCGCGGTCTACCGCATCTCGTCTTCCGGTGAGGTGAAGCGCCTGGCTAGCGACGTGGAGCGCCCCAACGGCATCCAGTTGAGTCCGGACGACAAGGTGCTGTACGTGGCCAACACCAATGGCGAGCACGTGCTGGCCTATGACATCGCGGCCGATGGCTCGGTGGGGCCGAAGCGGCAGTTCGCCAAGCTGGAAGTCATCGAGAAGACCAGCAACGGCGGCGTCAACAGCGGCGCTGATGGCCTGGCCGTCGACGACGCCGGTCGGGTCTACGTGGCGTCCAACAAGGGCATTGAAATTTTCAGCTCCAAGGGCGAAGCTTTGGGCAGCATCACCCTGCCCAAGAAGCCTCAGAACCTGGCCTTCGCCGGCCCTGATAAAAAGACTTTGTACGCGGTAGGTCGTGGTGCCGCCTACCGATTCCCGGTGCTGACCGCAGGCGTCAGTGGCCGGGCCAAGTGACCCAACTGGAGTGCAGACATGACACGCAAGACCGCGAACGATTTCGCCCCTGAAGTCCTGAAGCTTTTCGACCAGTACGTGCACGGTTTGCTGGACCGCCGGGGTTTCCTTCAGTCCGCCGCCAAGTACACGGCCGCGGGGATGTCGGCGGAGCTGTTGCTGGCACAACTGAGTCCCAACTTCGCCAATGCCCAGCAGGTGCAGGGCCGTGATCCTCGCATCCAGGCCAAGTACGTCGAGGTCCCGTCGCCGCAGGGCTACGGCACCGTGCGTGGCTACCTGGTTCAGCCTGCCGCCCCCAAGGGCAAGCTGCCCACCGTGCTGGTGGTGCACGAAAACCGTGGCTTGAATCCTCACATCGAGGACATCGCCCGGCGCCTGGCGCTGGACAACTTCATCGCCTTCGCACCGGACGCCTTGTTCCCCCTGGGTGGCTACCCTGGTGACGAAGACAAGGCCCGAGAGTTGTTCCCCAAGCTGGACCAAGTCAAGAGCCGTGCCGACTTCCTGGCCTCGGCCGCCTCGCTGAAGAGCCTGCCGCAAGGCAATGGCAAGGTGGGGGTGGTGGGCTTCTGCTATGGCGGTGGCGTGTCCAACTTCCTGGCGACGCAAGTGGCCGACCTGGGCGCGGCGGTGCCCTTCTATGGCGGCCAACCCAGCGAGGAAGATGCGGCCAAGATCAAGGCGCCCTTGCAACTGCATTACGCAGGCAACGACGAACGCATCAACGCCGGCTGGCCCAAGTACGAGGCGGCCCTCGAGAAATCCAAGGTCCGTTACGAAGCGCACTTCTACCCAGGCGTTCAGCACGGCTTCAACAACGACACCACGCCCCGCTACGACCAGGCCGCCGCCAAGCTGGCCTGGCAGCGCACCGTGGAGTTTTTCAACCAACACCTGCGCACCTGAATTCCCCCTCTCACCCGGCCTGGTCCGGGTTTTTCAATCCCAGCACTTGCAAGGACAACTCGATGAAACAACGCTTGAAAAACGTCGTGGCCCCCATCCTGGCGGTGGCCGCCCTGGCCGCCGCCGCGACCGCCGTGGCGCAACAGGCCCCCAAGCCCGAACAGTTGATCAAATGGCGCCAGTCGGCCTACCAGGTCATCGCCTGGAACACCGGTCGCGTCAAGGCCAACGTCGATGGCCAGTACAACAAGGAAGAAGTGATCAAGGCCGCCAACACCATCGCGGCCATCGCCAATTCCGGTCTGGGCGCCCTGTATGCCCCTGGCACCGAAACCGGCAAGGGCTGGCATGACACCGCGGTCAAGCCCGAGCTGTTCACCGACAAGAAAGCCGGTGAAGTGGCGGCCAATTTCAACAAGGAGGCCAATGAACTGGCCAAGGTGGCTGCCTTGGGCGATGTCGCGGCGGTGAAGACCCAGCTGGGCAAGCTGCAAGGCACTTGCAAGGCCTGCCACGATGACTTCCGCAAGAAGGACTGATGAGATGAGTCACCGTTTCAAGGGTTTGGCCTTGGCCACCGGGTTGGTCTTGCTGTCGCTGGGTTCGGTGGCGCAGGCACAAACGGCGGCTGCGCCCGCTGCCGCAGCCGCGCCCAAGCAGCCTTTCAGCTTCTTCGTGACCAGTGCCGGTCTGGGCAAGGGCGCTGACCTGGGTGGTCTGGCGGGCGCTGACGCGCATTGCCAGAAGCTGGCCACCGCCGCCGGCGGGGGCGCCAAGACCTGGCGCGCTTACCTGAGCACGCAGGCCAGCGAAGGCCAACCCGCCGTCAACGCGCGCGATCGCATCGGCCAAGGCCCCTGGTACAACACCCGCGGTGTCGTGGTGGCCCGCGACCTGGCGCACCTGCACGGCGACACGCTGGAGCTGGCACGCCTTGGCAACAACCTGACCTGGGCCACCGCCTTCACCGAGAAGAACGAAGCCGTCAAGCGCGCGGGCGACAAGCCGAACGAGCACGACATCCTGACCGGCTCCCAGCCTGATGGCCGGGCCTTCACGGATTCCGCCGACCACACTTGCAAGAACTACACGAGCAGTGCGGCCGATGGTTCCGCACAGGTGGGGCACTTCGACCGCACGGGTGGTGGCAACACCTCCTGGAACTCGACGCACCCCAGCCGCGGTTGTGGCCAGGAGAACCTGGTCGCCACCGGCGGGGCGGGCCTGCTGTACTGCTTCGCGACCAACTGATCATCTTGACTTGATGGTCCACGGGCAAGGCTTCGCGCCTTGCCCGATTTCTTTTGGCAGATCGGTCCTTGCGGGGTGCCGCATATGGATCTGCGAATTCGTTCCTTGGGTCTGCACGACCTCGCCGATACATTGCAGCCAGTGTTGCAGGTTCGGCGGGTATGACTTTCCTTTGCCACAAGAAACATGCATTTGAATGGTGAAGGTGAACGAACATGACATTGCAGGCCAGCCAACTCGCTCATGCGCGTGGCAACCGCAAGCTATTCGATGGGCTCGACCTCGAGGTCCAGGCGGGCGAGGCCTTGCGCGTGGTCGGCCGCAACGGCAGTGGCAAGACCAGCCTCTTGCGCGTGCTGTCGGGCTTGGCCGAGCCGCTCAAGGGCCAGGTGCTGTGGCAGGGCCGGTCCATCCGGTCCCTGCGCGAGGATTTCAACCAGGACTTGGTCTACGTCGGGCATGGCAGCGGGCTCAAGGATGATTTCACCGCCAGCGAGAACGTGCAGATCAGTGCCGTGCTGTCCGGCCGGTCGTGCAGTGAATCCGAAGCCTGTGATGCCCTCGACCTGATGGGCCTGCGGGGCCGTGCCCACTTGCCCGCCCGGGTCCTGTCGCAAGGTCAGCGACGCCGTGTGATGCTGGCCCGGCTGGCGATCAAGCCCGTGGCCCGGCTGGCCATCCTGGACGAGCCTTTCAATGCGCTCGACCAGGAGTCGGTCGATGTGCTGTCCTCCCTCTTGAGCCGCCAATTGGCGGAAGGCGCCGTGGTGGTCTACACCACGCACCAGTCCCAGACGCTGGCGGCGAGCCGAACCCATGAGGTCCACCTCGATGGAGCGGTCTGATGTGGCGGGTGTTCCTGGCCGTTGTGCGGCGCGACGTCCTGCTGGCGTTCCGGCGCCGCTCGGATGTGCTGACCACCTTGTTCTTCTTCGTCATGGTGACGACGCTGTTCCCGCTGGGCGTGGGGCCGGAGCGCGACTTGTTGCGCACGATGGCGCCCGGCATCTTGTGGGTGAGCGCACTGCTGGCGGCCATGCTGTCGCTGGGGCGCTTGTTCGCGCTGGATTTCGCCGATGGCACGTTGGAGCAGATGCTGCTTTCGCCCGAGCCCTTGAGTGTGATCGTCGCGGGCAAGGTGCTGGCGCATTGGCTGGTGTCGGGGCTGCCGCTGGTGCTGTTGGCGCCTTTGCTGGCCTTGCAGTTCGATTTGTCGCTGGAGGCGATCGAGGTGCTGGCTGGCGGCCTGTTGCTGGGCACGCCGGCGTTGAGCCTGATCGGGGCCATCGGCGCGGCGCTCACGCTGGGACTCCGTGGCGGTGGCGTGCTGGTGGCCTTGCTGGTGCTGCCCCTCTACATCCCGGTGCTGATTTTTGGCGCGGGCGCGGTGGGCGCGCAAAGCAGTGGCTTGGGCGGCATGGCACACCTTCAACTGTTGGCGGGTGTGCTGGCCGCTTCTCTGGCCTTGGCCCCCTGGGCCACGGCCGCCGCCTTGCGTGTGGCGCTGGATTGATTCAAGCAATGAGAAAGGAGCTGCGGTGGGCATCACTGTGACTGAATCCGGCCTGAGGTCCAGGCCATCGAGCACCAAACCATGGCTGCAATACGCCTCGCCCCAGCGCTTCTACCCCATCGCGGGCAAGCTGGTGCCGTGGTTCATGGGCGTGGCTCTGTTGTTGTCGGCCGTGGGCCTGTACATCGGTTTCTTCGTGGCGCCCACCGACCACCAGCAAGGCGATGCCTACCGCATCATCTTCGTGCATGTGCCGGTGGCCTGGCTGTCGATGGTGGTGTACGTGGCCATGGCCTTCTGGGCTGGGCTGGGCTGGGTCCTGAACACGCGCCTGTCGTCCATGATGGCCCGCGCCCTGGCGCCCACGGGGGCGCTGTTCACCTTCCTGGCTTTGTGGACCGGGGCCTTGTGGGGTCGGCCGACCTGGGGCGCATGGTGGGTCTGGGATGCCCGGCTCACGTCCGAGCTGATCCTGCTGTTCCTGTACATCGGTTTCATGGCCCTGCAGTCCGCATCCGACGATCCGCGTCGCGGTGACCGCGCGGGCGCCTTGCTGGCCGTGGTCGGCGTGGTCAATGTGCCCATCATCTATTTCTCGGTGCAGTGGTGGAACACTCTTCACCAGGGCGCTTCGATCAGCTTCAAGGCGGCGCCCACCATGGCCAGCACGATGTTGCTGGGCATGCTGCTCACGGCCCTGGGATTCTGGGCCTACGCCATCGGCATGGCCTTGCTGCGGCTGCGCGCCATCGTGTTGGAGCGTGAAGGTGATGCCACCTGGGTTGCCGAGCTCCCGGAAGTCAAAAGCGTGAGGATGGGCGCATGAACTGGAACAGCTGGGGCGAATTCGTGGCCATGGGCGGCTATGGCGTCTATGTGTGGGGCTCGGTGCTGGTGGTGTTCGGCACCCTGGCCTTCGAGGTGATTGAGGTCGTGTGGCGCCGCCGTATCGTGCTCAAGGCCCTGAGAAGGGCTGGGCGATGAAAACCCGGCACAAACGCCTGTCCCTGGTGCTGCTGGGTTTGTCGGTGCTGGCCGTGGGCGCCTGGCTGGTGCTGTCGGCTTTTCAAAAGAACCTGGTGTTCTTCTTCACGCCCACACAAATCCTGGCGGGCGAAGCGCCGGCCCACCGCAGCTTTCGCGTCGGCGGCATGGTGGAAGCTGGCAGCCTTCAACGGCAGGCCGATGGCATCACCTCCACCTTCGTGGTCACTGACATGGCCCACCGCGTGACGGTGCGCTACCGAGGCTTGCTGCCCGACCTGTTCAAGGAAGGCAAAGGCGTGGTCGCCCAAGGCAAGCTGGGCGAAGGCCGGTTGTTCGTGGCCGAGGAAGTTCTGGCCAAGCACGATGAAAACTACATGCCTCCGGAGGCGGCCTTTGCGCTCAAGCAAGCCGCCGACCGCCAGGCCGGGCCTGCCGTCGCAGTGCAAAAGGACACACGATGACGCCTGAATTGGGCCATGTTTCACTGATCCTGGCCTTGTGCCTGGCCACGCTGTTGGGCACCTTGCCGGTGTGGGGCGCCTACAAGGCGCAGGCCCGCTGGATGGCCCTGGCACGTCCGTTGGCGGCGGGGCAGTTCCTGTTCGTTGCGGTGGCCTTTGGCATCCTCGTGTCGGCTTTCGTGGCCAATGATTTTTCGGTGGCCTACGTGGCCAACAATTCCAATTCCTTGTTGCCTGTCTACTTCCGCGTGGCAGGTGCCTGGGGCGGGCACGAAGGGTCGCTGCTGCTGTGGCTGCTGATGCTCACGTCCTGGACGCTGGCGGTGGCCATCTTCAGCCGCAGCCTGCCCGAGGTGACGGTGGCGCGCGTGCTGGGGGTACTCGGCCTCATCAGCGTGGGCTTCCTCAGTTTCACGCTGTTCACCTCCAATCCGTTCGACCGGGTCTTCCCGGTGCCAGCCGATGGCCGTGATCTGAACCCGCTGCTGCAGGACTTCGGCATGATCATCCACCCGCCGATGCTGTACATGGGCTATGTGGGCTTCTCGGTGGCCTTTGCCTTCGCGATCGCCGCCTTGCTGGGCGGTCAATTGGACGCGGCCTGGGCCAAGTGGTCCCGGCCTTGGACCTTGCTGGCCTGGATGTTCCTGACGCTGGGCATCCTGCTTGGCAGCTTCTGGGCCTACTACGAGCTGGGCTGGGGCGGCTGGTGGTTCTGGGATGCGGTCGAGAACGCTTCCTTCATGCCCTGGCTGGTGGGCACGGCCTTGGTCCATTCATTGGCCGTGACCGAGAAGCGCAGCAGCTTCAAGAACTGGACCGTGCTGTTGGCGATCCTGGCGTTTTCGCTGTCATTGCTGGGCACCTTCCTGGTCCGCTCGGGGGTGTTGACCTCGGTGCACGCCTTTGCCTCCGACCCCAAACGCGGGCTCTACATCCTCGTCTTCCTGCTGGTCGTGATCGGCGGCTCGCTGGGCTTGTACGCTTGGCGGGCACCCAAGGTAGGACTGGGTGGACGCTTCGCCTTGTTCTCGCGCGAGTCCATGCTCTTGATCAACAACGTCTTCCTGGTGGTGGCCATGGGCACGGTGCTGCTGGGCACGCTGTACCCGCTGGCGCTCGATGCGCTGGGCGTGGGCAAGATCTCCGTGGGCCCGCCTTACTTCGAAGCGGTGTTCGTGCCCCTGATGCTGCCGGTGTTGATCTTCATTGGCGTGGGCCCTTACGTGGCCTGGAAAGAAGGCTCTCTGGTGCGCGTGTGGCGCGAGTTGCGCGGCCTGGCCGCCGTGTCCTTGCTGCTGGCCGGGGCCATCGCCTTGGGGCTGCGCACCTCGGTGGGGGTGAGCGTGGGTGTGTTGCTGGCGGTCTGGGTGCTGCTGAGCACCGTGGGGCATGTGGTCCAACGTCTCTCCTCGCATGCTGGCAAGTCCACCTTGGCTCAACGCTGGCGGCTTGTGCCGCGGTCCTTCTGGGGCATGGTGGTCGCGCACGCGGGCATCGGCATCTTCGTGCTGGGCGTGACCCTGGTCAAAGGCCTGGACCACGCGGAAGACGCCAGCCTGAAGGTGGGCGATGCCGTGAGCTTGGGCGGTTACCGGTTCCAGTTCAGCGAGCTGGAAAAGGTCAAGGGCCCCAACTACATCGCGGGCAAGGCCACTTTCGAGATCACCCGTGATGGCGTGCGAGTGAGCACTCTTCACCCCGAGAAGCGCTTCTACGTGGTGCAGCGCATGCCCATGACGGAAGCCGGCATCGACCGTGGGTGGACACGTGACCTGTATGTGTCGCTGGGCGAAGCCTCGCCCGATGGCGCCTGGGGCGTGCGCGTTCAAGTCAAGCCCTTCATGGCCTGGGTGTGGAGTGGGTGCGTGGTGATGGCCTTGGGCGGACTGCTGGCCGCCACCGACAGGCGCTACCGCGGACGGGTGAAGCAGGACAAGCCTGCCAGCACGGCCACCGGCCCACAACCCGTGATGGCGAGACACTGATGAAGCGATACCTTCTACCTCTGTTCATCTTCCTGGGGCTGGCCACCGCGCTGGGCTTGGGCTTGGGCCGTGACCCGACCGAGATCCCATCGCCACTGGTGGGCAAGCCGGCGCCGCCCTTCAGCCTGGCGCAACTGGACGATCCTCGGAAGCCATTCGGTCCCCAGCACATGAAAGGGCAGGTCTGGCTGCTCAACGTCTGGGCATCGTGGTGCGTGTCCTGCCGTGAAGAGCACCCCGTGCTGCTGGGACTGTCCAAGGAAGGTGTTGCGCCGATCGTGGGACTGGACTACCAGGACGAACTGGTCAACGGCCAGCAGTGGCTGACGCGCCATGGCAACCCTTACCAACTGACCGTGTCCGACCGGGATGGGCGTGTGAGCATGGACCTCGGGGTCTACGGCGTGCCCGAGACCTTCGTCATCGACAAGCAAGGCCGCATCCGCTTGCGCCATGCCGGGCCCATCACGCCCGAGGTTTTGAAGAACAAGCTGCTGCCGCTGATCGAGGAGCTCAAGCGTGGCTAGGTTTCTCCGTGCAACCTTCCTGGCCGCCTTGGCCTTGCTGCTGGTCGGCTGGGCGCCACTGACGGTGGCCGCCGCGGCAACCGACCCGCTGCTGGACGAACACGTCAACCGGCTCACGGCGGAGCTGCGTTGCCTGGTTTGCCAGAACCAGACCATCGCGGATTCGCAGGCGGAGTTGGCCATGCAGTTGAAGCGCGAAGTGCGCCAGCAACTGGCCGGGGGCGCCACGGACGAGCAGGTGCGCGACTTCATGGT
The DNA here is from genome assembly GCF_050725395.1 of Aquabacterium sp. Taxonomy (GTDB): domain Bacteria; phylum Pseudomonadota; class Gammaproteobacteria; order Burkholderiales; family Burkholderiaceae_C; genus Aquabacterium. Next base: position 22,090 of record NZ_JBOHHL010000030.1, on the reverse strand, counting down.
CCAGCGCTATGGTGATTTCGTGCTGTACCGGCCTCCGGTCAACAAGGCGACCTTCCTGCTGTGGGCCGCGCCTGCCTTGCTGTTGCTGATGGGCGCCGGGCTCTTGTTTGCACATTGGCGCGAGAGGCGTGTTGCCTTTCAGGGCCAGGTGGATTCCGAGCTGCCTTCCATGGAGCTCGATGATGCGGAGAACGACGCCAGCCAGCATCCGCGGCGAAAGCTTCAAACATGACCAGTTTCCTGATCTTGGCCTTGCTGATGGTGGTCGCCGCCAGCCTGTTCATCGTGCCCACCTTGTGGCGCCGAACACCTTCTGGCCTGACCAAGGCCGAACCGCCTGAGCGCTGGACGGCCGCCTCGCTCGTCTCGGGCGTGGCTGTCGTCACCGCGGGGCTGTACCTTGTCACGGGCGCCCCTCAAGCGCTGGGGCCGCAAGCCGAAGCTTCGGCTCCTGCTGAGGCCAGCGGTGCCGACAGTGCCGCACCCGCCGTGACGCCCGCGCAAATCGAAGGCATGGTCGCGCGATTGGCCCAACGCCTGCAAACCCAGCCCAACGATGCGGCCGGCTGGCGCATGCTGGCCAAGTCCTACGAGACGCTGGAGCGTTTTCCGCAAGCCGTGGGCGCCTACCAGCGCCTCCTGGCCCTGCAGCCCCCCGATGCCGATTTGCTGACCGACTATGCCGTGACGCTGGGCATGAGCCAGGGACAGACCTTGGTGGGCGAACCCGAAGCCCTGATCAATCGGGCGCTTCAGCTGAATCCTGGCCACATCCAGGCCCTGGCCTTGTCGGGCAGCGCCGCCTTCGAAGCCCATGACTATGACCGGGCTCAAGCGCAGTGGACCAGGATCCTGAGCCTCATTCCGCCCGACGCGGAGATGCGTTCATCCATTGAGCGCAACATCGCCAAGGCCAGGTCCTTGGCCTTGGCCGAACAACAGGGCGCACAAGGCAGGCCATCGCCATCGCCCTGAAGGCGGCTGTCCAAAACCCAACAGATCGCCTTGATTGATTTTTAGCAGCCGAGCTGATCGAGTGCTGATGGCGGCCAGAAAACTGTCGTCTTTCCAGCAACCAGGGGGCTGAAAGCCTGGCCCGCCGTTTGCGAATAGAGAGCTTCGACATCCCAACCATGATCCACAGGAGTCTTCTTCCATGCCCATCCGTCCTTTGCACGATCGCCTGATCGTCAAGCGCAGCGAACCCGAACTCAAGACCGCCAGCGGCATCGTCATCCCCGATTCGGCTGGCGAAAAGCCCGAGCAGGGCGAGGTCCTGTCGGTCGGCCCCGGCAAGCGCAATGACCAGGGCGATATGGTGGCCCTGTCCGTCAAGACGGGCGACCGCATCCTCTTCGGCAAGTACTCCGGCCAGACCGTGAAAGTCGATGGCGACGAAGTCCTCGTCATCCGTGAAGACGACGTGCTGGCCGTGTTCGACAACTGATCGCCTGATCCCCATTTTCTGATTGCATTCCTGGAGAAACCAACATGGCAGCAAAACATGTCGTATTCGGTGATGACGCCCGCGCGAAGATCGTCCGTGGCGTGAACGTCCTGGCCGACGCCGTCAAGGTCACCCTGGGCCCCAAGGGCCGCAATGTGGTGCTCGAGCGCTCCTTCGGGTCGCCCACCGTGACCAAGGACGGTGTGTCCGTGGCCAAGGAAATCGAACTGCGCGACCGCTATGAAAACATCGGTGCACAACTGGTCAAGGAAGTCGCATCCAAGACCTCCGACAACGCTGGCGACGGCACCACCACCGCCACCGTGCTGGCCCAGGCCATCGTGCGCGAAGGCTTCAAGTACGTGGCCGCCGGCCTGAACCCGACCGACCTGAAGCGCGGCATCGACAAGGCTGTGGCGGCCTTGGTGGCCGAGGTCAAGAACATCGCCAGGCCCACGACCACCTCCAAAGAGATCGCCCAGGTTGGCGCCATCTCGGCCAACTCCGATTGGGACATCGGCCAGATCATCGCCGACGCCATCGACAAGGTGGGCAAGGAAGGTGTGATCACCGTGGAAGATGGCAAGAGCCTGAACAATGAACTGGACGTGGTCGAAGGCCTGCAGTTCGACCGCGGCTACCTGTCGCCTTACTTCATCAACAACGCCGACAAGCAGATCGCGGCGCTGGACGACCCCTTCATCCTGCTGGTTGACAAGAAGATCAGCAACATCCGCGACCTGCTGCCCACCTTGGAGCAAGTGGCCAAGGCGGGCCGGCCCTTGCTGATCATCGCGGAAGAGGTCGAGGGTGAAGCCTTGGCCACGCTGGTGGTCAACTCGATCCGCGGCATCTTGAAAGTGGTGGCCGTGAAGGCGCCAGGCTTTGGCGACCGCCGCAAAGCCATCCTCGAAGACATCGCCGTGCTGACCGGTGGCAAGGTGATCGCCGAAGAGATCGGCCTGACGCTGGACAAGGTGACCTTGGCCGAGCTGGGCCAGGCCAAGCGCATTGAAGTGGGCAAGGAGAACACCATCCTGATCGATGGCGCCGGCCCGGCCGAGGACATCGAAGCCCGTGTCAAGCAGATCCGCATCCAGATCGGCGATGCCACCAGCGACTACGACCGCGAAAAGCTGCAAGAGCGCGTGGCCAAGCTGGCTGGCGGCGTGGCGGTGATCAAGGTTGGCGCTGCGACCGAAGTCGAGCTGAAGGAAAAGAAGGCCCGCGTGGAAGACGCGCTGCACGCCACCCGTGCCGCCGTCGAAGAAGGCGTGGTGCCTGGCGGCGGCGTGGCCTTGCTGCGCGCCAAGCAACGCGCGGGCGTGATCAAGGGCGACAACGCCGACCAGGATGCCGGCATCCAACTGGTGCTGCGCGCCATTGAGGAACCGCTGCGTCAGATCGTGGCCAACGCCGGTGGCGAACCCAGCGTGGTCGTCAACCGCGTGCTGGAAGGCGAGGGCAATTTCGGCTTCAATGCCGCCAACGACACCTACGGTGACCTGGTGGAGCAGGGCGTGCTGGACCCCGCCAAGGTGACGCGCTCTGCCTTGCAGAACGCCGCTTCGGTGGCCAGCCTGATCCTGACGACCGAGGCCATCGTGGCCGAGTTGCCCGAGCCCAAGGCGGCCGCGGCGCCTCACCATGATGACCATGGTGGTTTCGGCGGCCCGCAGTTCTAAGCGGCTTGGTCGTCTATCGCAAGCCCGGGCATGCCCGGGCTTTTTCTTGCAGACATGGCGCTTGACGCTGTCGAACCTGCTGCCGCAGGAGCAGGTCGATGACAGCGTGTACACGAACACGGATGGCCTAAGGCGGCAGTTCACGGTGACACCCTCTGACACGGTGATCCGCCTGGCCTTGGAGTTGAAACTGGCGCCTTGATCGCTCGGCATGTCGACATGGGGTGGACGAGCACAGGGCTGTGCTACTTGAACTTCTCGTCCGCAGCCTTCACGTCGGCCTGGATCTTGTCGTTGGCGTCCTTCGCGGCTTGCTGTGCCGCGCTGGCGCTCTTGGTGACCGTCTGGATGTCGGCATTGGCTTCCTGCACCAGGCAATCGAGGTAGGTGCGGATGGCCTGGCGGTAGGTGTTGACGCCGGACACGCTGCGGTTGAAGGCATCGGGGTCCTTCAAATCAAGCTGGGGGGCCGCTGGCTTGGCGCCGCAGCCGGTGGGCACCCAGGTGCCGCCATACAAGGTACCGGCCTCGGCGCTCAGGGAAGCCAGCAACAAGGTGGACATCAGCAATGTGGAAAATGCAGGGCGCATGGGCGAAACGGGATCAAGAGTGAAAGGTGGCCTGTGCAGCAGATTTCGCGCCACCTCGAAATGCGGGTCAGTCCGGGCGGCTTGTGCCGGCAAATCAACAGCGTTTGCTCAATAGACAGCAGCCTTCAAAGGTTGCGGTTGATGGCTGCTGCTGGATCAGCAATCGGGGCTGATTTCCGTGGCATGCCGGCTGCTAAACCTCTGCTTCATTTCCAGGCAGAGAACCCATGTTCAGAACCAAAGCATCCATCCCATTTTTCTTCACCAGCTTGCTGCTGACGGCCTCCGCCATGGCTGGCCCCAGCGTCTTTCCCACCGGCACCACGCGCCACGACCCGGCCCGGGCGTACGGCAGCTTCGTGCTGTTCACCGGGGGAGACAACGTTGCGCGCCTCATCGACCTCCATGGCAACACAGTGCGCCAGTGGAGGGACGCGGCCGCCTTCAGCACCTTCGTCGATCCGGCGCTGGTGGGCGGTCAGCGCGGGCACGTGTTCGTCACGCTGGCCCAGGCCGACGGCACCGGGACCGAACTGGTGCCGGGCCGCGTGGGCACACGGGTGTCCAGAACCATTGGCGAATTGGACTGGCATGGGAAGGTGGTCTGGCAGTTTGGCGAGAAGGCCCCTGGTGGCCTGGCTCGCCAGCACCACGACTGGGGCCGCCTGCCCAACGGCAACACCATCGTGCTGGCCAACCTCACGCACGCGGCGCCGGGCTTCAAGCAGCCGCAGGTGCTGGACGACGTGTTCTACGAAGTCAACCCGGCGGGCGAGATCGTCTGGCGCTGGGTCGCCTCGGAGCACCTGGAAGAGTTCGGCTTCACGCCCGAGCAACTCAAGCTGGTCCGACAGTCCCATGACGCGGACTACTTGCACGTCAACAACCTCAAGGTGCTGGGGCCGAACCGCTGGTACAAGGCGGGTGACCAGCGCTTTCATCCGGACAACCTGATCTTCGATTCGCGCAACGCCAACTTCATCGCCATCGTCGAAAGGAAGACCGGCAAGGTGGTCTGGACTTTGGGGCCCAACTATCCGGCCATCCCGAAGGGACCCAGCGCCCGGAAAGTGCCACGACCGGTCGACCAGATCACGGGTCAACACGATGCCCACCTCATCCCCGAGGGCTTGCCAGGCGCGGGCAATCTGCTGGTCTTCGACAACCAGGGCGAGGCCGGCTATCCACCGGTCGAACTGCAGACGACCGGAGGTTCGCGCGTGCTCGAAATCGACCCCATCAAGAAAGAGATCGTCTGGCAGTACACGGGCGAGGACTCGGGCGGGCCCAGCTGGTCTTTCCGCAGCACGCACATCAGCGCTGCGCGTCGCCTGCCCAATGGCAATACCTTCATCGACGAAGGGCAGAGTGGGCGCTTGTTCCAGGTGACGCCCAACGGGGACATCGTCTGGGAGTACGTCAATGCCCATCCTCGCGTGGGCAAGGACCCGGTCAATGGCAAGCAGACGGTCAATCACCAGCTGTACCGCGCGCAACCGGTGCCCTACGACTGGGCGCCTGCGGGGACACCTCACGACGACCAGGCCGTGATTGCCGCCGGAAAGTGACACGGCCTGCTGGATTCTGACCAGTTTCAAGGTGCTGGCTGCTGCCATGTCAGCACCTTGGTTGCTTATTCAGCAGTGGCATTTCTTCGCAGCGCCGCTGCATATGAATATCCAGATTTATTTGTTTTCAGTGCGGGAGTGGCCGCGTATCTTTCGCCCAAATGACGTTGCACAGGCGTCCCGTTCATTCAATCCCCATCGCCCACACAGAGCGTTCAGGCATGCACAGTTATCAGCTTCAAACCGACCCCAAGCGCCAACTGTTTGGCATTGGCTCTGTCGTTCTTTTCCACGTCGTCGTGATCTACGCGCTCATGTCTGGCTTGGCGCAGAAGGTGGTGGATGTGGTTCGCGCGCCCATCGAGACCAAGATCATCGAAGAGGTCAAGCCGCCACCGCCGCCCAAAATCGAAACGCCGCCACCGCCCAAGGTGGACCTGCCTCCGCCGCCTTTCGTGCCGCCGCCCGAGGTGACCATCGCGGAGCCTCCGCCCGCGCCCGTCATCGCGGCCACGCCAACGCCTCCGCCCGCGCCGGTCGAAATCGCGCCCGTGGCACCGCCGGTGGTGGCACCACCCGCGCCACCCAAGCCAGCGGTCGTGTCGGTGTCAGTGGCCTGCCCTCAGCGAGCCCAGCCCGTCATGCCTGCCAAGGCCGAGCGCGACGGCATCACCGGATCGGTCCAGGCGCGCCTGACCGTCAAAGGGGGCAAGGTGGTCAACGTCGACATCGTGAAGTCGACGCCGCGTGGTGTGTTCGACGACGCCGTTCGAAAGGCCGTTCTGCAGTACGGCTGCCAGGACAACGGTGATCAGGTAGTGGTTGCATTGCAGACTTTTGAGTTCGCCGCCGCGAACTGAGTGATGCGTCTTGTTCAATTTTTGTCAGTAAGGAATCTCTCATGTTCATCAAAAAACTAAGCTCTGCGGCCACCGCTCTGGCCCTCGTGGCCGCGCTGGGTGTCACTGCCCTGGGTCACCCATCCGCTGCTCATGCGCAAGACCAGGCCACGCCAGTGACCGCCGTCGACAGCAAGCCCGCCGTCACCGAAGCCGCAGGCCACACGGCTGCCCCTGCGACCGCCGCCAAGGAAACCGTTGACAACCCCTACGGCCTCGAAGCACTGTGGAGCCAGGGCGACCTGGTGGCGCGTGGCACCCTGATCATCCTGATCCTCATGAGCGCGGGCAGCTGGTACATCCTGGTGACCAAGCTGTATGAAAGCTACAAGCTGGCCAGTCAGGCCCGTGAAGCGCGCAAGACCTTCTTCCGCGCCAGCAGCCTGCAAGAGGGCGCCCAAAAGCTCAAGGAAGGCAGTGCTTTCCGCTTCATCGCCGAAAGCAGCATCGAAGCCAGCAACCACCACGAAGGCGAGCTGACCCAGAACATCGACCGCAACACCTGGGTCACCTTGAGTGTTCAGCGTTCCATCGATGAAGTCCAGGCTCGCCAACAAGATGGCCTGGCTTTCCTGGGCACCGTGGGCTCCACTTCGCCATTCATCGGCCTGTTCGGCACCGTGTGGGGCATCCTGCACGCGCTGACCGCCATCGGTGTGGCGGGCCAGGCCTCCATCGACAAGGTGGCCGGCCCCGTGGGTGAATCGCTGCTGATGACGGCCATTGGCCTGGCGGTCGCTGTGCCGGCGGTGCTGGGCTACAACTGGATCGTTCGCCGCAACAAGGTCACGCTCGATGCCGCCCGCAGCTTCGCCGCGGAACTGCATGGCGTGTTGCTGGGTGCCAAGCCCGTCCGTCTGGTGGGCGGGCATGCCCATGCTGCCAATGCCAACGGCAACAACAACGCCCCTTCGTCGATCCCGGTCGCTGCGCGCGCCGCAGGCTGACCAGCAACCTTGACCCCAGGAGCCTGACATGGCCATGAGCATCGGCTCTAGCAGCTCGGACGACGCCATCAACGCGACCATCAACACCACACCATTGGTGGACGTGATGCTGGTCCTGTTGATCATCTTCCTGATCACCATCCCGGTGGTCACCCAGACGGTTCCCGTGTCGCTGCCGAAAGAGCAGAACATCGTGCGGCAGACCAAGCCCGAGAACATCGAGATCTCGATTGATCAGGACGGCGGGATCTTCTGGAACACGCAACCGGTGGCCGACGCGGCCACTCTGGTGGAGCGGCTCAAGAAGGTCTCGGTCCTCGTGCCGCAACCCGAGGTCCACATCCGTGGCGACGGCAAGGCGCGTTATGAATCGATCGGGCGAGTGGTGTTCGCCTGCCAGCGCGCGGCGATCTCCAAGATCAGCTTCGTGACCGAGCCCCCCGCACGTTCTTAATCAAAAGTACCCAAGGACCATTCCATGGCCATGAACATTGGATCAGGCAGCGCCAGCGATCCCGAACCGATGATCGACATCAACACCACGCCCTTGATCGACGTGATGCTGGTGCTGCTCATCATGCTGATCATCACGATTCCCGTGCAGTTGCATTCCGTCAACCTGAACCTGCCTGTGAGCAGGCCGGCTGCCGCGCCGCCCCAGCCTCCCGTGGTCGTGACCATCGACGTCGACTTCGATGGAACCGTGCTCTGGAATGGCGAGGCTTTGCCCGACCACCAGGCACTCGAGGCCCGGTTGCAGAAGGCCGGTGCCGAAGCCGACCAGCCCGAGGTGCACCTGCGGCCCAACAAGCTGGCCGAGTACGAGCACGTGGCCGCGGTGTTGGCCAGTGCGCAGCGCCACGGCGTGACCAAGCTCGGTGTCGTGGGCAATGAGCAGTTCGTGAACTAGCCCGCTCCGCAGCGGGCTGAGCAAGGAGCAAGCATGAATGAATCGGGTGTGAGCAAGACCTTTCGGGTGGCCGCGATGGCGCTGCTGATGGGAAGTGCCTGGGCAGGCCATTGCAAGCAGCGCAGTCCTTGATCAAGGCCCAAAAAGTACAAGGACGCCGTGGGGGCAAGACCGCTCAGGAATCCTCCACCATCGATCGCATGCGCCTGGCCGCCGCTGCTGGGGCTGGAGACCTCGACACCACGATCAAGTCGTTTGAAACCTTGAACGCGTCGGGTCGCCTTGGCCAGGCTGAGAAACTCAGCTACCTGGAGTCCATCTCGGGCACGGCCTTCCGTTCGCGCGACCATGGCAAAGCCAAGCTGTGGGGTCAGCGCTAGCTTGCCGACACCGACCGCCATGTCTCAGGTCGTGATGGCGTGGCGGATCTCGCCAGGCTGTGGAGCCTTTACGTGCGGGGCAAGCCCAGCGCCGCCTGATCCATTTCTCTGCTTTGCTTTGGCGCCACGCGGTGCTCGGCTTTCGCCGGGTGACGGGTGGCGCTTTTGCATGGGGCCATCAGTGTTCAAGGGATGTCGATATTCAAACAGTGCTGCTTGAATTGGCGCACCCCTTCAAACCATGATTGCTGACAAATCAACCTGGCTGTTTGCGAAAACCTCAGCGAGGGGCAGGGCGACCAGCTCTGGTCAATGAAGCCGGCGGTTCTTTCCGCTATGGGCATGGCCGTGACGGCCGCTCACATATTCATATGCAGAAACCGGTGCTTTGGTGGCATGGCTTCTGCTGTTTATGCAGCTTAATTTTTACATCCCGGAGATAGCGGTAATGAAGCATAAAGCGAGCGCTGGAAGACATGCTATTCGAGACAAGCAAGCGCCTTTGAATTTGTCCCCCGTTGCCGCTTTGGTGGCCGGTCTGTTCGTGTTCGGTGCTGGCTCCGTGTACGCGGCGGAAGCCCCCACCGTGGAAGAGCTGCAGCAGGAAGTGGCCAGGCTGAAGGCCGAACTGGCCGCCCGTGACAAGGCCGCCGCCGAAGCCGCTGGTCTGTCCACTGGTGCCGCGGCACCGGCCGTGGAAGCCCCAGTGGCCGCCGAGGCCGCGGCCGAGAAAGACGCCAAGACGCAGGAACTTGAAAAGGTGGTGGTGCGAAGTCGGCCCAAGCTCGCCCGCGTCGCCGATGTGCCCCAATCCATCTCGGTGATCAGTGGCAAGGAGCTGGAAAGCCAGCTGGCGCTCGACATTGGCGCCATCTCGCAACGCGCCGCAGGCCTGGTGCGCAATGTTGGCAACTCGCGCACCGCCAGCCTCGCCATGCGCGGCGTGGGCAAGATCACGCAGACCGAGGCTCAAGACGTCAGTGTCGGCGGGATCATCGATGGCGTCAGCATCGTCTACCCACCTCTGCTGAGCTTCAACTTCTACGACGTTGACACGGTCGAGGTGGCCAAGGGTCCTCAAGGCACCCTGCAAGGCCGGAACTTCAACATGGGTTCCGTCACCATCAACACCCGCAATCCATCCTTCACGCCAGACGCCAACTGGTCGATCGCCTTGGGGCAGAACCAGACCGTCATCAGCCAGGTGGCCGGTGGTGGTCCGGTGATCGATGATGTGTTGGCGTGGCGTGGCGCCCTGATCGTTGAGAAGGGCAATGGCCCGTATACCAACAACTACAACTCGGATAACTCGTACTTCAACAAGGATCGGGTGTCTGGTCGCATCAAGCTCCTCTTCACACCGACGTCCGACTTCAGTGCCCTGGCCAGTGTCGAAGTGCAACCCAATGGGGCGGAGTTCTACAACGGCGGCACGGTCAAGATCAATCCACCCGCCACCTTCACCAACGGCAATTCGACTTACGACAGCTCGATCGACAACGCGACGAGGCTGAACCGCGATTGGTTCAGGCGGCAGAACAACGGCGAGAACTTCTACTATGGTGGGCTCTACCTCAACAACCCCAATCCCACGACCAACCAGCAGCTGCCGCTTTACACCTACACCAACAACGCCTCTCTGCAGCTCAAGAAGAACTTCGAGAACTTCGACCTGACATCGATCACAGCAGGCCGCCGATATCATTTTGGCGCCAGCAACGACTCGGAAGGCACACCATTCGCCGTGTCCCTGAACGGTGGAGGCAAGGTCGAGGAGTACAAGCAGTTCAGCCAGGAGTTCCGCCTGAGTTCAAAGCCCGGTGGCAAAGTCGATTGGCAGACGGGCTTCCTCTACTGGCACAACCAGGTCATGTTCGGCCAGCAAAGCCTGAACGCTGGATGGGGACAGGACGCGGGCGCGTGGTTCGCCAACCAGGCGCAGTATGACCTTCTGGACACGGATTCCGCGGGGCGTCAACTGCTGACGGACTCCCTCAATGGCATGGGCAAGACTTCGGCCCAGAAGATCGTCAACCGCAGCAAGGCCATTTTCGGGCAGACCGATTGGCACGTGACCGACCAGTTCACCCTGACCACCGGCGCCCGACTCACCTACGAGAACCGCACGAACGAGACCTCGTCGCTCATCGTCAACAACGGCTCGGGTGGCGCCTTGAACCCAGCCGTGAAGAATGGTGTGCAACTCGGCGGGTTCAATTCGAATGATGCGGGTGTCCTGGGCACCAACACGGCCGCGCAGCTGGCGCTGGCTGACCAGGTCGCTCAACGCTACTTCGGGGTCAGCGCCTACAGCCTGCTTACACCGGACCAGCGCCGACAAGTGGGCACGGCCAAGGCCATCCGCAATGGTCAGATCGGCACACTCTGGAACCAGGTCAACGCTCCGGAATACAGAAAGGCTTATCCAGGATTCAACATCAGCCCGAGCTACAAGTTCAATGAGGACCAGACCGGCTACTTCACGGTCCAATACGGCCAGAAGGGTGGCGTGGCGCAAGTTGTCAACGGCAAGCCTGTGTTGGCCAAGGCCGAGAAAGCCACGTCGCTCGAGGTGGGGCTGAAGTCGGTGCTGTTCGACAAGAGCCTGATTTTCAATACAGGCGTGTTCAACACGGGCATCCGTGACTACCAACAGACGGTGAATCAACTCGAAGCATCTGGCACGGTCGTCACCTATGTCGGCAATGCACCCAAGGTGACCATCCGCGGTCTGGAGTTCGATGGTGCTTACACCGGCATCCGCAATTTGACGGCCCGTGTATCGGGTGCCTACACCATCGCCAAGTACAAGAGCTTCCCGAACGCTCCGGTGCCTGCGGAATACCAGCCCAACAGCTCCGCCACCCCTGGACCAACCGCCCGCGACGTGTCTGGAAGCGTCCTGCCTGGTGCTTCGCGGTACATGTTGAACATCGGCGCCGAATACCGCGTGCCCGTGTTCAATCAGCTTCAAGCCCATGGCAGCTTCAACTCGGCGTTCCAGAGCGGCTACTACAGCGATGCGAACCTCTCGGCTTACAGCTGGATCAAGAAGCACTGGACCACCGACGCGAGCATTGGCATCGGCCGAAGCGACCAGAAGTTCGACGTGTCGCTGATCGTCAAGAACTTGTTCGACGACGACACCCCGCAGAACCAGACCTTGAGCACCTATGTGCCAGCCATCCCGCGCTGGTTCGGCATCCAGTTCTCCGGCAAAATGTGATGGGAGATGCCAGCCTTGCGCTGGCATCAGCCAAAAAAAAGGCCAGCCGCGCAAGCGGTCTGGCCTTTTTTTGTTGGTTGGCGTGAACGTGATTCGGGTCGTCAGCTGGCGTACTTCACCGAGCAGCCATAAGGCCGCGTGCTGGGCTGTGCCACCTTCTGGCCCGACGTCACCGCCTTGATCGCATTGCCGACGTAGGGCTCCGCCTTGGCGATGTCCGCCTGGTTGCTGGACGCGATGCTGTCGATGCCGCCCTTGTAGACCAGTTTGCCTTGCGGATCGATGATGAAAATGTGGGGCGTGGTCTGCGCGCCATACAGCTTGCCGACCTTGCCTTGGGGGTCCAGCACGATGCCGGCTGGGGTGGCGCCGCGGTACTCATTGGCCTTGATGGCGGTCGGGCCATCAACCTGGCCTTGTTCGCCAGGTGCAGATGAGATCACCTGCAACCAGACCACACCCTTGGCGGCAGCTTCCTTCTGGAGCCTGGGAATGTTGCCGCTTTCATAGTGCTTCTTCACGAAAGGGCAATCCTGATTGGTCCACTCCAGCACCACGGTTTTGCCCTGGTAGTCGCTGAGGTTGATGGCCTTGCCATTGGCGCTTTGGGCCGAGAACGCCGGGGCGGCCTGGTTGACCTCGGCGGCGGCCAGCGCGGCCATCGGCAAGCCGGCCAGAACGGCGCAAGTCAGCAAGGTCTTGGAAAATTGACGACGCAGCAACATGGGTAAGCTCCTAGGGTTTTATCGACGGGAAACAAGGGCAAGCGCCGAGGCATCTTTCAGCGCGGCCAACACAAGGTCCGGGGTCAGGATCTGGGGCAGCACGATGGGCTTGCTCTGAAGTCCTTCCGGGTACAGCACGTACAAGGGCACGCCGCTGCGCCCGAACTCGGACAGCACACGGCTGATCTCGGGATCCTGGTTGGTCCAGTCGCCTTTGAGGTAGGTGATGCCGGAGGCCTTGAAGGCATCGACCACCGAGGGCCGGCTCAAGGCCACGCGTTCGTTGACCAGGCAGGTGATGCACCAGGCCGCGGTGAGGTTCACGAACACCGGTTGGCCTTTGGTGCGCAGTTCATTCAAGCGTCCAGCCGAGTAGGGCTCCCAGCTTGCTTTCTCGGAGCCAGGTCCGGTTTTGGTTTCGAACGAAGTGCCGGGGTTGGCCGATGCGCCAGACCGGATGCCGACATAACCTCCGCCCAGGGCCGCGGCCAGGAAAACGCCCGCGGCGAAGGTGCCCACATGGCGTAAGGCCGGTTGGCTGGCACGTGAGCTGTCGTAGACCCAGGCGGCCAACGCGATGACCAAAAGGCCACCGAGGGCGACCGCCACGGCATCGACACCGGCCTGTTGCGCGAGCACCCAGACCAGCCACACCGCGGCACCGTACATGGGGAAGGCAAAGGCCTGCTTGACGCGTTCCATCCAGACGCCCGGCGGGGGCAGCCAGCGCTGCAGTCGCGGCCACCAACTCAGGAGCAGGTAGGGCAGGGCCAGGCCCAGTCCCAGACTCAGGAACACGGCCATCAGCACGGCGGTGGGCTGGCCCAGGGCAAAGCCAATGGCGCCGCCCATGAAGGGCGCCGTGCAGGGCGTGGCCACCACCGTGGCCAGCACGCCCGTGAAGAAGCTGCCACCGTAGCCGCCACGGCTGGCCAGCGATGACCCCACGCCGGTGACCGAGCCGCCGATGGTGAACACGCCCGACAGGCTCAGACCCACCGCGAACATCAGGTAAGCCACCGCCAACACGAACACCGGAGATTGGAATTGAAATCCCCAGCCGACCTGGCTCCCACCAGCCTTGAGCGCCACCAGCAAACCGCCCAGCAAGGCAAAGCTGCTCAAGACCCCGGCGGTGTACACCAAACCATGGACGCGCGCTTGGCGAGGCGTTTGATCACCGTGGTTCAGCAAAGCCAGTGCCTTGATGGACAGCACCGGGAACACGCAGGGCATGAGGTTCAAGACCAGGCCGCCCAGCAGCGCCAGCACCAGGGCCGAGCCCAGGGTCAGGTCGGGGGGCTGCGTCGATGTCGAGGGGGCTGTGGCCAAAGGTGTTGCCGTCGGCGTGCCCAATGCACCAGGCTTCACCGTCGCGCTGACCCAATAGCTTTTCCGAACCAGCGCCTGGCCTTCACCCTCGGAGACCACCAGGACCCCTTTCAACACCTGTCCTGCGGTCGCGGCTGAGTCTCCGGCAGTCAATTGAATGACACTGCCTTGCTGGTCGTCGTCCTGGCGGGGTTGCGGTGCATTGTGCGAAATGCGACCCCACTCGTCCGGGTAGAACCAGACATCCGTGGCCCCGGCCCAATGGATCGACACCTTGGGGATGCGCAAAGCCACGCCACCGCCGGTTTGCAGGACCGCCTCGGCCGCCCAGTTGGCCTGCACCGGCAACTGTTCATGTGCCTGTTTTATCAAGGCCTGGCCTTCGGAACGGGCGCCGCCAGGTGCAATCACTGGCAGGGCCAAGTTCAGTGTGGCTTCCTGGGGAATGCAGACCTCGCGGCACACCAGCCATTTGGCCTTGGCTTGAACAGGAAAGCTGACCCCAGGGCTGGCATTGGCAGGCACCCGCACGGATGTCAGCAAGGTCACTTCGTTTTCATAACCGTAGTTGGTCACGGGACCCTGGGTGAAACGCCGCGGTGCCGGCCATTGGATGTCGCCCGCCACCGAACCTGCGGGCAAAGTCCATTCCAGGGTCGTCGCCAAGCCGGAATCGCCGGGGTTGATCCAGTACGTGTGCCAGTGCGGGGCAATGCGCTGATGCAGCCCCACCGTGATCTGCTCACCGGGGTACACGGCGTCCACGGAGGACACCAGTTCAGCCCGGACCAAGGAAGGATCCTGAGGCGAGGGCGCGGCGTTCGCCCAGGCACTGACCGTGAAAAGCAAGCCAGCGGCCAGAAGGTTTCGACAACGGTGGACGGAGATACGGTTCATCAGTGCTTCATTGAAAACTGGCCGTGGACTATCTCACTCAGCCGTCAAACCGTGAAACTCGCAAGTTGAATATCCTTATGTCGTGGCAAGCTTTCACCGCGGTACACTTGAAGGCAAGGCGTGATGGGCCCACCAGGCCTGCCCCTATCCGGTCAGTCCGGGCCCATTGCCGCCCACCACCATCTCCTCAAAACTGCCCAAGAGGCGGTGTTCGATTCATGCCCCACCTTCACCATGAAGGCCCGTGGCTGTTGAAAAAAGATGCAGTTTGGCTTGAAGGTCTTGTGTACGATGGGCAAGGCGCAACTGGACATGAGTATTACCATTTCCGGACGACTGTGCCTAAAATGATCCACCGATCCGGAGACCCAAGAACAGCATGAGCACATCACGTCGTCAATCAGCTGCCTCAGGCACTCAAAGCAAAGCCACCGCTGAAGAGATGGGCGCTGATGCTGACACCCCCGCGGCCGCTCCCCCGGGTGTGCGTGCGATCAAGAAGTACCCCAATCGACGCCTGTACGACACCCAGACCAGCAGCTACATCACGCTGGTGGATGTGAAGGACATGGTCCTGGCCTGCGAAAACTTCGTGGTGCTGGACGCCAAGTCCGGTGAAGACCTCACGCGCAGCATTCTCTTGCAGATCATCCTGGAAGAAGAAACCGGCGGTGTGCCCATGTTCTCCAGCCAAGCCCTGGCGCAGATCATCCGCTTCTATGGCAACACCATGCAGGGGCTGATGGGCAATTACCTGGAAAAGAACATCCAGTCCTTCATCGACCTGCAAAGCCGCCTGACCGACAGTTCCGTGGTCAACCTGCAGGCGCCCCTGATGCAAAACTTCATGGGCGGCTACATGGAGCAGTCGCGCCAGATGTTCACGCAAATGCAGGAGCAGATGAGCAAGCAGGCCGAAACCCTGCTTGGCAACTTTGGCAGCGGTCTCGCCTCAACGCTGAACCCCACCAAGAAGTAAAGGCTTCAGCACTGGCCAGACGTTCTCCAGGATGACGGGGTGCGCCTTGGCCAGAGGGTGCATGCCATCGGCCTGGAACCAATCGCGCGCATCGGCCCGGTCGGCCACGCCTTTCAAAAAGAATGGCACCAGCGCCGCCGACTCCGATTGGGCCACCTTGGGAAACAGCGCGGCAAAATCCATGGTGTAGCGTTTGCCGAAGTTGGGCGGCACCTGCATGCCGACGACCACCACCCGGGCACCCTCGGCCTTGCTCGCCTTGGCCATGGAGACCAGGTTGTTCTGCGTGGCGGCCAGCGCCAGGCCCCGCAGCGCATCATTGGCGCCCAGTTCGATGATCACTTGACTGGGGTGGTGCTGCTTCAGCAAGGCAGGCAACCGAGAAACCCCACCAGCGGTGGTTTCGCCACTGATGCTGGCATTGACCACCTGGGCGCTGATCTTCTCGGCCTGCAAGCGCTTCTCCAGCAAGGCCACCCAGCCTGTGCCGCGTGCCAAGCCATACTCGGCGGACAGGCTGTCGCCCATGACCAGGATGGTCGTACCCTGGGGGGCCGCATGGGCATTACCCACTGACACCGTCAGGCTCAAAGCCAGGCTGGTCAGGGCCAGCCGCGCACCTCGCGTAAAGTCCATGGGCATCAACATCTTTCGTTCGTCAAAAACATGAGCCAAAACCCGGTTGTACCCCTTTCGTCGGCCATCGTCGTGCAGGTGCAAGGCTTGGGCAAATCGGTGGAGGACTCATCGGGCACCCTGGACATTCTGCACAAGATCGACTTCACCCTGCAGGCCGGTGAAACCGTGGCCATCGTGGGGGCTTCCGGCTCGGGCAAGAGCACCTTGCTGTCCTTGCTGGCGGGCCTGGATGTGCCCAGCCATGGCAGTGTTCAGCTGTGTGGGCTGGACTTGTTCTCGCTCAACGAAGACGACCGGGCCGCTCACCGCGCGGCCAACCTGGGCTTCGTGTTCCAGAGCTTCCAGTTGCTGTCGCACCTGAGCGCCATCGAAAACGTCATGCTGCCGCTGGAACTGAGGGGCGTGCGCGATGCGCGCCAGCAGGCCGCCGCCATGCTGGAGCGCGTTGGGCTGGGCAAGCGCCTGTCGCACAAGCCGGTGACCTTGTCGGGTGGCGAGCAGCAGCGCGTGGCCCTGGCGCGGGCGTTCGTGGTCCAGCCCAAGGTGTTGATGGCCGACGAGCCCACCGGCAGCCTCGACCATGCCACGGGCCATGCGGTGATGGACCTGATGTTCGAATTGAACCGAGAAGCGGGCACCACCTTGATTCTGGTGACCCACGACCCCCTGATCGCCAGCCGCTGTGGACGCAGTCTTCGCATCGATGCAGGCCGCTTGGTGAGCGAGGGCTGATCCGGCCTTGGTTGGCGCACAAGGTAGGATGCCGGCATGAGTCTGAAACTGCTATTTGGCTTCCATGCCGTGTCCGTGCGCCTGAAGGTGGCACCCAAGTCCATCCGCGAGTTGCATTTCGACGCCACTCGGCGCGACCAGCGCATGCGCCAATTCCTGACCAAGGCCGAGGAAGCCGGGCTGAACCTGGTCGAAAGCGATGACGATCGCTTGCAAAAGATGTGCGGCACCCACCGCCACCAGGGTGTGGTCGCCAAGGTGGAAAGCATTCCCCAGCCCAAATCGCTGGACGATCTGCTGGATGCCTTGTCCGAGCCGCCGCTGTTGCTGGTGCTCGATGGCATCACCGATCCTCACAACCTCGGCGCCTGCCTGCGCGTGGCTGATGGCGCGGGCGCCCATGCCGTGATTGCCCCCAAGGACCATGCCGTGGGCGTCAATGCCACGGTGGCCAAGGTGGCCAGTGGCGCGGCCGAAACGGTGCCTTACTTCATGGTGACCAACCTGTCGCGCACCCTGGGTGAACTGAAAGAGCGCGACATCTGGGTGGTCGGTACCTCCGACGATGCCCCGCGCGACCTGTACGCGGCCAACCTGGCCCAGGCCACGGCACTGGTGCTGGGTGCCGAAGGCAGCGGCATGCGCCAGCTCACCCGCAAGAACTGCGATGAACTGGTCAGCATTCCCATGCTGGGCGGGGTGGAAAGCCTCAATGTGTCCGTGGCCAGCGGCGTGTGCCTTTACGAAGCCCGCCGGCAGCGGGGCCTGGCCAAGCACTGACCTCAGCTGGCGGCGGCGGGTGGGCTGATGGACAGCCGCTCGTCCCGCTGTCGTTCCTGAGCTTGTTGGGCCCGCCAAGCCCACCAGCTCACCGCCCAGGCCAGCAGCATCCAGAACAAGCCCAGCCAATGCAGCTGACCGTATCCGGCATGGGTCAGCACCAGACCACCGCCCGAGGCGCCCAAGGCGTGTCCCAGGTAGATGGCCGAGGTGTTGAGCGACATCAAGGCAGGCGTGAGGCGAGGCGAAAGCCCACCCAACCGCGCCTGTTGCCCGGAGTTGGTGGCAAAGCCGCTCAAGGCCCAAGGCAACAAGACCAGGGCCAGGCTGCTGACATCGTGCGCCCATGGCCAGATCAACAAGCTCAGCGCCATCAGGCCCAGCGTGGAGGTCACGGCTTGTGCCGCGCCGACCTTGTCCACGTACCGATTCAGCAGCAGGTTGCCGGCCAATGCCAGGGCGCCGAACCAGGCGAACAGAAAGCTGATCTGCTCCGGGCTGGCGCCAAAACCGAACTTGTAATACGGGGCGGCATAGGCCAGCACCGTGAACTGACCGGTGCTTTGCAGCGCGGTCACGGCCACCAGTCCCATCATCAAGGGTGAGGTGAAGACCTTGCGCCAGGAACGCATCGACAAGGCGGGAGGTCGGATGCCGGCAGGCACTGCGCTGTACACCGCCCATGCCGACACCAGCGAGCCCACGGCGATCGCGGCCATGGCGACCCGCCACCCCATCCGTTCGCCCACCCAGGCGGCCAACGGCAGCCCGGCCACCGAGGCGATGGACCAGCCCATGAACACGAAGGTGATGGCCCGTCCTCGGTGCGCGGGCGTGCTCATGTAGCCCACCACGGCCGCGGCTTGCGGTGTGAACACCGCAGCCGACAGCACCGTGAGCGCGCGCACCGGCCACAGCCACGCGTAGCTTGGCGCCAGTGCGCACAGGAGGTGGCCCAATCCATACCAGAGCATGGCGGCGGTCAGGAGCTTGCGGCGGTCACCACTGCCCACCAAGCCTGCCAGGATGGGCGCGCCCAAGCCCATCATCACGGCCGCGATGGCGATCAGGTGCCCGCCTTGCAGCACGGTGATGCTCAGTGAGTGCGTGAGGTCGTTGAGCGTGCCGCCCACGACCATCACGCCGCAACCGATGACGAAGTTGCCGAGCAACAAGGCCCAGCGGGCCGCGGCCATGTCCTGCCGGGGCAGGGCGCGTTCAGCTTCCAAACCGGGGCCTCAAGTCAATACCGGGGGTGCAGCACTTCGGGGTTGACGATGTTGGTCGGCTCGCCCTTGATGAAGTTCAGCAGGTTGTCGAAGGCAGCATTGAAGTACTGCTCGTAGTTGTCTTGTTCGACGTAGCCGATGTGCGGAGTGCACACCGCATTTTCCAGGCGCAGCAGGGGATGGCCTTGCATGATGGGCTCGCTCTCGAACACATCGACGGCGGCCATGCCGGGGCGCCCGCGGTTCAGGGCGGTGACCAGCGAGTTCTCGTGGATCAGTTCTGCGCGGGAGGTGTTGACCAGCAAAGCCGTGGGCTTCATGCGGCTCAGGTCTTCCAGCTTGATGAGGCCCCGGGTGTCGTCGTTCAAACGCAGGTGCAGGCACAACACGTCGCAGGCTTCGAAAAACGCTTCGCGGCTGGGCGCCGGGATGCAGCCATCGGCCTTGGCGCGTGCGCGGGACTCTTCGCTCCCCCACACCGTCACGTGCATGCCGAAAGCCTTGCCAAAACCCGCCACCAGTTGACCAATGCGACCGTAGCCCCACACGCCCAGCGTCTTGCCCTTGAGCACCATGCCAAGGCCGAAATTGGTGGGCATGGACGAGGCCTTCAGGCCCGACTGCTGCCAGGCCCCGTGCTTGAGGTTGCCGATGTACTGAGGCAGGCGGCGCATGGCGGCCATGACCAGGGCCCAGGTCAGCTCAGCCGGGGCCACGGGCGAGCCCACCCCCTCGGACACGGCGATGCCCAGGCGCGTGCAGGCTTCGACGTCGATGTGAGGCCCCACTGGGCCGGTCTGGCAGATCAGCTTGAGCTTGGGCAGCTTTTCAAGCAGGCCCTTGGGGAAGTGGGTGCGCTCGCGGATCAGGACCAGGGCCTGCGCATCGCGCAGCCGCACGGACAATTGCCCGTTGCCTTTCACGGTGTTGGTGAAGACCTTGGCGGAGAGGCCGTCCAGCTTGGACGAGCACTTGAGCTTGCGGACGGCGTCTTGGTAGTCGTCCAGGATGATGATGTTCATGGGGCTGAGGTGTTTCAGCCCTCCATTGTGCTATGGCGTCAGCGTGCGCAGCGCCCTTTGTGACAACTGATCACCAAGTTGTGGTGCGGCCCTGCTTGAGTTCGGCGTTGGGCCGGGACACGCGCACCGGAAAATGGTTGTTGAGCGCTTCGATCCGCACGGTGGCTTCGGCCTGTCCACGGTGGGTGGAAATGGCGCGGAACACGTCGGCGCGCAAGTGCCACAACTCACGCAGGGAGCGCGCATGTTCGACGGCATCACGCACTTGATGGGCCCGCACCGACTGCAAATCCCACATGGCGGCACAGAATTCCGATTTGACCTTGGTCAGGCCCGTGAGCACGGGCATGGCGTCCGCGTAGTCGTCCAGGTCCCAGAGCCAGGACCAGAATCCCCGCACCCAGCGTTTCCATTGCGGCCCTGAGCGGCTGAACAGCGATGGGGGGCACACCTGCGCCCGGCGCAGGGAGGAGGGGGTGGCATAGCCGGAGTCGTCAGGAGACGCGATCACAGAGATGGCGCGCGATTGCACCAGCGTGGGCTTGGCCACGGCACTGCGGTTGTTGGTGCTTGCCTGTTCGTCGACGAAGAAGAATGAAGCCATGTTTCCCTCTGATGCAAGCCAAACCGACTGGTCTTTGAAGACGTATCGGCGGGGCAGCGGCAAAGTTAAGGGAAACAGGCCGGGCGCGATTGTGCGAAATGACGCGCTTTTCGGGTTTGGTGTGTCAGGCGAAAGCCGGCAACCTCATGGGTGCCACGATGTGGATGGTGGCTTCCGTGTGAGGGCGCTGGGCACCCTGGAACACATCGCGGGCGCATTGTTCGCAACTGCCGCAGCAGGTGGAAACGCCCAGTTCGAACTGCAGGTCCTCGAAAGTGGAGCACCCTTGCTGCGCATGGCGCACGATGTCGCGGTCGGAGATTCGGTTGCAAACACAGACAATCATGGGCGTCACAAAACAACGAGTTTGATGACACTATTCTAAATAGGAACAATTCGCAGTCAACCCCCTCATGTGTGTAGTCCTCACGGACTGGCGGGGTTTTGTCGTTCGCCCCGCCAACCGGGGCCGTCAGATCAGCTGATCTGCGACTGCAGGTAGTTCTGCAAACCGACTTTGCCGATCAGGTCGATTTGGGTTTCGAGGAAGTCGATGTGCTCCTCGGTGTCGTCCAGGATGGCTTGCAGCAGGTCGCGTGACACGTAGTCGCGCACTGTCTCGCAATAGGCGATGCCGTCCTTGATGGTCTGCTGGGCGCCGGTTTCCAATTGCAGGTCGCAGCTCAGCAGTTCGGGCACGTCCTCGCCGATCAGCAGCTTGCCCAGGTCTTGCAGGTTGGGCAGACCGTCGAGCGTGAAGATGCGCTCCATCAACTTGTCGGCGTGCTTCATTTCGCCGATGGATTCTTCGTACTCTTTCTTGGCCAGCTTGTCGAAGCCCCAATGCTTCAACATGCGGTAGTGCAGGAAGTATTGGTTGGTCGCTGTCAGTTCGTTTTTGAGTTGAGCGTTCAGGTGTTCTATGACTTTCATGTCGCCTTTCATGGGGCCTCCATACAGTGGGAAATGCTTTGTGACAGCACGATGGGTTATACTCTACAGGTTTACCCGAAACCACCCTCCGCCTAGCGAAACTTGCATCGTTTCACCCTCACCGGAATCGGCTCATCGAGAGCAGAGCTGGGCGCGCACAACAACGGAGAATAACCCCGTGCTGCCCGTACTGCCCCAAGCTCTTCTGGCCCTCGCAGACGGCACGGTCTTTTCTGGCACTTCGATCGGTTCCGCCGGTCACACGGTCGGTGAAGTGGTGTTCAACACCTCGCTCACCGGCTACCAAGAAATCCTCACCGACCCCAGCTATTGCCAGCAGATCGTCACCCTGACGTATCCGCACATCGGCAACTACGGCGTCAACCCCGAGGATGTCGAAGCGTCGAAAGTCCATGCCTCTGGTCTGATCATCAAAGACCTGCCCATCCGGGTTTCCAACTTCCGTCAGACGCAGTCTCTGTCCGAGTACCTGCAAGCCCAAGGCATCGTGGCCATCGCCGGGATCGACACCCGCCAACTCACACGCATTTTGCGTACCAAGGGTG
>NZ_JBOHHL010000029.1:0-60788 GCF_050725395.1 Aquabacterium sp. | reverse complement strand
TCGGTGCCACGGCGGGCCGCACCACACTGGGCGGCGAGGGACTGCAGCACCAGGATGGCGGCAGCCTGGTGCAGGCCGCCATGGTGCCCAACTGCCGGGCCTATGACCCCTGCTTCGCAGGCGAGCTGGCGGTCATCCTGGACCACGGCATGCGCGAGATGCTTGAACAACAGCGTGATGTCTTCTACTACATCACCGTGATGAACGAGAACTACAGCCAGCCCACGCTGCCCAAGTCGGTGGAGGGTGATGTGATCAAGGGGCTGTACAAGTTCGGTGAGCACAAGGTGGGCGCAGGCCGCCCAGTGGTTCGCCTTGTCGGCTCCGGCACCATCTTGCACGAGGTGATTGACGCAGCCGAACTGCTGGCCAAGGACTGGCAGGTCGACTCCGAGATCTGGAGCGCCACCAGCTTCAGCGAACTGGCCCGCGATGCCCGGGAGGTGGAGCGCTGGAACCGCCTGAATCCAGGCGACGCATCGCGCGCCAGCCATGTGGGGACCTGCCTGGGTGGCAGGGCGCCGGTCGTGGCAGCCACGGACTACGTTCGCGCCTGGCCAGAGCTGATCGCCCCACACGTCGACGCTCCCGTCGTGGCCTTGGGCACCGATGGGTTTGGGCGCAGTGACACGCGTGCGGCCTTGAGGCAGTTCTTCGAGGTGGACAAGCACCAGGTCGTGCTGGCCGCGCTGACGGCACTCCTCCGCCAGGGTGTGCTTGATGCGTCGATCTGTGCACAGGCCATCGAGCGCTACCAGATCAACGCCTCGTGCCCATCGTCCTGGTCGTGCTGACCGTTGCCCAACACCTTTTTTCATCCCATGTCTGAAACCATCGAACTGCGTGTCCCCGACATCGGGGACTACCGCGACGTCAGCGTCATCGAACTGCTGGTCAAACCTGGCGACACCATCCGCAAGGATCAAAGCCTGCTCACCGTCGAGAGCGACAAGGCGGCCATCGAGATTCCCTCATCGCACGGCGGTGTGCTCAAGCAATTCCTCGTGAAACTGGGCGACAAGGTGTCCATGGATTCCCTCATGGCGGTGGTGGAAGTCCAGGCCGAGGAGCCGCCGCCCACCTCTGTCCCCGTGGTGGACAGGCCAGTGGTGCCCACCGTGCCGCACATTCAGCAGAACAGCCCCCCGCCGGAGGTCAGCGCGGTGCAAGCAGAGGAAGCCGACCATCGGCTTCAGCCGCATGCGTCCCCTTCAATCAGAAAGCTCGCCCGAGAGCTGGCGGTTCAACTGGCAGAAGTGCGCGGGACCGGACTCAAAGGGCGCATCACCCGCGAGGATGTGCTCGGCTTTGTCAAGCTGGTCATGACGGGTCAGCTGCAGCCCCATGCCCCGTCATCAAGGCAGTCCATGGGGACGGACGGCCAAGGGGCCTTCCCCGGGCTCTTGTCCTGGCCACAAATCGACTTCGAGAAATTCGGCCCGATCGAACGCAAGGAACGCTCTCGCATCAAGAAGATCTCTGGCGCCAACCTGCATCGCAACTGGGTCGTGATCCCCCATGTCACGAACCATGAGGAAGCCGACATCACCGAGCTGGAAGCGCTGCGCGTGCAACTCAACAAGGAACACAGCGCCTCGGGCGTCAAGGTCACGCTGCTGGCCTTTCTCATCAAGGCGACCGCGGCGGCCTTGAAGCGATTCCCCGAGTTCAATGCCAGTCTGGATGGCGAGCACTTGATCCTCAAGCACTACTTCCACATCGGCTTTGCGGCCGACACACCCAACGGGTTGGTGGTGCCGGTGATCAAAGACGTCGACAAGAAGGGCATCCTGGAAATCAGCCGAGAGATGGGCGAGATGGCCAGCAAGGCGCGCGAAGGCAAGCTGACGCCAGCGGACATGAGCGGTGGCTGCTTCAGCATCAGCTCTCTGGGCGGCATCGGTGGCACGGGGTTCACGCCCATCATCAATGCACCGGAGGTGGCCATCATGGGGGTGTGCCGCAGCCAGATGAAGCCAATCTGGGACGGCGCGCAGTTTGTTCCAAGGTTGACATTGCCGCTGTCCTTGTCGTGGGATCACCGCGTGATCGATGGTGCCTGTGCGGGGCGCTTCAACGCGTACTTCGCGGCCTTGCTGGCGGACTTCCGCCGCATCTCCTTGTGAGCGGGGTTGACATGGAGAGCCGCTACGAAGGCCCGGTTGACTTGTCCTGCGATGTGGCCGTGCTGGGCGGCGGCCCTGGCGGCTATTCAGCTGCGTTCAGAGCGGCCGATCTGGGGCTCAACGTCGCGATCATCGAGCGCTTTGGCACCCTCGGTGGTGTGTGCCTGAACGTCGGCTGCATCCCGTCGAAGGCGCTGCTGCATGTCGCGTCCGTCATGAGCGAGGTGAAGCACCTGACCCGCACTGGCACTGCCTACGGGGCACCCACGATCGACCTTGATGCGTTGAGGCAGCACAAAACCCAGGTTGTGGGCAAGCTGACCGGTGGTTTGAGCAAGATGGCACAGGCCCGCAAAGTCCAAACCTTGCGGGGCACGGGGGAGTTTCTGGATCCCTTCCACCTCAGGATCAACGAAACCACCGGCGATGGGCAAGCACGGACAGGCCGCAGCAAGGTGTTGCGGTTCAAGTACGCCATCGTGGCCGTGGGCTCCAAAGCCGTCAGGCTGCCCTTCCTGCCGGTGGATGAACGCATTGTGGACTCGACCGATGCCCTCAACCTGCCCTTCGTACCCCAGCGCATGTTGGTCATTGGCGGGGGCATCATCGGCTTGGAGATGGCCACGGTGTACGCCAGCCTGGGTGCGCGCATCGACGTGGTGGAGGCCTCCGATGGGCTCATGCCTGGCGCCGATCGGGATCTGGTGGGTGCTTGGCAGAAGATGAATGCACCCAGGTTCGAGCGCATCAGTGTGAGCACTCGGACTGTCGACGCACAGGCCACAGACAAAGGGATCCTGGTCACACTGGCGGCCAGCGACGGCGCACTGTCAGAGCACCTGTATGACTTGGTGCTGTGCGCGGTGGGCCGCACCCCCAACACAGGCGACATGGGCCTGGATCGTTGTGGGCTAGCGCCCGATGAACGGGGCTTCATCCAGGTAGACGCACAACTTCGCACCCAAGCCGCCCACCTTTTTGCCATTGGCGATGTGGTGGGGCAACCCATGCTCGCACACAAGGCGGTGCACGAGGGGCATGTGGCCGCAGGGGTCATTGCTGGTGAACTGCTCGATGTGGCCCACCTGGCCCGATCCAGCTTCGATGCGCAGGTCATCCCCAGCGTGGCCTACACCGACCCGGAAATCGCCTGGGTTGGCATCACCGAAGCGCAGGCGCGATCGCAGGGCATCGCGTTGAAGAAGGGGCTGTTTCCTTGGTTTGCGTCAGGCCGAGCGATCGCCAATGGGCGCGACGAGGGGTTCACCAAGCTGCTCTTTGAAGTCGCGCCAGATGGCGGCTGCGGCCGCATCCTGGGCGGTGGCATCGTTGGCCAGCACGCAGGCGACCTCATCGGCGAAGTGGCCTTGGCCATCGAGATGGGGGCAGATGCCGTCGACATCGGGAAGACGATTCATCCTCATCCCACGCTCGCCGAAAGCATTGGCCTTGGTGCCGAAGCCGCGCAAGGCCTGTGCACGGATTTGCCACCCACCTGATGCCCGACCTCATGGCCGGACAGCACAGCACCTACGCTTTGTTGTCTGAGGGGGCCAAGGTCGGACTTGGCGATGCGTCGCTTGGCGTCTGCCCAGGCTCCCGGTCGAAGAAGCGCGCGAAGCCAGGGATGGGTGGCAGGGGCTTGGAGGCCAACTGCAGCGACTCCTTGGCCGGAACGCCCAGGATGCGCAGCACCAGCGCGGCGGATCGCTTCGTCAGGTCCAATTCACCATGGCCCTTGGCGGCATCACCCCCCTGCTGCAAGCCGAGATTGCCCAAGACCGTTGCCAACTCATCGCTCTTCATGCGGAGCATTGCGTCAAGCGTTCCAGCGATGGCCACGACGCTCATCGGCACGTCTTCCACCTCAAAGCGCCTGCTGGCCAACCCCTCCAGCACATCGCGCAAGAAGAACTTGCCCAGGCCACGGGCTGCGGATGCCGGGGTCATGAGCGAGGTGGACAGGAACTTGCCCCACAGCACATCCGAGCGCGCCTGAAGCAGCGTGTACTGGATGCCCGCGCTCAAACGTTCGGCGGGGTCAGTCAGATGACGGGTGGCGGCGTCGACGACGCTGCCGGAAGACTCCAGCACCTCTTCGACCAAGGCGTCGTAGATCGACTCCTTCGAGGCGAAGTAGGTGTAGAAGGTGCCGAAGCCCACGTCGGCTGCCGACGTGATTTCTTGAATCGAGACATCGGGGAACCCCTTCGTGGCCATCAGGGCGTAGGCCGACTCCATCAGTCGCAGGCGGGTGGCCTGCTTGCGCTTCTCCAAGCGTGGGCGTTTGGCTGCAGTCACTGTTCCTCCAAGGTGAGTCCATTCTACCACTGCGACCAATGGTTAGCGATTTAAGATCAATGTCGATTTTTAATCGACATATGAGGTACATTGGGGCACAAGACCAGACCCATCGAACGGACACCTCATGATCCTCATCACCAGCGCCGCAGGCGGTATTGCGGCGAATCCTGACTCGTCGACTTCAGGAGAAAGGCCTTCCCGTGCGTGCGTTCGTCAAGAATGAAGCTCAGGCAACCCAGGTCAGGAAAGATGGGGCGACCGAAGTGTTCATTGGTGATCTGCAGAATCCGTGCTGAAGTAAGCGCTCAAGTCCGGCGACCCGCTTTTGCGCCGGCCCCATGTCGGAGCGATGGGTTTGCGCCGCCCAACACTGTTGCCAACCACCTGCCAGAGGCTTCGCTTGCGGTCGGCGCCTGCAAGCGCAGGTCCACCGCCTCGGATCCATCAGCACCTGCCGATCAACATCCCATTGACTTCATGGAGCCGACCATGTCGCAGATCGCAGACCTCAAGGCGCCCCGTGGCGGCGGCTGAGCCGCACGGCCAATGACGCGCCAGCGGCCGCCGTGGCCAGCGCCACCACGCCCATCCAGCCCCAGTGAGCCAGTGCCAGGCTGCCCAGCGCCGCGCCAGCCGACATGCCAACGAACATGCCGGTGAACAGCAGCGCATTCAGGCGGCTGCGGGCCGCGGGGTCCAGGCTGTAGACCACGGTCTGGTGGGCCACCAGCGTGGCCTGGACCCCGAAGTCGAAGCCCACCGTGGCGGCAAGGATGAGACCGATCTGGGCCTCGTGGGGCAAGAACATGCCCAGCCCCATCACGGCGAAGGAGGCCATGGCCAGGCCGGCACCCAGGCGGGTCACCAGTTCAGGGCCGCGCTGGTCGGCCAGCCGGCCCGCCAGCGGTGCGGCCAGCGCACCGGCCGCACCTGCCAGCCCGAAGTAGCCCGCCGCTTCGCTGCCCAGGTGGTATTGCTGGTGCAGCATCACCGCCATCGTGGACCAGAAGGCACTGAACCCCATGGACAACAGGCCTTGGGCCAGGGCTGCACGGCGCAGCTCGGCGTGATGGCGCCACAGTTTCGCCAGCGAACCCATCAGCTTGGTGTAGCTCATGTGGCTTGTCGCCGGCAGGCGTGGCAGACCGCGCCAAGCGGCCAGGCCAAACACCCCGATGCTGACAGCGGCCAGCTCATACACCATGCGCCAGCCCCAGCGCTCTGCGATGAAGCCGCTGGCCACGCGCGACAGCAGGATGCCCAGCAGGAGCCCTGTCATGACGGTCCCGACGGCCTTGCCTCGGCTGGCCTCGGGCGCCAGCGTCGCGGCGGCCGGCACGATGTCCTGGGCGAACGTCGCGGTCAGACCCACGACCAGGCTCGCCGCCAGCAGGGCAGGCAGCCCTGGCGCCAGGCCGGTGGCCAACAGCGCCGCTGCAAGCAGCGTGGTCTTGACCAGGATGAGCCGGCGGCGATCGAAGCGGTCGCCCAGCGGGGCCAGCAGCAAGATGCCCAGCGCATACCCCAATTGAGTCAGCGTGGGCACAAAGCCGGTATCGCGGACACTGGCGCCGAGCGAGCCGGACAGCACGGCCAGCATGGGCTGGCTGTAGTAGATGGACGCCACCGCCAGACCCGCACCGCTGGCCAGCAGCAGCACCAGCGGGCGGGGCAGATCGCCAGCTTGCGCAGCGGTGGCGCCGCGCTTCAGCTTCAAAGACATCGAACTCATGACAGGACTCCAGCAAATTGCACAGCTTGATTCTCGTTGTGCATGAAATATTGTTGTAGACGACTGATATGCACATTGGATATACATTGCGTGCATGAAATCACCGAATTCAACTGCGCTGGACCGATTGGAGTTGATGCAGACCTTTGTCCGCATCGTCGAGGCCGGTAGCCTTTCGGCCGCGGCCACGCAGATGGGCAGCACGCAACCTACGATCAGCCGGCGCCTGCAATGGCTTGAGAAGCTGCTGGGCCTGCGGCTGCTGCAGCGCTCCACCCACACCATGCGGCTGACCGAGGACGGTGAGCGCTGCTACGCCCATGCCAAGTCCTTGCTGGAGAACTGGGCTGCGGTCGAGGCCGATCTGCGCGGTGCCAAAGATCAGCCCCGAGGTCAGTTGCGTGTGGTCGCGCCGCACGCCTTCGGGCAGGAGGCCCTGATCAAGCCATTGGCGGCTTTCCTGGCTGAGCACCCCGAGGTCAGCGTGGACTGGTTGCTGCATGACCGCGAGGCGAACCTCATCGCCGAAGGCATCGACTGCGCCATCCACGTTGGCGGCGTGCAAGACCCCTCTTTGGTGGCCGTGCAATTGGCGGAGGTGCCACGCATCCTGGTGGTCTCGCCTGTCTTACTGGATCTGGATGCGCCACCTCGCAAACCGGCCGATCTGCAGGCGCTGCCCTGGCTGTCGCTCCCCCATCTGCACCAGGACGAACTCGATCTTCTTCAGCGCGGCACTGGCAAGCGCGAGTGCGTGCGCTTGAGCCCTCGGCTCAGGACCGACAGCCTTTATGCCGCGCGCAGTGCCGTGCGTGAGGGTGTGGGCGCCGCGCTGGTCTCGGCATGGCTGGTGGCCGACGATCTGGCCACTGGCCGCCTGTGCCAGCTCCTCCCCGACTGGGAGGCATCGCCGCTACCGGTGCATCTGGTCTATCCGTACGCCCGCATCTACCCCGCACGGTTGCGGGCCTTTGCCAACGTCATGCGACAGGCCATGCCGGGCATTGCGGGCATGCGGCCGCCAAGGGCTCGGTGAGCGATCGTTTTCGCTGGATCGAAGGCAAACAGCAATGCCGCTGTCAAATCAACATCACTCCACCGTCACAGACTTGGCGAGGTTCCGCGGCTTATCCACATCCGTCCCCTTCGCACAAGCCGTGTGATACGCCAGCAACTGCAGCGGCACTGTGTGCAGGATCGGGCTCAGCGCCCCATAGTGCTCCGGCAACCTGATCACATGCAAGCCAGGCTCGGCCTGAATGTGCGTGTCCGCATCCGCGCACACATACAGCTCACCCCCACGCGCCCTCACCTCCTGCATATTGCTCTTCAGCTTCTCCAGCAAGGTGTCATGCGGCGCCACCACCACCACCGGCATCTCTGACGTCACCAGCGCCAAGGGCCCATGCTTCAACTCCCCAGCCGGGTAAGCCTCGGCGTGGATGTAGCTGATCTCTTTCAGCTTCAAAGCACCCTCCAACGCGATCGGGTAATGCAGGCCACGCCCCAGGAACAAGGCGTTGTCCTTGCGCGCAAATGATTCAGCCCAAGAGATGATCTGCGGCTCCAGTGCCAGCACCGATTGCAAGGCCACGGGCAGGTGGCGCATGTCGGCCAAGTGCTCGGCCTCTTGCTCGGGGCTCAAATAGCCGCGCAGCTTGGCCAGCGTCAAGGTCAGCAAGAACAAGCCGGCCAGTTGCGTGGTGAAGGCCTTGGTCGAGGCCACGCCAATCTCCACGCCGGCCCGCGTCACATAGGCCAACTCGCATTCGCGCACCATGGCACTGGTGGCCACGTTGCAGATGGTCAGCGTGTGCTTCATGCCCAGGCTTTGCGCGTGCTTCAACGCGGCCAGGGTGTCGGCCGTTTCACCGGATTGGGTGATGGTGACGACCAGGGTGCGTGCATCGGGCACGCTGTCGCGGTAGCGGTATTCGCTGGCCACTTCCACCTGCGTGGGGATCTTGGCGATCGACTCCAACCAGTACTTGGCGGCCGAGCCTGAGTAGTAGCTGGTGCCGCAGGCCAAAATCAACACGCGGTCGATCTTGCCGAACACTTCGAGCGCCTTGTCGCCAAACAGATCGGGCGTGATGGCGACCACGCCTTCCAGCGTGTCGGCGATGGCGCGCGGCTGCTCAAAGATTTCCTTCTGCATGTAGTGGCGGTAAGGGCCCAGCTCGACGGCGCCGCTGTGCACGGTCACCGTGCGCACGGGGCGCTCGGCGGCGTCCACGCGCTGGTGTTCGGTGGCGCCTTGCGCGCGGTTCTCGATCCAGTGGCGGCCGGGTCGCAGGTCGACCACGTCGCCCTCTTCCAGGTACACGATCTGGTCGGTCACACCGGCCAGGGCCATGGCGTCACTCGCCAAAAAGCGCTCGGTGGCATCCACGCCGCCCACGCCCAAGATCAAAGGCGAGCCTTGGCGGGCGCCGACCACGCGTTGCGGTTCGTCGCTGCAGAAAACGGCGATGGCGTAGGCGCCGGTCAGGCGCAGCGTGGCGGCTTTGACGGCGGCGAACAAGTCGCCGTCATAAAGATGGTCCACCAGATGGCTGATGACCTCGGTGTCGGTCTGGCTGAGGAACTCGTAACCCTTGGCCTGCAGCTCGGCGCGCAGGGCTTCGTGGTTCTCGATGATGCCGTTGTGCACCAGGGCGATGTGGCCTGGCTTGGTTTTGGCGGCATCTTTGCCCGTGCCGTGCGAGAAGTGCGGGTGGGCGTTGTGCACCGCAGGCGCGCCGTGCGTGGCCCAGCGGGTGTGGGCGATACCCAGGGTGCTGTCGATGCCGTCGGCCTTGGTCAGCGCGTCCAGCTCAGACACGCGCTCGGTGCTGCGCGAACGGCGCAGTTGCGAGTCTTGCAGCACGGCCACGCCGCACGAGTCGTAGCCGCGGTATTCAAGCCGCTTCAGGCCTTCGACCAAAACCGGGGTGATGTTGCGCGAACCAACGGCGCCGACGATTCCACACATGCTGATGCTCCCTGTGGCCATGCAAGGCCAATCCAACAGAAGAGGTCGATGCTAGGCCTTCAGCCATGAAATGTTGTTTTGTTTTATGGATGTCAGCGGTTATTTATTCCATCGATGTGATGATTAACAATCAAACATCAATCATCTGGCATTTTTTGCAATAATATTTCATGCTAAGACCTTCACCCATTCCCCAGGCCCTGGACGACACCGACCTGCGCCTGCTCAGCTTGTTGCAGAAAGACGCCAGCATCTCGAACCAGGCCCTGGCCGACCTGGTGAAGGTGTCGCCCGCCACCTGTCACCGGCGCGTCAAACGCCTTTGGGATGTGGGGCTGATTGAAAAGCAGGTGGCGGTGCTGTCGCCCGAACGCTTGGCCGAGGCCTTGGGCTGGGGCTTGTCGGTGCTGGTGGAGGTGACGCTGGACCAGCAAACCCAAGAAGCGCTGGACGCCTTCGAGGCCAAGGCCGTGGCCGACGAACGCGTGCAGCAATGCTGGCGGGTGTCGCCGGGTCCGGATTTCGTGCTGGTGGTCCAGGTGGCCGACATGCCCAGCTACCAAGACTTGGCGCGGCAGCTGTTCACCGAAGACAGCCAGGTGCGCAATGTGCGCGCCTTTTTCTCGGTCAAGCGGGCCAAGTTCGGCACCGCCCTGCCCTTGCCGCCCGTGGGCTGATCAATCAATCAGTGCTTGACCGCGTCGGGCGCCAGGGGGTCGACCAGTTGCCGGTCGGTGCGCAGGTTCAAGGGCTTGCCATCCAGCGGGTGATGCCGGCTGGCCACCTGACGCGAGAACGAGCCCTTGGCCGGTTGAAGCTCGCCCAGGCTGGGCAAGATGGCCATCAATTGCTCATCGGACAGCTTGGACAGCTCGGTCACCGTGGGCTGGCGTTCGAAACTGGGGGGCGGCACCTCGGGCCGGCTGGCCGAGGAACTGACCTGTTCGCTGGCCAGCACCTCCTCGGGCGTCTGAGGCACTTCGCGGGCTGCCTCCAGCGGCGCGGTGGGTTTGGGCGCCGACAGTCCCTGGGCGGTGTCCACCGGCTCGGCGTCCAGCGCTGATTCGACGGGCTGGGCCGTGTACTGCTCGGACAAGGCCTTGTCCATCTGGTGGCGAACGACCACCTGCCAGGTGGTCCAGATGATGCCCAGCAGCAGCACACTGGCCGCGGCCACCGCGATGTACTTGCGCGGCCCCACCAGCGGCCACAGCGGCGTGACACCAATGGGCTTGGGCGTCATCCAATCGATGTCGACCCGGGTTTCTGAAAACCCGTTCTCGCGCTCGACGGCGTTTTCAAGGGTCTTGGCACCGGCCAGGTTGTCGGCCGGACGAGGTGACCTGGGTTTGGCTTTGGCGGCCAACATGGCGTCGTACTCGGCGCGCAACTCGGGGTTGATCAGCACTTCGTAGGCGGCGTTGATGGCCACCATCTGGATGTGTGTCTGGTCATCGCTCCCCAGGGTGCCCCCCTGGCGATCGGGGTGGCTCTTGCCGGCGAGTGCTCGATAGGCCGCCCGGATGACCTCGGTGGGTGCATCCGAGGTGACTTTCAAGCAGTCATAGTGGTTCACGGCCGGGCGGTCCTGCAATGCGGAGAATGTAGTGTCGCCATGTTAACGACAGCCCCGCCTCATGCAGCCCTTGCAAAAGGGCGAGTTTGCAATTTTTTTCAGCGTTTGAGCTTTTCCGGACGCTGCCAGCCCGCCAGCGACACCTGCTTGGCACGCGCCACGGTGAGTTGCCCCGCCGGCGCGTCCTTGCCGAGCGTGCTGCCGCCACCGATCGTGGCGCCATCGCCCACGTTGATGGGGGCGACCAGTACGCAGTTGGAACCGACCTGCACATCGTTGCCGATCACGGTGCGGTGCTTGTTGGCGCCGTCGTAGTTGGCGGTGATGCTGCCGGCGCCGTAATTGACGCGCTCGCCCACCGTGGCGTCGCCCAGGTAAGCCAGGTGATTGGCCTTGGAGCCACGCCCCAGGGTCGAATTCTTCACTTCGACGAAGTTGCCGATGTGGACCTCGGCGCCCAATTGCGCACCAGGGCGCAGCCGCGCGAAGGGGCCGATGATGGACCCCTCGCCCACCGTGGCCCCCTGCGTGTCGCCATCGATGTGGGTGAAAGGCTGGATGAGCACGCCCGCGCCGATGGTGGCGTTGCGGATCACGCAATTGGCACCAATCTGGACACGGTCTCCGAGGATCACCGTGCCTTCGAAAAGGCAGTTCACATCGATGTCGACGTCTTGCCCGCACTGCAGCGTGCCGCGCAGGTCGAAGCGCGCCGGATCGGCCAGGCGAACACCTTGCTCCATCAAGCGCTCGGCCTGGGCGCGCTGGTGGCGGCGCTCGAGCTGGGCCAGTTGCAAGGGGCTGTTCACGCCCAGCACTTCGACCTCGTCACGCGGCTGGGCAGCGACCACGGCCACACCGTCGCGTTGGGCCAGCGCGACGACGTCGGTGAGGTAGTACTCGCCTTGCGCATTCTGGTTGGTCAGCTTCGACAGCCAGTGCTTGAGCTGCGCCGTGGGCGCGGCCATCACGCCGGTGTAGACCTCGGTGATGGCGCGCTCGGCTTCGGTCGCGTCCTTGTGCTCGACGATGGCCAGCACCTTCTGGCCCGAGGCATCGCGCACGATGCGGCCGTAGCCGGTGGGGTCGGGCAAATCGATGGTCAACAGGGCCAGCTTGTCGCCAGCGCAGGCATCGACGAGCGCGCGCGCGGTGGCAGCTTCGATCAAGGGCGTGTCGCCATTCAGGATCAGGGTGGTGCCGCTGTCGGGCAGCGCGGGCACGGCCTGCTGCACGGCGTGGCCGGTGCCCAGTTGGGGCTCTTGACGCACGAAGCTCAGGGGCTGGCCACCGAAGGCCTGGCGCATGGCGCTTTCGACCTGTTCGGCGCCGTGGCCGGTGATGACGATCTGCTGGTCGGCCGCGAGGCTGGCCGTGGTGCTGATGACGTGAGACAACATGGGGCGGCCCGCGATTTTGTGCAGCACCTTGGGGTGGGCCGACTTCATGCGGGTGCCCTTGCCGGCAGCCATGATGACAATGGAAAGCGACATGGGGATCCTGTGACTACTGCTGGCTGCGGCTGCAGCAAAGAGCGGTGGTTATGGCTTCAAGGGAACAGAGACGATGCGGGGGCTGATGGCCGGCAAGGGGAAGTCCTTGAGCGCGGCGACGAACATGGGGGCCATCAGGCGCTCGTCCCAGCCGCCATTCTGCTGCCGCACGGCGTGGGTTTCGTAAAGCACCTTGGTGGTTTTCTTGTCGCGGATCAGCAGGTCGACCTGCATTTCACTGAGCGGCGGTTCCAGCGACATGCCCAAGCCAAAGCCGAAGCGGCCGCCATTGCCGTACCAGCTGCCGAAGCCCACGCGGCCATAGGGCCCGTAAGGCCCCCAGCGGTCACGCCACGGGCTTTGGTAAAGCCGCGACTGCATGGCCACCTGCACCATCACGTCGGCCGACTCAGGGCTGGCGGCGGGGGTGAAACCAGCCGCCGCCAGGGCGGGGGCCGCCGCGGCTTCGATGTTGGCCTGCAACGGGCCATCGACCTGCTGAGAAGGCAGGCGTTCGAAAGCGTAGGTGGTGGCCGCGGGCTTGCGCTCCGCCGGCCAATTGCCGTAACTGGAGACCTCGCTGGTCACCGAATGAAGGGCGGCGCAACCGCCGAGCATGGCCGCACCGGACAACAGCAGCGTGGCCGCCGCGGCTCTTTTCAGGTTCATCCAGTGACGCGACGTTCTAGTCATCTTGGCGAATGCTCACGATCGAGATTTTGGACTCGCCCACCGGGCCGCAGCTTTCTTCTTCATCGAAGGCGATGTCGCCGCCCACCACGGGCTGGCCAGCGGCCTTGATGGTGGTGAAGGGGTACAGACTGCGGTCCATCAGGTGCGAGGGCACGATGTTGGACAAGGCCGTGAACATGTTGTCGACACGCCCGGGGAACTTGCGGTCCCACTCGTTGATCATCTCGCGCATCTGCTGGCGTTGCAGGCCGTCCTGGCTGCCACACAGGTTGCAAGGGATGATCGGAAACTGGCGGTGTTCGGCATACGTGGCCAAGTCCTTCTCGGCACAGTAGGCCATGGGACGAATGACCACATGGTCGCCGTTGTCTGTGACCAGCTTGGGCGGCATGCCTTTGAGCTTGGAGCCGAAGAACATGTTCATGAACAAGGTCTGCAGCATGTCGTCTCGGTGGTGGCCCAAGGCGATCTTGGTGCAGCCCAGTTCGGTGGCCACTCGGTACAGGATGCCCCGGCGCAGGCGCGAGCACAGGCTGCAGGTGGTCTTGCCTTCGGGGATGACGCGCTTGACGACGCTGTAGGTGTCTTGCTCTTCGATGCGGAAGGGCACGCCCACCTTGGTGAGGTATTCAGGCAGCACGTGTTCCGGAAAACCGGGCTGCTTCTGATCCAGGTTGACGGCCACCAGCTCGAAGGCGACGGGCGCGCGCTTTTGCAGGTTCATCAGCACGTCGAGCATGGCGTAGCTGTCCTTGCCACCCGACATGCAGACCATGACCTTGTCGCCGCCCTCGATCATGTTGAAGTCGGTGATGGCCTGGCCGACCTGGCGGTGCAGGCGTTTCGATAGCTTTTGCGCTTCGAAGGCTTGCTTCTTGGCCTTGGCGTCTTCGGCCTTGGCTTCGTCAGTGCGGGACAGGAATTCGGGCGAGTCGGGAGAGAGTACGGCGGCGTTCATCCCGGGATTTTCGCCGATCTTGTGGCAAATGGCCAAATCGGGCCAACGACCACTCACCATTGCCCCGTTTCCATGCGGATGGCGACCTCGCAGTCGTCGAAGATCTCCAGCTTGGCGATCTTGATGCGCACGCCCAGCACGCCGGGCAGGTCCATCAGGCGCAGGCACACCTTGCCGATCATCGATTCGAGCAGGTTCACGTGCGTGGCGTTGCACTCTTCGATGATGATGCTGCGAACGCGGCGGTAGTCGAGCACGTGGGTGATGTCGTCGTCGCGCGGCATCAGGGGCTGGCTGCCCATGTTCAGCTCGGCATCGACCAGGATGGGTTGCGATTCGGTCAGCTCATGGGGCAGCAGGCCCAGCGTGGTGTTGAAACGCAGCCCGCTCAGGTTCAGGGTCTGGTTGCCTCGGGTCAGCGACATGGCGCGTCCTCACATTTTTGAAAAATCGCGGTCGAACCGCTGAAGGTGCTGGCCGCCATCGACCAGCAAGGTGGTGCCGGTGATGGAGCGGTTGGACAGCGCGAAAGCCACCGTGGCCGCCACGTCCTGCGCGGTGGAAGAGCGGCCCAGAGGCGACAGTTTGTGGAACTGCTCGAACTTCTCGCCCTGCACGGTTTCACTGGTCAAGGTCAAACCCGGCGCCACACCGACCACGCGCACCCGCGGTGCCAGGCTCAGGGCCAGCAGGTTGGTGGCGGATTCGAGCGCGGCTTTCGAGAGGGTGTAGCTCAGGAAATCCGGGTTGGGGTTCCACAACTTCTGATCCAGCAGGTTGACCACGGCGGCGTTGGTGCCAGGGCGGCCCGCCACGTGGTCGGCCAGGGCCTGGGCCAGCACGATGGCCGGCGCGGTGTTGGCGCGCAGGTGGCGCTCCAGCATGGCGTAGGTGAAAGTAGCGCTGTCGTCGAAATCGAAGGTGGACGCGCTGTTGACCACGGCATCCAGCGAGCCGAGCAACTGCACCGCTTGCGGCACCAGGGCCCGCGCGGCGGCCTCGTCCGACAAATCGGCCTGCAGCACGATGGCGCGCCGCCCCAAGGCCTGGATGTCGGACGCCGTGGCCTGGGCATCGGCCAGGGAATGGCGGCAATGCACGGCCACGTCCCAGCCTTGCAAGGCGAGGGTCAAGGCGATGTCGCGGCCCAGGCGTTTGCCGGCGCCGGTGACCAGGGCCGTGCGCGGGGTGGGCAGCGGAAGGTTTGAATTGGGATCGGACATGGGTTTTCTACAATGGCGCATGAACCGCCAAGAACCGACTGGGCACAGTGTAGTGTCCGCCCCCTTGAACGCCCACCCGGTGGCACGCCTGATCCGCGACGAGATCCGCCAACGTGGCGGCTGGATGCGCTTCGAGCGCTTCATGGAACTGGCCCTGTACACGCCTGGTCTGGGCTATTACAGCAGCGGCCGCCGCGTGATCGGCCACCTGCCACAAGATGGCAGCGACTTCGTCACCGCCCCTGAACTGACGCCCCTCTTCGGCCAGACCCTGGCCACCCAGGTGATCGAAGCCCTGGAAGCCACCGGCACGCATGAAGTGTGGGAGTTCGGCGCGGGCAGCGGCGCCCTGGCCATCCAGTTGCTGGCCACCCTGGGCGACCGCATCGAGCGCTACACCATCGTCGATTTGTCGGGCACCCTGCGCGACCGCCAGCACCACACCCTGGTGAAAGAGCTGCCCGAAATGGCGCACAAGGTGGTCTGGGCCGACAGCTTGCCCGAGCAGATGCAGGGCGTGATCGTGGGCAACGAAGTGCTGGACGCCATGCCCGTGCACCTGATGGCCTGGACTGGCGAGCGCTGGCTGGAGCGCGGCGTGGCCCTGGCCGACGACACCGAAGAAGCCGCCTTCGTCTGGGCCGACCAGCCCGCCCCCGCAGGGGCCCGCGCGCCCACCGAGCGCGACGACAGCGAATTCATCCCCGGCACCGTGGTCGAAACCCACGGTCAGGCCGAAGCCTTCATCGCCAGCCTGGCCCAGCGCATGACGCGCGGCGCGGCTTTTTTCATCGACTACGGCTTCCCCGAGGCCGAGTTCTACCACCCACAGCGCACTGGCGGCACCCTGATGTGCCACCGGGGCCACCAGAGCGACCCCGATCCCTTGGTGAACGTGGGTGAGAAGGACATCACCACCCACGTCAATTTCACCGGCATCGCGCTGGCGGGTCAGGAAAACGGCTGGGAAGTGCTGGGCTACACCACGCAAGGGCGCTTCTTGAGCAACTGCGGCCTGCTGGCACAGGCGGGCCAAGCCGGGGACGATGGCAATGGCACCTCAGCGGCCCACTTCAAGACGCGGGCGGCGGTTCAGATGCTCATCACCGAACACGAGATGGGCGAACTGTTCAAGGTCATCGGTTTTGTCAAAGGCCCATGGTTCGAGGCCCTGGGTTTCAGCGCCGGCGACCGCACGCACACCCTCTGAGCACTCCGGCGCTCAGCGCCGCCCGGTCAGGACCATCGGCCGCATCATCGCTTCGGCCTCGTCCGTGATGCTTTTCTTCAACTCGCGCTTGGCCAGCGTGCGCCCACGGTGGTTGGCCTTGACCTGGCTGATGCACTTCTCGGCCAGTGGCAAGGGCAAGGTGTAGTGGCCGCCTTCGTTGCGCATGCCCTGGAACTTGGCCCAGAAATCGGCGTAGCTGCTGCTGGTGTTCAGTTCGACCAGGTTCTTGTAGGACAGGCTGTCCTCCACGCCAACGCCAGCCACCAGGGTGATGTCGAGCGCACGGGCCAGGCCAGCCATCGCGGCCATCAACAGGTCGGCGGGCGCCACGTCGCGGCACAGGCGGGTGGCCTGGCGGATCTGGGCGAAGCGGTCAGGGTAGCCCTGCACTTGTCCCACGTAGGCGACATGGCTGGAGGTCCCGGCGTCCACCTTCAGCAGGGGCGCTTTGACCAGCGAAAATGCGATGCGGTAGAGCGGGCAGCCGTCCATCTTGAACACCAGGGTGAGGTCGCCCTCACGGTGCAGGCAAGGTCCGCCCACGCCAATGGAGAACACACTGCCATTGATTTCGCGCTGCCACAGGCTCATGGAATCGGCCAGCACGCGCTGGAAGAATGCCTTGTGGAGCGATTGGTTGACGAACTCGTAGTGCCCCACCAGCATTTGCTGACGCTCAAGGCGGTCGAAACGCATCGACAGGTAGGGCAAGGTGTAACGGTAGACCGCGCGCGAATAGGTCTTCAACAAATCCTTGGTGTGGACGCCCGAAATGGCTTGCACAACCTCGCGATGCTGGCCGGCGAACCACATCACCGAGATCATCCTCATGATGGTGTTGCCAATGCCGAGACCACGCTTGGCATCGACTTCCTTGCGGACCTGTGTCAGCACGCCCATCAACGGATTCATCATGCCTTTTTCCGGCAGGGGCTGGCTCACCGGAGAGGTGGACGTGCTGGAAAAGGTGAAGGTGAAGCTGGGCATGGGCGACTCATTCGGTAACAACTGGTGCCATTTGCACAAAGTACGTCACCTATCTTTACACTCCTTAACGCGCCTCGGTATTCGGAAAGACACTTGGTACCGACGACAACCGAGGGAAAATACCTGGTTGAACGTGTTTTTTGAGCTGCCCCGATAATCCCCCCATGCTGCAACAACGCACCCTCAAATCCTTGACACGCGCAGTGGGCGTGGGGCTGCACAGCGGCCAACGGGTGGAACTGACCCTGCGCCCCGCCCCCATCGACACCGGCATCGTGTTTCGGCGGGTGGACTTGGCCAACCCGGTCGACATCCCCGTGAATGCGCAATCCGTGTGCGACACGCGCATGGCCTCGACCATTTCGCCCAACGGCGACCCCGGCCTGCCCAAGGTCAACACCATCGAGCACCTGATGTCCGCCTGCGCCGGATTGGGACTGGACAACCTCATCGTGGACATCACCGCCGAAGAGGTGCCCATCCTGGATGGATCGTCGGCTTCTTTCGTCTACCTGCTGCAAAGCGCCGGCATCGAGCTCCAAAAAGCCCCCAAACGCTTCATCAAGGTCATCAAGCCCGTGGAAGTGCGCGAAGGCGAGGGCCGCACCTTGAAGTGGGCCCGCCTGGACCCGTACCATGGTTACAAACTGGCCTTCGAGATCGATTTCGACCACCCCGCCGTGGACCAGACCGGCCAGCGCGTGGAGTTCGATTTCAGCAGCGGCCAGTACAAGCGCGACATCGCCCGAGCCCGCACCTTCGGTTTCGCCAAGGACTTCGAAGTGATGCGCGCACGCGGCCTGGGCCTGGGCGGCGGCATGGACAACGCCATCGTGGTGGACGACCACCGCGTGCTCAACAGCGATGGCCTGCGCTACGACGACGAGTTCGTGAAGCACAAGATCCTGGACGCCATTGGCGACCTTTACGTGGTGGGCCGGCCCCTGCTGGCGGCCTACAGCGCCTACAAGTCAGGCCATGCGCTGAACAACGTGCTGTTGCGCGCCTTGCTGGCCGATCCCTCGGCCTACGAGATCGTCACCTTCGACGACGAGGCCAAGGCCCCCAAGGGCATGGCCGAACTGGCCCCCGCCTGGTGATCAGGCCGACAAGCCCGAGAAAGCTCCAATGATTCTGTTCCGCTGGATGGTTCTGCTGATGGCCCTGGCCATGGTCTTGTGCCTGGCGGCCTACACCGTGACGGGCCAGGTCATCTGGCGCCAACGCGCCGTTCAAACGCTGAAGTGGATGGTGGTGCTGGGCCTGGGCTTTTTTGGCCTGCTGATCCTGCGACGCGCCGCGGTCTTCATCTGACCCCAGCGCGCAACGCCCCTATCCAAGGGGTTGTTCCCACGCTAGCATCCACCTTCACGGGCTCCGTTTGATCCAAAGCGAGATCAACCCAAAAGAGCACCGCAGGGGGTCTTACAACAATGAACTACTCGACCTTGTACCAAAGGTCCATCGCCGATCGGGACGGCTTCTGGCAAGAACAATCCGCGCGCATCGATTGGCGCCGCCAATTCGACGTGGTGTGCGATGACAGCAACCCGCCCTTCACGCGCTGGTTCGTCCACGGTTTGACCAACCTGTGCCACAACGCGGTCGATCGGCACGTGATCCACCGGGCCGACCAGCCGGCCCTGATCCACGTGTCCACCGAAACCGGCACCGAGCGCACCCTGAGCTACGGGCAGTTGTTCGTCGAAGTGCAGCGCATGGCGGCCGTGCTCCAGAACCTGGGTGTGGTCAAGGGCGACCGGGTGATGATCTACATGCCCATGGTGCCGGAAGCCGTGATCGCGATGTTGGCCACGGTCAGGCTGGGCGCCATCCATTCGGTGGTCTATGGCGGTTTCGCCAGCCAGGTGCTGGCCCAACGCATCGACGACGCGGCCCCGAGGGTCGTGGTCACGGTCGACGCGGGTTCGCGCGGCGGCCAGATCGTGCCCTACAAGCCCGTGCTGGACGAGGCCATCGGCATGGCCAACCGGCCGGTGCAGCAGGTGCTGGTGGTGAACCGGAACTTGGCCTCCGTGACCATGACCGCGCCCCAGGATGTGGACTATGCCCAAGCCCGCCACGACGTGATGGACGCCATCGTGCCCTGCGAGTGGGTCGAGTCCAACCACCCCAGCTACACGCTCTACACCAGCGGCACGACCGGCCGGCCCAAGGCGGTGCAGCGCGACACCGGCGGCTATGCCGTGGCGCTGGCCACCTCCATGGACCAGGTCTACGACGGCCAGGCGGGCGAAACCTTTTTCTGCACCAGCGACATTTGCTGGGCCGGCGGGCATGGTTACATCGTCTATGGCCCCTTGATCGCCGGCATGGCCAGCATCGTGCACGAGGGCAATGCCCTCCAGCCGGACCCATCGATCTGGTGGTCGCTCGTCGAAAAGCACCGGGTCAGCGTGCTGTTCTCGGTGCCCACCTCGATCCGCGAACTGATGAAGCACGGGCCCGAGCCCATTCAACGCCATGACCTGAGCAGCCTCAAGCACCTGTTCCTGGCGGGTGAAACGCTGGATGAACCTACCTCGCGGTGGATCGGGGGCGTGCTGGGCAAGCCCGTGGTCGACCATTACTGGCAAACCGAAACCGGCTGGCCCGTCCTGGGGATGGCGCGCGGCGTGCAGCCCGACCAGCCCATCAAGGTCGGCTCCCCCGGCGTGCCCATGGTGGGCTACCAGGTCAAGCTGCTGGACGAGTCCAGCGGCAAAGAGGTGACCGAGCCTGGTCAGCGGGGCGTGGTCGTGATCGAGGGCCCCCTGCCCCCGGGTTGCCTGCAAACCGTGTGGCGCGACGACCTGCGCTTCACGCAAACCTACTGGCGCAGTTTTCGCGGCGGCAAGACCTACAACACCTTCGACTGGGGCATGCGCGACGCCGAGGGCTATTACTTCATCCTCGGACGCACGGACGATGTGATCAACGTGGCCAGCCTGCGCCTGGACGGCCGCGAGATCGAGAACGCCTTGCTCAGCCACCCTGGCCTGATCGAGGCGGCCGTGGTCGGCGTGAGCGACGAACTTCAAGGCCAGGTGGCGCATGCCTTCGTGGTACCGCGCAATCCAGTGCACGTCACGCAGCACCAGAACCGCATCGCCCTGGCCGCTGAACTGGTGCAGGCGGTGGACCGGCAATTGGGCAGCCTGGCCCGGCCGGCCAGCATCCACTTCGTCCACGCCCTGCCCAGAACGCGCTCGGGCAAGGTGCTGCGCCGCGTCATCCAGGCCGTTTGCGAAGGCCGGGACCCGGGCGATCTGTCGACCCTCGAGAACCTGGCATCCTTGCAGCACCTCAGGGAAGTCATGGCCATCGGATGAGCCGGACGCAGGCGGTGTCAGACCGCCGTCTGGTGGATCACGTCGCGCACGCGCGGGTAGATTTCGTTCTGCCAGCGCCGCCCGCTGAACACGCCGTAGTGGCCGACGCCGGTCTGCACGTGCTGCGTGCGCCAATAGGGCCGCACCGAGGTGCACAAGTCTTGCGCGGCCACGGTCTGGCCCACGGCGCAGATGTCGTCGCGCTCGCCTTCGACCGTGAACAGCGCAGTGCGCCGGATGGCCTGCGGCTCGACCTTGATGCCGCGGTACATCAACTCGCCGCGCGGCAGGTCGTAGTCCTGGAAAACGACCCGCACGGTTTCCAGGTAGAACTCGGCGGGCAGGTCGCTGACGGCGAAATATTCTTCGTAGAACGCCTTGGTGTGCGCAGCCTTCTCGTGCTCGCCCAAGGCGATGAACTGCTGCATGTCCTGGAAGGCCTTGATGTGACGCCCCATGTTCATGCTCAGGAAGGCCGACAGCTGCACGAAGCCCGGGTAGACCTTGCGGAAGGCGCCCTTCTGCCCCAGCGGCACGGTGTGGATCATCTTGGACTCGAACCAGCTCATGGGTTTGCTGATGGCCAATGCATTCACCGCCGTCGGGTTGACGCGGCAGTCGATGGGGCCGGCCATCAGGGTCAGGCTGCGCGGCTGCGCGGGGTGGGCATCCTGCGCCATCAACGAA
The DNA here is from genome assembly GCF_050725395.1 of Aquabacterium sp. Classification (GTDB taxonomy): domain Bacteria; phylum Pseudomonadota; class Gammaproteobacteria; order Burkholderiales; family Burkholderiaceae_C; genus Aquabacterium. The sequence continues at coordinate 39,472 of NZ_JBOHHL010000029.1, read as the reverse complement.
GCGGCGGCCAGCGAGGCCACGCAGGGCTGGCAGATGGCCATCAGGTGCGAACCAGGGCCCATGCGGTCCAGGAATTTGATCAGGTGCTCGGTGTACTCGTCGAGGCCGAAGCGGCCATGGCGGATGGGCACGTCGCGCGCGTTGTGCCAGTCGGTGATGTAGACATCGTGGTCCTGCAGCAGTGTTTTGACGGTGTCGCGCAGCAGGGTGGCGAAGTGGCCGGACATGGGCGCGACCAGCAGCACGCGGGGCTGGTCGAGGTTGCGATCCTTCTTGAAGTGCAGCAGGGTGGCGAAGGGCGTGACCATGGCGGCCTCTTCGGTGATGCCGCACTCCATGCCCTGGGACACCACCGTGGGCAAGTCGAACGAGGGCCGGGCGTGGGTCAGCCGCATGCGGGCGACCACTTCGCTGGCGGCGGCCAGGCCGCGGACCATCAGGCCCCCTGCAGCCATTTCGGACATGGAATTCTGCGTGGGGCCTTCGGGCAGCACCTGGTGCAGCCACTCGGACATGCCCTGGGCCATCACGCGCCATGGCTCGAGCACATTGTGCTGAGCCTGATAGGTGGAATACAGCATGAGCGGATCCTGGGTTGGCAACGTTGCCCAGTGACCTGCAAGTTGCGCGCCATGGCGCCTCAAGCGGACATGGCACGTCCCTTGCACGGGTCTGCCCCATCGGCTTCGCCACTCGCTCCACCCCACACACCATGGCCACCACCGCCTCTGCCCCTCCGCGCGCCCGCACCGCCACCAAGGTTGCACCCAAGTCGGCAGCCAAGGCGCCGACCACGACCACCACCCTGACCATCACCAGCAAGAACTACTCGTCGTGGTCTTTGCGCGGCTGGTTGCTCACGCGCTTTTCGGGCCTGGCGTTCGCCGAAAACGTGCTGCCGCCGGACGACCCATCCACGCGCGCCGAAATTCTGCTGCTGTCGTCCTCGATCCTGGTGCCCTGCCTGACGCACGAGGGCATCAAGGTGTGGGACACGCTGGCCATCGCCGAGTACCTCAACGAGGTCTGCCCGAAGGCGGGCCTGCTGCCGGCCGATGCCAAGGCCCGCGCGCACTGCCGCGCCATCAGCGGCGAAATGCATTCGGGCTTCAGCGCCCTGCGCTCCTCGCTGCCCATGAACCTGCGCGGGCACTTTCCCAAGTTCAAGATCTGGTCGCGTGCCCAGGCCGACATCGACCACATCTGCAGCATCTGGCGCGACTGCCTGGACACCTACGGCGGCCCTTACCTGTTCGGCGAAAAGCGCAGCGTGGCCGACGCCATGTACGCGCCGGTCTGCACGCGCTTCGCGACCTACGACGTGAAGCTGGACGAGGCCTGCGCCGCCTACCGCGACCTCATGCTGGCCGAACCCGAGATGAAGGAATGGTTCAGCGCCGCCAAGGCCGAGCAGATCGACAACATCGACGAACTGGACGTGGAGTTCTGAGTCACTTCCAGGGCGTGGGGGTCGGGATGTCGCACACCGGCTCCACGTCGATGGACTTGAAATCGGCCGGGCCGACGATCTCCAGGTACTCCATGTCGGGCGAATAGTCGAACAGGTAATGCTTGATGCCGGGGCGCTGGTGCACGCAGTCGCCCGCCTTGACCAGGGTTTCCTGGTCTTCGTACATGAAGCGGGCCCAGCCCTTGGTCATGATCACGATCTGGAAATCAGCCTCGTGCCGGTGCCAGCCCGTGCCTGTTTCTGGCGCATGGTTCGCCTTCACAAGGTGCGCGATCACTTTTCCGTTGGTGGCATCGGCCACGCCAAGGTCCTTGTAGAGGAAGAAATCCCTCAAACCATCGGAGCGCCAGGAGGTGTCTTCAGGGCGGACGTGGGAAAATTTGGTCGACGTGGTGTCAAGCATGGTGCATCCTTTCTGAGCCGTGACAGCGACCCCTTGAACAACGCATAAAGCATTCCCGGCACAATCCCCCCTTTGGACACCTTCGTCCGCCCTGTTTTTCCCGCTGAACCCATGACCACGCCTTCCACCCAACCCACCAACCGCCCCAACACGGTCCCGCCGCTCAGCGACGCCGACATCAACGAGCTGGACGACCTGCTCGCCGGCGTGCCCGCCCCCTACGAGGCCGTGGACGCGGTGATGCTGGACGGCTACCTGTGCGGCATCTTGGTGCAGCCCGTGCTGCTGACGCCCGAACAGTGGCTGCCGCCCATCTTTGGTGAAAGCGGCAAGGTGCCCACCGCCATGGAAGGCTGGACCGAGGCGCAGAACACGCGGCTGCTGGCCCTGATCGAGCGTCGCCGCGAAGAAATCCTGCGCGGCATCCTCGAAGGCGGCTGGTTCGACCCCATCGTGCCGCAGCTGGAAGACGACGACGGCAAGCTGCTGACCGGCAAGGACGCCATGGAAGGCCTGGGCTATTGGGTGGCCGGCTTCGAATGGGCCCTGGCCAACTTCCCGCAGCTGGAAGACCTGGGCCAGCCCGGCGTGCCCGACCTGCTCGATTCGCTGTGGCGCCACCTGCCTGAGCAGGATGAAACCCAGGCCGAAATGACCAAGGCCCTGGACCAGGAACACCCCCTGCGCAACCTCGACGAAGGCATCCAGCAGCTGGTGTTCGACGTGGTCGACCTGGCCGAAGTGGGCGTGGCCGAGCGCATCAAGGTGACCACCGTGAAGCATGAGACGCCCAAGCTGGGCCGCAACGACCCCTGCCATTGCGGCAGCGGCAAGAAGTTCAAGCAGTGCCACGGCGCCTGAGCTGAGCGATCCCGGGCAAGAGGGTGCCTTGCACACCTCTTGCTTGTCCGGAAAGATCGGAAATTCAGGAGCACGCCGTGTCTGATTTCAAGGTCTTCCTCCGCTCCGGACATTGGCCCACGCTGCTGGCCGCTTTCCTGTACTTCGACTTCACCTTCGCCGTCTGGGTGCTGAACGGGGCCATGGCGCCCTTCATCAGCGAGACCTTCAACCTGGACGCCGCCCAGAAGGGGTTCATGGTGTCGGTGCCCATCGTGGCCGGCGCACTGATGCGCTTTCCGCTGGGCGTGCTCTCGCAGTACATCGGCCGCAAGAACGCGGCCATGGTCGAGATGAGCCTGATCGTCGTCGCCCTGCTGTACGGCTATCTTTTCGTCAACACGCACGGCGAGGTGCTGGCCATGGGGGTGCTGCTGGGCATCGCCGGGGGCAGTTTCGGCGTGGCGCTGTCGCTGGGCTCCGGCTGGTTTCCTCCGCAGTACAAGGGCCTGGCCATGGGCATCGCCGGGGCTGGCAACTCGGGCACGGTGCTGGCCGTGCTGTTCGCGCCGCCGCTGGCCGTGGCCTATGGCTGGACCACCGTCTACGGCCTGGCCGCGGGGACCATGCTGCTGCCGATGCTGGTCATGTGGTTCTGCGCCAAGGAGCCGCCCGATGTGGAAGAACACCAATCGCTGCGCGAACACGTCTCTTGCCTGTTCGAGAAAGACGGCTGGTCTTTCAGCCTGATCTACGTCATCACCTTCGGCGGCTTCATCGGCCTGGCCAGCTTCCTCCCCACTTATTTTCACGACCAGTTCAAGGTCACCAAGGTCGAAGCGGGGCAACTCACCATGCTGGCCACGCTGATGGGCTCGGTGGTGCGCGTGGTGGGCGGCCACGTGTCGGACCGCATCGGCGGCATCAACACCTTGAGCGGCGTGCTGGTGCTGGTGTGCGCCACCCTGGTCCTGTGCGGACTGGCGGGTTCCTCGGTGGTGGCGACGACCTTGCTCTTCATGCTCTGCTTCGCGGCGCTGGGGGCGGGCAATGGCGCGCTGTTCCAACTGGTGCCGTTGCGCTGGCCGCTCACCACCGCCGTCGCCGGGTCCATGATCGGAGAGATCGGGGCCTTGGGCGGTGGCTTCATCCCCAACGCCATGGGCCAGTCCAAGCAGCTGACCGGCAGCTACCTCTGGGGCTTCGTGGCCTTCGCAGTGCTGGCGGCCGCCATGCTGCTGATGCTGCGCCTGGTGCAGGTGCGCTGGACGCGAACCTGGGCCGAAAAAGGCGGCCGCGCCCGGGACGCCGCTGTTGCCACTGGCCGGAGAAAAGGCTTCGTATAGACTGCGGCGCGATGCGCATACAGCTGATGTCCGACCTCCACCTGGAGCGATACCCCGACTTCCAACCCAAGGCCGCGCCCAACGTGGACGTGCTGGTGCTGGCGGGCGACATTGGCTCCTACCAGAGCGGTTCGCGCCTGGCCCAGGACGACTTCGGCCTGGCGCGGTTTTCGCCCAAGCAAGGCGCGCCCTGGCGGCAAGTGCTCTTCGTGCCCGGCAACCACGAGTACGACGGCCTGGAGTTCAACGAGGCCGGCACACGCTTGCGCGCAGTCTGCGCCGACCTGGGCATCACCTGGCTGGACCGGGAGGCGATCATCCTGGACGGCGTGCGCTTCATCGGTACCACGCTGTGGAGCGATTTCGATGCCTTCGCCGTGGCAGAGCAAGACCTCACCAAGCAACTGAAGCTGCGGGACAAGGCCTTCCGAGCGGCCAACTTCTACCTGCGCAAAAACAGCACGCTTCAGCAAGGCGAGCCCGTGCTGGCCGAAGGCATCCGCGAGATGTCATTGGACTGCCAGACCTGGTTGCGCCAGGCCCTGGCCCAGCCCTTCGAGGGCAGCACCGTGGTGGTGACGCATTTCGCGCCCACCCTGGAAAGCGCCGACCCGCGCTATGGCCGCACGCCCGGCACCGCCGGCTTCTGCAACTCGCACGACGAGCTGCTGCCCCTGGCCCAGGTGTGGATGCACGGCCACCTGCACTGCCCACATGATTACCATCACCGGGGCTGCCGCGTGGTGGCCAACCCCCGCGGCTATGCCAGCAAAGGCGAGCAAGCCGCCTTCCACGACGACTTCGTCATCGACGTGGCCTGAGCCACCTCACCGTCAGAAAGTTTCGCCCCGCCATGACCATGTGCGCCAAGCTCATCCCCTGCCTGCTGACCGCGGCCTTGCTGGCCGGCTGCGCCACCGTCACCAACCCCGTCTCGGGCCTGACCGAACGAACGGTGATGGACGAGAAGGCCGAGATCGCCGAAGGCGAGAAGGGCCACCAGCAGGTCCTCAAGGAGTACGGCGTCTACGACGACCCCAAGGTGCAGGCCTACGTCAATGAGCTGGGCCAGCGCCTGGCCAGGCAATCGCACCGCAACACCATCGAATGGCATTTCACCGTGCTCGACAGCCCGGAGATCAACGCCTTCGCCCTGCCCGGCGGCTATGTATACGTGACGCGCGGCATCATGGCCTACATGGAAAGCGAGGCCGACCTGGCCGGCGTGATCGGCCACGAGATCGGCCACGTCACCGCCCGCCATGGCGCGCAACGGGCCACCCGCCAGCAGACCGCCGGCTTCGGCGTGCTGGCCGCCACCCTGCTGGGCGCCGTGCTCGAAAGCCAGGGGGTGAGCGGCGCGGGCCAGTTGAGCAGCCAGGTGTCGCAGAACCTGGCGGCGGGCTACATCGCCTCGTATGGGCGCGACCAGGAATTGCAGGCCGACCAGCTGGGCGCGGAGTACCTGGCCCGCAGCCACTACGACCCGCAGAACATGGTCAACGTGATCACCGTGCTGAAGAACCAGGAGCGCTTCGCCGATGACCAGGCCAAAGCCGAAGGCCGCCAACCCGGTGCGCGCACCAACTGGCTGTCATCGCACCCCAGCAACGACAAGCGCCTGGCCGACATCACGCAGATCGCGGCCAACTACCCCGCCAGCGCCCACAGCGACGATGGCCGAACCCGCTACCTGGACACCATCAAGGGCATGACCTTTGGCGAAGGCCGCGAGCAAGGCCTGACCCGTGGCCGAAACTTTTACCACGAGCCCCTGGGCATCGCGGTGACCGCCCCCGAGGGCTGGAAAATCCAGAACACCTCGCAGTCCATTGCCTTGCTCAATGGCGCGGGCGATGCCGGCCTGGTCATCAAAACGATCCCTGCCAACGCAGGCAACACGCACGAAGAAATCATCCGAAACGTCATCCAGCCCGAGCAAGGCCGCGTCGAGCCGCGCACCGTGAGCGGCCTGCCCGCCACCCACTTCATGGGCGCGCGCCGCAACCAGCAAGGGCAGGCCCAGCGCATCGAAGCCACGGTGGTGACGGGGCCCGCCAACCGGCACTACCTGCTGGGCTACGCTTCCAAGGACGCGGCCGCCTTGCAGCGCGCCGCCGATCAGATGCGCGAAGCCGAGGCCTCGTTCCGGGCCCTGACGCCCGCCGACCGCAACGCCGCACGCCCCTGGGTGATCAAGCTCCTGCCTTATCCCAAGGGCGGCTTTCCGCAACTGGCCAAGCCTTCTCCCTGGGGTCAGCAGGCCGAACAGCAACTGCGCTTGATCAATGGGGTGTATGCCGGGGGTGAGCCCAAGCCGGGGCAACTGGTCAAGGTCATCGAGTAAGGCTCACGCCTTGCAAAACTGCTGACCACCACCGGCCACGTTCACCGCCGCAGGCGCCAAGGCAGGCTGCTTCTTCCACAAAGCCGACACCAGCACCCCGCCCACCACCAGGGCCGCCCCGACCCATTGCGCCGCGCCCACATGCTGGCCTCGCAGCACCCCGATCAGGGTGGCGAACAAGGGCACGAAGTTCATGAAGATGGCCGCTTGCGTCGGGCCGACGACCTTCACGCCATCGTTCCACCACAGGTAGGCCAGCACGGAGCCGAAGACGCCCATGAAGCCGATGGCCGCCAGCATGGGCCACGAAGGCCACTGCACCAGATCGGTCGTGGCCACCGAGGCCAAGCCCACCATCAGCACCGCGCCGCCCGTCACCGTGCTGGCCGCCACCTGCACCGACGACAGCCCCTTCACGAAGCGTTGCGGCAAGGCGGTGTAAATGGCCCAGCACAGCGCGCCCAGCAAGACCAGCGCATCGCCCGAGGCCACGTGCAGCGAGGCCAGCGTGGCCCACGAACCATGGCTGACCACGACGACCACCCCGATCAACCCCAGCACCAGGCCCACCACCTGTGCAGCGCTGGGCAGGCGCCGGTTGATGAAGGCCGCCAACACCGCGGTGAGCGCCGGGTTCACGCCCACGATCAGCGCGCCGTTCACCGCCGAGGTGGCCTGCAGCCCATAGAACAAACCCATGTTGAAGCCGAACACACCGACCACCGCCATGACGGTCAGCACCAAAGCGTTGCGCCGCAGGCCATCGAGCGACCAGCCCTCACGCCAGGCCACCAGCGGCAGAAAAATCAGCGCGGCCAGGCCGAAGCGCCAAGCTGCCGCCGCCAGGGGCGACATGTGCGCCACGGCGTACTGGCCCACGTGGAACATGCCCGCCCACATCAGGGCGGTCAAAACAAGGCGCAGATAAACGAGGTTCATGGTGGGCTCGGCACGGTCACAAGGTCAGCCGACTATCATCCCTGGCCCGCCTCCACGCAAGCCAGTCCATGCAAAAGCGTTTTCCACAATCGCAAAGCCTCGGCCCACCCGACGATGCCGCCGCCGGTTTCGACTGGAACGACCTGAAGTACTTCCTGGCCGTGGCCCGTCATGGCGGCCTGTCGCGGGCGGCCTTGCAGCTGAGCACCAGCGCTTCCACGGTGTCGCGCCACATCGGCGCGCTGGAAAAACGCCTGAACATGCGCCTGTTCGTGCGCCTGTCCACCGGTTACCTGCTGACCGACGCCGGCAGCGAGTTGTTCGACCGCGTGGCCGAGGTCGAGCGCAGCACCCAGGCCGTCGAACGCCGCAGCAGCGTGGCCGCCGAGGCCGACAAGGTCACGGGCCTGGTGCGCCTGGCCGCGTCCGACAGCATGGGCGTGCACCTCCTGACCGCGCGCCTGCCCTTGCTGCAGCAGCGCCACCCTGCCCTGCGTGTCGAACTGGTGCTGGGCCACGCCCAGGCCGACCTGACGCGCCGCGAAGCCGACCTGGCCCTGCGCATGCTGGACCCCGCCATGTCCGGCGCGCAAGCCGACCACGTCATGCACCGGGTGGCCAGCGTGCCCTTCAGCCTGTACGCCGCGCCGAGCCTGCTGCAAGGCAGGGACACCGACACGGTGGACTGGACGCAACTGCCCCACATCGGCTGGGACAGCACCTGGCGCCACCTGCCCGTGGCCCAGTGGGTGGCGCAAGCCTTCGCGGACCATGGCCAAGCCGTTTTCACCAGCAACAGCGTCAACGCACAGATGGTGGCGGTGGCGGCGGGCATGGGGGCGGGCGTCCTGCCCGACTACCTGGCCCGCACCAACGCCAGCCTGGTCCGCTTGCCGGTGGACACCAGCGCACTGGCCCGCGACCTCTGGCTGATCTACCACCGCGACTTGCGCAGCAGCCGCCGCGTGCAGGCCTTGCGCGCTTTCATCGACGAGGTGCTGCCCCAGGCCTTGGCACCGGCTTGAGCCGGGCACGGGTCCAAGAAAGGCCGCCCCAGGTCAAGGCGATGGCGGCAAAGCGGTGATGATGCTGCGGCGCTGTCGGTCGAACACCAGCAGCAATTGCCGGCCCTTGTAGGCCAGCCGCCAGTGGCCCACATGCCGACTCTGGCGGGCCACCAGCGTGGCATGGCCGTGCGCGATGAGCTTGGCCATCTCGAAGATCTCGGCGCTGGTGGCCTGCAACTCGTACCGTTCCAGCAGGCGCAGGCGGGTGTGCGAGCGCTCGGCGTGGCTCATGCCGCGGCCACCGCAGCGGCTGAATACACCGTCGAGAATTCCAAAGGCATGCGCTTGACGCGCCCTTGCGCGATGTCCACGCACACATAGTGCGTGCGCGCCCTGAACACCGTTTTGCCATCGCTTGCGCGCACATACTGGAAAGCACGGTACAGCGACAATTTATCGACCAACGTGATCCATGTGCCGAGCAACAACTCATCACCCAACAAGGTGGGGGCCAGGTAGTTCAACTCGTGCTGCCGCACCACCAGGCCATGTCCGCACGCCTCGTACTGAACCGGCGACAAACCCAGCTTTTCGGAATGATCCCAGGCCACGTTTTCCAGCCATTGCAGGTAGTTGACGTTGTTCGTGTGCCGCATCAAATCGATGTGCTTTTCTTCGACCGTGACGCGAAGGATGTGCGGGCGGGGATGGTCCCAGGACTCTGTCGTGTTCATGCCCCTATTTTGCAGGGCGGCGGTTACTTTTGGACTCAAGTGCCTGCGCCACATGCCGAAATGCAAAGGATCGGGCCTTGTGCGGGCCTGCTTGGGACCATATGAACATCAGAGACATCCGCATCGGACAACGATTGACCATGGGCTTCGGCCTGGTGATTGCCCTTTTGATCATGCTGGCCGCCCTGGCCTTGATCCGGATTTCCGGACTCAGCAGCGAGATCGCCAGCCTCGTCGGCGAGAACTATCCGCGCACCGTGATCGCCAACAAGATGAAGAGCGATCTGAATGAAATCTCGCGCAGCATGCTGAGCACGCTGGTCATGAGCGACGACGGCCAGATCAAGGCCGAACTGGCCAACATCGACAAGGTGATGAAGCTCACCGACGAGAACATCGCGCGGCTGCAAAAAAGCATCAAGGATGAAGAAGGCGTCAAGCTGCTGGCCAGCATCGTGGCCCTGCGCGAAAAATCCATCAAGGCCCAGACCGCCTTCGTCGGCATGGTGAACGACAACCAGAAAGACGACGCGATGGTGAAGTACCTGTTCTCGGTGCGCCCGGTGCAGACCAAGTACTTCGCCGCGCTCGACAAGCTGATCGAGCAACAGAACAAGGAGATGGAATCGGCCGGCGCCAGTTCCACGCAACTGGCCAAGCAGACGGGCCTCTTCATCCTGGTGCTGGCCTCGGCCGCCAGCGTGGCCAGCATCCTGGTGGGCCTGTTCACCACACGCAGCATCACCATCCCCCTGAACCGCGCCGTGGCCGTGGCCAAGCGCGTGGCCCAGGGCGACCTGACCAGCACCATCGTCACCAAGAGCAAGGACGAGACCGGAGAGTTGATGCAGGCGCTCCAGCACATGAACACCAGCCTGCAACGCATCGTGGGCGAAGTGCGGCTGGGCACCGAATCCATCGCCTCGGCCTCGACCCAGATCGCCTCGGGCAACCTGGACCTGTCCAACCGCACGGAGCAACAGGCGGCCTCGCTGCAACAGACATCGGGCTCAATGGCCGAACTGACGCAGATCGTCAAACAAAACGCAGACAACGCGCGCCAGGCCAATCAGCTGGCGGCCTCGGCCTCGGACGTCGCGGCCGAAGGCGGTCAGGTCGTGTCCAAGGTGGTGGCCACCATGGGTTCGATCGACGCTTCTTCGCGCAAGATCGTGGACATCATCGGCGTGATCGATGGCATCGCCTTCCAGACCAACATCTTGGCGCTGAACGCCGCCGTGGAAGCGGCCCGTGCTGGCGAGCAAGGCCGCGGCTTCGCCGTGGTGGCGGGCGAGGTGCGCAGCCTGGCCCAACGCTCGGCCACGGCCGCCAAGGAAATCAAGGGGCTGATCGGCGAGTCGGTCGAGCAAGTGGCTTTGGGCAGCAAGCTGGTGAGCCAGGCGGGCACCACCATGGACGGCGTGGTCGCCAGCGTCAAACGCGTGACCGACATCATGGGCGAAATCACCGCCGCCAGCCAATCGCAAAGCCATGGCATCGAGTCGGTCAACCAATCCATCCACCAGATGGATGGCGTGACCCAGCAGAATGCGGCCTTGGTTGAACAAGCCGCGGCCGCCGCGGAATCCATGCAGAACCAGGCCAGTCAATTGGCCAAGGTGGTCAGCGTCTTCAAGCTTGAAAACGCGGCTGCTTGATCAACTTCAAACCGGAAGAGACCCCATGAAACGATTCACTTCATCGATCCTTACCGCCGCCATCCTGGCATTGGCCACGCAAGCGCCCGTGCAAGCCATGGACGTGGCCGGCGTGCAGTTGGAAGACAACGCCAAGGTGGCGGGCAAAGACCTGGTGCTCAGCAACGCTGGCGTTCGCATCAAGGTGCTGTTCAAGGTCTATGTGCTGGGCATCTACCTGAACGAGAAGAAAACCACCGTGGCCGACATCCTGGGCGCCCCGGGGCCCAAGCGCTTCAAGCTGGTGATGATGCGCGACGTGAGCGGCGAGGAGTTCGGCTCCAGCTTCATGGGCGCGATCAACAAGAACCTGGAAAAAGACGAGAAGACCAAGTTCGTCAACCAGTTGCTGAAGTTCGGCGAGATGTTCGAAACGATCGGCGCCTTGAAGAAGGGCGACGTCATCCTGTCCGACTGGGTGCCCGGCACCGGCACCGTGCTGACCCTGAACGGCAAGCCCATCGTCGAGCCCTTGCCCGATCCCCTGTTCTACAACGCCCTGCTGAAGATCTGGCTGGGCGACAAGCCGGTGGACACCTCGCTCAAGCCCGTGCTGCTGGGCGAGAAGAAGGGCTGAGCCCTTTTTTCACCGCACCATGAAATCGGGCGCCCCGCAGGCGCCCGTTTTTCTTGCTCGACCCGAAAAGGCTTTAACCGCCACTTTTCGAACGCTTGCCAGGGTTCTTCTTGCTGCGGGTGGCGGTGCCACGTTCCAGGCTGCGCTTCTGGCCCTTGCCGGTCGTGGGGGTCACGCCAGGGATGGCGGGGGGACGGGGAGTGGCCTTGCGGTCTGCTTCGGTGACGATCTTGTTGCCCATGGATGGCTCCGGTGATGGATGATTAACCCTCTATTAGGCCACAAAGCGCGCGACCCATAATCACGCCATGTGGAACCCACGCCCCCTGTCCGCCACCTTGTTGGCCGTTTTGCTGACTTTTGCACTGCTTCCGTCCCAGGCCTTGGCCCAGGAAGACTGGAAATTGCACAAGGACACCGAAGGCATCCAGCTCTACACCCGCGAGGTGCCCGGCCAGGTGCTGAAGAATTTCCGGGGCGTGATGCAGATCGACGCCCCCTTGCGCCAGGTGGCCGCCATGCTGGCCGACGTGCCGGCCATGCCCGAGTGGTTCTTCATGCTGAAAGAATCCCGCTTCATCAAGGGTGAGCACGTCGATGACTCCTACGTGTACCTGGCCATGAAAGGCATCTGGCCCGTCAGTCCGCGCGACGTCATCGTGCACGTCAAGGTCCGGCAGGACCCGGTCACCCTCACCATCCACGCCGACGTCGAAAGCGAAGAAGGCATCCTGCCCCGCCAGGAAGGCTTCGTGCGCCTGCCCAGCATGCGCGCCAAGTGGCGCCTGACGCCGGTCAACCCGCAGCACACCGAGGTCGAGATCTCGGGCAGCGCCGACCCGGGCGGCATGATTCCTCTCGCGATCGCCAATTTCGCGGTCACCGTTTTGCCCGAGCAGACGCTGAAGAAAATGCGCGTGCACCTCGCCAGGCCCGAATACAAGGACTTGAAGATCATCTACGCCAAGAACCCCAAGCTGCGCGAGCTGGCCGAACGGATGACCTTCCCTTGACACAACGCCTGATACATCCGGTAACCATTGAGGCCTCAATCCGGGCGTGACTTCTGCCGAATCACAGACGAAGACCATCGTCAGGAGATCCGTCATGAACACCCCCGCTCGCGTCGCCAGTTTTTCGACCGCGAACCCCCATGCCCTGGCCACCATCCTGGAAGCCAGCGAGACCAAGCACATCATTGCCTCTCACGACATCTTCGACATGACGGGGATCAAGTTGTGGGCGCGCAACCAGCCGGTGTCGCAAGAACTGCAACGCAAACTGCTGGACCGCCAGCTGCGCCAGCCCCTGGAAAGCTGCCTGATGGTGGAGGACGGCGTGACGCCGCACTCGCTGGTGCAGTCGCTCAAGACGCTGCTGACACAAGACACGCCCCTGACCACGCTGCTGCTGCGCCATTCCGAAAAACTGGTGCGCGAAGCCGCCCACATTCCACTGCATTCGGTGGCCCAACTGCTGCTCACGGCCGCGCAGGCCTCTCGCCCCGCCACCTACGAGCACGCCGTGCAGGCCATGGCCCTGAACGGCGCATTGATGCTGGAGCACGGCGGCAGCGTCCACGACCTGCGCTTGGCCATGCTGTGCGGCCTGCTGCACGACCTCGGCGAGATGTACATCGCCCCGCAATTCAACGAGGCCGACGCCGACCGCGCGCTCGACTTCCAAAGCTACCTGCAACTGGTGGTGCACCCGCACATCGGCTACCTGCTGATCACCCAGCTGACCAACTACCCGCCCATCGTGGCGCGCGCCGTGGCCGAGCACCATGAGCACCTGGATGGCTCCGGCTACCCCCATGCGCTGCAACGCGGCCAGATCTCGCCACAAGGCATGCTGCTGGCCGTGACCGAGGCCGCGCTGAACGTGCTGCGCGGCGAGCAGCCTCACCTGGCCCGCGCCAGCGTCGCCCTGCGCGTGGTGCCTGGCGAATTCGACTTGCAGTGGGTGGGCTTGATCTCGAAGGCCGTGCGCACGCAGGAAGCCCTGTCCACCGCCTCGAGCGACGAGCAGATCCGCCTGAACCTGGCCAAGCTCGACCAGGCCATGCTCACCGCCCAGGACCATGCCAGCGCCTTGCTGACCATCGCCGAATCCCCGGCCCTGAAAGACGCCCTGGGCCTGGCCCAGCACCTGCTCAACCGACTGCGCCTGGGCTGGAACGCCAGCGGCCTGTGGAGCAAGGAAGCCGTGGACCACCACGACGCGGGCGAACTGGAAGCGATCGAGAACGAACTGCAATTCCGGCTGCGCGCGATCCAGCGGGCCATCATGCTGCGCGCCGGCAATCTGCAGCCCAACGACATGCACCGCCTGCGCCTGCTGTGCGAAAACCTGAGCGACGAACAACCCATCCAGCGCCTGGCACAGGCCTGAACGCGAGGCCTCGGCGGGGCCTGTCGGTGAAATCACAAGGTCATTGACGATTCCCTAGAATGCTTGCGCCACTGCTTCGGCAGCCCTCCTCTGCGCAAGGTCTTCTCCATGTCGTCAACGATCCGCATCCGCGGTGCCCGCCAGCACAACCTCAAGAACCTCGACCTGGACATCCGCACGGGTGAGCTGACCGTGGTCACGGGCCCCAGTGGCTCGGGCAAATCCTCGCTGGTGTTCGACACGCTGTACGCCGAAGGCCAGCGCCGCTACGTCGAGACCTTCAGCGCGTATGCGCGCCAGTTCCTGGACCGCATGGACCGCCCCGCCGTGGACCGCGTGGACGGCGTGCCACCCGCGATCGCCATCGACCAGAGCAACCCGGTGCGCACCTCGCGCTCCACCGTGGGCACGATGACGGAGCTGAACGACCACCTGAAGCTCTTGTTCGCCCGGGCGGCGCAATTGTTCGACCAGGACACCGGGCAACTCGTGTCGGAAGACTCGCCGCAGTCGGTGTACACGACCTTGCTGGCGCGTTGTGCCCAAACGCCCGGTGGCCGCCGTGTGGTCGTCACCTTTGGGGCCGAACTGCCCGCCAACACCAGCACCGAGCAGATGCAGGAATGGCTGTCCAGCAGCGGCTTCACGCGCATCCAGGCGCAGCGGGTGGTCAAGACCGCTCCCACCGCACCCGCCGTTGATGACATCGGCAAGAAGCCTGCCAAGAAAACCAAGACCGCCAAGGCCGCTGCGTTGGAAGCCCAGGCCGGCGAACGCCTGGTGCTGGACGTGGTGGCCGACCGCTTCCGCATCGGCGCCGATCCTGGCGGCCTTGACCTCGACCTGCCACGCGTCATGGAAGCGCTGGAAGTGGCCTTCAAGCGCGGTGGCGGCCACATCACCGTCTACGCACTGCCCGAGGCGCCCTCGGAAGGCGAGGACGGTGGAGAACCCGAACTGTGGCGTTTCTCCAGCGGCCTGCACTGCCCCGAGAGCAACCGCCGCTATAGCGCGCCCACGCCGGGCATGTTTTCCTTCAATTCTGCCTCCGGCGCCTGCCCGGCCTGCCGGGGCTTCGGCCGCGTCATTGGCGTCGACTGGGGCCTGGTCATCCCCGACAAGCACAAGACGCTGCGGTCAGGCGCCATCAAGACCATCCAGACGCCCGCCTGGCAAGAGATCCAGGACGACCTGCTGAAGTACGCGGGCACCGCTGGCATCCCGCGCGACACGCCCTGGATGCAGCTCAGCGCCGAACACCAGCACTGGGTGCTGCATGGCGATGCGGCGTGGACGGGCAACTGGAAGAAGCAGTGGTACGGCATCACGCGCTTCTTCGACTACCTGGAAAGCAAGGCCTACAAGATGCACATCCGCGTGCTCTTGTCGAAGTACCGCAGCTACACCACCTGCCCCACCTGCGATGGCGCGCGCCTGCAGACCGAATCGATGCTGTGGCGCCTGGGCAGCATCCAAGATGCCGATGCCGTGCTGGCCCCGGCCAAGCGCTTCATGCCCGCAGCCGTGGCCTTGCCACGCGAGAAACTCGAAACCCTGCCCGGCCTGAACGTGCAGGACGTGATGCTGCTGCCCATCCAGCAACTGCAGCGCTTCTTCAACTTCGTGACCCTGCCATCGCGCGGCCACGACGAAGCCCTGCAACTGCTGCTCGACGAAGTGCGCAACCGCTTGAAGTACCTGGTCGATGTCGGCCTGGGGTATCTCACACTCGACCGGCAAAGCCGCACGCTGTCGGGCGGCGAAGTGCAGCGCATCAACCTGACCACCGCGCTGGGCACCTCGCTGGTCAACACCCTGTTCGTGCTGGACGAGCCCAGCATCGGCCTGCACCCGCGCGACATGAACCGCATCAACGAGGCCATGCAGCGCCTGGTCGATGCGGGCAACACCCTGGTGGTGGTCGAGCACGATCCCGCCGTGATGCTGGCTGCCGACCGCGTCATCGACATGGGCCCCGGGCCGGGCCACCAGGGCGGCCAGATCGTCTTCGATGGCACGCCGGATGAATTGAAGGATGCCGACACCCTGACCGGCGCCTACCTGGGCAACCGCAAAAGCATCCACATCGGCCTGCGCCGCCCCGTGCAGGCCAGCACGCCCAAACTGATCCTGCAGGGCGCGCGCGAGCACAACCTCAAGAACCTGACCGTTGAATTCCCGCTGCAAAGGCTGGTGGGCGTGACGGGTGTGTCGGGCTCGGGCAAGTCCACCTTGATCCAGGACATCCTGCACCCGGCCCTGCTGCGCCACTTCGGCCAGGCCACCGAAAGCCCGGGCGAGCACGATGAACTGCTGGGCGCCGATTGGCTGAGCAGCGTCAGCTTCGTCGACCAGTCGCCCATCGGCAAGACGGCACGCTCGAACCCCGCCAGCTATGTGGGCGCCTTCGACGCGGTGCGCACCATCTTCGCGGTCACCGAACTGGCGCGCGAACGCAAGTACACCGCCGGCACCTTCAGCTTCAACGCGGGCACGGGCCGCTGCCCCACCTGCGGCGGCTCGGGCTTCGAACACGTCGAGATGCAGTTCCTGAGCGACGTCTACCTGCGCTGCCCCGATTGCGACGGCACACGCTTCCGCGCCGAGGTGCGCGAAGTCACCATCGAACGCCTGAACCGCAAGCTCAGCATCTCTGATGTGCTGGAGTTGACCGTGGCCGAAGCCGCGCGCCTGTTCGCGCAGGATGTCGACGTGGTGCGCACGCTGCAACCGCTGGTGGATGTCGGCCTGGACTACGTCAAGCTGGGCCAGCCCGTGCCGACCTTGTCGGGCGGCGAAGCACAGCGCCTGAAGCTGGCCGGCCATTTGGTCGATGCTGCCAAGCACGCGTCCAGCAGTGGCCAGCGCACGGCGCGCAAGGGCACGCTCTTCATGTTCGACGAGCCGACCACTGGCCTGCACTTCGACGACATCGCCAAGCTGATGAAGGCCTTCGCCAAGCTGATCGATGCCGGCAACTCCATCATCCTGATCGAGCACAACCTGGACGTGATCCGCGCCTGCGACTGGCTGATCGAACTCGGCCCCGAGGGCGGCGACGCGGGCGGCCAACTGGTCGCCACTGGCGCCCCCGATGACCTGAAGCAGCACACCAGCTCTCACACGGCCCTGGCCTTGCGCGAATACGAAGACGCGATGGGCATGAGCGGTGCCGCCTTGATCGCGGCCGAGCGTCTGGCCGGCTACCACGTCGACGTGCCCTCGGACGAACGCCAGGACGGCGTCTCGCTGCAATCGCTGATCAAGGCACGCCGTGATCGCCGCCGCGAAGACCGGCGCGAACGCGCCTTGCACGCGCCCGGCGCCACCAGCATCGAGGTCGTCAACGCGCACGAGAACAACCTCAAGGGCCTGAGCGTGCACATTCCGCGCGGCCAGTTCAACGTGGTCACGGGTGTGTCGGGCTCGGGCAAATCCACCCTGGCGTTCGACATCCTCTTCAACGAAGGCCAACGCCGCTACCTTGAATCGCTGAACGCCTATGCACGCTCGCTGGTGCAGCCCGCCGGCCGCCCCGAGGTCGACGCCGTCTACGGCATCCCGCCCACCGTGGCCATCGAGCAGCGCCTGTCGCGCGGCGGCCGCAAGAGCACCGTCGGCACCACCACCGAGGTGCACCACTTTTTGCGCCTGCTGTACGTGAAGCTGGGCGTGCAGCACTGCACCAACCCCGCCTGCATCGACCACCACGGCCACCCCATCCCCGTGCTGCCGCAAACGCCCGAGGCCATCGCGGCGCAGTGGCTGCGCGACTACAAGGGCCAGCACATCGGCCTGTTGGCGCCGCTGGTGGTCAACCGCAAGGGCATCTACACCGAGCTGGCCAAGTGGGCCGCCGCGCGCGGCTTCACGCACCTGCGCGTCGATGGGGAATTCGTGGCCACCGCAGGCTGGGGCCGCACCGAAGCCTCTAAGCTCGACCGCTACCGCGAGCACACCATCGAACTGCCGGTGGGCGACATCGTGGTCAACGCCGCCAACGAGGCGCAGTTGCGCGAGCTGCTGGCCAAGGCCCTGGAACATGGCAAGGGCGTGGTCAACCTGTTGACGCCACTGGATGGCCTGTCCGAAGCCCTGACGAATGGCGATTCCACCCTGCACATTGGCCAGGTCAAGGTCTTCTCCACCGAACGCGCCTGTCCCTCGTGTGGCACCAGCTATCCCGAGTTGGATCCGCGCCTGTTCAGCTACAACAGCAAGCACGGCTGGTGCCCCGATTGCGTCGGCACCGGCCTGGAGCTGACCCGCGAACAACGCAAGGTGCTCGACGATTCCCCGCAAGACGACAACAAGGGCCGCGAGCAAACCTTCGCCGAGCCCGATGTCGAAGGCGTGGAAGAGGACGCCGCCTGCAGCACCTGCCACGGCGCGCGCCTCAACCCCGTGGCCCGCGCGGTGCTGCTGCGTGGTCAGGGCATCGCCGACGTCTCGGCCTTGTCCGTCAAGGACGCGCGCGGTTGGGGCGAACAGCTCAAGCTCAATGGCCGCGAAGCCACCATCGCCCGCGACATCGTCAGCGAGATCAAGTCGCGCCTCAGCTTCATGGAACAGGTCGGCCTGGGCTACCTGAGCCTGGACCGCGCCGCACCCACGCTGTCGGGCGGCGAAGCACAGCGCATCCGCCTGGCCGCGCAACTCGGCTCCAACCTGCAAGGGGTCTGCTACGTGCTCGACGAGCCCACCATCGGCCTGCACCCGCGCGACAACCAGCTGCTGCTCGACGCCCTGCACACGCTCGGCCAAGAGGGCAACACCCTCGTCGTCGTCGAGCACGACGAAGACACCATCCGCCGCGCCGACCACGTCATCGACATCGGCCCCGGCGCCGGTGTGCGCGGTGGCACCGTCGTCGCGCAAGGCACGGTGCAAAGCATCATGGACGCGCCCGATTCCATCACCGGCCGCTGCCTGCGTGAACCCATGCAGCACCCGCTCAACCCGCGCCGCCACCCCGACGCCGACACGCCCTTGCTCACCGTCAAGCGCGCGCGCCTGCACAACCTGCAAGACCTGACCGCCTCGGTGCCGCTCAAGCGCCTGGTCGCCATCACTGGCGTCAGCGGCTCGGGCAAGTCCACCTTCGCGCGCGACGTGCTGCTGGCCAATGTGCAGGCCGCCGTCGCCATCAATCCGCGCGACCGTGCCACCGTTGCACCGCTGTGGCACGGCTGCGCGGGCGTCGACGGCTGGGGCGCGGTCGACCGCGTGCTCGAAGTCGACCAGACACCCATCGGCAAGACCCCGCGCTCCTGCCCCGCCACCTACATCGGCTTCTGGGACACCATCCGCAAGCTCTTCGCCGACACGCTGGAAGCGCGCGCCCGCGGTTGGCCCGCCGCCCGCTTCAGCTTCAACACCGGCGATGGCCGCTGCCCCGAGTGCGAAGGCCAGGGCGTGCGCACCATCGAAATGGCCTTCCTGCCCGATGTGAAAGTGCATTGCGACGCCTGCAACGGCATGCGCTTCAACGCCGAAACATTGACCGCCACCTGGCGCGGCAAGCACATCGGCGACGTCTTGAAAATGGAGGTCGACGAGGCCGTCGAGTTCTTCGGCACCATGCCGTCGATCTCGCACCCGCTCAAGCTGCTGCAGGACGTGGGCCTGGGCTACCTGACCCTGGGCCAGCCCTCGCCCACCTTGTCCGGGGGCGAAGCGCAGCGCCTCAAGCTGGTGACCGAATTGACCAAGGTGCGCGACGACATCACGCGCCGCGGCCAGAAGGCGCCGCACACCCTGTACGTGCTGGACGAGCCCACTGTAGGCCTGCACCTGGCCGACGTCGCCAAGCTGATCCATGTGCTGCACCGCCTGGTCGACGCCGGCCACAGCGTCATCGTCATCGAGCACGACCTGGACGTGATCGCCGAAGCCGACTGGGTGCTGGACCTGGGGCCGGAAGGCGGCACCGGTGGCGGCCAGGTGGTCGCCGAAGGCCCGCCCGAAGCGCTGGTGAAGGCGCGCACCCACACGGGCGTCGCGCTGAAAAGCGTGTTGACCCGCCCCAAAGCCAGGCTGGCCTAAAGTTCAGGCAAAAAGGGGTCGATATCCGAGGACGATGTCGACCCTTTCTGCCACCACCCCCGTCAAGCCTGGATCCCGCGACACTTCGCGCTCTTTCTGGAAGCTGATGTACCAGGTCAGCCTTGTGGCCGGTGTCACTCACCTGCTGTTTGCTGGCGTGTTCTACTGGCTCGACGCCACCACCATGGCTTGGGTCAACCTGGGCAGCGTGACCTTGTTCACGGTCAGTTATGGCTGCCTGAAAATGCGGCGCAACATGCTGGCCGCCATCCTCATCGTGTCCGAAGTGCTGATTCACGCGGCACTGGCCGTGCGGTCCATCGGCTGGGACAGCGGCTTCCACTACTACCTGTTGGTGATGGTGCCGGTGGTGGTCATCAGCTCCATGCGCCGGCGTTCGTCCAAGTACCTCCTGTCGGGCCTCGTCTTCGTGCTTTACGTGGCCCTGGACCTCACCATGCACCAGTTGCGGCCCCTCCACGAACTCAGCGCCGAGGTGCTGTCCACCTTGCGGGCCTTCAATCTCGCGGCCACCTTCGCCCTGCTGTTCTACCTGTCCAACCTGTACATGAAGCTGGTCAGCAAAGCGGAAAAACAATTGCGCATCCTGGCCACCACCGACCCCCTCACGAAGTTGCTCAACCGCCGCAGCCTCTTGGAGGTGGCCGACTACGAATTGACGCAGCGCAAGCGGCACCTGGCACCGCTGGCTTTCGTGCTGGCCGACATCGACCACTTCAAGTCCATCAATGACCAACATGGCCATGCCGTGGGCGACGCGGTGCTCAAGTCCGTGAGCCAGGTGTTGAGCCAGGCCGTGCGCGAGCAAGACAGCGTGGCGCGCTGGGGCGGTGAGGAATTCTTGATCCTGATGCCCAATGCCACCCTGCAGGCAGCGACCATGGTGGCTGAGCGACTGCGCGAGAAAGTGTCCGAGGTCGAGGTGTTCGTGGACTCGAAGTGCATCAAGGTCAGCATGACCTTTGGTGTCAGCAGCCACCGACTGGAGGAGCCCGTGGACGCGCCAGTGAATCGGGCGGACAGCGCGCTGTACCAGGGCAAAGCGCGCGGGCGCAATCAGGTGGTGGCCGAGGTGGTTTGAGCCCTGATTAGATCGAACCCCATCACCTGTTCATCCCTCACCGCCAACACACTCAGAAGCCACTCAAGCTCATCGAGAATATTCATCCAGCAGAGCGCGAATATCGTCCTTTGACAAACCGCCACTGCCCAAGATTCCGCGCAACTCGTCTTTGGTCAATGGATAGTCTTTCAAAAGCTTGCCCAGCTGTTCTTGTCTGACCGGGAAAGCAGTCAAAGGATCCAACCAGAATTTATCTTTTGGCGGAGCGGCATCCAATGAAACGCCCTCCACATTCACATAAATTTTGTACCTCACGAATCCTTCCGGAAAAGCTTGGTCGAAGTACAGACTGGTTCCTGCAGGAAGCAGATATTGGTGATCGTTGGCCTCACCCCCAGCCAACATCAATGGTGCTTTTAACCTGTGCACCAATGGTGGATTTCTTTCTTCCATGATGGACTCCCACCTGAACCCGATTAACCAACTCAGGGCGGCAACTGCGAATAACAGGACCATGGTCTTCCGATTCATTTGCGCCCCCACGGAACATCAACGCATACAGGTTTGATCGCTCTCGGGTGTTTCATGGCATTGCAATCATCCTACGGCAGAAATTTCTTTTTTACGCCTTGCTCGCCCCGAATGTCATCGTACTCCCCCACCAGTTCGCCGTTCTCTACAGAAAAAGCATCCAAAATACGTGCGCCATCAAGTGCAATACTCACAGAATCAAGACAACTTTCAAGCACATACTTTGAAAGCTTTTTGACCCTCGGTTTCAAGACGTCAAATATAATCAAATCAACTTCTCTGCCCGCCCCACACTGACCAGTTGAGCCAACCTTACTTTTCCTTGCCAAGGTTAAAGCAATTATTCCATTTTTGAGATACGGCTGCTTTTCAAGCGGGAGCAATCTTACCCACATGGCGGAATCAACTAAAACTGGACTCTGATGAACGGGGACATCATCAATTACCTGACGCACCCCCTTATAAATCAAGGTTGTTCGCGCATTTTTTTTATCAAACCTTAAAACATAACGATGCCCATCGCATTCAATCCGCGATACTTGATATCTTCCTTGTTCAAGGGGTGCGGACCCATCATGGCCGTCTACACAAGCATACACAGACGCACTTAATTGCCAAGCAAGCAATAGTTGGAATAGTTTATTTATTCGCATTTTGCACATGCTCCGCGTAACAACGTCCTGTGTAAACGGCGGTCGACCCCTTGCCGCCTTGAAGATCTGCAAGGGAAAGCCCCTTATTTTTGGCGTCAACCCCATTCCACCCTTTGTTCGATTGCGTGGGGTCGCAAATAACGTTAACGTTCACCACCCAAGTTTTGGATGTTTCGGACCACACGTGATAATGGTGATTCGCCCCATTGTAGAAAACCAAAGTCTCGGTATCGATCTGATCTTCCGTGCCTCCGGGATGTGATGAAAAATATCGCTCGGACTTCTTTCGAAGGTCTTTTACGAACGATGTCACCACATGCTTGACATGCGCCTTCCAATTCCAGACTTGTTCATAGGTCGGTTCTGGATTGGTGATTTGCCCCAAACCATACCCATTATCAAAAGACACCAAGGGCATGTCGTCACTGTAAAAATGTCGAAATTTACTTTCTTGTTGAAATATTTTTTTTGAAATCGCAATTTCCTTCTTGAAATCCTCCAGATAAGTATCCAGTTCTGTCCGAACTTTCTCTTCTCCAGGATTTTTTCCCAAGATGATGACTCTTCTCAAAAACGTCAGGTTCCCGGCCTTTACTGTGACCGTCAGCACCCCGCCAACCGCCACGCCCAAATCGGCTTTCCACTTCTTTTCGTTTGATGTAAATTTGCCTTGCTTTGTGTATAGCTTGCTTTTCTTGGCCTTGAATCTTTTTTTACCATGTGCTTGAGGACAAGCTTCTGCAGTCCAGCGGATATCCCAGGACCACTCATATGGCCCCTCCACATCTGAGGTGAATTCAAAGATCACCTCCGGAAAAACAGCATCAGCATTGATGAAATGAGTCGAGCAACTTGACGGTTGAATCCAAGACCCAACATTGGCATCTACCTCACATTTGAGCAAGGTACCAGGGTCCTTGTTGGTGCTGCCCGCCTTTTTTGCCACAGCGACAGGTTTGTTTTTGTTCTTCGCGCTCATGGCTCATCCCCCACATGCACAGAGCTTCCAATGTTTAAAATCTCGACTGAAAAAGTGCATGGCTGGTCGGTGACTATTTTTTCTGCAAAGCCGTTTTCATCGGTCAGGCCCTCGAATACCTCGCCGTTCGACGCTTTGATGCGGTAAGGGGTATGTCCTAGCGGAATTTCTGTGCCGACCACAACCAGTCGAATCTGTTCGTCATAAAGGCCCACCCTTGTATCGGGCATGGCTGGCATCTGTACCGGACGATTTCCTCCCCCACTCCAATCATGGCTCGCCCCCTTCACCGTGAACTTCCCCGGCATGGTGAACGTGATGTCCCCACCCTTGATCACGATCTGGCTCTGCCCCGCCGTCAAGGTGATGCTGTCCTTGGCCTGGATGCGCACTTCATCCGTGGTGCTCTGCACCGTGATGTCCTGATCCGCCCAGATCTGCTGCCCGTCGGTGTGCGCACGCACACTCAGCGGCCCGTTCGCGGTGATGCCTTTGATGCCGCCGCGGTGCGTGTACAGGCTGGTGGTCTCACCGCTCACGCTGCTCAGCGTGTGGGCGCTGCTCAGGTGCGCATCGCCCGGCAGGCTCAAGCTGGTGTCCTGCCCGCTGAACAGGCTGATGCTGGCCGGCGTCACGAAGCTGGCGGTGACCGGCGTGTCCAGGTGGATGATGGGCACGTCAAAGCGCTCCACCGCATCGCCCAATGCCCGACCTTGGGCTTTTTGCGCCGCCTGCCCGCCCACCGCCTGGGCGTACTTGCCCTTGGCCTGGGGGTCGATGGCGTCGGTGTGATGCTGCACCGCTTGCCCGGCATCGTGGCTGCTCAAGCCGTGTGCGCCTTGCTGGCGCGCGCTCTGGCTCAGGGTGTTGCCCAGTTGCCGTGCGGCCTTGAGTTGGCCCACGGCCTCGGCCGCGTCCATCTGCGTGCTGTGGACGCTGGCACCACGTCGTGCCCGCGCCGTGGTGCTCAGCAGCAGACCGCCGCCTGCGCGGACCACCGCCCAGCCGTCGGTGTGACCATAAAAGCCTTCGCCCAGCCAGGCGCCACGGTGGGCATGGCCTGAACCGCCCTGCCCACTTTGGCCGATCATGCGGCCCAGCGTCAGTTCGCTCCAGCCGGTGGCCGCACCATGCGAGGCCAGGCGCATCCGCAGCTGACCCGTGGCATCGTCCAGCAGCCATTGGTTGGCGCCTTGCCGATCCAACTGCTGGTGGTGCCAGCCCGACACCGTGCCAGGGTGGTTGCTGCCGGCATCGACGCCCGCCGGCCAGGGCAGGTCGTGCTGGCCGTTGTGCAATTGGCCCACGACGATGGGTCGGTCGATGTCGCCATCGATGAAATCGACCAGCACCTCGGTGCCCACGCGGGGCGTGAACACCGCCCCCCAATTGGCCCCGGCCATGGACTTGGCCACGCGCACCCAGGTGCCACTGCCATCGTGGCCCGGTGCGTGCCCTGTGTCCTGTCCGGCCGGGGTGGCTGGGCCCACCTGGCCACCCGCCAGGGGCGACGCGCCACGCTGCCAGCCGAACTGGACCCGCACGCGGCCATCGCGGTCGGTGGTCAAAGCTTCCTCAGGGGCTGCCATGACGATGGCCGTCTGCAAGCCGGGTGCGGTGGGCTTGTGCGCCGGCAGAGGCGCCAAGCGGGCCGAGGCCGGTGCCGCCGTGAAGCGGTTGCGGTAGCTGCCCTGCGCCAGGTCGGTGGACTGGAGGATCTGCGCCGCTTCGGCACCCAGGTTGTTGGCCGCTTCATGGGTCACGCTCAGCACGCAGAACTGCTGGTCGGCGCTGCCCATGCCAGCGTACAGGCTGTGCTCGGTGATCCGGAAATTGGCCGATGCCTGCAAGGCACGCACGGCGCTTTGACCCTGGGTGCGGTGGTGCGACAACTCATGGGCGGCCATCAAGGCGCTGGCACGGGCATCGGCCACGGCAGTGCTGGCGGCCTGAGCCGCGCTCACCCGGCCATCGGCGTGTCGGCGTTCACCGTGCCCCCGGTAGTGTTCCAAAGCCGGCACCGCGGCTGGGATGCTCACCGCCCGAGCCTGCGAGGACACGCCCGCCAATTGGCGTTCATCCCAGCCGGCCAGCGTGACCGCGTTGGTCCCCACGCGCTGCCCCACGCTCCAGGCCGTGATGGTGTCTTCCACCAGGCCCTGGCCCAGACCGAGGAATCCGCCAGACCGCACATCGGGCCGGCTGAAACGCAAGGCGCCCAGATCAGGCCGCGGGGCTTGCTGGTCCGACACAACCAGGGTGTGTTCTGTGGGTCCCTGCTCGACACGCCAGCTCCAGCCTTCCTCGGCCATCAGGCGGCAGGCGAAGGCCCAATCGGTTTCACGGTACTGCGTCGTCAGGGCCCGCACCGGGCCAGGCGACGCCAACTCGAAACGCACCTTCGCTTGCGGGTAGGCCTTGAAGACCGTGTCAGTGATGCCTTGGGCGGTCTGGTCCTGGAAGATGCGCGCATCGCGCCGGTGCGTGAGCCAGTGCGTCCAGGCGGCCAGGGTCAGGCGGTAGCGGGCCAAGCCGCCATCGGCGCCCAGCTGGGCGGCACCCACGGCGTGCGCCTGCCAGGTGCGCCAGCTGCCATCGGCCAACTGCAGGCGCAGGCTCACGCGCTCACCGGTCAAGGCCTTCAATTCCAGGTAGGCGGAAGTGCTGAGGCAATCGACCTCGGCCCACAGAGGCTCGTCGGCGTGCACGGCCTCGGTGATCGCCATGCGCTCGACCACCAGGGTGGCCGAAGGCAGCGTGGTTTCGATTTGCACCAGTCGGGTGTGCTGGCCGATGGTCAAGGCTGCCCGCAGCCGGGAGATGAGTTCGCCGCCCAATGCTGGCAGCGACGTCAAAGCTCCGCCGCTGATCGGAGGGAGGATCATGGGTTTCCCTGAATTTTTTCTAATGGAACGACAGGCCGGAATCATCCAATAAAACCTGGCGCATCCCTGCCCCGCTCTTGGGGGGAATTAGAAATGAATTGTTTCAAGTCGCCCACCGAGCACACTCGCCCAGGCGCTCAGGCTCAGCAAGGCGCAGGCCGTGGTCCACAAAATGATGCGGGCCACCAAGGCGGTGTTGGCGCCTTCGCGTTCGGCCAGCATCGACACATTGCTGGCCGAGGGCAAGGCCGCTGCCAAGGTGACCGTCAGCAAACCAGCCGGCGGCAAAGGCACCCCAGCTTTCATCAGCCCCCAACCCGCGGCGCACACCAGCAGGGGGTGCAGCAGCAACTTTATGGACACGGGCACCCAAACCGAGGAGCCGCCACCTGACCGGGCCAGGCCCTGCACCTGGGCCCGCGCCAGGATGGCCCCCAGGGTGAACAAAGCCGTGGGCGTGGCGGCCAGGCTCAGCAACCGCACGGTTTCGTCCACAGCGCGAGGCAAGGTCCAACCCCGCCAGGACACCAGCATGCCCAGGGCCATGGACCACAGCAGAGGATTGCGCAAGGCGCCCTTGAGTGAGGCCTGGGCCGCATGCCAGGCCTCGGCCGGGTCATCACCCGGGGCCTCGTTCGCGGGGTGCGAGTGGGCCCAGGCCAGGCAAAGCGAACTCAGCACCAGCACATCGACGATCAAGGTGGCCGCGATGGGCCCGGCCGCTTGAGGCCCGAGCAGACCGGTCAGCAAGGGCAAGCCCAGAAAACCGGTGTTGGGAAATCCCGTGGCCAAGGCCGCCAGGCCGCTGTCACGCCGGACCAGGCCAAGCCGGACACCCCACAGCAAAGCCAAGGTGGTGACCAGCGCGCCTGCCAATCCATACGCGAGCAGCAGGCCCAGCAGACCGCCCTGGTGCAGCGCCCCACTGGCGCCCAGGCGAAACAGCATGGCGGTCAAGCCAAAGAACAACACAAAGCTGTTCATGGCCGCGATGCCTTCCAGCGGCAGCACGCGGGCTCGGGCCGCGCCCCAACCCATCAGGACCAGGGCAAAGAAAGGCACGAACAGCCACAGCAGCTCAAGCATGTCTGGCCGGGTTCAGCGCACCTGCCAAAGGCTGGTGAGGCCACGGCGCATGACACGCCATCCCAGCAGCACGGCCAGGATCAGGGCGTACAACCAGACCTCGTTGAGGTCGTGCTTGATGGACTTCTTCCAGTAGAAATGCAGCAGGCCCAGCAACGCCACCGCATACACCAGCTTGTGCAGCGACTGCCAGCGCTTGGCGCCCATGGCCTTGATGGCGCGGTTGAACGAGGTCAGCGCCAACGGCGTCATCAGGATCAAGCCCAGCATGCCGACCAGGATGAAATTGCGTTTGAGCACATCGCGCAGGATGTCGTCGAACACCAGGCCTTTGTCCAGCCAGGCGTAGCTCAGGAAATGCAGCAGGGCATAGACGAAGGCCGTCACCCCCAGCGCGCGCCGGTACCGCAGCAAAGCGGGCAGAGACGCCAATTCGCGCAAGGGCGAGACGGCCAGGGTGATGCACAACCAGCGCAAGGCCCAAATGCCGGTTTCATGGATCACTTTCTCGGCGGGGTTGGCCCCCAGTCGATTCTGCACACCGGCCAGCACCAGCAGCCCCAAGGGCAAGGCGCAGAGCAGCCACACCAGGGGCTTGACCCAAGGCTTCATCAGCCACTGGTTGAGGGCCTTCATCAGTAGTTTTTCTTCAGGTCCATGCCCGCGTACAACTGGCCCACCTGGGCTTCATAGCCATTGAACATCAGGGTGGGTTTGCGCGGCGTGAACAGGCCGCCGTCGCCGATGCGGCGCTCGCTGGCCTGGCTCCAGCGCGGATGGTCCACCTTGGGATTCACATTCGAATAGAAGCCATATTCCGAGGCATTGGCCTTTTCCCAGGATGACCTGGGCTGCTTCTCGACCAGGCGGATCTTGACGATGGATTTGGCGCTCTTGAAACCGTATTTCCACGGCACGACCAGCCGCAGCGGTGCGCCATTCTGGTTGGGCAGCACCTCGCCGTACAGGCCGAAGGCCATCAGGGTCAGCGGGTGCATGGCCTCATCCAGTCGCAGGCCTTCGACATAGGGCCAATCGAGCACACTGGAGCGAACGCCGGGCATCTGCGCCGGGTCGGCCAGCGAGACGAACTCGACGTACTTGGCACGGCTGTTGGGCTCGGCACGCTTGATGATGTTGGCGAGCGAATAGCCCACCCAGGGGATCACCATGGACCAACCTTCGACGCAGCGAAGGCGGTAAATGCGCTCTTCCATGGGCGCCAGCTTGAGCAGGTCGTCCAGCCCCAGCTTTTGCGGCTTGCCCACCTCGCCTTCGATGCTGATGGCCCAGGGCCGGGGCTTCAGGGTGTGGGCGGCCTGGGCCGGGTCCGATTTGTCGGTGCCGAACTCGTAGAAATTGTTGTAGCCGCTCACGTCCTCGTAGGGGGTGAGCTTGTCCGCCACCACGGCGCCGGACACCGCGCTGCGGGCACCCGGCAGGGCGGTCAGTTTGCCGGGCCGTTTGACCACATTGGCGCTTTGCGCCTGCGCCTCGCCACCCGCCCAGGCGCTCAGGGTGACGCCCGCGGCGCCGGCCGCCATGGCGCGCAGCACTTCACGCCGCTGCGCGTAGACCTGCTGCGGCGTGATCTCGCTGGGCACGGAGTGGCTCAAACCGCTGTCGGGATGGGCAGGGGAACGGGACGTTCGGATGAAGGACATGGCGGGCTCCGGTTCACGCAAGAACAAATCAGACCCTGATTGGTCGAGGCAGGTTCCAGAACCTTACACCGACCCCGGCCTTCGTGCAGGCCAAGGCCGGGTGGCACCGATCAGGCCGCCTTCTTGGCCGCGGCTTTCTTGGCCGCCGGCACGCGGGGTGCACGGGGTTCGAACTCGAAACCCACCTTGCCCGCCTTGGGGTCCCAGCTCAAGAAGGCCTTGAACTTGCGCCGCGTCTTGTTCGACACGAAGTTCTCCAGCAGATCGGTCTTGCCCGTGGCCAGCAGCTTGCCCATCTGCTCAGGCGCCACCGGCTGCTGCAAGATGATCTTGCCGCTCTTGAAGTCGCAGGTGGCGGCGCCCGTGGCGTTCTCGCAGATGTAGTTGCTGCCGAACTCGAAGACCCGGCCCTTGCATTTCGGACAATGGCCCAGCGACTGGTAACCGGTGAAGTCGACCGCTTCGCCGCCGCCCTCTTCCTTCTTGGCATCGTCGCCGAAGTCGAACTCCATCTTCCAGTTGTTGATCTCTTCGTCGCGGCTCAGCTTGAGTTCGGCCGTGAAGGGCCAACCGGCCTTGGAGCGGAAACCTTCCAGCGGCCCCACCTTGTGGTCGCGCAACAGTTGCTCGACTTCGGGCAATTCGAAACTGCGACCGGCCGGGCTTTTGCTGATCGAAAAACCGCAACCCGTGGCCTCGGTGCCTTCCGCCACGGAAGCCTTGCCGATGCAGGTGAAGCGCCGGTAGTTTTCCTTCACCGTGCCACCGCAGTTGGGGCAAGGCGTGGCCATGGTGGCGTAATCGCCGGGGATGGTGTCGCGGTCGTATTCCTTGGCCTTCTGCACGATGCGCTGGGTCATCTGCGCGATCTCGCCCATGAAGGCCTCGCGGCTCAACAGGCCCTTTTCCATCTCGGACAGCTTGAACTCCCAATTGCCGGTGAGCTCGGGCTTGGTCAGGTCTTCCACGCCCAGGCCGCGCAGCAGCGTGGTCAGCTGGAAAGCCTTGGCCGTGGGAATCAGCTCGCGGCCTTCACGGATCATGTACTTCTCCATGATCAGCCCTTCGATGATGGACGAGCGCGTGGCGGGCGTGCCCAGGCCTTTTTCTTGCATCGCGGCCTTGAACTCTTCGTCGTCGATCAGCTTGCCGGCGCCTTCCATGGCGCTCAGCAGCGTGGCTTCCGAGTAGCGCGCGGGCGGCTTGGTCTTGAGCGCGTTCACCACCACGTCTTCATTGGTGACGGACTCGTTGGGCTGCACGGCCACCAGGGTGGCGTCGTCATCCTGGGCTTCCTTGCCATAGACGGCCAGCCAGCCTGGCTTGACCAGCACCTTGCCATTGGTCTGGAAGTGATGCTCCTTGCCCGCCGCCGGCACCTTGGTGATGCGCGTGGTGACCATGAACTCGGCCGGCGGGTAGAACACCGCCAGGAAGCGCTTGACGACCATGTCATAGAGCTTGGCCTCGATGTCGGTCAGGCTGCGCGGGGCCTGCAGCGTGGGGATGATGGCGAAGTGGTCCGACACCTTGGTGTTGTCGAACACGCGCTTGACGGGCTTCACATAGCCTTCTTTCAAGGCCTTGCCGGCATGCTGGGCCAGTTCACGCAGCGGGCCGGGCAGGTCTTCGCTGGCGATCATCTGCATCGTCTGCTTGACCACGTCCACATAGTCTTCCGGCAGCGCGCGCGAATCGGTCCGGGGGTAGGTCAGCACCTTGTGCTTTTCGTACAGGGCCTGGGCCAGCGACAGCGTGGTCTTGGCGCTGAAGCCGAAGCGCGAATTGGCTTCGCGTTGCAGTGTGGTCAGGTCGTAGAGCAGCGGGCTGGACTGGTTGCTGGGTTTGGCTTCCTCGGTGACCGAACCGGTCTTGCCACGCACCGCGTCGGCAATCGCCTGCGCCTCATCGGCGGACCAGACCCGGTCGGCCTTCAGTTCAGCCTCGGCCGAACCTTCAGCCGCCGCCTTGTCCTTCTTGAAAGCAGGATCGAACCACTTGCCGTCGTAACTGCCAGCCGAAGCGCCGAAGCTGCCGCGGATTTCCCAGTAGTCGCGGAACACGTGCTTGCGGATCTTTTCCTCGCGCTCGACCACGATCGACAAGGTCGGCGTCTGCACGCGCCCCACGGTCGTCAGAAAGAACCCGCCATCGCGCGAGTTGAAGGCCGTCATGGCCCGCGTGCCGTTGATGCCCACCAGCCAGTCGGCCTCGGAACGGCATCGCGCGGCGTCGGCCAGCGGCTGCATCTGCTCATCGGAGCGCAGTTTGTCGAAACCGTCGCGGATGGCCTGCGGCGTCATGCTCTGCAGCCACAGGCGCTGCACGCCCTTGCCCAGGCCCTTGGCCTTGAGTGTGGCGGTGCTCTCCTGCGCGTACTGCGCGATCAGGCGGAAAATCAGTTCACCCTCGCGCCCCGCGTCACAGGCGTTGATCAGGTTGGTGACGTCCTTGCGCTTGATCAGCTTGACCAGGGTGTTGAGCCGGCCCTTGCTTTTGTCGATCGGGTTGAGGTCGAAGTGCGGCGGGATGACCGGCAGGTTGGCGAAGCTCCACTTGCCGCGTTTGACGTCGAACTCGTCCGGCGCCTTGATCTCGACCAGGTGGCCGACGGCCGAGCTCACCACGTAGTTGGCGCTCTCGAAGTAGTCGTCGTGCTTGTCGAACTTGCCATCGACGGGCGTCAGGGCCCGGACGATGTCCTGTGCGACGGAAGGTTTCTCAGCGATGACCAGGGCTTTGCTCATGGTTTGAATTTGTTATCCAACTAAAATCAGCTCTTACGCGTGCGCACGCACACGCGCGCCCACTCATTTCAATGTACCCAAAGTTGTCGATGACGCAAGCACTTCCCAAAATATCCGCGTCAGGCCGGCGCATTCAGGTCCGCCAGTCCGGCATCCACGGCCGTGGGGTTTTCGCCATCCAGCCCATCGAGGCCGGCAGCACCGTCATCGAGTACAAGGGCGAGATCATCACCTGGGAGACGGCCCTCGACCGCCACCCCCACGACCCCGATCAACCCAACCACACCTTTTACTTTCACCTCGACGACGGCCACGTCATCGACGGGAAGTATCAGGGCAACTCGGCGCGCTGGATCAACCATTCCTGCGCGCCCAACGTCGAAGCCGAACAAGACGGCAACCGGGTTTTCCTCAAAGCCCTGCGCGACATCGCCCCAGGTGAAGAGTTGTTCTTCGACTACGGCCTGGTGATCGATGCCCGCCTGACGGCCGCCCTGAAGCGCGAATACGCCTGCTGGTGCGGCGCCAAGCAGTGCCGGGGCACCATGCTGGCCGCCAAGACCCGCAAACGCTGAGCGGCCGGGCCATGATCGACCTGAACACCGCCGCCGAGCAGATCTGGCTGGCCACCCAGGCCGATTGCCCGGACATCAGCCTGGAGGTCCTGCCCGAGACCGATTCCACCAACACACAGTTGCTGGCGCGAGGCCGGGCCGGGGACACCGCACCCATGCTGCTGGCCGCGCACCACCAGACGGCCGGGCGCGGCCGCCATGGGCGCCAATGGATCGCCCGAGCCGGCGACAGCCTGACCTTCTCGCTGGGCCTGCCGCTGGACCTGGACCAGGTACCGGGCGGCGGCAGCGCCCTGTCCCTGGCCGTGGGCCTGGCCATCGCCGAAGCGCTGGACGTCGGCCTGGCCAGCCTGCAAGGCCCCGCCAGCGCCCCCATCACCCTCAAATGGCCCAACGACCTGTGGTGGCAACAGCGCAAGCTGGGCGGCATCCTGATCGAAGCCACCCCGGCACCCGGCCTTTCGGCCGGGCAACGCTGGGTGGTGATCGGGGTGGGCATCAACCTGCGGCCGCAACACGCCCCGGAAGCGCCCAGCCTGGAACACACCTGCTTGCAGGACATCAGCCCAGTGCCGCTCACGGCCGGCCAGGTCTGGACGTGGATCGCCCCGTCCTTGCTGCGCGCCGTGCTGCGCTTCGCCACCGAAGGCTTCGCCCCCTTGCAGGCCGCCTATGCCCAGCGCGACGCCCTGGCGGGCCAGGAAGTCAACCTGTGGCAAGGCGCCGCCCACAACGCACTGTTGCGTGGCGCCCCCACCGACACCGGCCGGGCCTACAGCGTCGACAAGCAGGGCGCCCTGCTCGTGCATACTGACGCCGGCTTGCAACGCTGGACCACCGGCGACGTGAGCGTGCGCCTGGCGGCCCCATCATCACCGCCATCCCCGACACTCCCTGCCTGACACCCACATGCTGCGTTCCCTGGTCCTGGTGCTGTTGCTGGCCAACGCGGGCTTCTATGCCTGGCGCCACGGGTGGCTGAATGAGTTCGTCGGCGCCTCACCCGACACCCAGCGCGAGCCTCAACGCCTGAAGCAACAGGTCAATGCGAATCAGTTGACCGTGGTGGAACCGCCCAGCGCCCCAGTGGCGCCCAGTTCACCGAGCCCGGCGGCCAGCGACGCTGCCACCGAAGCCCCTGCACCCGCTTCTTCGGCCACCGCCGCCGTCAATGCAGGCCGCACGATCTGCGTGGAAGCCGGCCCCTTCACAGTTGCCGAGCAAACCCAGGTCGAGGCCACCCTCAAACCCGTGCTGGGCGCCAGTGCCTGGAGCACCGAGACCGTGGCGGTACCCGGCCAGTGGATGGCCTACATGGGCCCCTACGTCGATGCGGACATGCTGGCGCGCAAGCTGAACGAACTGCGCCGCATCAAGGGCCTGTCCTTTGAAGAGATCCACTCACCGGCCAGCCTCTCACCCGGCTTGTCCCTGGGGCGCTATGGCAGCCTCGACGAGGCCAATGCCGCGCTGAACTCGCTGAAGCTGCGGGGCATCCGAACCGCCCGTGTCGTCACCGTGCGGCAGGCCATGGAAGTGCAGGTGGTGCGGGTGGCCCAGGCCGACGTCAACACCCAGGTCGCCCTGTCGGCGGTCAAACTGCCTCAGGGCAAGGGCTTCGCGGCCTGCCGGCTTTGAGCCGGGCGCCGCAAGCCGAACGACGCCAGCGCAGTCAGGCTGAGCAGGCCCAGGAGCTCGGGCCAGTCAAGGGCACCGCCACCACCGCCGCCTGAGGGGCGGGCAGCGGCCTCCCGCGCGGGCACGAAATAAGTGCTGGGCGAGGTGTAGGCGCCGGGGCCGTTGAACGAGCCAGCGTGCCCCGCAGCCCAATCAATGGCGGCCGCGGCATCCAGGATGCCCGAACCGCAGGTTGAGGTGGTGCAATAACACTGGCTGCGGTTGCCAGCACTGCAGTTGCCCAGCGGAAGGCTGCTGGCCGGAACACCGGTCACATTGGCCGAAGTCACGTGCGCGCGTGAAGAAGCCTTGATGCCCTGGATCAGCTCATCGACGGTCAGTTGCGGATTGACCGCCAGCATCATGGCCGCGACCCCCGCCGCCTGAGGCGTGGCGAAGCTGGTGCCGGCCATGGCCCGGGCGCCGTACGCAGAAGTGCCGTCATACGAAGGCACCACCACGCCATCGTCGATCAATTGATGAGGGTCGACGTGCGTGTTGACATCCCCCCCGGCCACCGCGATGCCGCTGGCGATCAAATTGGCATAGCCCGCCTTGTAGCCGCGCGCATTCAGGGCCGTCACGGCCAGCACGCTGCTGCAATTGGCCGGGCTGGTGGGCACCGCCTCACCCGTCGAGCCATCGCCATTGCCCGCCGAGGCGACCACCAGCACGCCCTGCGTCTTGAGGGTGGCCACCGTCTGGGCATAGATCCACCCCGGATCGCTCGTTGGCGCGGCCAGGGAACAGTTCCCGTCCCCGCCAAAACTCAGGCTGACGACCCTGGCCGTGGGATGCGGATTGACGGTCGAGGCAGGGCCGCCTTGGTAGGGCACATTGGCCGACCACAACATGCCCTCGATGATGCTGCTCACCTCGGCGCCACATTTGCCAGCCACGCGAACAGGCAGGATGACCTCGGACCCGGTGGCGCCCCGCAACGGCGCCAGCATGCCGGCCTGGTCGTTGATGATGCCGCCCAGGGTGCCCGCGACTTCCAGCCCGTGCCACGAACTGGCCGTGACCTTGTTTTCACAGCCCGCGGCAGTGGTGAACACCTCAGGGTGGTTTTGGAGGTCGCTGGCCGTGATGCCATCGCCAGGGTCGGTCGGGTCGGGGTCCACGCCGTCGCCATCGTTGGACATGAGCGTGCGGTACACGAAGTCGTAGCCGGCCAGGTAGCGTCCCTGCAGGCTGGGGTGAGGTCTGATGCCCGTGTCCAGCACCGCCACCACCACCGGGTTCAGCGACCGGCCGTCCGTCAACTTGGCCCAGGCCGGCTCGATGTTGGCCAGCCCCGGCAAGCCCGTGGTCGTCACCGAGCCCAGCCAGCTTTGGGAGGGCGTGGTCGGCAAGGAACTGGGGCTGGAGACATAGGCCTGCTTGGTGAGGATCTCGTTCACCACCACCCATTCAACGTCCGGGTCGAGCCGCAGGCGCTCGGCCTGGGCATTGGCCTCCGCCCAGGGCATGATCTGCCCCGAGTGGATCACATTGGCGGCAAACGCCGTCGGTCGCTGTACCAGGAAGGACACCCGCCTGCGCCGGGCGGCATCGGCCATCCGAGCACGTTGCCGGGACATGCCGTCGCTGGGAACGGCGGCCGCCTTCAAGCGCACCACCGAGGGTGGCTTGGCTTCCTTGAGCTTGACGATCAGGCCCAACGCCATCCTGGGCGCAGCTTCGGGCGCTTGCTCGGCCCAGGCCGATCCTGCCGACAGCACAGACACCACCCAAGCACACCACAAGGCCTTGACCACCTGCCCCATCGAGAAAACTCGCCGCCCGCAGGCCTGCCCTCGCCAGATCACCACACACCACTCCGGAATGCAAAGAGCGCTGATTATGAAATAGCGCTCACCCACAATGTGCAAACCAGGCCGCGCGGACACATTTGGGCACAACAAAGAAACCGTTCGACCATGAAAAAAGCCCCCGAGGGGGCTTTTGAGGACAGCTCCAAGGGTCACTTGGCGATGACGCGGGCCATCTCGATGACCTTGTTCGAATAACCCCACTCGTTGTCGTACCAGGACACGACCTTCACGAAGGTCTTGTCCAGGGCGATGCCGGCTTCGGCGTCGAACACCGAGGTGCAGGGTTCACCGCGGAAGTCGGTGGCTACCACCTTGTCTTCGGTGTAACCCAGCACGCCCTTCAGGGCGCCTTGCGACTGGGCCTTCATTTCGGCACAGATTTCTTCGTAGGTGGCGTCTTTGTTCAGCTCGACGGTCAGGTCGACCACCGACACGTCGGACGTGGGCACGCGGAAGGCCATGCCGGTCAGCTTCTTGTTCAGTTCGGGGATCACCACGCCCACGGCCTTGGCAGCACCGGTCGACGAGGGAATGATGTTTTCCAGGATGCCACGGCCGCCGCGCCAGTCTTTGTTCGACGGGCCGTCCACGGTCTTTTGCGTGGCGGTGGCCGCGTGCACGGTGGTCATCAGGCCGCGCTTGATGCCCCATTTGTCGTTCAGCACCTTGGCGATCGGGGCCAGGCAGTTGGTGGTGCACGACGCGTTGGAAATGATCGCTTCGCCCTTGTAGGACTGGTGGTTCACACCGTAAACGAACATGGGCGTGTCGTCCTTCGACGGGGCCGACAGGATGACCTTCTTGGCGCCGGCCTTCAGGTGGGCTTCGGCGGTTTCCTTGGTCAGGAACAGGCCGGTCGATTCGACGACGATGTCGGCGCCGACTTCGTCCCACTTCAGCTCGGCGGGGTTCTTGACGGCGGTCAGGCGGATGGGCTTGCCATTGACGACCAGGGTGTTGCCATCGACCGAGACTTCGCCCTTGAAGCGGCCATGCACCGAGTCGTACTTGAGCATGTAAGCCAGGTAGTCGGGCTCGAGCAGGTCATTGATGCCGACGATTTCGACGTCGTTGAAGTTTTGCACGGCGGCACGGAACACCATGCGTCCGATGCGGCCGAAGCCGTTGATGCCAATCTTGATAGCCATGATGTGAGTCCTCAGAGAGATTTAAACAAAGACTGAAAATCGATCAATAAGTTCAGTTCAACGACGGCGGCCCAGGGCCACCTTCACGGTGTCCACCACGTTTTGCGTGGTGAAACCAAAATGCTTGAACAGCACGCCTGCCGGGGCGGACTCACCGAAGGTGTCGATGCCCACCACGGCCGCGCAGCCGTATTTCCACCAGAAGTCCGTCACGCCGGCCTCGACCGCGATGCGCGGCAGGTTGGCGGGCAGCACGCTCTGCTTGTAGGCCAGGCTCTGGCGGTCGAAGACCGTGGTCGAGGGCATGGACACCACGCGCACCGCGATGCCTTCGATGGCCAGCTGCGTTTGCGCGTGCAGGGCGAGCTGCACTTCGGACCCCGTCGCGATGATCACGGCTTGGGGCTTTTTCTTCAACCCCACTTCTGAGGGTTCGGCCAACACGTACGCGCCTTGCGTGATGACATCCGCGTCCGTCTTGGGCGAATAGGGCAGGTTCTGGCGCGACAGCAGCAGCGCCGACGGGCGGTGCTTGTTGGCCAGGGCCATGGTCCAGGCCACGGCGGTTTCGGTGGTATCGGCCGGGCGCCAAACGTCCAGGCCGGGGATCAGGCGCAAGCTGGCGGCGTGTTCCACCGACTGGTGGGTGGGGCCGTCTTCGCCCAGGCCGATCGAGTCGTGCGTGAACACGTGCACCACGCGCAGCTTCATCAGCGCGGCCATGCGGATGGCGTTGCGGCTGTAGTCGCTGAAGGTCAGGAAGGTGCCGCCGTAGGGGATGTAGCCGCCGTGCAGCGCCACGCCGTTCATGATCGCGGCCATGCCGAACTCGCGCACACCGTAGTTGATGTGGCGGCCGATCTGCCCGGTTTCGGTGGTGGCCACCTTGCCATCGGCGTCCACGCGGAAAGCGGGGGTGCTCTTGGTGTTGGTCAGGTTCGAGCCGGTCAGGTCTGCGCTGCCGCCCAGCATTTCAGGCAAGGCCGCGGTGAAGAATTCCAGCGCAATCTGACTGGCTTTGCGGCTGGCCACGGTCTCGGCCTTGTCGTGCGCGGCGGCCACGGATTCCACGGCGATCTCGGCGAAGTTCTCGGGCAGGTCACCGGCCATGCGGCGGGTGAACTCGGCGGCGAGTTCAGGGAAGGCTTTTTCGTAAGCGGCGAAGCGTTCGTCCCACTCGCTCACAAGTTTGTCGCCGGAGGCTTTGGCATCCCAATCGGCGTAGGCCGTGGTGGGCACCACGAAAGGCTCGTGCAGCCAACCGATGGTGTCGCGGGTCAGCTTGATCTCGTCGGCACCCAGCGGTTCGCCGTGGGCCTTGGCCGTGTTGGCGCGGTTGGGCGAGCCCTTGCCGATGTGCGTCTTGCAGACGATCAGCGTGGGTTTGTCGGTGTTCAGCTTGGCCTTGACGATGGCTTCGTCGACGGCATCGACGTCGTGGCCATCGACCGGGCCGATCACGTTCCAGCCGCAGGCTTCGAAACGCTTGGGCGTGTTGTCGATGAACCAGGGGGCGACCTGACCGTCGATCGAGATGCCGTTGTCGTCGTACAGGGCGATCAGCTTGTTCAGCTTCCAGGCACCGGCCAAGGCCACGGCTTCGTGGCTGATGCCTTCCATCAGGCAACCGTCGCCCAGAAAGGCGTAGGTGTGGTGGTCGACGATGGTGTGGCCGCCCTGGTTGAACTCGGTGGCCAGCAGCTTCTCTGCCAGGGCCATGCCCACGGCGTTGGTGATGCCTTGGCCCAGGGGGCCGGTGGTGGTTTCAATGCCGGGGGTGATGCCGACCTCGGGATGGCCCGGGGTCTTGCTGTGCATCTGGCGGAAGTTCTTCAGCTCGTCCAGCGGCAGGTCGTAGCCGGTCAAGTGCAGCAGTGCGTAAATGAGCATCGACGCATGGCCGTTGGACAGCACGAAACGATCGCGGTCGGGCCAGTGCGGCTGCGTGGGGTTGTGGCGCAGGTGACGGCCCCACAAGGCCACCGCCATGTCGGCCATGCCCATGGGCGCGCCGGGGTGGCCGGAGTTGGCTTGCTGGACGGCGTCCATCGCAAGGGCACGGATGGCGTTGGCCATGGCGGTGGGGGACTTGGGGGTGGTGGACATGGGTGGAAGTGGGATGATGGAATGGGGCGAAGAAGCCGGATTTTAACCGCTCACTTAACCGCTCACGCCCCAGGCAAAAGTAATGCCCCGGACCACACCCCCTGCAGCTGTATCAACACTTGGTTTGCGAGGCAGCGACTACCCATGCACCTCACGGAACCAGTGACAGTGAGGGCGGCATCGGCGATACGGCCGCCCTCTGTTCTACTAAGATCTTCATGGATGGGCTCTGCAAAAAGCCCCAGATCGCGTGCGACTGTTTTTCGGTGGCCGCCAATCTGTTCAATTCGAACACCACAGCTTTGAAATCCGCAGGGTCTCGGCGCGAGAAGTCCTCCAAAAAATCCAGCGCTTCTTTTTCTTTTTTACTCAAAACAAGATAAGCAATATATTTTGAAATGGTTTGATATTGGGGAACCCCTCTGAGGACGAAATCGGCCACCTGCAACTTCTCTTCCACAAAAGCATCGTTGAGGGCAATTACATTGAGCCACATGGAGTTTGCGTGAAATTGAAATACAGAGGACGTTTGAATCTGAGCCAGATCCATCAGCGATGATTTATTTTTGCCATGAAAAAAATTGTACATGCGCTGATAATCACATGCGATTAAAAAAAGGCCAATAAATCCAAAAACCAGCGCTGAAGTTAATGCGATCTTTAATGGCCTTCCTACACCCACCGATACAATAGGGTAGCCAGCAAGTCCCGCCATCATGA